>JAHBTI010000001.1 GCA_019638705.1 Bacteroidota bacterium
TTTCGTTCGCTGAAAACGGTTTCGCACAAGTCAGTATCAACTACAATGTGATGTAAAACAAAACCGCCTTCGTAAATGACAATGTTTATAAACGAAAAATACTTTGTGCCGAATGTTTTTGAAAAGGAATTAAACTCGTGTGAAATTTTTGGAGCATACACAAACACGCCTTTCACAAATTTGCCTTCTTCCGGTTTAACGGCAGAAATGTTTGATTCGTAATTACCCAAATTTACTTCTGTCAGATTTTCTCTCAAAGCCGTGAGATGGTTGTAATAATCGCCGCTTGCGTTTTCGTCCAACACGGCTATTTCAAACGGCACAGAGTTTTTCTTTGAAAATTTAAGAAGACTTTTGTAAAACATTGTTGTCAGTTTCTTTGCCTTTTTTATGTTTAAATTTTTTTCGGCAGCGTAATACTGAATTTGAGGATTAAGGCATATAATTTTTTCCGCCTGTTTTGTTTCGTTCACAAAACTTTCGCTGCGTGCCAGTGTCCAGTAGCTTTCGCAGCTTGCAAAAGAAAATAAGATAAAAGCAAATAAAATTAGTTTTCTCATTTCAGTTTGTTTCTTACAAAAGCACTGTACGCGCCGTTCGGATAGTTAATTAAGTACGATTTATAAAAATCAAGCGCGCCCGTTTTGCCCAAATAATTTTCGGTAACCAAACAAACGTAAAACATCAGGGCTTCCGATGTTTCTGTTTTATCTTCTTTTGAACGCAAAAACGCATACGCCAATTGTTTGCTCTCTTTTAAATTCAGCTTGCTGAACAAGGCAAACAGTGCGTAATAATTTTCGGTGTTTTGTTGAAGGTCGCCATACACCTTGAGGCTTGAGGTTTCCAATTCTTTGTAATAACTTATCCAATACAAAGATTGAGTGATGTTGTTCAGCAAAAAAGTATTGTCGGGATAAATTTTTTGCAAATGCAGCGCGTTGATAATGGCATTAATGTAATCTTGCTCTCTTAAATTATTAGCGCACATTTCAAAAGCAGCAAGAGTTTTGTAATAATTGTAGTGTGACGAAATTTTTCTTTTTTCTTTAGCGGGCTTTATGTTGCGGATTAATTCATTTACCGAAGCAATGCGTTTGTCCATATCGGGGTGCGTGTCATACAAATCGTCAAGTCGTGAATTTTTATTTTCTTCTTCACGTTTTTTAAGCGTTTCTTTTGCCTTTTCTATCAAGCTGTTTACATGAATGCCGGTGTCTAATGTAAAAAAGGAATTATTAAATAATTTTTCAAAATCAAAAGTTGTTGTTTTGGCAGAATCTGTTTTTAATCGGGTAAGTGCGCTCGCGGCTTTGCTCGCGTCAAAACCTGCGGCATTTATTAATGATAATGCGTAGCCGTCAGCCTCTTGCTCAAACTCGCGCGAATACCGTAATTGCCTGAACGTATTGGTTTGCGAAGAAACAACACGGTTTTCTTTTTTGTTAATGTCTATCAGCTTGGCAGTTTCTTTTAAACCGTGTTGCATAACGGCGTGTCCTATTTCGTGCGCAATAATAAAAGCCAGTTCGGCTTCGTTTTGCATGGTTTTAATTAAACCCGCGTTTATATAAATAGAACCGTCAGCCAAACAAAAGGCATTGGCAGAGCCGTATCGCGTTACATAAATTTTTAAAGGCTGTTTCAGCATGGGTTCGTATTTCAACAAACCGTTGAAAAGGCTGTCCACATAAGCCGTTAAAGCATTGGGTAAATAAATAGTGCCTGTTTCAAAAATGTATTTTTTCAAATAAAACAATTCGGTAAAATATTTTTCGGCAGTTTCTTTTGAAAGAATACCGTTGTTTTCGGCATTTGTTTTTGCCGAAGAACTTATATCAACAACATATTCTTTTGGAATGGAACTTGAAGATAACAAAGGTTTATAATCGGCTGAAAACTGCGCCCGCAAAGCAAAAGCAAACAACAGGAAAAAATATGTAAAGTGATTTTTCAATCTACTTCGTTAATTTAATTCAATAAAAGTTACCGTTGCCGCTTTAAAAACAACGTTGCCTGTCCACAGCGTATTATTGTTTTGGTCGTCTATACGCACCTGCATTTCCTTTTCTTTTGATGTATCAAGCTCAACTATTAAAACATCGCCTTCCGTTTTTTGATAGGTAAAAGAATTATAATCGGGGTTGCTTGTGGCTGATGAACTAAGCAAAAAATATGTGGGCACATAGCTTTTAAAATCTATGCCTCCTGCCAAATTTTCGCCGGCATACAGTTTAAGTCCGGTAACTCCGTTTTTTCTCAAACTTTCAGTTTTATCAAACGCCGCCCACACTTTGCCTTTAGCCTGATAAAAACAACAGCCGCAATCTGTTTTGGCATTGGGCTCAAAATTTTCGGCGTTGGCATCTGTACAACCTCTTCGGCTGCATGAGGCGGTAACAAACAAAAAAAGCATTGTGAACACACACAATGCTTTATTTTTAATTTTGATTTTCAAAACGAGGCGAAGGTAATTACATTCCTGCTTTTACACAAGTTGCGCCTTGCATAACAGCATTAGCTGCGCCTTTTTTAAGTTTTAAATCTGTTATTCCGCCTTTTCCGTCGGGATAACGAACTAACACAACTTTTGAAGCAGATAATTTTTCAAGGTCTTCTTTTGATACAGCCATAATGAAAGAAAAGTTTGTATAAATTACTGAACCTGCCACAGCTACTTTTGGAGCAGCATCACTAATGGTTTGGCATTTTACCACATCGCCGTTCGCAGTTTTAAATGTCAGTTCTGCCCCTTGCGATATAATGGCATTCAAAGCTCCGGCATACATAAACATCATTTCCAGCGTTGTTTTTTTGCTTTTACATTCGTAATACACCACTTTCTTTTTCCATTTGTAAGTATTCATCTTTTCATTGGTAAATGGGTCTGAAGTTTCTTTGCATTGTGCAAAAGAAAAATTGCCAACGCATACAGCAAGCAATGTGGCTAAAATTAATTTTTTCATCATGTCTTAATTTTTTTAAAATACGCGACAATGATAAATAAAATATCAGTTGTATGCAACCGATTGTTTAAAATCCATGAAAATAATCTGATTGCAGATACTTTTCTGAAATGAAGAAAAGGGTAAGAAAGTCAGAAATTCCCAAAGATGTTTTAAAGTTAGGAAGCCGTATAGCTGACATAATAAAAGAAAAGGGCTTAAAAACAAGAGAGGTTGCCCACGATGCGGATATGGACGTGGAAAATTTGAGAAAGTACATTAAAGGCAGACAAGAAATGAAAATAAGCACCTTGCTTAAAGTTGCAAAAGCATTAAACGTAAAAATTGATGAATTGTTTTCTTATTTGGATACTCGTTTGGATACTCGCAAAAAATAAATAGCTACAAAAACAAAAAAGCCGGTAACTAAACCGACTTTTTTGAACCAAAGCAATTAATTGTTTAACCCTTAATTATGACAACAATTGCTTACTCTCTTTAAAACAAACAAACCACTTAATTTAATTTAAACGGAGGGATTTTTCCGTCTTTCATCAATTGTAAACTTTTCTTTTTATGCTCTTCAAAATTTCCGAACGCCAAAGCATCTAACATTTCTTGGCGGCTCATATCGGGATTGCCGAATTGCTTGCGAATTTCTTCGGCGCAACGGTCAACGTATTTTTCAAATTTTGCAGGTGCCCAAACGTATTCTTTCTTCACGGCATCTTTTTTAAAGGCAAATTCTTTTGGTAGTTCACCCTCAATTTTTGCCTTAATGTCCAAGCCCTCATAAGTTTTTGGCAACTGGCGGTTGTCAAACATAAAAGGCTTGCTAATCATAATCACATGTTTTTTGCGTTTTGGGTCTATCATAGATAAACCTTCTATGCGTAAGCCTTTCTTTTTCAGGCTACCATACTTATTTTCAAAGTGTTTTAATATCTCAAACATGACAATTTTATGATTTTTAAGGGAAACAAATTTAGGCAGAAACCTGTTAATAACTTCTCTTTTTAGACGAAAAAGAAATCGTTTTCTTGCGTTTCCATGTTTATTTTCGGTTAGTAAGCTGTTAAAGCCTGTGTTAATTCCATGTTAAGTATTTGAACATCAAATTACTTTTTGATTGTTTGAAAATCGTTTCGGAAAAATGTTAAAATTTACTTTTGTGCCAAAATTTTTAAGACAAAGGTCTGCTTTTTCAATTTAACCGTTTTTTCAAGGGGGTATGGTTTATGCTTCACCGCACAATTTGGCATTCCCCATTTAAAATTCTTAATTTTCCCGAATGGCTCTTCTCAATTCCATAGCAAGCTGGTTAATGAAAAAACGAATGCACCAAATTGAGTTGTTCATCAAATATCCTGTTGATGTGCAGCAGGAGTGGCTGCAAAATTTGTTGTACGATGCAGCGAACACGGAATACGGAAAGCAGTTTCGTTTTTCCGACATAAAAAATTACAATCAATTTAAAAAACACGTTCCGCTGAATGATTACGAAAGTCTGAAACCTTTGATAGAACGCACACGGCGAGGCGAACAAAATTTGCTTTGGCACAGCGATATTAAATGGTTTGCCAAAAGCAGCGGCACAACCGATAAAAGTAAATTTTTGCCTGTAAGTGAGGAAAGTTTGCACGGCTGTCATTACAATGCGGGGCGCGATATGATTACGCTGCATTGTTATAATAATCCCGACACGCAATTATTTACAGGAAAAAATCTCGCGCTCGGCGGCAGTTTCCGCGAAGACAGCTTTGACGACCACAGCTCGTATCACGGCGATGTGAGTGCCATCATCATTCAAAACTTGCCCATGTGGGCAGATTATTTTCGCGCACCCGATGTCAGCATTGCGCTTATGGACGAGTGGGAAAGCAAGTTGGAAAAAATGGCGGAAAGCATGATGAACGAAAACGTGGCGAGCTTGGCGGGCGTGCCGAGTTGGATGTTGGTGCTGCTGAAACGCATTTTGGAAAAGAAAAATGTAAAATCCATTCGCGAAGTGTGGACTAATTTAGAGGTGTATTTTCATGGTGGCGTAAGTTTTGAGCCGTACAAAGAGCAATTCATAAAATTATTTGACAACGACAAAGTAAATTTTTTGCAACTCTACAATGCCTCCGAAGGATTTTTTGGCATACAAGACCAACTGAAAAGCGATGAAATGTTGCTGATGTTGGACTACGGAATTTTCTACGAATTTCTTGACCTGAAAGATTTTGAAAACGGCAACATTGAAAAAACAATTTCTTTGGAAGATGTGAAAGTGGGGATTGATTACGCCATGATTATTACCACCAACGCAGGTTTGTGGCGTTATCAGTTGGGCGATGTTATTCGTTTTACGGGAACAAATCCCTATCGTTTTAAAATTTCGGGACGTACAAAACAACACATCAATGTTTTTGGCGAAGAACTAATGGTTCACAATACAGATGTGGCAATTGCAACTGCCTGTGAAAAAACCCACGCTTCGGTACGCGATTATACGGTTGCGCCAATTTTTATGCAACAACATTCGGGCGCACACGAGTGGCTGATTGAGTTTGAACGCACACCGAATAATTTTGAGTTTTTTAAAGCTGTGCTTGACGAAACCCTGAAAAAACAAAACAGCGATTACGAAGCCAAACGTTATAATAACTATGTGCTGCATTTCCCGAAAATACAAGCCATGCCGCAAAACACATTTTTCAATTGGCTTAAAGCAAACAACAAACTCGGTGGGCAATACAAAATTCCGCGCCTGAGCAATGACAGAAAAATTTTGGAAGAAATTTTGAAAATGACTTTAAGTCGTGAATTACCCTGCTGAAACTTAAAATAGTTGCATTTGTAGGGGTAATGTAGTGGTGAAAAATTAGGTTTTAATTTCGCGCCGCATGAACTTTGTAACATCTTTAAAAAAATCAAGGAAATGAAAAAAGTAATCTTAATCTTATTTGCGGTGACTATAACTGCTGTGGCAAATGCGCAACAAGTAAATGAAAAAGTTCAGGTAGAACACAACGGCTCTTGGTACGATGCCAAAATATTGGAAGTGAAAAACGACCGGTATTACATCAAATATGAAGGTTGGAGCGATTCGTGGAATGAATGGGTTACCCAAGAACGCCTCCGAAATTTTAAACCGGAAGCTCCTGAATCGGCTCTTACCAAATTTAAAGTAGGTGACCGCGTGGAGGTGGAATACGGTATGATACCTGAACCTGCTACGGTTATTGAAGTAGGCGAAAACAAATACCACATTAAATACGATAAAAAAGCATTTGGCGATAAATGGGTAAGTGAGCGTCAAATTAAAAAATTATAAAGCAGTTATTGTGCTTTGCTCCAAAAAACGCCCGCGTATATATTACGTGGGCGTTTTTTATGTTTAGAGAAAAACAAAAATCAGTGTAATCCTAAACAAAGCGATTTTAGTAATATTGTAAATTGAAAAAGTTTAATGTCCGTTCGTGAAATTTGTGGCAAACTATAAACAAATAAAAAAACTCTGCGCTCTCTGTGCCTCTGTGGTTATTCTTTCTTCATTCATGCAGCAAGACGGAAAGCTAACTTTAAAAACAAAGTTGAATTATTTTACCGTGGATAACATCGGCAACATTTATACCGTAAACGACGAAGAACTCATTAAATTTTTGCCAAACGGAAAATTATTTGCGCGATACAGCAATTTAAAGTTGGGAAACATCACAAGCGTTGATGCAACCAATCCGCTGAAAATTTTGTTGTATTACCGCGACTTTCAGCAAATAGTTTTTTTGGACAATCAACTCTCGGTAAACAGCGATATTGTTTCTTTGGAAAAACTCGGTTACGAACAAACCGACTTGGCGTGTGCAGGCGCAAACAACAGCTTTTGGATTTACAACAAACAAAACAACGAGTTGCTTCGTTTCAACGAGAACTCGCAGAAAGTAGCCTTTACAGGAAATTTAAAACAGGTGTTGCGCACAAATTTATCGCCCAACTTTATGTTGGAACACAATGGTTACTTATTTTTAAACTGCCCCGAAACAGGCATTTATGTGTTTGATATGTTTGGCGCGTTCAGCAAAATTATTTCGCTTAAAAATTTGCGCAATTTTAATGTAAGCGACAATATCATTTATTTCCAAAAGGACAGCACGCTGTGCAGCTACAATTACAAACTCTTTGAAGAAGCCTGCAAACCTATTCCCGATTTTAAGAAAAACCTGTTGGCAACCTACAAAGGCAATAAATTGTATGGCTCTTATCGGGATTCGCTCACAGTACGCGAGTTTAAGTAAAGGGGTTTTTTTCTAAGAAAATATGTTTTATTTCATTCAAAATGTGTACCTTGCGACTTTGTTTTATGAATAAATTCATGAGAAGCCTGTTTTTATTGCTTTGCGTTTTTTCTTCTTATTTCGGTATAAGCCAAACTATAGTAAACGCTTACGCCAAAGTAACCGGTATTTCCACTTCAGGCGGAGTAAGCGTGCTGTCGCTTTCTAACGTTAATCAAGTTAATCATACCTTTTCGGTAGGTGGTGTCATCATTATTATGCAAATGCAGGATAATGTGATTGGCAACACAGCAAACGCTCCGGGTTTCGGAAACTTGGGAGGAATCCAAAGCGCGGGCTTGTATGAATCTGCCGCTATTGCTGCCATATCAGGAGCTCCCAACTCCATTACATTAACCACGCTCCTGTCAAATGCTTATAACATAAACGGCAACGCTTCCGTACAAATTATAACACTAAGAAATTTAGGCGCGAATTACACTACCACCAACAACATAAGCGGTTTGGCGTGGAACGGCTCTGTGGGTGGTGTATTAGCCATTGAAGTTACCAACACGCTAACGCTTAATCACAGCATAACCATGGACGGCAGAGGTTTTCGTGGTGGTGCTGTTTCTGTTAATGCTCCTACTGATTATGCGTGTACTAATACTTATTACAGTGGTAATAATACGCAAAGAGCAGGATATAAGGGCGAAGGAATTTATGCGGTTACATCAGCCACACAAACCAACGGAAGGGGAAGAATGTTAAACGGTGGCGGTGCGGGTGCTGAAAACAATACCGGTGGCGGTGGCGGCGGAAATTTCACGGGTGGCGGTGTAGGCGGTAAAGGCTGGACTTGCTCTCTTACTCCTTCAAGCAATTCAGGACGGGGCTTAGGAGCAATTACCCTGAGTAACAACATAAGCGTAAGCCGTATATTTATGGGCGGCGGCGGCGGCGGCGGGCAGCAAAACAATAATGAAGGCAGAAGCGGTTCTAATGGCGGAGGAATTATTTTAATTAAAGCCAATACCCTTGCCACAGGCACTTGCACAAGCCCAATCCGAATTTCCGCAAACGGCATTGCTGCCGTAAGCAGTGGTCAGGACGGTGCTGGCGGCGGCGGTGGCGGCGGCAGCATAGTTATTCACGTTAATTCTTTTAGTATCCCCCCCTCTTGTACACTTAGCGTGCTGGCAAATGGCGGCAATGGCGGTAACGTGGACCACTTTGATACCCACGGCGGCGGCGGCGGCGGCGGACAGGGTGCACTTATTTATTCAAGTGCTTTTCCTACGGTAAATGTTACCAATAACACCCTCAATGGTTTGGGAGGCTACGATAATAATGTCAATTTTACCGTTACTGCCGGTAATGGACAGGGCATGAACAACGCAGGAGTTTTTCCGCCCATAGCAGGTGGTGTTCCTTTGCCTGTTAAGTTAATCGGCTTTAAAGGCGAAGCCGAAAAAGACAAAATAAAACTGACATGGAAAACGGCTTCTGAAAAAAACAACAACTATTTTGTAGTTGAAAAAAGTATAGACGGAACAGAATTTACCGAAACAGGAAAAGTGAACGGTGCGGGAAACAGCAATATTATCAAGACATACAGCCTGTATGATTATTTCCCGAGTTCAGGAATAAATTATTACAGATTAAAACAGGTGAATGATGACGGAACGGTTGAAACATCTTCGCTGATATATGTAAACTACGATTTGCCGTTTGATTTTTCCGTATTTCCTAATCCTGCGGATAAAGAAAACTCTGTTGTGATAGAATGTGATGTGGAAAACGCAGAGCGTTTAGATGTGTATGTACTGAATTTAACGGGAAAGCAATTAGCACACCACCAATATCAAAAATCCAACAAATTAGAAGTGGATATAAAAAGTCTGAATTTAGAACGTGGCATTTATTTGCTCAAAATACAAATAGGCAACCAAAACAAAATTAAAAAACTCTGCATTGAGTAAGGATTCTTTTAAGTTGCGTTCATTCCAAGCCTTTTTAACAAATTTCCGTTTGCACCACTCATAGCAAACACTAAATTTGTAGGTCTGCACAGGCACTGCAAATGAGCGCGCAACAACATATTCTCGTCCAAAAATTAGACGAATTTATACGCAAGTATTACAAAAATCAACTGCTGAAAGGCGCAATTTATTCGGGCGCAATATTAACGGCGGCGTTTTTGTCTGTTGTGTTGCTTGAGTATTTCGGGGAATTTAATACAAGCATTCGCGCGGTGTTGTTTTTCGGCTTTGTGTTTTCCGCGCTTGGCGTATTGGTAAATTACATTACCGTTCCCTTGCTCAAACTCAATAAAATCGGCAGCATTATTTCTTACGACCAAGCCGCCAACATTATCGGAAATCATTTTTCAACCGTTCAGGATAAATTGCTGAATGTGCTGCAACTCCAACATAACAAGGCTTGGCAGGGTTCGGAAGATTTGTTGCTCGCAAGCATCAATCAAAAAATAAACGAACTGAAACCCGTTGCGTTTGCAAGTGCTATTGACCTCAACGAAAACAAAAAGCATTTAAAATATTTGTTGCCGCTTTTGTTTTTAATGCTTGGCATTTTTATTTTTTCACCGCAAATCATTTCCAAAGGCACAAAGCGTTTGGTGAATTATCAAACCTTTTACGAAAAAGAAATGCCCTTTACTTTTTCTATTCAAAATCAATCTTTACGCGCCCTGCAAACACAGGATTTCAACTTGCAGGTAAAAGTTACAGGCAGCGAACTACCCAACGAAGTGTTTATTTCCATAAACAACATGGAGTATAAATTAGAAAAAGAAAATAAGAATGCATTTCATTTCACCTTTTCAAATCCGCAAGCAACAACAAAATTTCAACTTGGTGCAGCGGGATTTTTGTCAAAAGAATATGTGTTGGAAGTGCTGCCAAAACCTTCGCTCTTGCAATTTAATTTGCAGTTAGTCTATCCCGCGTATTTAAACAAAGCCTCTGAAACACTTGAAAACACAGGTGATATGCAAATTCCGCAAGGCACAAAAGTAAACTGGACATTTCGCACAAAAAATACCGACAACTTAAATTTGCATTTTGCCGACAGCAACGCCGTTCCCGAAAAAAACAATGAAAACGAATTTCGTTTTTCGCGCCGCTTTTTGCAAAGCAATCATTATACGATTAAGGCTTTAAATCAGTTTGTGCAAAACGCCGCCGATTCGGTGAATTACAGCATTAACGTAGTCTCCGACCAATATCCAAGTATTGAAGTGGCGGAAAAACAAGATTCGCTTAACTCGAAAAACATTTATTTCAGCGGACAAATAAAAGACGATTACGGTTTCAGTAATCTCACATTTCATTACAAAAAATTCGGGATTGACAGTTTAGGGAAAGCCCGGGAAACAAAGGGAAATTTCCCCGTTGCATTTTCAAAAACACAAATTTCGCAGCCGTATTTTTATTTTTTAGATGCCGCACAATTTGATTTGCAGCCCGGCGATAAAATTGAATATTATTTTGAAGTGTTTGACAACGACGGTGTAAACGGCGCAAAATCTTCAAAAACCCAAGTGATGAGTTACAAAGCACCAACGCGCGATGAAATAAACGAAGCGACTGAAAAAAACAATTCGCAGATTAAAAAAGATTTGGAAGAAAGCATTAAAAAAAGCAAGCAACTGCAAAAAGACATTAACGAAATGTCTAAAAAAATCAACGATAAAAACCAATTGGGTTACGAAGAAAAAAAGAAATTAGAAGATTTATTGAAAAAACAAAAAGAGCTTGAAAACAAGATTGAGCAACTGAAACAGGAAAACGAGCAAAACAACAAACAACAAAATGAATTTTCGCAAACCGATGAAAGTATTTTGGAAAAACAACAACAGTTAGAGCAGTTGTTTGAAAATGTGATGACCCCCGAAATGAAAAAATTGTTTGACGAACTCAATAAAATGTTGGAGCAGTTGGACAAAAACCAAGTGCAGGAAAAATTAGAAGAACTGAAACTCACCAACAAAGACATTGAAAAAGAATTGGACAGAAATTTGGAGGCTTTTAAGCAATTAGAGATAGAACAAAAAATGCAGAACGCCATTGACAAGTTGGACGAATTGCAAAAGAAACAAGATGACCTAAACAAAGAAACTGACAGCAGTAAGCAGAAAGCAGAAGAAAAGAAGAACGCAGAAGACAATAAGCAGGATAAAGATGGCAGTAAGCAAAACGACAAACAGGAAACAGGCAATAAACAAGAGGCAAAGAACAATGAGCAAAAGGCAATGAGCAATGATGAGTTGCAAAAAAAACAAGACAACATTTCAAAAGAATTTGAAGAGTTGAAAAAAGATTTGGACGAATTGCAACAAAAAAACAGCGAGTTGGAAGAACCCAATCAACTGCCGAATACTGATGAAAAAGAAAATGAAATAAGTAAGGAAATGCAAAATGCTTCGCAGCAGTTGAGCAAAAACAATAAAAACAATGCGTCTAAATCTCAGCAAAATGCAAGTAAAAAAATGCAGGAAATGAAAGAGCAAATGGAGCAAGCCATGCAAGATGCGGAAGAAGAACAGCAGGAAGAAAACATGGCGGCTCTGCGACAAATTTTAGAAAACCTTGTTAATCTCTCTTACGCGCAGGAAGACTTAATTACCACGCTTCCAAAAACGCGCATTGATAACCCGCAATATGTGGATATTCCCAAACAGCAAAACAAACTGAAAGATGACAGCAAAATTATTGAAGACAGTTTGCTGGCTTTGAGTAAACGCGCACCGCAAATTTCCGCTTTGGTAAACCGCGAAATTTCCGCGATTCATTTAAACATGAACAAAACTGTTTCTGCCCTCGCCGAGCGCAATGTGGGCGAAAGCACAACGCGAATGCAAACCACCATGACTTCGGTAAATAATTTGGCTTTGCTCTTAAACGAAATTCTGCAGCAAATGCAAAATCAAGCCAAAAGCCAAAAAGAATCGAAAGGCGATGAGAGCAACGGAAAAAATAAATGCAAAAAACCGGGTTCAGGAAAAAATCCGAGCAGTCAGGGCAAAAAAGGAAATTCGGCGGAAAGTATGCGTAAAATGCAAGAGCAACTCAACAAACAATTACAGGAATTAAAAAACGCTTTAGAAAAAGGACAAAAAGAGGGGGGGCAAAAACCGGGCGATAAGCAGGGGCAAGGTCAGCAGGGCAAAAACGGAAAAACAGGCTCATCTATGCTACCCGGCAGCAGCGAGCAATTTGCAAAAATGGCGGCTCAGCAAGAAGCCCTGCGCCGTCAAATGCAGGAGATGATGAGCAAGCTCAAAAATCAGGGAAAAAATGCAGGCGGTGATTTGGCAAACTTAATGGAACAAACCGAGCGCGATTTGGTAAACAAACAGCTTACCAACGAAACCATGAAACGGCAACAGGAAATTTTAACCCGTCTTTTGGAAAGTGAAAAAGCTGAAAGAGAACGCGATGAAGACGAACAGCGCAAAAGCAATGAAGCAAAAAATCAAAATTTAAGCAACCCTAAAGAGTTTTTGGAGTATAAAAGACTGAAAGAAAAAGAAATGGAATTGTTAAACACCGTTCCGCCGGATTTAACGCCATACTACAAAGAGAAAGTGAATAATTACTTTAACAGTTTAAACAAATGATACCTACCAAACATCAAGCCTTAAAAATCAATTCAAACGTGCAAAGCCTGCGGCTTGTAGAGCGTTTGATTGGTGATATTTGCGAGGTGTATGATGTGAACGAAGATGTTTACGGCAATATGCTGATAGCCGTGAGTGAAGCCGTAAACAATGCCATTGTACACGGAAACCGAAATGACCCCGACAAATTTGTAAAAATTGGCTTTGAAGCCGATAACACACACATGATTTTTTCTGTTACCGATGAAGGTCAGGGTTTTGATTACAACAATCTGCCTGACCCTACCGACTCCGTTAATCTTGACAAAATAAGTGGTCGCGGTGTGTATTTAATGAAAAGCTTATCGGACTCTCTTCGCTTTGAAGATAACGGCAGCAAAGTTTTTTTAGGATTTAAAGGATAAAAAACTTTCAGACATAAAAAAAACGCCCCGCAATTTTGCGGGGCGTTTTTTTATTGGCTTCTTTAAAGGAGGCTTAATATTTCATCAGTTTTGTTGCTTTAACTTCCTGACCTTTCTCGTTAAATGCTTTTAAGATGTAAACGCCTTTAACCAAATTATCGGTATTAATAGCTCCGTTTTCTTTAACGGCTACGTTTATTACCAACTGACCAAGCGTGTTATATATTTCGACACGCCCGTTTAAAGCAGTGATGTGCAACTCGTTTGTAAACGGATTAGGATAAACCGACACAGCCGAATTTTCGTTAATATCTCCAATGCCTATGTCGCAACCTGCTTTTACAACTCTTATTGCCATAGACTTAGGTGCAGCAGGGCAACCCTCATCGCTTGTCCCATTTACCGTAATAGTAGCGTTATACTGAGATGCAGAACCCGCCGGCAAACTTGCCGTGAATGTTAAAGGGTTTAAAGTGCTGTTTTCTACTGCAATGGAAATAGTGCCTGAACCAACCAAAGCACTCCATGAAAACGAACCTATACCCGTTGCTGAAAAAGAAGTGTTTACTCCTGGACACAAGGTGTATATACCTGTTGTGATTGGGCTGACAATAGAAATTGTTGGTGTCGGGTGAACATCAAAAGAACTGTTTACAATTTCACTTATACAACCATTACTTCCTTGCCCCACTACGGCATAGGTGTATGTTCCTGCAGGAATATTCATTGTTGCCGAAGCTGTTATATTAAGATTTGATGTTGTTTGTACAATGCTGGAAAGCAATTCAACGTTCCATGCATAAAGCGTACCACCCGATACTGCTAATGTAACAGTTCCGTTCATGCCCGTACAAAGCCCGTTTAACGGTGCTGTGGTAATAGTTGGTGCAGGTAAAACAGAAACAGGGGTAACTGCGTTACCGCTGCAAGTTCCGTTATACAACGTTATGGTATAATTCTGCGTCCCGGGAGATGTCGGATTACTTGGAGCAAATATTGAATATGATGTTGCGATACTGCTCCAAACAGGATTAACATTAAAAGAAAGGTCGTCTTCTAATTCATCAGGACAATAAACACTTGGAGAAGCAACCGCATTAAATACAAGGTTGTTGCCCACAGTAACGGAAGCGGTAGTGTATTCATTAGCACATAAGTTCGTTCCGTCAATAGCAGTAATGGTAAAAACAGTAGTTCCTGAACCCGGTGTTGTAAATATAGGAGATGTGTTTGGAGGTGTTGTAAATGTAGTTACTCCGTTGGCTTCCCATTGATAATGTGTACCTGCACCGCCTTGAGTAGTCATGGTTACAGTAGTGTTGGCGCAAGTAGTGTAGTTTGAAACAGTTGGCGTTATACATGGTCCGGTGTATTTAACTCCGTCAATCCCAATCCACAGTCCTCTTTGTGTTGAACTTATTGAGCCTGACGCAGCGGCATTCTCAACAAAATATCTGAACGCAAAACGACCGGTTACAGGGGTTGGAACTCCTGTAATTTGTACCGTGTAAACAGTCCACCCGTTTTGTCTGTATCCGTTTGTAGTTGTACCATTAACAACTGCACCTACCGTTGAAGTGCTATAAGCCGGATTTACATCAAACAACAATGTGTTGAAAGAGCCGATACCTGTCGGTCCGGCAGGTGAGGTGTATGCCGATCCGGTTGTACTCATTCTCAACTGCAATCTGTCAGGTGAAACGTTTACCGTACCGCCATTGAAACTTTGGGTATTGCCTGTTCTTGTGGCGAATTGAAAAACATAACCGTCTTGAATGGTTACAGCCGGAGAAATTAACCAATTGCTCACTTGCCCCGAAGTGGTTTGGATAATAGATGAAAAACCGCCGGCTGTACCAACCGAAGCAAAGTCTCCGCCTGCGCCTCCATTCCCATTATAGGCGGTGGGCATAATGTTGTTGCCACCAAGTGCAATAGTACAACCTTGCTGCCAACCTTGGTCAGCCGCAGTGCCTGTGGGCACAGATTGATTTGTAACTGTCCAACCGGTAGCCGAAGCGTTCAACCACGAGGTCATTGGTGCGGTAAAGTTCTCTTGAAGCACCAACTGCGCGTTTACAGTAATAGTGGCAGATGCAGCAAGAAATAGTAAAGTAATTTTTCTTTTCATGTTATTAAAATTTTCGTCCAAGATAGGGATTTTATACATCGCTTTAACAAAATATTACTTTTTTCAACAGATAATTTAAAGCCCCTCCAAAATCTTTACCTTTTTGGGTAAAGATTTTATTATTAAGGCGTAAGAATTGTCAATGATTTCAAGTATTAATTTGCGCGGTATGGTATTATCGCAGCGTACGGTGCTCCAATGTGTTTTGTTCATGTGAAAAGCAGGGTAAATGCTGCTGTATATTTCGCGCAACTCCACCGCTTTTTCGGGCTGGCATTTTATGCTAAACGCCACAGGGTTAGAAGAAATGCTCATTAACAGATACATTTTTCCGCCTGCTTTAAACACCAAAGTGTCTTCGTCAAACGGAAAACTTTCGGTTGTGCCTTTTTTTAAGAGGCAGTAATTGCGTATGTCTTCTGTATTCATGCTTTAAAAAGTTGTTACTGCACAAAAATATGGTAAAAATACCTTTCACTATCTTTGCCCCGCCATGTTTAAAAAGGAAATGAACCCCGAAGATTTTTATTACAGTCCCGAAGGGTATATTATTTTTACCGAAAAATATCATCTCAAACGCGGCTATTGCTGTAAAAGCGGATGCAAACATTGCCCTTACGGCTACAATAAAAAAACAGGATTGTTTGATAAGAAAAGTCAGAAGTAAGATTTAAAAATTTAGAAGTAAAAAAATGGAACTAAAAGAATTTCAACAACTCATTTCACAAGGTATTCCTTCAGAATTGCCAACTGCAAAGCCTTACGAAAGCAACATTAATCACGCGCCGAAACGAAAAGACGTTCTTTCGTCTGATGAAAAAAAATTAGCGGTAAAAAATGCTTTACGCTATTTTGATAAAAAATATCACGCCATTTTAGCCAAAGAGTTTGCCCAAGAACTGAAAACTTACGGTAGAATTTATATGTATCGTTTTCGCCCCGATTACAAAATTTACGCGCGACCTATTTTAGATTATCCGCATAAATCCATACAGGCTGCGGCAATTATGCACATGTTGAGTAACAATTTGGATTACGTCGTTGCTCAACACCCGCACGAACTCATCACCTACGGCGGAAACGGCGCGGTGTTTCAAAACTGGGCGCAGTATCTTTTAACGATGCAATATTTGTCAGTCATGACAGACGAACAAACTTTGGTGTTGTATAGCGGACACCCGCTCGGATTGTTCCCTTCGCATAAAGACGCGCCGCGCGTAGTTGTAACAAACGGCATGATGATACCGAATTACAGCAAGCCCGACGATTGGGAAAAATTTAACGCACTCGGTGTAACCCAATACGGACAAATGACAGCAGGTTCATTTATGTATATTGGTCCCCAAGGCATTGTGCATGGTACGACAATTACGGTGATGAATGCGGCTCGTAAGATTGTGCGAAGCGAAGCTGAGCGCAAAGGCAAATTATTTGTTACTTGTGGACTTGGCGGTATGAGTGGCGCACAGCCTAAAGCGGCAAAAATTGCAGGCTTGGTTTCCATTACGGCTGAAATAAATCCGAAAGCAGTAAACACACGTCATTCGCAAAAGTGGGTGGACGAAGTATTTGATAATTTGGATAAATTAATTGTTCGCACCAAACAGGCGCAACAAAATAAAGAAGCTGTAAGCCTTGCCTATCAGGGCAACGTGGTGGATTTGTGGGAACGTTTGGTGAAAGAAAATATGAAAGTAGATATTGGCTCTGACCAAACTTCTTTACATAATCCATGGGCGGGCGGCTATTATCCTGTTGGTTTTTCGTTGGAAGAAAGCAATAAGATGATGAGCGAAAATCCCGACAAGTTTAAAGAGGAAGTTCAAAAAACTTTGGTGCGACACATTAATGCGGTGAACACTTTAGCAAAAAACGGCATGTATTTTTTTGATTACGGAAATGCGTTTTTGTTGGAAGTTGGCAGAGCAGGCGGCGATGTATTTGCAAACAAAGAAAGCGGTGAATTCAAATACAAATCGTATGTGCAAGATATTTTAGGACCTATGTGTTTTGATTTTGGTTTTGGTCCGTTTCGTTGGGTGTGTACTTCTGCAAAGCCCGAAGACCTCGCCGTTACCGATAAATTGGCGCAACAGGTTTTGGAAGAAATGTACAAAACCGCACCCGAAGAAATTAAACAACAACTAAACGACAATATTGTTTGGATAAAGGACGCGCAAAAAAATAATTTGGTGGTTGGCTCGCAAGCCCGCATTTTGTACGCCGACAGCGAAGCCCGCATTAAAATTGCTCAAGCAATTAATAACGCAATCAAAGAAAGAAAAATTTCCGCGCCTGTGGTTTTGGGGCGCGACCACCACGATGTAAGCGGAACGGATTCTCCCTATCGTGAAACTTCAAACATTTATGACGGCAGCAAATTTACGGCTGACATGGCGGTACAAAATTTTGTTGGCGATGCGTTTCGCGGCGCAACGTGGATTAGCTTGCACAACGGTGGTGGCGTGGGTTGGGGCGAAGTGATTAATGGCGGTTTCGGTTTGGTGTTAGACGGAAGTGCAGATGCAGAACGCCGTTTGCAACAACTATTGTTTTGGGACGTGAACAACGGTATTTCGCGCAGAGCCTGGGCACGCAACGATGAAGCTCTTTTTGCCATAAAACGTGAAATGCAACGTACACCGAATTTGAAAGTAACTCTACCGAACGTTGTTGAAAACAACATTTTGGAAAACCTGTTCTAAAAAAATATTGCCCTATTTTTGCCGAAACACGAATTTTTATGTTCGCGATGCAAAAATTTAGTTTCCTGATTTTAGGTTTTGCTTTTTTAGTAAAAGGGTTTTCTCAAACCGTGAAGCCCTGCGACAAAGAGGTTCTTAATAAAACATACACTTATGCCAATATTGACGGCATTTTGCGAAATATAATAAGTAAAGTGCCGCAAGAAAAATTGTTTGGCGACGATTATTTCAATAATCTTTTAAAAACGATTGTTGATGACAGAAAACTTTCGGAGAAAGAGAAAGTACAGTTGTTTTATTTAATGCAAAAAAAGATTGGCTTTGCGTTTTCGGGCGTGGCGTTTATTCCGCCCAAGCAAAATTATTTTATGAACCACAGCGGCAGGGTTTATACTTTTCAAAAAACGCACGCTGTTTTAACAACCATAAATGCCAAAGCCCAAGTTTATTTAGATATTGCCGAAACACAACGCAGCTCCGATGCTTTGCTGGCAGGGAACGCCCTGTTGCTGGCAACGCTTATCAGTCCTGAAACTTCGGCGAAAAAACTGCGAACCTATACCAAAGAAACCGTTATTAAGCAATCTAAAAACGCCAATGTGTTTAATCACTATGTGTGCATGAGTGCTTCGCTGGTGCAAGACAGCGTAATTGTAAAAAACCTCATTGCCAATCTTGAAAAATCTGCAAGTGCCGAAATGAAAGAAGACTGGCTTTGCGCTTTGTATTCAAAAATCAATCCCTTAATTACGCTGCAAAAATATATTTTGGGCGAAAAAGACAAGCGCAACGCTTTAGCCATTCAAACCGCTTTGTGTATTATTTACGACAAAGTGCCTGAAACATCTTATGCCACAAGTTTAAAAAGCATTTTAAATGCCATTCCTGAAAAAGAAGAATGGAAACAGGAGCTGCTGAAAAATGTGTGGAGTAAAAAATATCCGTACAACTATTCGCTGGCAAACAACGAAAAACTGATTTCAAAAATATGGGAGGGTGTTTCCGTTCAGCAATGCAGCGAGGGGTATTTGATTACAAACGGTGCGCTTACCGAGATTGATGAGGATTAAAAAATTTGTTTCAGCCACCCGATTATTATAATGCCCTTTCGGGGCGTATTCTACTTTGTTATAACGGCTCAGGGCGTTGCTCCGAGCTAAGGTATATTTTTGTCTTTCAGACAAAGGAGTTGTCGCTAAATGGTTTTGTTTTATAGAGAGATTTGATAACTTTCAAAAAGTTGCCAAATCTCATAAACAATGCTGTTTCGCCCTGAAAGGGCAACATAATTTATTTATAGTTGAGGACTTTAGACAATTTCAATAAAAAAAGAGTTGTTCAAAATTGAACAACTCTTTTTTCTTTTATAGCTTGAGAACAGATTATTACTGCTTAGTTATAACTAACTTTTGCGTATGTATTTTATCCCCTGCGTTTACTCTTATAAAGTACACGCCATTTGAAATGTTTTCTAAACTGATGGTTTTATTTATGTTTCCGTTGTGGGTGTCGTTTATGCTTTCAAAGATTACTCCGCCCATGAGGTTATACACCTGTATTTTTGCAGACGAAGCCGTTATTCCGTTTATGTTCAGGTTAAATTCACCACTGTTTGGGTTTGGCGAAATGATGCAGGAAATAGCTTCAGCAGCATTGTTTTTAATATCTGTTGGTTCTGCTTCAAGCATTTCGCGTGTTACGGTATTGATATACACAATATCGTTGCTTCCGTCTGCCGATTTGCTGAGGTATTGTGTTGAGCAATGTGTGCCTATTGTGCCACAAGTGGTGGTTACGGTTAAGCAGATTTGATAATTGCCTGCGGCTGCGTAAGTGTGAGAAACTACAATACCGAAACTGTTGGCAGTGCTGTCGCCCCAACTCCATTGCGCAGCAGCTACATTGCCGGTGTTGGTAACTACGGCATACCATGAGTGCGGTGTATTTGCCTGAATTAGCGAGAACGTTGTGTTGGCAATGCAGGTGTTTGTAATGTTGCTGATAACAACGGTGTGAGCAGTTGTATCAATGCAAGGCGACACAGAGTTTGTAGAGGCATTGGCAAATAGCGTAACCAAATAAGTGCCGTTAGCCGTGTAAGTGTGCGCAGGTGAAGCTGTCGATGAACTTCCACCATCGCCAAAGTTCCAAGAATAGCTTGTGTTTGGTGTTGTGCCTGTGCTGGTGTTGTTAAAGTAAACAATTCCGTTTGCGCCTGTGGTGTAACTAAAATTAGCGTTCAAATTACAAGGCGGAGTTGTTGTAACGGTGTTTACCGAAATGGTTTGCTGTGTGGCGCAAGCAGCCCCGCCACCTGAGTTGTTAAGCACAAGAAATACTGTATGAACACCGTTGGCGGTGTAAGTGGTACTTGGGTGGGTGATGTTTGTACCCATTGAGAAATTTGGCGTAGCTTGTGAGCCAAAGCCCCATGTATAAGACGTAGAGGCATTAATGCTTCCTGTAGAAGTGCTGCCAAAGGTAACGTTTCCGTTTGCACCCACCGCGTAGGTAAAACTTGCATTACAAGTTGGCGTTGGCGGCGGTGGCGATGCCACGTTAGTTACGCAAACAGCACTATATACTACTGTAGAACAAGTAGGCACAGAATTAGAATACGTTGTAACAAACAATGCCACCGTATAACAGCCGTTTGCCGTATATGTATTCATGGTTGCTGCTGTGCCTGTGTATGTTACCCAACTTGGCACATTGGAGTTAAAATTCCACGAATAAACCGTAGCACTTGGGGTGGGCGCTCCCACGACATTAGCAACGAAGGTTACTTGTCCGTTAGCCCCGATGTAGGGAGTAAAACTTGCCACGCATTGCGCTTTGGCAAAGTTTGTGGCAATGGCTAAAAAAAGCACTATCGCCAGTTTCAGATGTTTTGTGTAATTGGTTTTCATATTAATTGTGTATTTAATTTGTGCTTACTCTTTAAAGGATTTTCAGCTTGCTCCTTATTGCACCTTACAAAAAGAAAAAGTAAAAGGTTGGGTATGGAAACAGTTTTTAGTTCTTAGTTTGAAGTTTTTAATGGTTGCTAATTCTTGTTTACGATTATTTTTTTTGTAAACCTTTTGTTGTCTGATTGAATATTCAGAAAATAAATGCCGCTCTTTAGCTCGCGCAGGTCAATAGCCTCCCCCTTCCCCTCCAAAGGAGGGGTGATTGTGTGTTCCAATACTAAATTGCCTAACACATCAAAAATTTTGATTGTTCCCCCTTTGGGGGTTAGGGGGCTTTCAACATTTAACATTTCACTCACAGGGTTAGGATAAACGCTCAACTCTATACTTTCATCGTTCAGCTCCTCAACGCCTGTTGTTATGTTTGCAAAGGTTACGTTTACGGCTCGCATTAAACTGTCCTGACAAGCAGCATTATCTGTATCTGTTATTTTCAGTTTTACATAATGCAGTCCTGCGCTTAAATAGGTATGCAAAGGCTCGGGATTTGTGGCATGATGTCCGTCGCCAAAATCCCAATAATAAACGGTGTTGGCATTTGTGCCTGTGGAAATGCTTACAAAACTTGCCGTGCCTGCCGTGTTTAATGTGTGCGATAAATGAGCCGACAATATGCAGGGATTAACGGAAAACGTTTGTGCCGCGCTGCTGCTGCACCATTGTCCGTTTAATAATTGCATAATCATGAGTGTGGTGGTATATACGCCGCTTTTGTATCTGTGTTCTGCGATGGAAGATACGGTGGTGTCGCTTGTGCCGTCGCCAAAATACCAGTTGCAAATAGCGTTTGATGTTGTGCCGACAGAGGTGTTGCTGAAAGTTACTTCGCTCACGTTTATTGAATAAGAATAACTTGCCGTTAAACTGCACGATTGAGCCAATGCGCGTTGTGAAAACATCGCCATTAAAAGAACGACAGCTATGTGTGTAAATTTTTTCATTTATGAGCCACTGCAATTATTGCCTGCGCGTTATCTATTAAAACCGATTTATTGCCGCTATACATCATGCACCTGAATTTTACTTTCAGTTTTTTGGTGGGTTGATTGTTTTCGTTGTTGTCAAAATTTTCTGCTTCAAGCAAATCAAGATAACTTGAAGAAAGTTGAATTTCATTGTTTGATGAATACACTTCGCCGTTTTCATCTGTCCATGTAATAATAACTTTTGACAAAGAAACTTTTGGATTGTGTACGGCATTCACAGATTTCACAAAATAATTAGCCGCGCAAGATGAAGCATCGCCCTGTGTTACGGCATTAAAATTTGCAAGCGTGGTTACACCGTTGGCATCGGTTACTTTCAGCGTTACAGGGTAACTTCCGCTCACCAAATAATTGTGAACAGGATATACCGCCGTGGAAGTATCGCCGTCGCCGAAGTTCCATGAATATTTGTAAGGGTATGCGCCGCCGTAAGTAGTTTGAATAAAGGAAACGGAATTTCCCGATACGTTTGTAACGCCAATGTAAGATTTGCAGGTTTTGTTTGAAACATCAATGTTTTGTTTGTTGCCGATAAAACTTTCGCAGGCGTTTGCGCTTGTAATTTTTAAACCTACGTTGTATTGCCCCGTCGTAAAAAACTCGTGCGTGGGATTTGTTTCGTTTGAGCCTGTACCGTCACCAAAATCCCAATAATAATTTTCGGCTTGTTTGTTAAACAACGATTGAAAGCCTACCAGATATGAATTTGTGCCTGCCAAAATTCTGTATGTTTTGGGAACAAGCGCGGAATCCATCTTCATGGCTTCGTTAGGCGCGGAAATTTTAAAATCGTTGATTTGAATTTTGAGTGAGTTTCTGCAATCATTACAGTCTGTTTGTTTAAACTCGCCCACAAAATTATACACGCCGTTTGTGTCTTGCGCGTAAGATGAATACATATAATAATTGTCCACGCCCGCTTTTATGGACACAGGTTTGCCGTCAATAGTTCCGTCAAAGCTGAACACCGCTTCAATTTTGTCAATAATCATGGAATCGGGATATTTTTTCTTGTTGCACGAATAAACAAGTGCAAGAAAAAACATCAAACTATATAAAGCCAACTTCTTCATTTTTCTACTTAAAAACAGTGTATGTTAATGTCAGTTTCAAACCTTTGTTTTTTTCTTTTACTGAAGAATTAAAAAACAAATTGTTTTTAATGTCGCTTATTCCGTAAAACAGTTCTGCAACCACGCCAATATTTTTATGCAAACGGCGGCGATAAAAAACAGAAACCTGTGTGTCAAACGTATTAAAGCCTTCGGTGTAGCCGTTTACTTTGCCTGATTTGTAATTTTCCTGTTTGTTCAGGCGAACATCGTAAATTTCCATTGTTCCGCCAACGGTGAGTAAATACGCGGCATTAAAACCTGCACCAAAACTGTTTGATGAATCTAAAAAGTAATGCAGTTTTATCGGCACAAGCAAGTAGTGAACTTTTTGTGGCGTAATAACTGTTACCTGACTTTCTTCGCCAAAAGAGTAGCGCGTTGTTTTTTTAGAGGTGTTGTTGTAATTACTTAAATTATTTACCGATGTGTATTGCGCACCCAAAGACAGAGCTAATTTTTCGTTCAGGTAATTGTAATAATTAAAACCAACAACGGGATTAAAACCATTACCCTCGCGCTTGCCCGCATTTTTCCAACCAAGCAAATACGCGCCGCCGGCTTCAAAATACATAAACGGTTTTTTGATTTTTTTCGGCAGTTCAATCGTTGTTTCTTGTTTCAAAGTTTCAAAGTTTTGAAAGTTTGAAAGTTCGCTTATTGCTGGTTGCTCATTAATCGTTTCTTGTTTCGTTGTATCATGTTCAGTCTTGCCAATTGCCGCTTGCTGTCCGTTTTCTGCCGATTGCGAACTTGCTTCTAATTCCGTTTCTTGTTTCGTGCTGTCTTGTTGTTGGAAAATTCCAAAGTTTTGAAAGTTTGAAAGTTTGTCCGTTGCTGATTGCTCGTTGCCAACTTGTAATTGCTCATTAATTTTTTCTACCAACTGCTGACTAACGACTTCCGACTTATAACTTGTTTCTTCTTCTTCCTTATTTTCAATGGCATTTGTTACAACAGGCATTACAACATCAGGCACAGAAATTTCTTGCGTTTCTTTCACAAGTTCTTTTTCTGTTTGCTGAACATCAGTAAGCAAAGGTTTTTCGGAGGAAACGGTTTTTTCTTTTACAACAATTTCATTTGATTTTTGCTCTGTGTGTTGTTTGTTGTTTGCTGTTTCTTGTTTCTTCACCGCCAACTTCTGATTTTCAACTTTCAACTCTTTACTTTCAACCTCCGACTTCAAACTTTGAACTTCCGCAACTTCCGACTTCAAACTAACAACTAAAAAACTGCCAACTACCAACAATCCTGCAAGTGTCCACAAAATTGGCACTAATCTGTTTTTACGCTCACGTTCGGGAAGTATGGCACTCATTTTTTCCCAACTGCTTTCGGCAAAAGCAAATTCTTTTTCTTCAACCAATTTATTGAGCGAAGTTTTAAACTGTGCTTCCCCACTCACCTCATTATCGGGAAGCATGGCTTTCATTTTTTGCCAGTTGCGTTCCGAAAAAGGAAATTCTTTTGAGCCAATCAGTTTTCTGAGTAAATATTTTAACCGTTCTTCGCTGCTCATTCTAAATGTTTAATAATGGGTAAATCAATTTCTCTCAACATTATTTTCAGTTGCTCGCGTGCCGAGTTTAAGTGCCATTTGCTTGTGCCTTCGGTTATGCCCAGCATTTCGGCAATTTCGCGGTGCTTGTAGCCGTCAATAAAATACAGATTAAACACCTGACTGCTGGCTGGCGGCAGCTTGGCAATGAAACTGTAAATCTGGTCGGCATCAATTTTTTCAATAGCGGTGTTTATTTCGGCGTACTTGTCTGTTTCGTAATAATCTTCCACATACAAAATATTTTCGTGATGCGTTTTTTCCTTTTTATACTCGTTAATCAGCGTGTTAATCATAATTTTCCTAATCCAAGGTTTAAAAGGCGCATCGGCATTGTAACTTTTCAGATGAGTTAAAATTTTAAGAAAGCCCATGTTCAGCACTTCTTCGGCTCTTTCGCGGTTTCGGGTATATCGTACACAAATGCTCATCAGGTAACTAAAGCTCACCTTATACAATTCATATTCAGCCCGACGTTTACCGTCAATACAATCTTTAATCAGTTGTGGCTGAATGTTCATAGAAATAGGGTGCTGATTACCTGTACAGTAAAGGTAAGTAAATGGTTGGGTGGTTTTGAAATTATTTTTTATTACCACAGGGATTAAATAAAATTTACGATTTTCTGCCTTGTTAAATTAACTCATTACCAAATCGTATGATTAGTAAGTTTAGTATATTTGTGTCGTGAAATCAAAAGCCTTGAATAAAAACACCATTCTGAAATCAGTTGCCAAATTGGCTGCCGATAAAGAATTGGTGCGTTCATACTTAAAGGGGAATGTTCCTGTAAGCACACTTCATAAAAAAGGAATTAAGTTTGCAAAACCGTTATAATTATACATACGACCCTTTTTCAAACAGCTACAATTTTATTACCAAAAACGATGTTTTGTACCGTGTTGCCTTTGTTACAGACGAAACATTAAGTTCCATTTCCGGAACAAAAATTCCACACGTTTTTCAATTGGTAGTAGAAAAAATAAATAAAGAAAAAGAGTCGTTAGATACCAAAGTTTCCAAAACCATAGAACTGATTGTTGTTGCGTTTTTAAACGAAGTTAAAAATTCGGTAATTTACGTTTGTTCCGATAACGAAGATAAAGCCTTAATTCGCTTTAAAGTGTTTAACCGTTGGTATCAAAATTCAAAACACAATGCCTACATTTTAAAAATAGACAATGTTATTCCGATTAAAACGGCTCATAAACAAGAAATGAAATTATATACTTCCTTTATACTGCACAAAAACAATCCTAATTATACGCAAGTAGTAAAATTGTATCATCAAATAGAAAAAACATTAAACGAGGAGGATAAGAACGATATATGAAAAATAAAAAATGGATAGTGTTGTTGATTATTGCTTTTCCATCGCTGTTTTGGCTTATTTTGGAAACAAGCACCATTAACTCTAAAAAATTACCGCACTACGGCACAAAAAAAGTAATTGCCCCAAACGACACCTTGTTTTATAAAGTAAACGACACGTTTGATACCGCTCTCGCCAAATTTCCGCTTTACGCCATTATGTTTGTGGGTGAAAAATACCGCAGCGATGTGTATCGCATGGCAGGTTTGTGGGAATATCTGAATTACAAAAAAGAAAAGGTGGTTCACATTCCTTTTGTTTTGGCAGTAGAAAATACGGAAGTATATGAAGACTTGAAAAAATTGGACGAACACGAAAACGTGCATTTTTTTATATGGAACAAAACAAATTTTGACAGTTTGGCAAAAACGTTTTTTGTTGAAAAACCCATTTACATTGATTACAGTTTTTTTGTGTTGGTGGACGTACAGCGCAACATTCGCGGATTTTATGATGCACGTTATGTGGCAGAGTTAAAACGCCTGATTGAAGAATACCAACACCTGCGCTTAAAAGAAGAAAAACAAAAAATGATTAAGGATAATGAAATTAAAAGCAATTAGTTTATTGGCGGCAGCCACTTTAGTGTTTGGCTGCACACAAAACACGCCCGAATTTTTATTGCCTGTTTACGGCGAAAAAAAATTGAATGAAAAACACGATACGGTTTATCACAGCATCAGCAATTTCAGTTTAAGCAACCAATACGGCGAAACGGTAACGCAGGAAACCGTGAAAAATAAAATATATGTAGCAAATTTTTTCTTTGCTACCTGCCAAAGCATTTGTCCCGAAATGAGTACAAATTTAACTGATGTGCAAGCCGCTTTTGCGCAAGACGACAGTTTGCTTATTCTCTCGCACAGCGTAAACCCTTTGCACGATACGGTTGAGGTGTTAGATGCTTACGCGCAAATTTATCATGCACAAAAAAACAAATGGCATTTGCTTACGGGAGATAAAAAACACATTTACGATTTGGCAAAAAACGATTATTTGGTAAACGCCATTGAAGATGACGGCAGCCCCGAAGGTTTTTTGCACAGCGAATTGTTTTTGTTGATTGACACAAAAGCCCGCATTCGCAGTATGTACGACGGCACGGATAAAGTGCAGGTGAAAAAGTTGATTGAAGATATAAAGTTGCTGAAGAAAGAGAATGGTATAGAAGCTAAATAAAGCCCTCTTTCTTAAAATAGTCCACAATGGCATCAATCATTAGTTTGTTTTGCTGCTTGGCATCTAAAAAGGGAATTTCTTCTTTTAATTTCCAATGGGGCCAGCCTTCTTTATCTCTGCCTTCAAATTCATAAAAACCAAAAGGCTCTAACACCGCGCAAACAGCAACGTGCATAATTTCCATTTTTTGGTCTTTCTTGTATTTCTTAAACGGTTTGCCTAATTCCTGTAATCCGATTAAAAACAAAATAGTATCAAAATCCATGTCGGAATTAAACCGCTCTTTCAGCTTTTGTTGCAACACTTGCCAATCACTTGCCATAGCGCAAAGGTATTGACTATTTTGAACCATGATAATTTTGCCGCCTAAAAATCTAAACAGTTTCTTACTTTTGAAACTGTATTTTTATGAAATCAATCATCGGCATTATTCCTGCACGTTACGCTTCATCGCGCTTTCCGGGAAAACCACTGGCGCAAATAAAAGGCAAATCCATGTTGCAGCGCGTTTACGAACAAACCGTAAAGGCAAACTTATTGAATGAAGTGATTATAGCCACAGACGATACCCGTATTGCTGAACACGCCAACACTTTCGGCGCAAAAACAGTAATGACCAAAGCCGAACACCCAAGCGGAACAGACCGTTGCTTTGAAGCCTATCAATTAAACGGAAAAAAATTTGATTACGTGATTAACGTGCAAGGCGATGAACCTTTTTTAGACCCCGAACAAATTAATTCATTGGCGCAGGTTTGCAATGGCGAAGTTGAAATTGCAACGCAAATGATTAAAACCACCAACCACGAAGTTTTGTTTGACAAAGGCGAAGTAAAAATTGTGTTGAATACGAATAACGAAGCTCTGTATTTCAGCCGCAGCGTAATCCCTGCAATCAAAAATCAAGTCGAAAGCGAATGGCACAAACATTTTAATTATTTCCGTCATGTGGGTATGTATGCTTACCGTTCGGATATTTTAGAAAAAATTACGCGCCTGCAACAATCCGAATTGGAAAAAGCAGAATCATTGGAACAACTGCGTTGGTTGGAAAACGGCTACAAAATAAAATGCGTGGAAACTACTTTTGACAGCCATTGCGTGGACACACCCGAAGACATTGAAAAAGTGTTGCGGTTGATGAATATCGAATAAAGTTCTGTCACGTCGAGCGAAGTCGAGACGTGTTGCCATAAAATTCATTTCTCGACTTCGCTCGAAATGACAAAACAGTTAAAATGAAACACCCTTCACAAATTTCCATTTCAGATTTCACTTACGATTTGCCGAACGAGAAAATCGCGGTGTATCCTTTGGAAAAACGCGATGAATCAAAATTATTGGTTTTCAAAAATCAGCAGATTGAAGAAAGCCGGTTTAAAAACATTGCTTCTTTCATTGACAAAAACACATTGTTGGTTTTTAATAATACCAAAGTGATACAGGCGCGTTTGTACTTTGAAAACTCTAAACAACAAACCATAGAAATTTTTTGTCTTGAACCAAACGCAAATGATGTTTCAATGGCAATGACAGCAAGGAAAACAGCGCGCTGGAATTGTTTGGTCGGGAATTTGAAACGCTGGAAAGAAGATGAATTGCACATTCAAAAGAACAATATTTCACTTCACGCAAAAATTGCAGAAAGAAAAACCACTCATGTTGTTATTGATTTTTTTTGGACACCCGAACATATATCTTTTGCCGAAGTGTTGGAACAATTTGGCAATCTGCCAATTCCTCCCTACTTAAACCGCGAGAGCGAAACGATTGATACTGCACGTTATCAAACCATTTACGCCAAACACGAAGGCTCGGTGGCTGCACCAACTGCGGGTTTACATTTTACCGATGATGTTTTTAATTCCTTAAAAGAAAAATCCGTTGAAACCTTGTCAGTTACTTTGCACGTTGGCGCAGGAACGTTTAAACCCGTGAAAAGTGAAACCATGAGCGGACACGATATGCACGCCGAATGGATTGATGTGGATTTGGAAACCATAAAAAAGTTGCAACAACACGAACACAACATCATTGCCGTTGGCACAACTTCTTTACGCACCATTGAAACATTGTATTGGTTGGGCGTAAAAGCCACACTCAACAAAAATGCCACACTGGAAGAATTGGAAATAAAACAATGGGAGGTGTACGACTTGCCCCAACAAAATTTAAGCGCGAAAGAAAGTTTGCAAGCCTTAATTGATTGGTTAGAAAAAAACAATTTGCAAAAACTCTTGTGTCGCACACAAATTTTAATTGCGCCACCGTATCAGTTAAAATTAGCACACGGCATTATCACTAATTTTCATCAGCCGCAAAGCACCTTGCTTTTACTCATCAGCGCGGTGGTTGGTAACAAATGGCGCGAAATTTATGATTACGCGCTCTCGCACAATTTCCGTTTTTTGAGTTACGGCGATAGTTCGTTGTTACTTAAATAATCTTTACTTTTGAAAAAACTAAAAACACCTTAGCATGAACAAAATTTACATTTCATTTTTGAGCATTTGCGTTTCATTAGCCATGAACGCACAGCTTACACAAGCCAATCACGCGCCTGTGCCAAGCTACACCTACGCCATGTATCACTGCGATTCGGTGAACACCGATGCAGGTTTTTCGGGTGCAAACGTGCTGTGGGATTATTCTGCCATTGAAACGTTTACCGATTTGGTAACTGATTTTTCTGCGGCTGCTGCAAACAACACCGTGTTTCCAAACGCGCAAGTGCTGTTAAGTTCTTCGCAGGGTATGAATTATTATTACTCATCAACCGCAACCGATTTAACCTTGCACGGCGGTAATATTGCTTTCAGCGGTGCAGGGGCAAATCTTCAATATACCAGTGTTGCTGTGGTGGCAGCTTACCCAATGGGTTTAAACACTTCCACAAGTTCGGTAACAGGGGGAAATATTTCGGTAACTGCGGCTCAAATTCCTGTGCCGCTTGCAGGCACGTTTACAGGCAACAGCCATGTAATTGCCGACGGTTCGGGCACTTTAATTCTCCCCGGAGCAAACGCTACCTTTACCAATGCTTTGCGCGTGGTTACAAGCCAAACGGTTAATGCAGTTTTGGCAGGGCAAATCCCGATTTTGGGAACAATTGCCGCCACAGCCACCATAACCATAACGAATTACGATTTTTATTCCATTGGCACACGCCACGCGCTTTTCAGTATGCAGGTGGTTGATGTGAATGTGTATGCTGACGGTTTTGGCACGCTTCCTTTTTCTCAAACTACGGTGCTGCGCGATGTAAGCACAGGAATAGCGGTTTCTACACCAACCGCCAATTTTAGCCTTTCATCTAATACAATTTGCATTTCTAATTCGGTAACGGTAAGCAACAATTCTTCAGGTGCGCCTACGCTAAGTTATACATGGTCTTCGTCTGATAACGGCAATGTTAATTTCAGCCCGAATAATACCGCCGCCACACCAAGCATTTCATTTTCAAGTGCGGGAATTTATACCATTATACTCACCGCTGCTGATGAGGGGGGAACACATTCTTTTTCACGAACTGTTGTTGTGAACGACTGTGTAGGAATTGATAAACTGAATGATGAACGTTTGGAATTGAGCGTGTATCCAAATCCTGCTTCTGCTGTTGTAAATTTTTCAACCGAGAGCCAAAATGCCGCCACCCTTGTGCTTTATGACATTACAGGAAAAACAGTAAACGAAATTTTGTTTAGCAACGGCAGCGCAAATTTGAATGTAGCTGAAATGAACAAGGGCTTATACATTTATAAAGTAAAATCCGAAAACGGAAATACCTTGAAAATGGGCAAAGTGATTGTAAATCATTAATCGGAAAAATTACCTCGTACTTGTTTAGCGCAGCGTAACAAGGGCGAGTTTTTATTTGTGCAATGTAAATACCGTTTGGTAAATGGCTTACATCAACAACATTAATCTTCTTCCAAAGACAGGTCGCCAAAAGAATTTAAAGATACTGTCCATTGGTGTTTTCCCTTGCCCCTAATATAACCTGTGCCTTTTATAACGGCATTGGTTTTGCTTAGATAAGCACTCACCGTAAAACTTCCTGCCGGAATACTTTTGTAATCGCTCTTCTCTCCGGGTGCTATTGCTCCAAACGATACGTTGTTAATCATTACATTACTTACCTCACCGTAGTACCAAAGGTGGTTTGCAAAACGAACAGAGTGCCGTCCTTTTGTGCAGGAAACAAAGAGTAAGGCTACCCCGACAATTAATAAACTGCTATTTATTTTTTTCATGGTTTAAATTTTAAAGGCGTTTACTGTGCATAATAAACAACACGGTTTGCTTCATGTCCGTTTATAACACTGCTTATAAATTCAAATACGGTTGCATACACTGTGTTTTCCTCATCAACACAAATAGAATAAATGGGGTTGTACGCAGGATACTTGTTTCCTGAATATCTGCCGTCTTCAATTACGGCAGGTGGTCCTACCTGCTCCCAGGCTGCACCATTATACTTTGCCACATATCTGTATCCGTTTTTGATAAACCAGCCTGCGGCATATATATGTCCCCTGTTGTCGCTGCATATAGAAGCAATGGTATTATTTGCCTGCAACGAATTGTTTCCGCCCAGTTCCTGCCAACGTGTGCCGTTCCATTTTGCCACATACATATTTTTATCCGCATTTTTAAACGTGCCTGCGGCATACACATTGCCTTGGTTGTCGGTTGTCAGGGTATTAATAACATTGTTGGCATTTAAGGCATTTGCATCCGTGCCCAGTTCTTCCCACGCCGTTCCGTTCCACAGGGCTACATAATATTTTCCATTGGCATTGGTAAAACTGCCCCCTGCAAGCAGGCTGCCTGTTTTGGTACAGCAAACAGAATTTATGTGTCCGTTTAGCTGAGCGGTATAATGCCAGTCCGTTCCGTTCCATACAGCCACTGCCGAATTTGAAGTGGCGGCATATATGTTACCCGCATTATCGCCTGTAATGCAATAAATACTATCTGTACTCAAACCGCCCATATCGCCCAGTGCTGACCACGCATTTCCGTCCCATTTAGACACATAACTGCTTCCTGCATATACATTATTTAAGTTGTCAGCATATAAGGTGAAAACAGGCGCGTTTGAACTTGGCAATAACGTGGCAGTCCATTCCTTACCGTTCCATTTGCTTACATAGCTTCTCTGTGTTGCATACACGTTCCTGTTTTTATCCACACACACACAAGCCCCACGCGCAAACCTGAAATCTTTATTATCCCCCAACTGCGACCAGTAAAGGGCGTTATTTACGGTATCTAACGAGCCAGAAGCCTTTTTTTTGCAGGCAGCAAAACCAACCAACAAAGTAATCAGCAGTACTGCATAGTATGTGTTATGTTGTTTCATCACTTATTTTTTACCGTTGCACCACAATTTTCCTCGCGCCAATACCTTTATCGGTTTTTATTTGTGCAAAGTAAATGCCGTTAGGTAAATGGCTTACATCAATTATATGTTGCGTGGTGTTTATTAACTCGCTGCCTGAAATGCTTACAATTTTTATTTGCACAATTTCTGCTTCATCGGTTTTTATGTTTACTTGTGTTTGTGCGGGGTTTGGGTAGGCGGTTACACGCAAACTGTTTGCACTTAACTCACGCAAACCAACAATGGGGTTTCTTTCTAAGGCAAAATCTTTTACTGTTATTCCATTCTCACTAAAAACCCTCACCCTCATCCAACCATAAACCGTATCAATATTAGTGGAATAGCGCACCCCAATAAAATGGTCTGTATTGTCTAACCATAATCTACATCCACCACCGCCCAAGCTTCCATTACTGTATGCATAAGCTATCCTAGTACTAGTATTTAGGTTAGAATAATTTCCTCTTTTATTAATGGTATCACCAATATTAAAAGGTTTTACTACACTTCTGCAATCGTCATCAGGATTTGTACCCCCTATATAGCAAAATGCAACAGCACTGTTGTTCTGTCGTCCAATTGCAGTATATACATTATAACTTTTAATTGAAGTGTAAGATAAATATGTTTGAATGCCCACATCATTAATGCCGTCTTGATTTATATCAAAAGCACAAAACAACATTCCGCCAAAGGTGGTATCAGGCACAATGTCCATATAAAGCCCTGTAGTATCGCCTGCAATGATGTATTGTGCTTTTGTACTTTGACAAAACAAAAATGCAAACAGTATAAGAATTGTATTTTTCATCGCTTGGTTTTCATCGTTGCACTACAATTTTTCTCGCGCCAATACCTTTATCGGTTTTTATTTGTGCAAAGTAAATGCCGTTAGGTAAATGGCTTACATCAATTATATGTTGCGTGGTGTTTATTAACTCGCTGCCTGCAATGCTTACAATTTTTATTTGCATAATTTCTGCTTCATCGGTTTTTATGTGTACTTGTGTTTGTGCAGGGTTTGGGTAGGCGGTTACACGCAAACTGTTTGCACTTAACTCATGCAAACCAACAATGGGGTTTCTTTCTAAGGCAAAATCTTTTACTGTTATTCTGTGAACATTACCGTATTGGGTAAGTTGCACCCCTATCCAACCGTAAGCTGTGTCAATGTTGGTAGCGTAGCGCACCCCAATATAATGGTCTGTATTGTCTATCCATTCAACATTACTACAAGATTCTAAAGCATTTTGACTAAGATATGACATATATCCTGCACTTATATATGTATTATTGCTAACAATATCACTCATATTAAATGGCATCAATAAATTTGTTCCGTTACAAAATGTTTTCCAAAAACAGAAGCCTACAAGATTATTTAAAGAAGTTGCATATATCCTTGAATTTTCTATTCGTTTTCCACTCCCACCTAAAGTGCCGTGAAAATAAGACGTTATTAAAATGTCATTCGTTCCGTCTTGGTTTATGTCAATAGAATAAGAAGTATTAACATAAAGCGCGGTGTCAGGAACAATATCCGTATAAATCCCAACCGTACTGCCTGCTATACAGTATTGCGCTTTTGCTGTTTGGTAAAAAACACACGTTAAAATTACAGAGAGAGTTATGACTATTTTCTTCATCATAAGCAAATGTATAAAATTAATATGTTTTAATAATCCTGAATACCGTTTCATTGCCCTTGCAATAAATATGCAGTAAATACACACCTGCTGCCAGTTGGCTGATATTAATGCTTTGTTTGTTATGGCTTACTTCAACTGCCTGTTCCTTGCCGAGCAAATCGTATAAACTGCATTTATCAATAGCCTCACCGCTTTCATTCACAATACGCACAATGTCCTGCGCAGGGTTGGGGTACACTGTAATGTTGTTTTTCACCATTACCGTAGCAGGTTTGGGCAAAGTCTTTGCCACAGGGTGCGGATGTGCTTTGGCAGTTGCCGTATTTGTGTTTTGATGAACGTAAACACTGTCGCCGATTGCAGTACTGTCCACTGACATACTGCGCGCACCGTAACCCGACACTTTCCTTACAATATATGCCACATCGGCGTTGCTGCCACAATCAAAATTGTAGGTAAAGATGAGGGGGCTGCTAAGTGCTGATGTGCTGTCCCATGCACTGTATAGAAAAGCACCTGTGTAAGGGCTGTAAAAATCTATCCTGTACCATGAATCATGTTGCATATTATAAAAATATATGGGAAAAGTACCGATGTTGTTGCATGTTACCGATAGCGTGTGTTGGAAACAAGGGGTTTCATTGTTTATTAGCGTTTGGTAGTAATAAGAGTTCAGAGAATCGATGACAGCGGCTTCGCTGCGCCAGTTGTGGCTTGCGTTTTGCGCCCAACCGTAAACCACGCTTGCCTGTGTGTTTTGTAACTTAAAATCATAACTTGACTTCCCACTTATGGAAACCCAAGACCGATACGGAATTAAAAATTCATTAAAATCTATCAAATCGGTAAAGGCTTTTAAGGTTCTAAAATTTTCACGGTGGTCAATATAGTCCGAATGCCAGTCGTTCCAGTACAAAGGGGTGGTTAAAGCACCGCTGAATGTGCCTGCCCAAATGGCATTGTGAAACTCGTTGTCGCCGTGTTTATCCATCATACGATTACATTCTGCGCGCTCGGAAGCACCGATTTCTCCGTGCAAAAAAGGCTGCCCTTTGTTCAAGTGGTCAACTACCACATCGCGATAGCGGTAATTATAGTTTACAAATTCTTCGTAATTATAATTATTTCTTGACCATACATTTAGGCATTGAGGTCCGTCTTTCAAGTCGTGTGTTGAAGGCACGCCCGTGGTGTGCGGATGCCAGGGGTAAAAGCCCTGTCCGTTATCCCCTGTTTCCATATATGTTTTCATGCTGCATATCCAAGCATCCACATTGGCTCTGAATGGTAGGTCTGACTGATATAAGGTGTTCGTGCCCGTCCTCACTCCATCCACCGTTCCAAGATTACAGGTTTCGTTTACATGTCCCCACAGGGCTATGTGGGTGCTGTAACCCCAACGCGCCTGCACATAAAACAAAAACTTTTTGTAAAACTTTATGGCAAGGGTATCCGTAAAAAATGCTTTTACGCCAGTCTCGGTCGTATCACCCAGTAAAGCTCCGTATGGATTATTGTGCCACACAGGAGCTTCATGATTAGGGTCGTTATCACCTTTTATTCCCATATATTGTTCTTGCAACAGGTTCAGCATAATGTACAAGCCTCTGTTTTCACATAGTGCCAACGTGCTGTCAAACTCCCACATATGGCGTTGGTTGTGGTCGTAATTGTTTATACAGAGCGAGGGTGTAAGTGTTAAATTAGGATTATCACTATTGGGAAACTGATGTACATCGTGACTTTCCACAGGGTTGCTCCATGGGTCTAAACGTATGCGCACAAAATTACCGCCCTTGCTCGCTAAACTGTCCATAAATGAACGCTGCTCATTATAGCTGTGTGGGTCGGCAACACAATTTCCACACCAACCATTAGCCCAAGAAGGTCCTTTGTTAAAAGTCACCCAGTCCGCGCCCGCAATATTTTGCCCAATGCCAAAAAACACATTTCCGCTTTCGGTAAATTTAAACCGCCTGCGGTAATTGTCAATGGTTAAAAAACCATTATTGTCCGTTCCGCTTTGCACGGTAAACGTACCTCTAAACTGGCAGGGCTGCACGTTGTTTACCAACAGGCGCACGGTAACTGTCCACACACCTGTGGCAGGTGGGGCAAAGCGCAGCCTGTATGTGTAAGGGCTTGATATGTATGTCCAATCGCTATCACTTTGTTGCTGATAATCTTTGTAATAAAACCCGTAACGCACATAAGTGTTGCTGCCCTGCGTAAATTCGGCTTTTATTTTCAGTTGTTCGGGGTCGTAGGGGTTTAGCTTACCTGCACCGTTGTTTCCTGTACTTAAAAACGCATTTACCTGGTTTTGTATGTTGTCGGGCAGGCTCACGCCAAGTTCAAACCGCTCGTATTTTTTGGGATTCCATGGGTTGCTGCCTTTCGTCATGTCCACCACTTCAATGTCGCCGCTGTTTCTTATTTTGGCTTCAAAAAGTGGGTTGCCGCTCACGGCAAAACCATGTGTCAGTTTTATTTCTTGGTTGGCATAATAAATCACATACGCGCTGCCACTTATTTGTTGGTTAGAGGTAACATGGCTTGCGTTAAAATCGCTTGGGTTGTTTACAAACGTGCCGCTGTTTACGCTGCCTGTTAAATTCAGCGTGCTGCTGTATGGTGTTTGCGCTTTAGCTGTAACAACAAAAAGCAAACAGAAAAGAAGCTGTATTTTTTTCATACTTAACCTTTTTTTAAAGATGAATAAACAGGAAACTATTTATCCTTTACTTGTTTTTTCAACGCCTCAACTTCCTTTTTCAGTTCAATGACATAAAGTGTCAGTTCTTCAATTTTTTCCATTTGTATGCGGCTTAGTTCGCCTAAGTCTGCGCCGTTTGCTTCAATGTCTTTTGCCGTTGGCACGTTGGGCAAATGTCCGTGTTGTTTAATGTAGTTATCAAGGCTTTCCAAACTTTGCAGTTTGTAATTGTTTGCAAACACATAGTCAGCCCAGTTGTTTAGCGTTACAATCATTTCTCTGCACACGGCTTTTCCGTTTACGGTAAGCCATGCGTTGCTGTGCGCCCCTGAGGTTTGTGTTTTCTCGCCAATTATGGTTTTGCCTGTGCCGCTTTCCACTTTAAAAACGTAATCGTTGTTTGCCGTGTTCAGCACATGAAAGTCAATGCCGTTATAAATATCAAACCCTGTGCTGTGTGTGGCAAACACACGCGAACTTGAACTTATATTGCCCTGCGAAACAACAAACTCGCCGTTTTGATATAAATTCATATTGTTTGTTGCTTCTACGCTGCCTCCTGCATCGCCGTAAATTTTAAAATGAGTTGCAATTGCATTTGTAGCCGTGCTGCTTATGTCCAAAGGTGCGGTGGGCGCATCGTTATCCGAACCTATACCTATATTGCCCTGTGGTGTAACAAACACGCAGCGGTTATTATTTGCTTTCAGCACAAACGGAAACTCGTTACAAGTGCCAATGTCTAATTGTGAATTATCTACAAAAGGAACAAAGCCTGTTGTGGGCGTAATCGGGGGTGCAATTACATCACCGCCAAGATGCCAGGGCTTGGAATTAGGCTGACAGGCTTCTGAATTATAATATTGATTACCGCAACCAAAGTTTAATATAGTATGAGGGTTATTATTCAGATGATTTACAAGGTAAATTACTCCCTCTATCGGTGCATCGAGTGAAACACTCGGAAATTTATGGCAGGTATCAGTCAGGGTAAACGCTCCGCCTTGCGCCGAAGCATTTAATGCGCTGCCTGTAATTAGTACAAGGGCAAGATGTTTAATTTTTTTACATACGCTTGTTGCGTTTTTGATGTTGCGAATGATGTGTTTCATAATAATTTTGTTTAAAAAAATTTATGCAGCAAACCTAAAGGGGCTTTTTTATTGTGGCAATAGCTTTTCACTATATTTTATCGCCCTGCCCGATATTTTATAGTAAACCAATACCTTGTTACGATATTTTTGTACTTTCGCTTTCATCTATATAATATAATGTATGGAAACCGTAGGACAACGCATAGCCGAACAGCGTTTTAAAAAACACTGGACACAGGAAAGATTAGCTTCCGAATTAGGAATTACACAAAGTGTGCTATCTGATATTGAAAACGATAAAGTTTCACCTAAATGGGAAACCATTGTTTTAACTGCTAAAAAGTTAGATGTTCCTGTTACAACTTTGCTTCCCAACATTGACGGTAATATATTGTATCAACCAACCATGCAAGACAGTTCAACAGGTTTTGTAAATCACTACAATTTTCATGCTGATGAATACAAACGTTGGGAAGCCTTAATACAAAGCAAAGATGAAACCATACAAAGTTTAAAACTGACGATAGAAACCTTGCAGTCTCAAATTAAAAAATCAAATTAGTAACAAAAAATTTATTACCATGAACATTGAAGAAAAAATAAACGGAGAAATTAAAGCCGCCATGCTTGCCAAAGATGCAAAACGTTTGGAAGCCTTGCGTGCCATAAAATCGGTAGTGCTCTTATTAAAAACTTCGCCCGAAGGATTAACTGACGACAGTGCCATGAAAGCCATACAAAAGGAGGTAAAGAAACGCAAAGAAAGTGCGGATATTTACAAATCTCAAAACCGCGCCGATTTGGAAGAAACAGAGTTGTTTCAGGCAAACGTATTGGAAGAATATTTGCCTAAGCAATTAAGCGAAGACGAAATTAAAACAGAGTTGCAAAAAATTATTGCTTCCGTTGGCGCAACAAGTGCTGCCGATTTGGGTAAAGTAATGGGTGCGGCTTCCAAAGCCTTTGCAGGCAAAGCCGATAACAAAATTGTTTCCGCTTTGGTAAAACAATTGTTGGGGTAATTTCATACTTGTCATGCTGACGATAGGAAGCATCTCTTGCAGAAGTACAGATTCTTCGTTCCTCAGAATGACAACTTCGTAAAATATATTTCAGAAAACAAATAACAATGAACGCTTCAAAATTAACAGTAAAAAACAGCATTGAAATAAATGCTTCTGCCGCAAAGGTGTGGGACGCTTTGGTAAACCCCGCCAAAACAAAAATATATATGTTTGGCTGCGAAACCGTGTCTGACTGGAAAGTGGGAAGTCCTTTGTTGTGGAAAATGATACATGAGGGCAAAGAATTTATTCCTGTAAAAGGAATTATTTTAGAAAACAAACCGCACACGCTTTTTAAATACACGGTGATTGACCCTCACGCTTCATATCCTGATATTCCCGAAAATCACTTGAATGTTGCTTACCAACTCAGCGAGCAAAACGGAAAAACCACACTCACCGTTTTGCAAGACGGTTTTGAAACTGCCGCCGAGGGCGAAAAACGCTACAAAGATGTATCTAACAACGGCGAGGGTTGGAATCCGATTTTAGTGCAGATAAAAAGTTTAGTGGAGAATTAAATTTCAGGAATTAGAATTTCTCTCTGTTATTTATTAGAAACAATCCCTTTGTACCTCAGCTTCACATCGCCGTTTTTGGCGTTGCTGTGAATAATCACAACTCTGTCCTGACGACCGTAAACCGAAGTTGTATTAAAATTTACGTTTACAGTAGCGGTTTGGTTAGGTAAAATCGGCTGCTTGGTAAAATCAACCGTGGTGCAGGAACAGGAAACTTCTGCTTCGTTTATTAATAAAGGTGCGTTGCCTGTGTTGGTAATTTCAAATTCGTTTTTTACCAAAGTGCCGCGCTGCACAAACCCGAAATTTTTTTTACTCTCTGTTACTTTTATTTGCGCCTGCGAAAAACTTTGGGTGCAAAACAAAAACAGGAAGGCAATAAAAAAACTAATCCCGCGAAATGTTGCGGGATTAGTTAATGTATCAGTATGAAAATTTGGTTTATTCACCTGTTGCAGGTTTTGCTTTTACTTCACCTTTAATGCGAATTTTTTTGCTTGCAAATTTTGCATTAGATGTTACGGTTACGTTTTTTTCAAAACGACCTTCGCGTTTGGTGTCGTATTTTACTTTAATCACACCACTTTTGCCGGATAAGATTGGCTCTTGCGACCAGCCCGGTTTTCCGTCAATGGTAGTGGTGGTGCAACCGCACTCGCCCGTAACGGAAGTAATGGTTAAAGGACTTTTGCCTGTGTTGGTAAACTTAAATTCACGAATGCCGTTTGAATCGTAATCAATCACACCGTAATCCAACACTTCGGTTTCAAACTTAATGTCGGCTGCGTTCGGGTCATTGTTTGGAACAATGCTTTCCTGTGCGCGAACAAAAGTAAAACTCAACAAAGCAACTATAAGCGAAAAAACTTTTTTCATGTTCTGTCAAAAAAATTTTGATTAACCTTTCTTTTCGGTTGGAGCACCTGCAGGCGTAGCGTTTTGAGGAAAGTCCGTTTCAACAGGAACATCTTCCACAGTTCCTTTAATGGTTAAAAGAACATTTCCGCTTTTTGCGTTTGAGTTTACGGTAACAGTTTTGTAGATACCGCCCACACGCTGCGTGTCGTATTTTACTTTAATCACGCCTGTTTTGCCCGGCAAAATGGGTTCTTTAGGACATTGAGGAACGGTGCAGCCGCAACTTCCCTGGCAGTTGGTAATTACCAAAGGTTCTTTACCGTTGTTGGTAAATTTGAACTCACACTCGCCGTTACCACCTTTTTTAATAGTGCCGTAATCGTGAGTTACTTTGTCCATTTTAATGTCCGCCAAACTTGTTGATTGCGCAGGTGCAACTTCGGTGCCATGGTTGTGTCCTTCGTGTCCGTCTTGCGCTAAAGTTAAGGTTGATAAACCTGCTATCAAGCCTAAAGTGTAAACTAACTTTTTCATTGTGCTTGTGTTTTTAATTTTTAATTTGTTGTTAATTCTTAATTAGAGCCATAAAGATATTATTTGCTCACGATTGTTTGCGTAAATTTGCGAAAATTTAACAAACAAATTTTCACGGAATTTTAACACATGGAAATCGCCAAAACATACAACCCTGCCGAAGCAGAAAGCAAATGGTACGCATATTGGATAAAGCAGCAGTTTTTTAAATCAAGCCCCGACAAAAACAAAAAACCTTACACCATTGTTATGCCGCCGCCAAACGTTACAGGCGTTTTGCACATGGGACATATGTTGAATAATACCATTCAAGATGTACTCATTCGCCGTGCGCGTATGTTGGGCTATAATGCTTGTTGGGTGGCGGGTACAGACCATGCCAGCATTGCCACCGAAGCAAAAGTGGTGGCATTACTAAAAGAAAAAGGAATTAAAAAAACGGATTTAAGCCGTGAAAAATTTTTAGAACACGCCTGGGATTGGAAAGAAAAATACGGCGGAATAATTCTTGAACAACTCAAAAAACTCGGTGCAAGTTGCGATTGGGACAGAACACGTTTTACTATGGAAAACGATTTGAGCGAAGCCGTAATTGACGTGTTTATTGATTTGTATAACAAAGGACACATTTATCGCGGGGTGCGTATGGTGAATTGGGACCCGCAAGGCTTAACTGCTGTAAGCGATGAAGAAGTAATTTACAAAGAAGTAAATTCTAAACTGTATTACGTAAAATATAAAATTGAAGGAAGCACCAATGAATGGATAACGATTGCTACCACTCGTCCAGAAACAATACTTGGTGATACTGCTATTTGTGTAAATCCTAATGATGAACGTTATACTCATTTAAAAGGGAAACGAGCAATTGTTCCTATTGTAAATCGTTCTGTGCCTATCATTTTTGATGAATACGTTGATAAAGATTTTGGTACAGGCGCATTGAAAGTTACTCCCGCGCACGACATTAATGACTACAATCTCGGTATTAAGCATAAAATAGAAAACATTGATGTATTGAATGACGATGCGACAATAAATTCATATAAGGCATTTCAAATACAAAAACCGTTTGACTCAAAACATGAAGCCCTTGAAAAAAATTCTCCTAGAAGCTATGCTTTAATGTATCATAATAGAGACCGATTTGACATACGAAAACAAATTGCAAAAGATTTAGAAGAACTTGGTCATCTTGTGAAAATAGAAGACATTAAAAACAAAGTAGGAACGAGCGAACGCACAGGGGCAGTAATTGAACCTAAACTTTCCTTGCAATGGTTTTTGAAAATGGATAAAATCAGCAAACCTGCTTTGGAGGCTGTGTTGAACGGCGAAATAAATCTTATTCCCGAAAAGTTTGTAAATACCTATAAGCATTGGTTAGAAAATGTGCACGATTGGTGCGTGTCCCGTCAATTATGGTGGGGACAACGTATTCCTGCTTGGTACGATGACAAAGGGAATACGGTTGTTGCAAAAACTCTCAATGAAGCATTTGAAAAATTGAAAATTGAAAATGTAACATTGAAAATTGAAAATGTGAAACAGGACGACGATGTTCTTGACACTTGGTTTTCATCGTGGTTGTGGCCACTTACAGTGTTTGACCCGAAAATTATTCAAAACGGTTGGGACAAAGCCAACAAAGATTTAAACTATTATTATCCCACAAATGATTTGGTTACTGCACCTGAAATTCTTTTCTTTTGGGTAGCGCGTATGATTATTGCAGGCAAAGAATACACTAATCAAAAACCGTTTACCAATGTTTATTTAACGGGAATTGTACGTGATAAACTCGGGCGCAAAATGTCTAAATCGCTTGGCAATTCGCCTGACCCTTTAGATTTAATTGCGAAGTATGGTGCTGACGGTGTGCGCGTAGGAATGTTGTTGAGTTCACCCGCAGGAAATGATTTATTGTTTGACGAAAGCTATTGCGAGCAAGGCAGAAATTTTGCCAACAAAGTTTGGAATGCTTTTCGTTTGATTAAATCATTTACTGTCAGTTCGAGCGAAGTCGAGAACGCTCAACCACAATCTTCGGTTGCCGCCATTACTTGGTTTGAAAATAAATTATCGGAACAATTGGAAATCATTAACGAGCATTACGCAAAATATCGCATGAGCGATGCTTTAATGGCAACATACAAATTGGTGTGGGACGATTTTTGCGCTTGGTATTTGGAAGCAATTAAACCTGAATTTATTGACGGCAAAGCGCAGCCGATTGATAAAACCACTTACGATGCCACCATAAATTTCTTGGAAAGTTTATTAAAAATCATGCACCCTTGGATACCTTTCCTCACCGAAGAAATTTGGCATTTGATAAAAGAGCGCGACGAAAAAGATTGCATTATTGTTGCCGAGTGGACAAAACAATCGGCAGTAGATAGAAATTTGTTGGCAGAGTTTGAGGTTGCAAAAGAACTTGTTACAATGGTTCGCAATGTGCGCGCTCAAAAACAAATTTCGCCGAAAGAAAAATTGGAAGTAATTGAAAAATCTGATGCTTCACGTTCTTACTTTGACAATGTGGTTGTGAAGTTGGCAAATCTTTCTGCGTTCAATTATTCAAAGGAAAAAGTGGAAGGTGCATTTGCGTTTCAAATAAAAACAACAGAATTTTTTATTCCGCTCGCAAACAATATTAACGCCGAAGAAGAAAAAGAGCGTTTGACAAAAGACTTGGAATATAACAAGGGCTTTTTGTTTTCTGTTCAAAAGAAATTGGCAAATGAAAAATTTGTTGCCAATGCCAAGCCCGAAATTATTGCCGTTGAGCGCAAAAAAGAAAGCGATGCGTTATCAAAAATAAAAGCGATTGAAGAGCAGTTAGCGGCTTTTTAAATTTTCTCTGCAATACTTTTTTAATTAATTACTTTTGGGTAAAATTTTTCATCGATGAAAAGAATTTACTGGATTATCGCTTTGGGTTTGCTTATTATTGCAACCATAGTAACCGTACAAATTGTAAACGGCAACAAGCCTTTGGAAGTTTACACCGAAAAAGCAAGCACGCGCAGCATTATTGAAACTGTTTCCGCCACAGGAAAAATTCAGCCTGAAACCGAAGTAAAAATAAGCAGCGATGTGAGCGGCGAAATTACCGCCATGTTGGTAAAAGAGGGCGACCAGGTAAAAAAAGGAACGCTGCTTTGCCGCATTATGCCCGATATTTACATCAGTGCCATTGAACGCATTACTGCTTCGGTAAACACGGCTAAGGCTAATCTCAAAACCTCGCAAGCGCAGTTGGAACAAGCCAAAGCCAATTTGGAAAATGCCGAAGCAACCTTTAACCGCAACAAAAAATTGTTTGAACAAAAAGTGGTGTCGCAACAAGATTTTGATTTGGCAAAATCTCAATACGAAAGTGCGAAAGCAAACGTGGAAGCTTTGGAAGCGGGTGTGAACGCAAGCAAATACAACATTGAAAGCAGCGAAGCATCGCTGAAAGAAGCCAACACCAATTTGGAAAGAACTTACATCTATTCACCTGTTGATGCAACGGTTTCAAAATTGAGTGTGGAAAAAGGCGAGCGCGTAATGGGCGTAAGCGGTATGGCAAGCACGGAAATTATGCGTTTGGCAAACCTCAACGAAATGGAAGTGAGTGTGGAAGTAAATGAAAACGACATTATTAAAGTTCACAAAAGCGACACCGCCATGATTGAAGTGGACGCTTACATGGACAAAAAATTTAAAGGCATTGTTACCGAAATTGCCAACTCCTCAAACAGCACAGGAACAAGCATTGACCAAGTAACCAATTTTGTGGTGAAAATCCGTATGCTGCGCGAATCGTACAGTTATTTGATTAATGAAAGAAATCCAATTCCGTTTCGTCCCGGCATGAGCGCGAGTGTGGATATTCAGACACGCCGCGTAAACAATATAATTGCCGTTCCCATTCAAGCGGTAACTACACGAAACAAAGATTCTGTTTCAACAAAAATGAACAATGACCGCGAAATTGTTGTAAGCAACGACAGTCAGGAAAAAGAACTGAACCGCAGCGAAGAAAAAATTAAAGAATATGTGTTTGTGCTGAAAGACGGAACGGTAAAACAACAAGAAGTAAAAACAGGTATTCAGGACAACGATTACATTGAAATTAATTTTGGTGTGGCAAAAGACGATGAAATTATTTGCGGTCCGTACAGTGCGGTTTCAAAAACTTTGAAAGAAAAAACCAAAGTGAAAGTGGTGAAGAAAGAAGATTTGTATAAGGGGGAAAAATAAGAGGGCATACTGTCAGGCGAAAGGTTAGATAAAATTTAAACAGTTTCTTACTTTCACATCATCTTAACAATATGGTTTGGCACATTATTAAATATTGGAGCACGTTTATTTTGGCTGCTTTTTATAAGCGCATTCAGGGTAAAAATGTAAAAAACGTGCAGGTAAAAGCCCCTGTTATTATTGCCATGAATCACCCCAACGCTTTTATGGACCCTGTGGCTTTCAGTTATATTTCTTATCCTTTGCGTGTAAAATATTTGGCGCGCGGCGATGCGTTTAAAGCGGGCTTGATTTCTTTTCTTTTGGAGCGCATTGGCATTGTTCCCATTTTTCGCATACAAGACGGGGGCAAAGAAGGTTTGAAAAAAAATGACGAAACCTATCGCCGGGTAAATGCACTTTTAAAACGCAATGCAAAAATTATTGTGTTTGCCGAAGGTTTGTGTGTGCAGGAAAGGCGTTTGCGACCTTTGAAAAAAGGCACAGCCCGCATGGTTTTTGGAGCGTATGAAGCGTTGAATAACGGTAAATTAGTTGTAATTCCTGTTGGCTTAAATTACAGCAAGCCCGATAAATTTCGCAGCACTTTGTTTTATAACATTGGCGAACCCATTTATGTAAAAGATTTTATTGAGGAGTACAAACAAAATTCTGCCCGCGCCAATAAGCACTTTATGCAAATTCTTGAACCCAAAATGAAGGCGTTGATTACGCACATCAACAACAAAGAAAACGATGAGGTGGTGTATCAGTTAGAGGAATTGTGTAAAGCAAACAAACTGGAAGAACAACATTTGAACCCGACTGATTTAGAAAATGATTTTTTGATTACTCAGCAAATTACCGATTTGGTAAATACAACAGCCGAAAAAAATCAAGCGGCTTTAGATGAATTTAAACAAAAAGCAAAAAATTATTTATCCAAACTTAAACAACACCATTTGCGCGATTGGTTGATTGACCCAAAACGAAACAAACATGTAAATCACACACATTTATTTTTGCGATACATATTGTTGGTTCTTGGCGCACCGTTTTATATTGTTGGTGTTGTTGCAAACTACCCCGCGTATTGGCTTGCCAATAAACTCACGCGCAAAATTGTAAAGAACATAGAATTTTACGCTTCGTTTATGCTGGCGTTTCAAATGTTATTTTTCCTGCTCATGTATTTGCTTTGGTTTTTTGTGGTGTACGCATTTTCGCCAAACATTTTTTTGCCGCTTGGTGTATGCTTGGTTTTCGCGCTTTGTGCTTGGTTTTGTTTGTTCTATTCTCCATTTATGCTTAAAACATTTGGTATGCGCCGCATTTTAAAAAACAAAACGTTAGCAGCAGAATTTTTAAAAGAACGAACCGAATTACTAAATTTGATTAACAAATTTTAGAAAGCAATCATTAATCCCACAGAGTGTTTTTCTGTCTTAATAACAAAATCACACACAGTTATGAAGAAGGAGTTAATATATCTTGGAACAAGCGTTGCAGCAACCATTATTCTGTGTTCTGCAAAATTTACATCAGACAGATTGCAGCATATTTCAACTGCTGCCGAAGCAAGCGATAATGTTGTATTGCCAAACAAATCAAATTCGGCTTTTAAAGAAGGCGAAGTTTTAACGTATCGTATGCACTACGGTTTTATAAACGCAGGCATTGCCGAGTTGGAAGTAAAACCCGATTTGGTAACTATTAAGGGAAGAAAAGTGTATCACATTGTTGGCAGGGGTTACACCACAGGCGCAGCCGATTTGTTTTTTAAAGTGCGCGACCGTTACGAAACCTACATGGATAAAAATGCTTTACTCCCTTGGTATTTTGTGCGCCGTGTGGACGAGGGCGGTTTTAAATTCAGTCAGGATTATTTGTTTAATCATTACACCAAAAAGGTTGATGTGGGCAACAATGAAAAATTTGATTTTCCAGAAGGCGTGCAGGATATGATAAGTGCCTTTTACGCTTCGCGCAATTTGGATTTGAGCAACGCCAAAGCAGGCGACACTTACACTCTGAATTGTTTTTTGGATAAAGAAGTTTGGCCCCTCAAAATAAAATTCATCGGTCGCGAAACCATAAACACCGATTTAGGAAAAATGCGTGCTTTAAAATTTCGCCCCATTGTGCAACAAGGGCGCGTGTTTAAAAAAGAAGAAGATTTAAACGTGTGGATTAGCGATGACAAAAATCATATTCCGTTGCGCGCACAAGCCGATATTTTAATCGGCAGCATAAAAATGGATATTACTTCGGTTAAAAATACGGCAAATGCCATGAGTAAAGTGAAATGATGAGAGCCTGAAAAACAGGCTTTCAACTTTCACCTGTTCAAACAAACTTTTTTGTTAATTAAAAACACACATCTTCCCTTTTTAGATTTGAGATAAGTTATTTAATTTATTTCGTATGGCTAAAAAAGCAAGCAATGCAAGTGTCCTTGAAAAAGAAAAAAAGATTTTTGTTTTAGACACCTCTGTAATTATTTACGACCACACGGCAATTAAAAATTTTGCCGAGCACGATGTGGTAATTCCGATAACGGTTCTTGAAGAATTAGATAACTTTAAGAAAGGCAACGATACCAAAAATTTTGCGGCACGCGAATTTACCCGTTACGTTGATAAGTTGAGCGGCAAAAACACGCTCCAGCATTGGACATCTATTAATGGACCAACGCGCGGCAAGTTTAAAATTGAGATGAACACCAACTCAAGCGTAAACGCCGAAAAAATATTTGACGAACGCAAAGCCGACCACCGCATTTTAAACACCGCTCTGTATGTTTCGGAAACGCACCCCGAACGCAAAGTGGTTTTAGTTACCAAAGACATTAATCTTCGCATTAAAGCCAAAAGTTTGAGTTTGCTTGCCGAAGATTATGAAACAGGAAAAATTAAAACCGTTGATGACCTTTACACAGGCAACAGCGAGGGCGTGAAAGCTACTGCCGACAGCATTAATGCCATTTACACACACGGCACTTGCCCCGCAAAACCTGTGTTGAAAAAAAGCGGTATGGCAAACCATTATTACATTCTCAAAAACTCTTCGCAAAGCGTGTTGGTGCGTTACAATCAGGAAGAGGATACCTTGCAGCGTGTTATTAAAACGGCAGCCTTTGGCGTTATTCCCAAAAATGCAGAACAGGCTTTTGCTTTAGATGCCATTATGAACCCCGATATTAAATTAGTAAGTATTCAGGGTGTGGCGGGTACGGGAAAAACATTGTTGTCGTTGGCAGGTGCTTTGGAGCAAAGAAGAAGCTATCATCAAATTTATTTGGCGCGACCCATTGTACCGTTGAGTAATAAAGACATCGGCTATTTGCCCGGCGATGTAAACAGCAAACTCAATCCATACATGGAACCGCTTTGGGACAACTTAAAATACATTCGCAGCCTGTTTAGCGAGCGCGACAAAGAACACAAGCAACTTAACGAAATGGTGGAGTCGCAAAAACTCGTTGTGTGTCCTTTGGCTTACATTCGCGGCAGAAGTTTAAGCAATGTGTTTTTTATTGTGGACGAAGCGCAAAACCTTACGCCGCACGAAGTAAAAACAATTATTACCCGCGCAGGCGAAAACACAAAAATTATTTTTACAGGCGACATCAACCAAATTGACACACCTTACTTGGACGCGCAAAGTAACGGTTTAAGCTACATGATTGAAAAACTGAAAGGGCAAAATCTTTACGCTCACATTACTTTAGAAAAAGGCGAACGCAGCGCATTGGCTAACTTGGCAAATGAGTTGTTGTAAGTGTAACTTTTCAATTCAAGAAAAACGGATACTGCTCACCAAATTCTAAAGAACTGAAATTAACGGACACCAAACGGTTATTTTCAAAATAACAGTCCAAACCTGCTTCATCAAAGCTCACACGTTTTTCACCCCAGGGGTGCACTTCGGTGTCGGTTACAGAAAAATTGTTTTGTTTCATCAGAGCAATAATTTCTTTTTCTTTTAAGGTAAAAATTTTAGCATCAAACAAAACCGTTTCGCGGTTATCTGTTTCTACGCTGCAAAACTTTTCATTCCGGTTAAGGTCAAAAAACAGAGAGAAACCTTTGTCCCAATAATGCAGCACCAATGACTGATTGTTCAATAACTCTTCGCTGATGTTTTGTTCTTCTTCGGGTTGTCCGAAAATTTGCAGGGCTTGTTCTTTGCTTGCTCCAAACGGCAAGGAGCAAAACCCTGCGAGTAACTGTATTTCGGGGATTTGAACCATAGTGAAGCGAAGTTACTCAATGCCGAAAAGAGGATAAAATTTTAGGAAGAAAATATTTACAAAAAATATTTTGCGAAAAAACAAAAGACTACTATATTTGCAGCCCCGAAAAGAGGGCTAAGCCCGAAATCGGCAATGATTCCGTAGCTCAGCAGGTAGAGCATTACACTTTTAATGTAAGGGTCCTGGGTTCGAATCCCAGCGGGATCACAAAAAAGCCGCCGAAAGGTGGCTTTTTTCTTTGAGATGTTTTCAACATCTCACCCCGCCCAGCCTTCTCTGTCCAAACTACGGTACTGAATAGCTTCTGCAATGTACTGTGTTTCTATGTTTGCAGAATTATCCAAATCAGCAATGGTACGCGCCACTTTTAAAATGCGGTCGTAAGCGCGTGCACTTAAACCCAAACGCTCCATAGCATTTTTTAAAAGTGTGTTGCTTGCTTCGTTCAGTTGGCAATAGCTTTTTAAATCTTTGCTTCGCATTTGCGCGTTGCAGTGTATGTGTTCTTCGCTGGCGTAACGTTTGCTTTGTATTTCCCGCGCTTTCATCACACGTTCACGAATAGCATTGCTGTTTTCAGAAACCTGTTGTTTACTTAATTCGCTGAAAGGAACGGGCGTAACTTCAATGTGCAAATCAATTCTATCCAATAAAGGACCACTAATTTTATTCAAATATTTTTGTACTATACCGGGTGCGCACACGCAGTCTTTTTCGGGGTGATTGTAATAACCGCAGGGGCAGGGGTTCATGCTTGCCACCAACATAAAACTTGCGGGATATTCTACACTGAATTTTGCGCGGCTGATTGTTACTACACGGTCTTCAATGGGTTGGCGCATTACTTCCAACACGCTGCGTTTAAATTCGGGCAGCTCGTCTAAAAATAAAACGCCGTTGTGCGCCAAACTTATTTCACCCGGTTGAGGATTGTTGCCCCCGCCCACCAAAGCAATATCGCTGATGGTGTGATGTGGCGCGCGAAAAGGACGCTGCCTTACCAAACCTTTTCCTTTGCCTGCTACGCTGTGAATTTTAGTTGTTTCCAAAGCTTCTTCGGGTGTGAGCGGCGGCAAAATACCCGATAAACGTTTGCTTAACATGGTTTTTCCTGCACCGGGCGGACCAATTAAAATGACATTGTGCCCGCCTGCGGCTGCAATTTCCAAAGCACGTTTAATATTTTCCTGACCTTTTACATCGGCAAAATCAAATTCGGCAAATTCGTTTGTGTTTAAAAACGTTTCATCTAAGTTGATGTCTGCTTTTTGTAACGAATTTTCTCCGCGAAAAAAATCAATTACCTGTTTTATGTTATTGGCGTGCAACACTTCCAAACCCTTAACAACTGCCGCTTCCGAAGCATTGGCTTCGGGCAGAATAATCCCTTTAAATCCCTCTTTGCGCGCACTGATGGCAATGGGCAATGCGCCTTTAATCGGGCGCAGTTCGCCGTCCAAAGATAATTCGCCCATAATCACATAATCGGAAATTATGTCGGCGGGAATTTGCTCGCTTGCCGATAGAATGCCCATGGCAATTGTTAAATCATACGCCGAACCTTCTTTACGAATGTCGGCAGGTGCCATGTTTATGGTAATTTGTTTTCCGGGAATTTTGTAACCGTATTGTTTCAGTGCGGTGTGTATGCGCTGCTGACTTTCTTTCACGGCATTGTCGGGCAAACCAACCAAATAAAAATTAACGCCCGTGCTGATGCTCACTTCCACAGTAATTTTTGTGGCGTTAATGCCCTGCACGGCGTATCCGTAGGTTTTAATAAGCATAACGCCAAAGTACGCATTTTTTAAACAAAGGTTTGTTATCAATAAAAAATGGTGGATTTTTCTTTCAGCCTTTAAATTTTTTGTAGGTTTGGCAGTCTTATTAAATTAAAAATCTGTATTATGAAAAAAATTATTTTACTCGGTGCGTTTTTTCTTTCGTTAAACGCTTTTGCGCAAGAAGAACCAAATTGTTACACAAAATGGGCTGAAAAATTTGACACACGCGGCGCGGACGAAATCAAAGACGGCGTGTATGAAGATGTGATTATTAGTTCCCGCCAGGGCAAAAGGGCTGTTTGCTACAATGGTAAAGCCATAGTAAACAACGGCACAATAGTAAAGGCATATATTTTGCTGGTTGACGGCAGCTACGATGAAGTAAGACGAACCTGGCAAAACGGTTCGGATAAAAACGTAAGCATTGAAAACGGTATCAGCAAAACCATGACTTCTGTTTACGGTGAATCGGTTAATATTCTTTTCCCGAAAAAGTTGAAACCGAAAAAAGCTAATCCTTCGTTGGCGGCTGAACCTACTGATGAATAAATAACATTCTAAATCTTAATTACTAAATTCTAAAGGCGCGGCGATGTTACATAAAATTTCAGCAGGGCAGCGTTGGTTTTTTATGTTGGTGCTTGTGGCAATAATGGCTGCAAGCCTGTATTATTCGCTGATACATTACAGCGACGGAGGTTGTGACGGAGGCTTATGTGCGCTTGGCATTATTTTTCATGGTGTGCCGCTCTTTTTTTCGTGGATTTTTACATTTCTTGCTTTTGGTTTTTATGCAAAAAAAAGACTATTGCCCGTAGTGTTTTTAATTATCAGCATCTTTATTGCAGCTTATCTTTTAACTCTTGAATACGGTTACAGAGGAGGCAAATTAAAAAATCCTGTTTATATTATTTTTGTGGTTCAGGGAATTTTACTCCTTCTTCTTCGCCAGAAATATGGGGAGGAGTCTGATTCTTAACGTTACAAATCATTGGTGTTTGGAATCAGCTTTGTTTGGTTCGCCTTGCCGTAAGTATTCTTCAAAATTATTCATTACAAATTTTTTGGCTATAATATTTTGAGTGAGTCTGCATGATGCTAATCCTTGTTAGCAGCAGTTATTGTCATTTTTTTCGGTTGTCAATAGTTACTCGGTATTCGTCTGAACGTTCGATTACATTTCCTAAACGGTCAACTTGAACCAAATATAACTCCGCTTTTCCTTCTACAATTTGCTTATCGCGTATTTCTAAATATTTCAAGTTGGTTAGATTGTCTATCGTGTCTTTGTCCATAATTATTTTGTTTCCGTCAATTTTGTATGTTCCATAAGAATAGTCGCTTAGTCCGATAGCTGAATTGTCAAAAATATATGTTCCGTCAGTTTTGAAGTCAATCCCTGTTCCGTTATAATCTCCGTCATAAAATACTTTCAAAAGTGTCGGCTTGTTGAAATTATTATTGATTTGTATTTCTAATGCCAAAATGATTGCAATAAAAAGTATGCTTAAAAGTGTCAACCCAAAGTTTGAAAATCGTTTTTCTGTCTTGAATAATTGAATGTCTTTAAAAACCGTCCACACAAAAATTAGCATCCCAATCAGAATAAGCCCGAACCAAATTATTGCTTCAAAAAAGAAAGTTTGGTATTTCATTTTGTAGGTCAAATAAGTCAGAAGTCCACCGACAAAAAGAATTAAAATTAGTCTTACTACTCTCATTTACTTTAGGGGTTCGTTAATTGCTGCTAACTCCCAAATATACACACCTCCCCAATCACACAAAATCAATTTTATTTCAAAGATTATTCGCACCCGCAACCAATTCTGCCACGTCCAACACTTTGGTTTGAGTTTCTTTATTAAAATGTTTTACGCCGTCTGTCATCATGGTATTGCAAAAGGGACAAGCCACCGCAATCACATCGGGATTTTCTGCTAAGGCTTCTTCAGCGCGTTCAATGTTCACTTCGCGACTTCCTTTTTCGGCTTCTTTAAACATTTGCGCGCCGCCTGCACCGCAACACAAACCTTTGGCGCGGCTGCGTTTCATTTCCGCTAAATCGGCATCTAAATTTTGAATGACTTCGCGCGGCGCTTCATATACATCGTTGGCGCGCCCCAAATAACAAGGGTCGTGAAACACAATTTTTTTGCCTTTAAATTCTCCGCCCTCAACTTTTAATTTTCCTTCGTTAATGAGCTGCTGAACTAATTGCGTGTGATGAATGACTTCGTAATTTCCGCCCAAGGCAGGATATTCATTTTTCAAGGTATTAAAGCAATGCGGACAACCCGTTACTATTTTTTTAATGTTGTAATTGTTCAGGGTTGTAATGTTCGTCATGGCTTGCATTTGAAACAAAAATTCGTTTCCTGCGCGTTTGGCGGGGTCGCCCGTGCAACTTTCTTCCGCACCGAGAATGGCAAATTTTATATTTACATGATTTAATATGCGCACAATGGCGCGTGTAATTTTTTTCGCTCTGTCGTCAAAACTGCCGCTGCACCCAACCCAAAAAAGTATGTCGGGTTGTTCACCGCTTGCAGTAAATTCTGCCATTGTTTTTACTTGTATCGTACTCATAATTCTTTAAGTTTTAGAGTTTGTTATTTCAAAGTATCATTGAACATTGATAATTGAACATTTAACAAGGTGTGTCATTTCACATTTTCAATTTTACTTTTTTTATTGTTCGTTTATCCAATTCGCTCTATCACTCGGACTAAACTGCCAAGGTGCGCCATTGTTTTCCACGTTGCTGAACATGCCGTTTAATTCTGCGGGACTGTTACTTTCTTCCATTACCAAATAGCGGCGCATTTCCAAAATAATTTCCAAGGGATTAATGTTTACGGGACATTCCTGCACACAAGCGTTGCAAGTATTGCAAGCCCAAATTTCTTCGTGCGTAACGTAATCGCCGAGCAAGGCTTTTCCGTCATCAACAAAAACACCTTTGTTTTTATCTATGTTTTTGCCCACTTCTTCCAAACGGTCGCGGGTGTCCATAATAATTTTTCGCGGCGATAATTTTTTTCCTGTTATGTTTTGCGGACAAGAACTTGTGCAACGCCCACATTCAGTACAAGAATAAGCATCTAACAAATTTTTCCAAGTCAAATCCTGCACATCTTTTACGCCAAAACGTTGGGGATTGTTCGGGTCGGTTTGCGGTTGGTAAGCCGGGTCAAAGTTTGGCGCGACCACATCAGTAACGGAAGCCAATGTTGAAAATTCTCCTTTCGGTTTTAAGTTGGAATAGTAAGTATTAGGAAACGCCAACAGAATGTGCAAATGTTTTGAAATGGGCAAATAGTTTAAAAAGCCGAAAATGCCAACGATATGCAGCCACCAGCAAAAACGCTCCATAAAAATTAAAGTGCCGTCATTCATGTTTGTTAAAAATGGTGCGATAAATTGCGAAACAGGAAAGCTTCCCGCAGTTGTGTAATGCTCGTTACCGCGCACTTGCAGAGTTTGGTCGGCAGCGTTCATTAAAAATAAGGCGCTCATCATTATAATTTCAGAACACAAAATAATGTTGGCATCGGTTTTTGCCCAACCGTTGAGTTCTTTCATTACCAAACGTTTCACATGAACAATGTTTCTTCTGATTAAAAACACGGCGCAACCAAAGGTTACCAAAAACGCCAGCACTTCAAAAAAGCCGATGAGGAAATTATAGAAACCACCGAGAAACGAAAATGCACGGTGTGTTTGAAATACGCCGTCCACAAACATTTCCAAAACCTCAATGTTGATGAGAACGAAACCAACATAAACGAACAAGTGTAAAATAAACGGAATTGGTCGCGTTGCCATTTTGCTTTGCCCAAAGGCTACACGCAGCATGGTTTTCAAATCGCCTTTCACTTCCACATCTTTGCCCAACAAAATGTTTCGGCGAACTTTTTTGATGTTGATGTAAAACAGGGCTGATGCGCCAATCAACAGAATACAAAAAATACCGGAGCTAATCATGTTTGTTTAATCTTTTGGTTTGTCTTTATCTTTTTTTCCGAAAATAGAGAAATGAACGTAACGTTTCGGGTTCTTTCTCAAATCTTGCAGCAACTTATCCAAATCTTCAGATGATTTATTCAGGTTGTTGTACAGAGAATCGTTTTTTGCCAGCTTGCCCAAAGTACCTTGTCCTGCGTTTATTCGGGCAAGCAATTCGTTCATTTCTTTCAGGGTTTTGTCGGCATTGGTAATGGCACTTTTTAATTCTGATTTAGCCAAAGAATCGGAAAGCGTGCTAAAATTGCTGAGAATGTTGTCTATTTTCTTTTCGTTTTGGTGCAAGTTGTTGGTAATGGCACTCAAATTGCCGAGTATAGCCGATAATTTTTCTTTTTCGCTTGCCATTAAAGCATCTAATTTGAATGCGGTTTGCTCTAAACTTTTAAGGGCATTGCGCACACTTTCAAAAGATTTATCAATGTTGTCGCGGTTTTTGGTACTCAGTAATAAGCTCAAGGTGTTCATTACCGTGTCCATGCTTCCCAATAAATTTTCGGCTTTGGCTTGTATGGGCGCAAGTTGTTTGTTAAACGATTCTTTTAACCCCTGCTCGGTTTCTGCCACCAAAGTATCGCCGTCTTTTACTAAATCTTTGCCGTTGCCAATGGCAATATCAATGGCTTTTGTTCCCAGCAAATCGGAACTGATGGCGCGGGCAATGGAATTTTTCGGAATGTCAGCATCTTCGGTAATTACCATTTGTACCAATACCTGCGTTTCACCGCCTTTTTGAATAAGCGAAATTTTGCTCACCTGTCCGATTTTAAATCCGCGTATTTGCACAGGATTGGCAGGAATAAGATTTTCAATTTTGGGATACACGGCATACAAATACGACTTTTGAGAAAAAACATTTGCGCCTTTTAAAAAACTTATTCCCCATATAAGCGCGGCAATGGCACAAACGACTACAAGCCCGATTTTAAATTCTTTAGTTATCTTCACAAAGGAAAAATTTAAGGTTTGAAACGCCTAAATATAGGGATTTTTCCCTAAACGAATTTTTATATGAACCGTAAATTAAAGAACGAAGAACTCAATCGCTTAACGCTTGAAGAATTTAAAAGTTCGCAAAAGCAACCCATTGTGCTGGTGTTGGATAACGTGCGAAGTTTAAATAATGTAGGCTCTGCTTTTCGCACGGCTGACGCATTTTTGATTGAAGAAATTTTGCTGTGTGGCGTTACGGGTACTCCGCCAAACAAGGAAATTGAAAAAACGGCGTTGGGCGCAACGACTTCGGTGAAGTGGCAATATTTTAAAACCACGTTGGAAGCCTTGCAGTATTTGAAAGAAAAAAATTATTCCGTTTACGCCATAGAGCAAGCCGAAAATAGTATTGCACTAAATAAATTTACAACACAAAAAAATGAACGCACGGCGTTTGTGTTTGGTAACGAAGTATATGGTGTAGAACAGGAAGTAATTAACACCTGCCAAGCCGTGGTTGAAATTCCGCAAATCGGTACAAAACATTCATTAAATATTTCGGTGAGTTTGGGTATTGTGCTGTGGGAAGTGGTGAGAAAATTTTTTTAGTATATTCACAATATGAAAACAATTTTGACAACATTCATTTTATTGCTAACGAGCAATTTCTACGGACAAACAAAAACAATAAAAGTAAAAAAGACGGTTACTCAAGAGACAATGACATCTGTTGTTACAATTGCAGGATTTTATCACGGAAATATTACTGTAAGTAAATTGATTGCTGCTAAAAAAATGCACATTTCAAACAACACAGAGAATTGGAAAATTATTTCATACGAGTTTATCGTTGGAGGTGGCAAAATTTCCAGTTTCACACAACTTGGAGATAGCTTAACTTCAAACATAATTGAAGAATTATATAAAAGAAACCTCGATAACGGCAGTAAAATAAAACCACTAATACTTATAAGTAACATTAAAGCAATAAATTCTAAAAATGATACTATGTTTTTAAACCCAATTCAATTAAAGTTAGAGAAAGAATGATTGCTGCTACGAAATATGATTTTCCTCAAAAGTTAGATACAACTTCAAAAGTAATTACATCTGCAATAGCTTTAGGCAGTTTTGTTCCTGTATTTATAGAAAATGAAAAAGCAGCTATTGCCATTGTGGTTTTGCCTGTTATTTTCTTGTTTGGATTATTAACGTGGAATTATAAAGTTTCTTTAAACGAAGAAGAACTCTCGCTTCATAAATTAATTACCAAGAAAAAAATTCCCTTTTCAGAAATAGAAAAAGTAGAGCGCTTGCCAAAAAGTGAAACCAACCGTATGATTAGAGCTTTTGGAAACGGCGGTTTATTCGGTTATACAGGATTGTTCTCTCATGGCACTCACGGAGGCATGAGATTGTACGCAACTTCTGCAAACAATATGGTTTTACTGTTCTTGCACAACGGAAAAAAAGTAGTAATAAGCCCCAACGAACCCGAAAATTTTATTGAAGCACTTAATAAGCACTTAAATCATAACACATGAAAATTGCAGCCATAGTTGCCACAGGGCTTAACAACGCCATAGGAAAAAACAATCAATTGTTGTGGAAACTGCCCAACGATTTAAAATTTTTTAAAACCACCACACTGGGTTTCCCGATTATTATGGGGCGCAAAACCTATGAGAGCGTTGGCAAACCCCTGCCCGGAAGAAAAAACATCATCATTACCCGCAACGGAAATTATAAAGTAGAGGGTGTAGAAATTTTTCATTCCGTTGAAGAAGCCATTAAACAATGCGGCAGCGAACAGGTGTTTATTGTGGGCGGTGCAGAAATTTATAAGCAAACGCTTCCTTTGGTGGACACCATTTATAGAACGCTTGTCGATGCAAACTTTGAAGCCGATACGTTTTTCCCTGAAATAAACACAAATGAATTTGAACTGGCTTGGGAAGAAGAACATCAGGCAGACGAAAAGCATGAGTTTGGTTACAGTTTTCAGAAGTGGGTTAGGCGATAAATAAAAAAATTGCCGTGTTAGCAGCCAAAACTTTGCGTAACCGCTCTCAAATGCTATTTTTGCCCTAAATCAAAAAAAGAAAATGGGTAATATAGAAACATCAAAAAAATTATGCACACAGGTGCGCAGAGATATTGTAAGAATGGTTCATGCAGTAAGTTCGGGGCATCCGGGCGGTTCGTTGGGTTGTGTGGAATATTTTGTGGCGTTGTATAATCATGTGCTGAACCACAACCCGAAAAACTTTAGCATGGACGGCAAAAACGAAGACCTTTTCTTTTTAAGCAACGGACACATCAGCCCTGTGTTTTACAGCGTGCTGGCACGCAGCGGTTATTTTCCCGTTGAAGAATTAAACACATTCCGCAAACTCAATTCGCGTTTGCAGGGACACCCCACTACACACGAAGGGCTACCCGGTGTGCGTGTGGCAAGCGGCTCTTTGGGGCAGGGCATGAGCGTAGCCATTGGCGCGGCGTTGGCAAAAAAATTAAATAACGATAATTCCATAATTTACAGTTTGCACGGCGACGGCGAATTGCAGGAAGGACAAATTTGGGAAGCCGCCATGTATGCTGCGGCAAACAAAGTAGATAATTACATTGCAGCGGTGGATTACAACGGTCGCCAAATTGACGGTGATGTGGACAATGTATTATCGCTCGGAAATTTACGCGCCAAGTTTGAAGCCTTTGGCTGGACGGTGTTGGAAAATGCGCAGGGAAACGATTTGGAAAAAGTCATCGCTTCACTCAACGAAGCAAAAACGCATTCAGGAAAAGGCAAACCCGTTATTATTTTAATGAAAACCGAAATGGGACAGGGTGTTGATTACATGACAGGAACGCACAAATGGCACGGCTCTGCGCCGAATGATGAGCAATTGGAAAAGGCGTTGGCGCAGTTGGAAGAAACCGTAGGGGATTATTAACTGTTTGCTCATGCAAAAAACAATTTTCAAAATAGCCAAAATGGATTGTCCGTCTGAAGAGCAGATGATACGCATGAAATTGGGCGATTTAGAAAATATAAAATCATTAAACTTTGATATTCCGAACAGACAACTCACCGTTTATCACAACGAAAATTCAGAACAAATTTTAGAAAAACTCGACAGCTTAAAATTTGACACATTGCTCGTTAGCAGCGTTTCGGCTGATAATTTTTCTGCAAATGATAATAACAGTACCACTGAACGCAAATTGCTTTGGCAAGTGTTGCTCATCAATTTTTTCTTTTTTGTACTTGAAAGCATTACAGGCTTTATGGCTTCTTCTTTGGGGCTTGTAGCCGACAGTTTAGATATGCTTGCTGATACCATTGTTTACGGACTTGCCATTTTTGCGGTTGGCGGCTCGGTACTATTGAAAAAAAATATTGCAAAGGCGGCGGGCGTTTTTCAGTTACTGCTTGCTGTTTTTGGTTTTGCTGAGGTCATTAAACGTTTTCTTGGTTATGAAGAAGTTCCCGAATTTAAAACGATGATTGTTGTTTCGGTGCTGGCTTTAATCGGCAACGCCATGTGTTTGTATTTGTTGCAAAAAAGTAAAAGCAAAGAAGCGCACATACAGGCAAGCATGATTTTTACTTCCAATGATGTTGTTGTAAATTTTGGCGTAATTGTGGCAGGCGTACTTGTATATTTCACCAATTCCAATTATCCCGACCTTATTATAGGAACACTTGTGTTTGCTGTTGTGGCACAGGGAGCAATTAGAATTTTTAAACTATCAAAATAAAAGAATATGATAAACACCGAAAAAACATTAACCGAAGTGCTGGAAGTGCTTAAAAATCGCGGCTACACCGAAGATTTTAATTTGCTGGAAGAAAATATTTCTTACAAAAAAGGCGGCGAAAAAGTAAACCTGCAAGACATTGTGATTGATAAAATTTACCGTTTTACGGGCGGAAGCGACATGGAAGACGAAGCCATTCTTTACGCCATGCGAAACACCAAAGATGGTGCAAAAGGTGTGTTTGTAAACGGATACGGCACATATACCGATGACGGAGCAAACGCCATTATTAAACAAATAAGCGTGAATGAAATTGACAACGAAGACTGGACAGATAACAGAAACTAAATTTTTGTACCTTTTCAACCAATTTTAAACCAAGCGTTTTGCAACGATTAAAAATATATTTTTTTATTGCTTTTATTTTTTGTGCAGGATTTTCCCAAAACCAAGTAACTTGGTGCATGGCAAGGGTACAAAACACAATAGCTTGGGTTAAACTTTTTACAAGTAAAACCACACATGGCTTTGTAAACGCTAAAACACTTGTTTTTTTAAGTGAACACCCGCCGCAGAGATAACCTGCCAACACAGGCATTTAACTATTTTTGCTTTTATACTGTCTTGGCAGGTTAGGTTCTTAAAATGAGAAAGTGAAAACCTTAATTAATTTCAAATAAAAAATATTTAAAATATGAAAAAGTCAATTTTTAAAAACATAGTGATGACAGCTATTCTCACTTTGTTTACACAAACAAAAATGATGGGGCAAATTACTGCGCCGTATAATATTTACAACAGCAACCAAAATAATTGCAGCATAGATGTTATATGGCGTTTAATAGATGGATTTGCTTGTAACAACGGTTGTAACATCAGCAGCGGACTTGTAACCATTCCCGCAAATAGCTTTATTAGCATTGCAGCCACTGATTTTGCACTTTGTGGTACCGTTTGCAATGTCAGGGTTACTTAGTGAATATTAACCCTGGTGGGTCAACAGGCATAAACCAATCGGTGGACATAAACACTCCGACTTATAATGTTGTTGCTTCGGATTGTGTACCTAATAGTGTTAATATTGACATGGAATGGTTCCCCACTTATACCAAAATAGCTTGGTGAGCATGAATAAAAACAGGGTGGGGCATAAACTCCTCCCTGTTTATTTTTTTAGTAGATTTGCTACACGCGGTTTTGAAAACGTTTTTAAAATATGTTATTTTCATTTATGCCTTTGCAGGTACGCTTGCTTGTGCGCAAAACGAAACTGCTAAATGGTATTTTGGACAGTATGCGGCTTTGGATTTTATGACCAACCCACCTACTATCTTGAACAATAGTGCAATGAATGTGCTGGAGGGGTGTGCGAGTATAGCAGATGCAGCAGGTAATTTATTATTTTATACAGATGGAGTGACTGTATGGAACCAACAGCATACTATAATGGCAAATGGCACGGGGTTATGGGGAGGTTCGACACCTTCTCAATCCTCTATTATTATTAAACAACCGGGAAGTATTAATCTTTATTATGTTTTTACCTTAGAGGGTTTAATTGGTAGTGGTGGACTAAGTTATTCCATAGTAGATATGAGTTTAGCTTCGGGCATGGGTTCGGTTACAATAAAAAATACATCTCTCTATTTGGGTCAGTGTAGTGAAAAGCTTACTGCCACAAAACATGCCAACGGCGTAGATTATTGGGTAATGATACACGAATATAATACAAATAATTTCAGAACATACCTTCTTTCTTCAGGTGGAGTAAATCCCGCCATCATTTCTTCTGTCGGAGTTACCTACAATGATTTTTTCTTTGGTACTATGAAGTTTTCCTCTAATGGGCAAAAAATTGGGGCTGCTATATATGCTCCTGCAAGAACAATAGAACTATATGACTTCAATAAGAGTACGGGAGTAGTTAGTAATGCTTTAACATTAGCAACTAATGTTTATGCTTACGGTTGTGAATTTTCACCTGATGCCATGAAATTTTACAGTTATAATAATGGTATTGTACAATGGGATTTGAATGCTGGTTCTAATCAAGCTATTCTTTCATCTTCCACAACAATATCTAATATGGGTGATTACAGTATGCAATTAGCCCCCAATGGTAAAATATACATTACCTCTCAAAACTCTCAATCCATTCATGTGATTAATAATCCCAATGTAACAGGCTCAGGTTGCAACTTTGTTGCTTACGGGCAATGGTTAGGGGGTTCTCCTCATGCGTCTTCTATGGGTCTCCCCAACATAATATCCCAACCCTGCCTCACGTTCACTACAGGCGTTGGCAATATAACTACCTGTTACGGCTCTAATATGGGGGGCGCAAGTGTATTAGCAGTATCAGGCATTCAGGTACGCTCACTTATACATGGACAAACGGCACAAACACTTACACAACGCCAAGTATCAATAATGTTCCCGTTGGTTCGTGGAGTATAACGGTGGCGGATAGCATAGGTTGTACCTTACAAAATGTTGTTACCATAACCCAACCGCCACAAATCACTCTCACTTTAACAGCGAGCAGCCCAAGCATTTGCGCAGGAGGTGGCGTAGTGCTAACTGCTACCGCAAGCGGCGGTGCGGGCAGCAGCTTTACATACAGTTGGAGTACAGGTACAAACTTTTCAGTTACCATAGGCAACCAAGCCCTTGCCGGCACTCATGTTTACACCGCCGTAGCCATAGATGCCAATAACTGCACAGGCAGCAACACCATTTCAATAAACTATATTTCTAATCCACCACTAACCGCTTTACTCAATCAAACTATATGTGCAGGGCAAAGTGCCACACTTAGCGCAAGCGGGGCAAGTGGTTACACATGGCAACCGAGTGGCGCAAATACCAATTCTATTGTGGTCAGCCCAACCGTGCCAATTACAATTTACACCCTTAGCGCAACCAATAACACCTGCGGCATAACAAGTACCGTGTCTGTAAATTATTATGATTATCCTGTGTTAAATGTTTCACCTAATCAAACTATTTGCAGCAACCAATCCGCCACATTAAACGCGAGCGGAGCGAGCGTGTTTACATGGCAGCCAAACAGCATTGTTTCAAATTCCATAGTTGTCAGCCCAACTGTACCAATTACCATTTACACAGTTACGGCAACAAACAACATTTGTGCCACAAGCGAAACCGTGCAGGTAAGTTTTTATTCCAACCCCACACTAACAGTAACGCCAACGCAAAGCATTTGCCCAACATTTACGGCAAACTTAACTGTGAGCGGTGCTAACACTTATACTTGGTTGCCAAATAATACCGTTTCAAATGCAATCACCGTTTCGCCACCAAGCACAAGCATTTACAGCGTAACAGGCACAGGCATTGGCGGCTGCCAAAGCACAGAAACCACCCAAGTATTTGTATTTCCATTGCCAACTTTTACTTTTAACACTTACACCATTACCTGCGCCAATCTCGGTTCGGCAACCGTTACCCCAAGCGGCGGCTACGGTGCATATAACTACACATGGCAACCCACCAATCAAAACGGCGCGGTGGCTGTGGGCTTAAACCCCAATACCTACACCGTAACCGCTTACGATATTGGCACAGGTTGCTACAAAGACAGCATTGTTACATTTTCATCTTTAATTCCGCTTACAGGAAATTTACACAATCAAAATACTTTAAAATGCAACAGCGTAAACACAGGCACAGCCTACTTCACCAACCTTTCAGGAGGTTCGGGTAATGAAAATTATTTTTGGAACAATGGTGTAACAACACACACAAATGCTTCACCCAACAATTTAAGTGCAGGTAATTGGAGTGTAACCGTAGCCGATGCCCTTACAGGTTGTCAAATTTATTCAGTATTCACCATTACACAACCACCTGCTTTAACGCTTAATGTGGCAAGTACAGACTTAAACATTTGCACAGGTTATAATTTTACGTTGAGTGCTAATGCTTCGGGTGGTGTTGGTGCTTACTCTTACTCATGGTTGAGCGCACCCGCTTCGGGTTCTCAATTTACCGTAACGCCAAACAATGCGGGTATTCACACCTTTACTGCAAATGCTTATGATTATAATAATTGTTTTATCAGTAACACCATAAACGTAAATGTGGTGTCGCCACCAAGTTTAACCATTTCATTAAGCAGCCCAAGCATGTGCGCACAGGCGTTTAGCGGCTCTGCAAATACAATCACATTAACATCAAGCGGTGCAAATTCTTATACCTTGCAAACGCCTAATCAAATTGCAAATTCAAGTTCTGTAAATCCTGTTTCGGAACTTAATTCGCAACCGCCACACCAACCAACAGGGGCAACCACCGCTACGCTTTATGGAAGTAACGGCGTTTGCACCGTAAGCACCACAGCCAATTTTTCTGTTATTCCTAATCCAACCGTTACAGTAAACAGCACTACGCCTGTTATTTGTGCGGGACAGAGCTACACATACACCAGTCAGGGCGCGAGTTCTTATACATGGACAAGTGCAACACCAAACTCAACATTATATACTTATGGAAATATTGCTGTTACCAATCCAAGTATTAATTCGGTGTTTGCTGTTGTGGGTGGAAGTTTGGGTTGTTATTCACCGATTGTAACTACAAGCATTACCGTAAATCCAATACCTGAAGTTTATGTTTCGCCGACACAAACGTATGTGTGTTTGGGAAAATCCGTTCAACTCAACGCAAGCGGAACAAACGGAAACACTTATTCATGGCTGCCGAATAAAGATTTAGACCAAAGCACAGGCAATAGTGTTTTTGCAAGTCCGCAAACGCAACAAAATTATACAGTCATTGCAAGTTTAAATAATTGCACCAATGCTGCGGTAGCAACGGTTTCAATAAAACCCTTGCCAAATCCGCAAATACAACTTATTAAAAATGGCAAATGTGTAAACGACAGTATTGTGCTGAAAGGCAGCGGCGGCATGGCTTATCAATGGATTGCACCGAACGGACAAACATTGTGGGGTTTTGAAGAACTAAGAATAATAGCCAATCACGAAAGTTTTTCGGGAACTTACACATTGATGGTTTATGATTTTTATTCATGCGCCAACTCAAAAACGCAAAGTGTAACCATTAATCCTTTACCAAACGGAAATATTACTACGCAACGTTTTGAGGGCTGCGTGCCTTTGTGTAATGATTTTTCTTTTGCTTCACAAAGTTCAATTACTGCAATCACTTGGCAGGTACAGAACAAAAAATTTTCTGCAAATAAATTGAATTATTGTTTCAACCAAGCAGGCACACACACAATTCAAGCAAATGTGAGAGATGAAAATTCTTGCGCTAACTCAATCGTTACACAAGTAATTGTTTATCCTCAGCCAATCGCTGATTTTTCATACACCCCAACACAACCCATTGAAAGTTTAGATGAAGTGCAATTCATAAACACAAGTAAAAACGCAGAAAAATTTGAATGGAACATTTCTGTCATCAATCAAACAAGTCAAGAAAAAAACACTTCTGCATTATTTGAAAACACAGGCACTTATGTGGTTGCCCTCACCGCGCAAAACGAAAAGCAATGTTTGGACACTGCTATAAAATCAATTTACGTTCTTCCTGATTTTACAATCTTCGTTCCCAATATTTTCACACCAAACGGCGACAACCTCAACGAAACCTTTAAACCCGTTGTCAGGGGACAAAAGGAATACCGTTTTCAAATTTTCAACCGTTGGGGACAAAAAATATTTGAAACAACTGACATCAATCAGGGTTGGGACGGTACTTTTAGAGGCGAACTCGCTAAAGCGGACAGCTACGTTTGGAAAATTACCGTTGTAAGTGCTAAGGAGGAAAAAGTGTTGAATGGCACGGTAAATTTGGAAAGATAAGTTTACTTTTGACTTTTTACTTCTAACTTTTCCCTTTATTTTTACACCCATGGTAATTGCAGTTTATGCTCGCCCCACAAAAGAAAATTATTCAATTTACATTGAGCAGATACATGATTTTCTTAAAAGCGAAAAGGTTGATTTAATTATTCACCAACCTTACTACGATTTTCTTTGCCGTCAAGAGCAGTTAAAATTGCAACTCAAAACCTTTTCCACTTCCGAAGAATTAGTTTCAAAAGCAGATTATGTTATTTCTTTGGGTGGGGACGGAACAATGCTTGAGGCTTTAACGTTAGTAAAACGTTCGGGCATCCCGCTGTTGGGTGTAAACACGGGGCGTTTGGGGTTTTTGGCTTCGGTAAATAAAAACGATTTACACAAAGCGTTAAAACAATTACTCAACGAAAAATTTACCTTAGACAAACGTGAGTTGATTGAGCTGCACGGCTGCAACAATTATTTTGAGGGATTAAATTACGCGCTGAATGAATTTACCATTCACAAAACCGATAAAAGCTCCATGATAAGCATTGATACTTATGTGGACGGAATTTTTTTAAACTCTTATTTTGCCGATGGTTTAATTGTGGCTACACCAACGGGTTCTACGGCATACTCACTTAGTTGCGGCGGACCAATTATGATGCCCGATTCGGATAATTTTATTATTACGCCCATTGCTTCACACAACCTCACGGTGCGCCCCATTATTATTTCAAACAACAGAGAAATCAGTTTTAAAGTAAGCGGACGCAGCGAAGGATTTAACGTATCGCTCGATTCACGCAGTACGCAAATTTCACTCAATTCCGAAATCAGAATTAAGAAAACTGATTTTCGCGTTAATCTTATTAACTTGGAAGGACAACATTTTTTTCAAACGCTCCGCAATAAAATGATGTGGGGCATTGATAAAAGGCAGTAAAAGTTCCTGTTTTATTTCTTCAATACATCGCGAATTTCGGTAAGCAATGTTTCTGTAACTGTTGGTGCAGGTGGCGTGGCAGGAGCGGCTTCTTCTTCTTTTTTCTTTAAACGGTTTATGCCTTTAATTACCATAAACAAAGCAAAGGCAACAATGATAAACGAAATACAGGTGGATAAAAAATTTCCGTATTTAATTGCCGTGCCGGGTATGGTTAATTCTGTTAAGTTGGTAAGGTTGGCGGCTTGCAGCGCAGGCGTTAAAACAGCAGGGGTAATAATGTCGTTTACCAACGAGGTAATGATGTTGTTAAACGCGCTGCCGATGACAACACCCACAGCAAGGTCAATCACATTGCCTCTCATGGCAAAATTTTTAAATTCTTGTAACATTCCCATAATTTTATTTTAATTTTTGGTGGTCAAACTTAATTATTTTCCAACACTTTTAAGAGCTCGTCTAACTTAGGGCTTAAAATTAATTCTGTACGGCGGTTCTTTTTTCTTGCTTCGGCAGTTTTGCCTTTATCCAAAGGGAAAAAATCTCCGCGCCCTGCGGCTGTAATGCGTTCACCGTCAATTTTGGCACTTGTGAGTAAAATTTTTGTAACCGAAGTGGCGCGCATCACGCTCAAATCCCAGTTGTCTTTTATTTCGCCTGCTCCTTTCATGGGCACATCATCGGTGTGTCCTTCCACCATCACGTTAATGTCAGCATTTTGTTCCAGCACTTTTGCCACGTTGCGCAAGGCTTCCACGCCTTTGGCTTCCACATTGGTTTTGCCGCTGGCAAAGAGCAAACTTTCGTCCATGCTGATATACACTTTGCCGTTTTTTTGCGTAATGGTTAATCCCTTGTTTTCAAAACCAACCAACGCATCGCTCAATTTTTTCTTTAAATCGGCAAGGGCATCGTCTTTCTTTTTCAAAATGGATTCCAGTTCGTCCACACGGGCTTCGCGTTTTTCCAACTCGCTTCTCAACAAATCCAAACCTGCTTTTTGCCGCTGAAGCTGTTCTCCCAAAGCCTGCAATTCATCTTGTTTTTTCAACAGTTGTTCTTGCGTTGATTGTAAATTATCGCTTAGTCTGGCGTTATCGCTTGCCTCTCCGCTTACCAATTTTGCCAAACGCTCTTGCAGTTTTTCGTTCAGCACATTTATTTTATCGTATTTAGACACAAGGTTTCTGTATGTTGTGCCGTTTACGGAGGTGTCGCGGCGCAACGCTGTGAGCATGGTTTGAAATTTTTCGTTTTGCTCTTTCAGTTCTTTCAGTTGCGTATCGTTTTCTTGCGCACTTTGTTTAATGCTTGCCAATTCGGTTTCGCAGGTGCTTAATTTTGCTTTTGACTCATCGAGCAATCGTGCGGGAACGCAGGCACTAAAAGCCAGCAAACACGCAGCACATAAAGTTGTGATTTGTTTTATCATGAATTTAAAATTAAAGAATGCTTTTGCTGCTAAAAAAAGCGGCGCAACTGTTTTTCAACAAAGAAATTCACAGAAAAAAGAGAAAATAAAGCCTTAGTTTTAGCACGTTTTAAATTATTCACACATGAATATCATTGAAAAAGACAATCCGGAAATTATTCGCGCCTGGACGTTTTACGACTGGGCAAACTCGGTGTTTCCATTAGTCATTACTTCCGCCATATTCCCGAATTTTTACGATGCTGTTACAAGCACCAAAAACGAAGCGGGGGAAATTGTAAGCCACACGGTAAATTGTTTCGGGCGCAATTTTGAAAATCAAAACATTTATGAGTTTGTGTATGCTTTTGCACTTTTTATTGTTGTGCTGATTGCACCCATTTTAAGCGGTATTGCCGATTATTTGGGGAATAAAAAACGTTTCTTGCAATTTTTTTGTTATTTGGGTGCGCTCTCGTGCATGTGTTTGTTTTTCTTTTCCAAAAACAATTTGGAGTTGAGTTTCTTGCCTTTTGTTACTGCCACCATCGGCTTTTGGGGAAGTTTGGTGTATTATAATTCTTACTTGCCCGAAATTGCAAGCGTTGAAAATCAAGATAAAGTAAGCGCGCGCGGTTTTGCTTTGGGATATTTCGGAAGCGCGTTGCTGCTTATTCTTTGCTTGGTGAGCATTATGGTTTTGCATATTCCTGCAAAGTATTCGTTTTTGTTTACAGGCTTGTGGTGGATAGGTTTTGCGCAAATCACCTTTTGGAAATTGCCGAACAAAAGCCACAATCAAAAAATAGAAAACAGAAACCGTTTGTTCTCTAAAGGTTTTGTGGAGTTGCGCGGTGTGTGGGTACAAATAAAAAAACTATCAAAACTGAAACGTTTTTTAACGGCGTATTTTTTTTACAATATGGGTGTGCAAACGGTAATGGTTGTTGCTGTTTTGTTTGCGCGACAAGAAATTCAGTGGGCTGACGAAAAATCAAAAACCACCTCGCTGATTGTAAGTATTCTCATTATTCAATTTGTGGGCATTGCGGGTTCATTTATTTTTTCAAAGCTTTCAGATAAATTCGGAAACATTGCCGCGCTGATGTTTGCCGTGGCTATTTGGATTTTTATATGCGTTTACACTTACTATGGGGTGCATTTGCCTTGGCAGTTTTACATTGTGGCATTTTTAGTCGGCTTTGTTATGGGCGGCATTCAGGCTTTATCGCGCAGCACATACAGTAAATTGTTACCAGAGTCGGAAGACCTCGCAAGTTTTTTCAGCTTTTATGATGTAATGGAAAAAATGGGTATGATTATCGGCACAATTACGTTTGGTGTAATCAGCGAAGTGGTTGGCGGTATGCGCCCTTCGGTACTTTCGTTAATTGCGTATTTTATACTTGGTTTTGTATTGCTCTTTACCATGCGCAAAATGAAAATTGAAGCGGGGAAAGTGTAAATAATTTTTTCACCACAGAGGCACAGAGAACACGGAACTTTTTAAGCAGTTTGTAATTCACTCATTGCAGCCACTTCTCTCAACACCTCTAAAATCTCTTGCGTAGAACTAAGCGTAACTAATTTGGTGCGTGTTTCTTTAAAATTAGGAATGCCTTTAAAGTAATTCGCGTAATGATTGCGCATTTCCAACAAACCGAGTTTTTCATCTTTCCATTCCACAGATTTCAAAACGTGTGTTTTGCAAACCTCAACACGGTTTTGTATTGTTGGTTTTGGCAAATGTTCGCCTGTTTTAAGAAAATGTTTTATTTCGTTGAAAATCCAAGGATAGCCAATGGCAGCGCGACCAATCATAATACCGTCCACACCAAATTTATTTTTGTATTCCAATGCTTTTTCGGGACTGTCCACATCGCCATTTCCGAAAATCGGAATTTTTATGCGCGGATTATTCTTCACTTCGGCAATGTAGTTCCAATTGGCAGAACCTTTGTACATCTGTGCGCGCGTGCGTCCGTGAATGGTCAAGGCTTGTACACCAATATCTTGTAAGCGTTCGGCAACTTCCATAATGTTAATCATGCTCTCGTCCCAACCCAAGCGGGTTTTAACGGTTACGGGCAAGTTTGTGCTTTTAATTACGGCTTGCGTTAAGCGCACCATTAAATCCACATCTTTCAACACGCCTGCACCCGCGCCTTTGCACACCACCTTTTTCACAGGGCAACCGAAATTGATGTCCACCAAATCGGGATTTGTTGCATCAACAATTTTTGCAGAAAGAGCCATTGCTTCTTCATCGCCGCCAAAAATTTGTATGCCGATTGGGCGTTCGTAATCAAAAATGTCTAATTTTTTGCGGCTCTTAATCGCATCGCGGATAAGTCCTTCCGAAGAAATAAATTCGGTGTACATCAAATCTGCGCCGTATTGTTTGCACACATAACGAAAAGGCGGGTCGCTTACGTCTTCCATAGGCGCAAGCAATAAAGGAAATTCGGGGAGTTGTATGTTACCGATTTTTGGCACGGCGCGAAGGTAGGGAGTTTTTAGGGATTTTGGATTGAGAGGGATTTGTGTAGATTTGTACGCATATAAAAGTTATAGGGTATTGTAAAACGACAATTAAGCGAACAATAAATAAATGGCAAAAACAACTTTTTGGGACGTAATTGAAAAGACAATAGAAAAAGTCGGGACACCCCTTTCTGCAAAGGAAATTTGGGATAAGGCTAATGAACTTGGAACTATTGACGACTACAAAACCACAGGTAAAACACCTTGGGCGACAATTGGTGCATATTGCTACACCGATATCAACAATAATGGTGACAGTTCAACAATTATTCAGACCGGCGAAAGACCAGCCCAATTTTTCCTAAGACGACTTGCTTCACAAGTTGACCTACAAAAAGCTCAAAAACAAAAGGACACCGAATTAGCCAAAAAGGAAAAAACTGAAACAAAAAAATTCAACGAAAGAGACTTGCATTCTTTGCTTGTCGCATATGCCTACGGTGACAGCCATTTCAAAGCAAATCTAAAAACAGTATTTCACGAAAACTCATCAAAAGCAACAAAGGGACAAAACGAATGGTTGCACCCAGACCTTGTTGGAGTTTATTTTCCATTTCGTGACTACAAGTCTGAAACTCTTGAAATTCAAAATCATCTTTCAATCACATCGATTAAACTGTTTTCATTTGAACTAAAAATAACTTTGAATTTTGGCAATTTGCGACAATCATTCTTTCAAGCTGTTTCAAATTCAAGTTGGGCAAATGAAGGTTATTTGGTAGCGTTGAGCATTGACGATGACCCGACTTTCAAAGATGAAGTAAGACGATTAAATAACGCTTTTGGAATTGGTATCATCAAGTTAAATCCTGAAAACATTTTTGAAAGTGAAATTCTGTTTCCATCAAGAATAAACCAAGAAATTGATTGGGACACTGTAAACCGACTTGCAAACGAAAATTCTGACTTTAACGATTTTCTGAAACTAATTACCGAAGATTGTAAACTTGGAAAAGTAAAAAGCCAATACGACAAAATTATAAAAGAAGATGAGTTGACAAAATACATAAAAGACAAAGGAATAAACAACGCTCTATAACTAAGGGGTTGTGGTGTCAAGTAAGTTGATGTTTTATTAAGAAGATTAAATGAAAGTAACGCTTATAATTAACCCTTCCCCCTCAACTTTTTAATATCCTCTTCAATCTCTTTTAAGCTTTGTTCTTTTTCTATGGCTTTTTGCGTTTCGCGGTATTTTTCAAATTCTTCTTCCGATTTTTTCAGAGCCATATCGTGGCTTATTTTTCCTGCGTGGGTTAAAAGCTCTCTGCTGTTCAGTTGCAAAATGCTGTCTAAGCGCGCTGTCCAGTCTTTCATATACATGGGTGTGTGTTGCTGCGCCATAGTTTCGGCAAAGGCAAGATATTGTTCCACCAACAAACCGAGCAATTTCATTTCGTCTTCGTTCAAATAATTTTTGGCAATGCTTACATCAGATTTTTTAATGCTCTGCGGAATTTTCTTGTCATACGATTGCATTCCCAAAAGAGGCAAGGTTGCGTCCACGCGCCTGTAAACCAACTCGGCGGCAGTTTGTTCGCTTATAGCCCACAGCAATTTATTTTGCACCACTTTAAAAAACTCAATCGTTTTTTCGTCTTTGGGATTGTAGTCAATGCTTGTAGTATAAATGTCTTTTATTTTTTGGTAGAAAAAGCGTTCCGACAAACGTATTTCACGAATGCGCTCTTGCAACTCGTTAAAATAATTCATGGAATTGCCCGATTTAAAACGCTCATCGTTCAGCGCAAAACCTTTAATGATGTATTCTTTCAGGCGTTGCGTAGCCCAAATACGAAACTGCGTTCCCTGCGGGGATTTTACACGATAACCAACGGAAATGATAACATCTAAGTTGTAGTGTTTTACATCTTTTTCCTGTGTTTTTCCTTCAATAGCACCATGTTGAGTGGTTCGTCGGAAATTCCGACACACCACTTTTTCGTTCAATTCATTCTCTTGAAACACATTAAGAATATGTTCCGTAATGGTGCTTCTGCCTTTCCCAAAAAGTGTTGCCATTTGGTCTTGCGTGAGCCAAACAGTTTCTTCTTCCAAGCGTACATCTATTTTAATCTTGCCGTCTTGGTTTTGGTAAATGAGTATTTCGCTGCCGTTCATTATGTGGCAATTTATAAAAAATTACTGAGAAGATTTTTGAGGAGATTAAAAAAAAATCTGTGTTCTCTGCGCCTCTGTGGTGAAGAACTAAACCTTCTTTCTGTTCAACGCCAAAGCCTTTAACATCCACGTTGGCAAAGCTTTTTCAGGAGCACGTTTGCGCAAATCCAAATACCAACCGAATTTTTTCATAATCGGAATTTTTTTGGTTTCAACAAATTCTATCAATGCGCCGTCAGGGTCTTCAATGTAAGTAAAATGCCCTGCTGCTTCGCCCATTTCAAAACTGCTTCCGCCGTCAACCGTGAATGGGTGTCCTGCCGCTTCGCACTTGGCTTTTAAGGCAGCCATGTTTTTAATGTCAAAGCAGAGATGAATAAAACCCAAATCGCCCCACAAACGGTTTTCAAAAATTTTGCGCGGCGTGTAATTTTTTGCTTCAATCAATTCAATGTAACTTTTACCTAACAATTTTGAGAACGAACCAACACGTTCTTTGCTGTGCGTGAGTATGGCGCGTTTCGCGGAAACATTTCCATTTGGCAAAGCAGCCAAATCGCTGTAAGCATTTTCTTCGCCTTTGTAAAGTATTTGGTCGTAACCTAAAATGTCGGCATAAAATTTTATGGAGCGCTCCAAATTTGTTACGCCGATTATCATTCCCACAGGCCCGCCCGTTTCTTTCAATCCTTTGCCAAACCAAACGTTGTCTTCAATTACTTCAAACAAATTGCCGAATGGGTCTTCCACAAAAAAATGTTTTTTGCCTGTTGGCGGGGTGCTAATTTCACCCAACATTTTTACTTGTTTAGATTTTAAAAATTGAAACGAAGCATTAATATTTTCTGTTTTTATTTTGGCGCAATACAAACCTAAATCGCCCAATTGCGGCTGAAACGCGGGCGGTTGCGGCACACGACTTGTGTATTGCCAAATTTCAAAACCTCCGCCGCCTTTCATGTTGATTGCTAAAATGGCGTGACGTGCGTGCGGTTTTCCGTCGGTGTAAGGCAACATTAATTCTGCCATAGCGGCTTCTTCAAAAATGGGAATATCCATTCCGAAATTTTGGTTATACCATTTAAAACCCGCGTGAACATTGGCAACACCGATGCCCACTTGCTGTATGCCTGAAATAATGTAATTGCTCATAAGGATGCAAAAATAAAAAAGTAAAATTGAACATTGATAATTTTACATTGAACAAGTTTTACAGTACATTTTCAATGATACTTGTTCAATTATCAATGTTACTTTATAAAAGCAAACATTTATCTTTACCCGAAAATTTTAAAACATTATGTACGGACAATTACAACAGCAGCTTCAAAACACTTTAGCTGAAATAGAACAAAACGGTTTGTTTAAACGCGAGCGCGTAATTACTACGCCCATGGACGCGGTGGTGAAAGTAAACGGCAAAGATGTTATAATCTTTTGCGCGAATAATTATTTGGGTTTGTCAAGCCACCCGAAAGTGATTGAGGGAGCTAAAAAGGCGTTAGATACTCACGGTTTCGGCATGAGCAGCGTGCGTTTTATTTGCGGCACGCAGGACAATCATAAAACGTTGGAACAAAAAATTTCCAAATTTTTGGGAACGGAAGACACCATTTTGTATGCCGCAGCTTTTGATGCAAACGGCGGCGTGTTTGAGCCTTTGTTTGACGAAAACGATGCCATTATCAGCGATGAATTAAATCACGCGAGTATTATTGACGGCGTGCGTTTGTGCAAAGCGCAACGTTACCGCTACAAAAATTGCGACATGGCAGATTTGGAAGAGCAACTGAAAAAATCGCAGGCGCAACGTCATCGCATTATTGTAACCGACGGCGTGTTTAGCATGGACGGCTTTGTTGCGCCATTGGATAAAATTTGCGACCTCGCCGAAAAATACAACGCTTTGGTAATGGTGGACGAAAGCCACGCCACTGGCTTCATCGGCAAAACAGGGCGCGGAACTATTGAAGCAAAAAACGTCATGGGGCGCGTGGATATTATTACCGGAACTTTGGGCAAGGCTTTAGGCGGCGCAATGGGCGGCTTCACCAGCGGAAGAAAAGAAATTATTGAATTGTTGCGCCAGCGTTCACGTCCGTATTTGTTCAGCAACTCCTTGTCGCCTGTGATTGTGGGCGCGAGCATTGCGGTATTTGATATGCTGACCGAAACGACAGAATTGCGCGACAAATTGGAATGGAACGTTAATTACTTTAAAAAAGGAATTAAAAGCGCAGGGCTTGATATTCGTGAGGGCGACAGCGCGATTGTTCCCGTGATGTTGTATGATGCAAAATTATCTCAAACCTTTGCAGATAAATTATTGCAAGAGGGAATTTATGTGATTGGGTTTTTCTTTCCTGTTGTGCCGAAAGACAAAGCGCGTATTCGTGTGCAATTAAGCGCAGCGCACGAAAAAGAACATTTGGATAAAGCGATTGCGGCGTTTGCGAAAGTGGGGAAAGAGTTGGGAGTGATTAAATGATTTAAACACAGAGGCACGAAGACACAGAGTTTTTCCGTGTCTTCGTATAACTTTAGTTTTTTACATTTGAGCAATAATCTTAACAATAAAATATATATGAAAACAAACTATTTACTTATTGTGTTAATTTTGTGTGTATCGATTTCATGCAAAAAAGAGAAGAAGAGAATATGTAACGTTTATGATGGCGATGTAGATTATGCTATTGGCACAATAACAAAGCTAAATTCAGCTCCTTTCAAGGCAACATATAATTATACTTATACTGTGAAAGGGATAAGTTATTCGGGGAAAGAAAAAGCATATGGTATAGGGCAAGACGAAAGTCGTTTAATAGGAAAAAGCTATATTGTAGTTTACGAAACAAGCGATGCGGGTCAAAGCGACCTCAATTTTGATTACCCAGTTGATAATTCTGATTCTACGAAATTCAAGCAATTCATAAATGATTTTGCTAATAATCCACCAAAAGCTGATTGGCCTAAATGTAAATAACTGAGTTTTTCCGCTTAACCTCGTTTACAAACGAGATGTTTATTTTTCGTAATGTCCTTTCGCAGAATGTATCACCACAACGTTTTCCAAAACTTCATAAACAAGGCGGTGTTCGTGGTTTATTCTGCGCGACCAAAATCCCGAAAGTCCGTATTTTAATGCTTCGGGTTTGCCTGTGCCTGAAAAAGGTTGTTCGGTAATTTCTTCCAACAAAACGTGTAGTTTTTTCAATACAACTTTGTTGCCCGATTTTTTATGAAAATCAATATCGTTGTTAGCTTGTTTGGTAAAGTCTAAACGATAACTCATTCCAATCCCAAAAAGTTTTTAAGATTTTTCTTTTCAACGCTTACAAATTCTCCGTTTTCATGTTGCTGTTTGCTTTTGTGAATTTTAGCAACAAAATCAGGATTGTATTCTTTCTCTTTTGAAACCTCAAACTTGATTTTAAGAGCCTGCATAAAGGCTTTTAAAGCACTAACTTGTTCCGTAGTTTGCGGGTGAGCAATAAATATATCTTGAGTTCTCATAAAGAAAATTGTAAATACAAAAGTAGCAATTTAATTTAAAATTTAATTTGTCCACGTTTGCACAACGTTTCCCAAAACTTCTCCCTCTTTTTCAACAGTCCAAAACTCAAGCCTTGTCTTTTTGTAACTTCAAAATCTTAAATCTCATTTCATAAAATCTTAAATAAAAAATGTTTTTAATTTTTGATACCGAAACCACAGGGTTGCCCCGCGATTACAAAGCACCGCTTACCGATTTTGATAACTGGCCCCGCATGGTGCAAATTGCCTGGCAGTTGCACGACAAAACAGGAAAATTGCTTCATCACGACAGCATTATTATAAAACCCGAAGGATACACCATTCCGTATAATGCCGCGCAAATTCATGGTATCAACACAGAGCGCGCCAATGCCGAAGGAAAAAATCTGAAAGAAGTGTTGCAGCAGTTTATTGAGATTGTAAACCAAACAACTTATTTGTGCGGACACAACATTACGTTTGATAAAAACATTATCGGCGCTGAATTTTTGCGTTGCGGTTTGCCAAATGTGTTTGAAAACAAACAAACCATTGATACCATAAACGAGCAAACAACTAATTTTTGTGCACTTCCCGGCGGCAAAGGCGGAAAATATAAATATCCGAACTTAACGGAATTATATTCAAAACTTTTCAATTCAAAATTTGAAGAAGCACACAACGCTGCCTTTGACGTACAAGCCACTTCGCGTGTGTTTTTTGAAATCATTAAACGGGGCATTACCAAAATAAGCGAACTTTCGTCCGAAGAAGCCGCAGCCATTAATTACGAAGATGTTGATTTATCGGAATTACTTGCGAATGAAAAGAAACTGAAAGAAGAAGCAAGTCGTAGGTCGCAAGAATTAAGTCGTAAGCCCGAAGATACAAGTTCAGTCTCCTCCCCTTCGGGGAGGTCGGGTGGGGCTTTCTCTCACCTCCACAACCACTCCCAATTCTCCGTTCTTCAATCTGTGAGCGACATTAACGACATGGTGAAGAAAGCCGCCGATTACAATATGCCCGCGCTTGCCTTGACTGACCACGAAAATATGTACGGTGCGTTTTTATTTTGGCAAGCGATTGAGAAGCAAAATAAATCCATTAAAGCACACAACGAAGCCATTGATAAAGGCGACCCTTCGGCTATTGCTCAGGGTTTACAAAGGAAAAACGAGTTGAAATGCATCATCGGTTGCGAATTGTATGTAACCAAAGACCACAAAGACAAAAGCAAGCAAGACAATGGTTTCAGCATTCCGTTTTTGGCGAAGAACAAAAAAGGCTACGAAAATTTATCCAAGTTAAGTTCCATTGGTTTGATTGACGGAAAATATTATGTGGCGCGCATTGACAAAGATTTGTTGCTGCAATACAAAAATGATTTAATTGTAACGACGGGTTCTTTGTACGGCGAAATTCCGCATTTGATTTTAAATGTGGGCGAAGCGCAAGCCGAAGAAACTTTTTTGTGGTACAAAGAACAATTCGGCGAAGATTTTTATGTGGAGTTAAACAGACATAATCTTCCCGAAGAAGACCATGTGAATACGGTCTTGTTGAACTTTGCAAAAAAACACAACGTAAAATATTTTGCCGCCAACAGCAATTATTATTTGGATAAAAAATCTTCCGAGTCGCACGACATTTTATTGTGTGTAAAAGACGGAGAAAAAAAATCTACGCCTGTTGGTCGTGGGCGCGGCTTCCGCTATGGTTTGCCAAACCACGAATTTTATTTTAAGTCGCCGCAGGAAATGGCAGAGTTGTTTAAAGATTTGCCCGAAGCCCTTGACTGCACGCAAGAAATCGTTTCAAAAATAGAAGCCTTTAAATTAGGTCGTGATATTTTGTTGCCGAAATTTGAAATTGCACAAGATTTTATTTCAGCGCACGAAAACGAAATTCAACAATCTCACCAACGCATTATTTCCATAAAAGAAAAAACGTGGAAAGAAAAAAATCTCTCTGACGAAGCCGTTGAAAATGCAAAAAAAGAAATGCGCGTAATTGCCGAACAATTTGTTTACATGAGCGATTTAACGTGGAAAGGCGCGCACAAACGTTATCCCGATATATCGCCCGAAACAAAAGAACGTATTCAATTTGAATTGGAAACAATTGAACGCATGGGTTATCCCGGTTATTTTTTAATTGTGGCTGATTTCATTGCCAAAGCGCGTGAAATGGGCGTTTCCGTTGGTCCGGGTCGCGGCTCTGCGGCGGGTTCGGCTATTGCGTATTGTTTGTGGATTACCAACGTTGACCCGATAAAATTTGATTTACTCTTTGAACGGTTTTTAAATCCCGACCGTATTTCCATGCCCGATATTGATATTGATTTTGACGACGAAGGGCGCGGAAAAGTGATTGAGTATGTGATTAACAAATATGGCAGCAATCAGGTGGCGCAAATTATTACTTACGGCACTATGGGCGGAAAGTCTGCAATCAAAGATGCGGCGCGGGCTTTAGACCTGCCTTTGGAAAATGCCAATCAACTCACCAAAGCATTTCCCGAAAGTCCCGAAGCGGAATTGAAAAAGATTTTAAAGCAGGGCGGCATTGACGAAAAATATTTAGAGAAAGTAAAAGACAAACGCGAAGTCGTTGAACAATCATATAATTTCAGAAAGCTCGCCGAAGCAAACACACCCGAAGCCGAAGTATTAAAACAAGCCGCTGAATTAGAGGGCTGCGTGCGAAACACAGGCATTCACGCTTGCGGTGTCATTATCACGCCCGACGATTTGGTGAAATTTGTTCCCGTTACCAAAGCAAAAGACAACGATATGTTGGTAACGCAATTTGACAACTCTGTGGCGGAAAGCGCGGGTTTGCTCAAAATGGATTTTCTTGGTTTGCGCACGCTCACTATCATTAAAGATGCTTTGCGTTTCATCAAAGAAAATCACAACAAAGAAATTGACATTGATGCTATTCCTTTAGACGATACGCTCACTTACGAATTATTTCAGCGCGGAGAAACCAACGGCATTTTTCAATATGAAAGTGCCGGAATGCAAAAATCGTTGAAAGAATTAAAACCCGATGCTTTCAATGATTTGATTGCGATGAATGCCTTGTATCGCCCGGGACCATTGGCTTACATTCCGAGTTACATAAAACGCAAACACGGCATAGAGCCTGTAACTTACGACTTGCAAGGCATGGATGAGTTTCTCTCCGAAACTTATGGCATCACCGTTTATCAGGAACAGGTAATGCGATTGTCGCAAAAGCTGGCAAACTTTACCAAAGGCGATGCCGATACTTTGCGTAAGGCAATGGGTAAAAAAGACCGCGCCACGCTTGACAAAATGAAAGGCAAGTTTATTGACAACTGCAAAGCAAACGGACACGACATTACCGTTGCCGAAAAAGTTTGGAAAGACTGGGAAGCTTTTGCGAGCTATGCGTTCAACAAATCGCACTCTACTTGTTATGCTTATGTGGCGTATCAAACGGCGTATTTAAAAGCGCATTATCCGAGTGAGTTTATGGCTTCGGTTTTAAATCATTCGGGGAGCATTGATACTATTTCTTTCTTTATGGAAGAATGTAAGCGCATGGGCATAAAAGTTTTGGGACCTGATGTGAACGAAGGTTTCGGAAAATTCAGCGTAGTGCCAAGCGGCGATATTCGTTTTGGAATGGCAAGCATTAAAGGTGTTGGCGAAAATGTAGTAAATGCTTTGGTGGAAGAACGCAATGCAAACGGAAAATTTGTTTCTGTTTTTGATTTGGCAGCACGTTTGGATAACAAAGCCGTAAACAAAAAATCCATTGAAGGTTTGGCTTTGTCGGGTGCGTTTGACAGTTTTGAAAACATTCACCGCGCCATGTTTTTTACTGCCGAAGCAGACGGAACAACGCTCACTGACCGCATGATAAAATACGGTAATCAAAAAAATCTGGGCAATGATACTTCGCAGGCAAGTTTGTTTGGCGAAGATGCGGTAGAAGTAAGCGAACCTCAGTTACCAAAAGTAGAAGCGTGGAACGCTTTGGAACAGCTGAACCGCGAAAAAGAAGTGGTTGGATTTTTCATCAGCGGGCATCCGCTTGACCCGTACAAAGTAATTTTGGAACATCGTTGCAATGCCAACTGCGCCCAACTGAAAGCGGGATTAGAACCCTTTAAAAACCGTGAAGTAATTTTTGGCGGCGTTGTTACAGCCATTGAACACCGCACAAGCAAAACAGGAAATCCGTTCGGAAAAATGGTGATTGAAGATTACGTTGGTTCACTTGAAATAATGTTGTTCGGAAGAGATTACACAAGCTACAAAGAGTTTATGATACAAGGTTTGTTTGTGTTTGTGCGTGCCCGCGTGCAAGACCGTTACAATCAACCCGGCAGTTTGGAAATTAAGTTGAATAAAATTGAATTATTGGAAAGCGTGAAAGAAAATGCCTTCAACTCAATTAAACTGAAAGTAAAATTAAATCAGGTGAACGATACTTTAATTTCAACATTGGAAAACGTGATGAACACACACAGTGGCAAAAGCAGCATAGAATTTTATGTGGAAGACGAGGAACTGAAACAAAGCATTAAATTATTTTCCCGCAAAAACAAAGTAGCCATAGACAGCAGTTTTATTATGGAAATGGATAAATTGAGGGAAGTGGTGTATGAGTTGAATTGAGGGATTAAATGTTAAGGATATTATTTGTAAACAATATTGTTTATTGATTTGAACTAAATTCACAAGTAATGAAAGTTGTGTATGTTTGTTTGTTAGCGGTAATTTTAAATATATGACGACAAAATATTTTATAGACATCGAACAATTCAGTTTGACCAAATACAGAAAGATTTTGGAAAAATCGGAATTACTACCTGGCAGACGAATTCTTTATGAGAAGACAAAAGAAAGGTTTGACTTTTTGACACAATACGGTATTACAAATTTACTTATGTTGGTTCAGTCACTAAAGTCTCCTGACAAAATCAAACAACTTGCAAAAGATACAGGCATTCCTACGGACTATCTCATAATTTTAAAAAGAGAAGTAAACAGGTTGCTTCCTAAGCCTGTTTCCATTGCAGATTTTCCTGACATTGACAAATCTTTCATTGCTAAACTCAACAAAAAAGGCATTAAAAATACTCTTCAACTTTTTGAACGATGCGACAATAAAAAGAAAAGAACAGCATTTGCACAGGAAACCGATGTTCCTATTTCAGTTTTAGAAGAATTAACCAAACTTTCTGATTTATCAAGAATTTGGGGTGTTGGACCCATATTCTGTCGCATATTTTACGAGACAGGAACAGATACAATTAAAAAAGTGGCAAATGCGAAAGCTAAAAAACTTTATGACCAATTAATGGAAACTAATAGGACAAAAAAATATACAAAGGCTAAATTTACAGTTAAAGATGTCGCACTTTGTATTGATATTGCTAATGATTTGCCTAAGACAATTGACATATAACCTCCGCTTCGCAGAATTTGTAATTCTGTGGTAACAACAAAAAATAAAGGACGATTGAGATTGCATTTGTAATACACATTTTACCCTGCAATTTTAAAATAAATTTTTAAATTTGCAGGGTTATGTTTATACGCTATATAGAAAAAGATGTATCAAAACTCATTAAATCTTTCCCTTCGGTAGCCCTGCTTGGGCCTCGCCAGGTGGGCAAAACAACACTTGCCAAAAGCGTGGTAAAAAACATAAAAAACACCACTTACTTAGATTTGGAAGACAAAGACGATTGGAACGCTTTGCAAAATCCCAAGCTGTTTTTTGAAACCCACCGAAACAGTTTAATCATTATTGACGAAGTGCAACGTATGCCCGAACTGTTCCCTGCCTTGCGCGCCGAAATAGATGCCAAACGCAAAGCGGGTCGTTTTTTATTATTAGGCTCTGCAAGCCCTGATTTACTTAAAAAAAGCTCGGAAACATTAGCAGGCAGAATTGTTTTTAAAGAACTCTCGCCTTTGCTTTATAATGAAGTGTCTGCAACAATCAGTTACGAAAAACACTGGTTGCGCGGCGGCTATCCCGAAGCCCTGCGCCAAAAAAACGCAAGCCTTTGGAACACTTGGCACGCTTCGTTTTTGCGCACTTACATAGAAAAAGATTTACCCATGTTGGGTTTGGCTTCGCCTGCGCTCACCATTACGCGCTTGCTGCAAATGCTGGCTTACAATCAAGGGCAAATACTAAACAAAAGTGAGTACGCCAATGCTTTGGGCGTATCTGTGCCTACCGTAAGTAATATTTTAGATTACTTATCGTATGCGTATTTGATTCGGATTTTACCTCCTTTTTCGGCAAACGTAAAAAAACGCATTGTTCGTTCACCTAAAGTGTATTTGCGCGATAGCGGTATGTTGCATCATTTGTTGGGGGTGTCGCAAAACAAAGATTTACTCGCCAATCCTAAAGCCGGACTTTCGTGGGAAGGTTATGTGTTGGAGCAAATCATAAATTATTTCGGTGACACAAAAACGTTTTTCTATTACAGAACCCAAGACGGAACAGAAGCCGATTTGGTGATTGCGCATTACAACAAACCTACGCACATTGTAGAAGTAAAAATGAACAGTTCACCCCAAGTAAGCAAAAGTTTAATGAACAGCATGGAAGACTTATCCATAAAGCAAGCTGTCATTGTTGTTCCCGGAACTAAGGTTTTATTTTTTTTGAAAAAAGAAGTAAAAGTTTGCTCTTTGGATATGTTTTTTGAAAATTATTAACCCTGCAATTTTAAAATAAAATTTTAAAATTGCAGGGTTGTTTATTTTTTACACCCTATTTTCGCAAGCATGAACGAAAACTTGAAATTTAAGATGCTGGACAGTTCCCCCCACAAAAACAAAGTAACCATTTACAGTCAAAAAACCTTGCAATTCATACTTTTTTCAAAATCATAATCCTTGAAAAACAAACTATTACCACAACTTTGTGAAAAAACTAAAAAAACATTTTGTCAGAAGCAAAAGGCTCTGTACTTTTGCCGTCCCGTTTTTTGACAGCGCAGAGTAAGTAGGAACAGAGAAAAGAAATATTTCCAAAAAATATTTTTTTAATTCAGATAAAGGCTATACATTTGCGCCCCCTAAAAGCGGGACACGTTCTAAAGAGATTGAAAGCAGCAAGTTTAAGCGAAGAGCAAAAGACTTCAGACTAAAAACTTGCGACTTAAATATAAAGACGTTCATTGAAAAGACTGATAAACAAAAAAAATAGTAGATGGTTCTACGGATTAGAATTTAGATTTTAGGATTTAGAAATTAATACGGAACGCTATTATTGAAAAAGACACAATGCTAGTTAATAATTTAACAAAGCCCTTGAGGGATGTTGCAAACAGACAACATTACGTCCTTAAGATATGAAAATGAGCTTATAGCAAGATAGGAATATCGAAAGGGACAAACTTTTTTATACAACGGAGAGTTTGATCCTGGCTCAGGATGAACGCTAGCGGCAGGCCTAATACATGCAAGTCGAGGGGCAGCACGGTAGCAATACTGGTGGCGACCGGCGCACGGGTGCGTAACACGTATATAATCTGCCTTTAACAGGGGGATAGCCCGGAGAAATCCGGATTAATACCCCATAATATATTTGCTGGCATCAGTGAATATTAAAAGCTCCGGCGGTTAAAGATGAATATGCGCCTGATTAGTTAGTTGGTGAGGTAACGGCTCACCAAGGCGACGATCAGTAGGGGATCTGAGAGGAGTACCCCCCACACGGATACTGAGACACGGATCCGACTCCTACGGGAGGCAGCAGTAAGGAATATTGGACAATGCCCGCAAGGGTGATCCAGCCATGCCGCGTGCAGGAAGACTGCCCTATGGGTTGTAAACTGCTTTTGTACCGGAGAAAACCTCCCCTCGTGAGGGGAGCTGATAGTATGGTAAGAATAAGCATCGGCTAACTTCGTGCCAGCAGCCGCGGTAAGACGAAGGATGCAAGCGTTATCCGGATTCATTGGGTTTAAAGGGAGCGTAGGTGGACTGATAAGTCAGTGGTGAAATCTCCGAGCTTAACTCGGAAATTGCCATTGATACTGTTGGTCTTGAGTATAGTTGCCGTTGGCGGAATATGACATGTAGTGGTGAAATACATAGAGATGTCATAGAACACCGATTGCGAAGGCAGCTGACGAAACTATAACTGACACTGAGGCTCGAAAGTGTGGGGATCAAACAGGATTAGATACCCTGGTAGTCCACACTGTAAACGATGATTACTCGCTGCTGGGAGGTAACTTTCAGTGGCTTAGCGAAAGCGATAAGTAATCCACCTGGGGAGTACGCCGGCAACGGTGAAACTCAAAGGAATTGACGGGGGCCCGCACAAGCGGAGGAGCATGTGGTTTAATTCGATGATACGCGAGGAACCTTACCAGGGCTTGAAAGTTAGTGACCGGTGGTGAAAGCCACTTTTCAGCAATGACACGAAACTAGGTGCTGCATGGCTGTCGTCAGCTCGTGCCGTGAGGTGTTGGGTTAAGTCCCGCAACGAGCGCAACCCCTACCATTAGTTGCCAGCGAGTAATGTCGGGGACTCTAATGGAACTGCCCGCGCAAGCGGAGAGGAAGGTGGGGATGACGTCAAGTCATCACGGCCCTTACGTCCTGGGCTACACACGTGCTACAATGGCCACTACAGAGGGCAGCTACTTGGCAACAAGGTGCAAATCTTCAAAAGTGGTCTCAGTTCGGATTGGGGTCTGCAACTCGACTCCATGAAGCTGGAATCGCTAGTAATCGCGCATCAGCAATGGCGCGGTGAATACGTTCCCGGACCTTGTACACACCGCCCGTCAAGCCATGGAAGTTGGGAGTATCTAAAGTCGGTAGCCGCAAGGCGCCGCCTAGGGTAAAATCAATGACTGGTGTTAAGTCGTAACAAGGTAGCCGTACCGGAAGGTGCGGCTGGAACACCTCCTTTCTGGAGCCATCCATCAAGGTTGTGTTTTTGCTTAGTAATAGCAAGAATCGTTTACTATTTTGTTTATCACGTTTTAAAAAAAGTATTGAAAAAGTACCCAAAACAAGAGCCGGGTGATAGGGCGCCAAGCCACTGAAGGCTTACGGACAATTAGCCAATGAGGCAATTAGTTAATTTGATAATTAAATTATCAAATTGTCAAATTGTTTAATTGTCAAATTAAACAGTCCCGTAGCTCAGTTGGTTAGAGCACTACACTGATAATGTAGGGGTCAGCGGTTCAAATCCGCTCGGGACTACATCGCGCCTAAAGGCGCGCAGTCCGCAGTTTTAAAAGTCAGCAGACAGCAGTTTAAACTGCCCCTGCCTACTAAAAAAACTGCTACTGTAAAAACTTGTTGAGGGGGATTAGCTCAGCTGGCTAGAGCACCTGCCTTGCACGCAGGGGGTCAACGGTTCGAATCCGTTATTCTCCACCAATTAATCAGATAATGAGCCAATTCGGCAATTAGCTGATTAATAAAAATACTTTTAATTAATTGTCAAATTGACTAATCATCAAATTGACTAATTAAAATACGTTCATTGACATATTGATAAAGACACGAGAGCATTTTTATTCGTGAGAATAAAAATGACTACAAAAAACAGATAGACTTTTATATAATAAGTCTTTAAAGAAATTATAAGAATCCTCTTCTTTATGGAGAGTTCTTAATCTCTGTCCGTTACTGGCAGAGATAATTAAGAAAGTAAATAAGGGCGTATGGGGGATGCCTAGGCTCTCAGAGGCGAAGAAGGACGTGATAAGCTGCGAAAAGCTGCGGGGATTGGCAAATACGAATTGATCCGCAGATGTCCGAATGGGGCAACCCATCCCGATGAAGTCGGGATATCTCGCAAGAGAAGCAAACCCAGGGAACTGAAACATCTAAGTACCTGGAGGAGGAGAAAATAAACTAATGATTGCGCAAGTAGTGGCGAGCGAACGCGCAGGAGCCCAAACCAATCCGATTACGGTCGGGTTGGGGTTGTAGGACTACAATGTGGACTTAAATCATATAGCAGAACAGGTTTGGAAAGACCGACCGCAGAGGGTGACAGTCCCGTAAGCGAAATGTGATTTATACCTAGTAGTATCCTGAGTAGGGCGGGGTCGGAGACGCCCCGTTTGAAATTGCCGGCACCATCCGGTAAGGCTAAATACTCCTGAGAGACCGATAGTGAACCAGTACTGTGAAGGAAAGGTGAAAAGTACTCCGAACAGGAGGGTGAAAAGAGAACCTGAAACCATACGCTTACAAGCGGTCAGAGCCTCGTAATGGGGTGATGGCGTGCCTTTTGCATAATGAGCCTACGAGTTACTGTCCCTGGCGAGGTTAATCCCGTCAACGGGAGGAGCCGGAGCGAAAGCGAGTCTGAATAGGGCGCATAGTCAGTGGCAGTAGACGCGAAACTTTGTGATCTACCCTTGGTCAGGATGAAGCCCCGTTAACCCGGGGTGGAGGTCCGAACTAGTAAACGTTGAAAAGTTTTTGGATGAACTGAGGGTAGGGGTGAAAGGCTAATCAAACTGAGAAATAGCTCGTACTCCCCGAAATGTTTTTAGGAACAGTGTGAGGGTTAGAGTTTGTTAGAGGTAGAGCTACCAATTGGACTAGGGGGAGTCACATCCTACCAAATCCAGATGAACTCCGAATGCTAACAAATATACCTTGCAATGAGGGCATGGGTGCTAAGGTCCGTGTCCGAGAGGGAAAGAACCCAGACCTACAGCTAAGGTCCCAAAATCTATACTAAGTTGAACTAAGGCGGTTCAGTTGCTGAGACAGCCAGGAGGTTAGCTTGGAAGCAGCTATCCCTTTAAAGAGTGCGTAACAGCTCACTGGTCGAGCGACAGAGCATCGATAATAATCGGGCATCAAGTATAGTACCGAAGCTTAGGATTGTAGCAATACAGTGGTAGGGGAGCATTCTAACAGCGGAGAAGCTATCTGGTAATGGATGGTGGAGCAGTTAGAAAAGCAAATGTAGGCATAAGTAACGATAAGGCAGGTGAGAACCCTGCCCACCGATAGACTAAGGTTTCCGCGGCAATGTCAATCAGCCGCGGGTAAGTCGGGACCTAAGGCGAATCCGAAAGGAGTAGTCGATGGCCAACCGGTTAATATTCCGGTACTAATACCACTGCGATGGAGAGACGAAAAAACGTAAACGCGGCGCACGGACGGAAGTGTGCGTATAAGCCCGTAGGGTTACTTCTAACAGGCAAATCCGTTAGGAGTCTGAAAGGTGAAAGTACTTTGAGTCGTCAGACAAGAAGATAAGCGTCCAAGTATGTTTCCGAGAAAAACTTCTAAGCTTCAGGTGAGTATTACCCGTACCGCAAACCGACACAGGTAGTCGAGTAGAAGATACTAAGGTGCTCGAGTGAATCATGGCTAAGGAACTCGGCAAATTAATCCTGTAACTTCGGGAGAAGGGATGCCTAATTTCTAGCAATAGAGAAAGGTCGCAGAGAAATGGCCCAGGCGACTGTTTAACAAAAACACATGGCTTTGCGAAATCGCAAGATGAAGTATAAGGCCTGACACCTGCCCGGTGCTGGAAGGTTAAGGGGGGACGTTAGTGCGCAAGTGCGAAGCGTTGAACTGAAGCCCCAGTAAACGGCGGCCGTAACTATAACGGTCCTAAGGTAGCGAAATTCCTTGTCGGGTAAGTTCCGACCTGCACGAATGGTGTAACGATCTGGGCGCTGTCTCAGCCATGAGCTCGGTGAAATTGTAGTCACGGTGAAGATGCCGTGTACCCGTCACGGGACGGAAAGACCCCATGCACCTTTACTATAGCTTCACATTGGCATTGGGAGAATGATGTGTAGGATAGGTGGGAGGCGTTGATCCAGGGCCGCTAGGTTTTGGGGAGCCAACGGTGAAATACCACCCTTTATTTTCTTGATTCCTAATCCGCCAGAAGGCGGAGACATTGTGTGGTGGGTAGTTTGACTGGGGTGGTCGCCTCCGAAAGTGTATCGGAGGCTTTCAAAGGTATGCTCAGTACGGTTGGTAATCGTATGTGGAGTGCAATAGCATAAGCATGCTTGACTGTGAGACTGACGAGTCGAGCAGGGACGAAAGTTGGATATAGTGATCCGGTGGTTCTGCATGGAAGGGCCATCGCTCAAAGGATAAAAGGTACGCTGGGGATAACAGGCTGATCTCCCCCAAGAGCTCATATCGACGGGGAGGTTTGGCACCTCGATGTCGGCTCGTCACATCCTGGGGCTGGAGAAGGTCCCAAGGGTTAGGCTGTTCGCCTATTAAAGTGGCACGCGAGCTGGGTTCAGAACGTCGTGAGACAGTTCGGTCCCTATCTGTGATGGGCGTAGGAAGTTTGAGAGGATCTGACCTTAGTACGAGAGGACCGGGTTGGACTAACCGCTGGTGTACCGGTTGTCGTGTCAGCGGCACTGCCGGGTAGCTATGTTGGGACGGGATAAGCGCTGAAAGCATCTAAGCGCGAAACCCACCTCGAGATAAGTTTACTTTATAAGAACCGTGGAAGACTACCACGTTGATAGGCTACAGGTGTAAAGGCAGCAATGTCAAAGCCGAGTAGTACTAATTGTTCGTATGCTTTCTAAGAAAGAGTTCAAAGTTTGCAATCGCAAACTTTGAACTCGAAAAAATCTCGTGTCTTTATTCAATATTGTTATTCAATTAGCCAATTTGGCAATTAGATAATGAGACAATTAACTCATTGACTAATCAGCAAATTGACTAATTATCCCTTTATGGCGTTTATAGCGGCGGGGCGCACCTCTTCCCATTCCGAACAGAGAAGTTAAGCCCGCCTGCGCTGATGGTACTTGGTCTAAAGCCCGGGAGAGTAAGTCGATGCCTCTTTTTTAACAACAAAAGCCTCATGCTGAAAAGTGTGGGGCTTTTGTGTTTTAATTCCCCCCTTTCGGCAGTTTAAAATCAAACAACTCGCCAACGTTTACGTTAAGTGTTCTTGCAATTCTAAAAATGGTGCTTACGGTTGGGTTGGTTTTTGTGGTTTCTATGCGAGCTATTTGCGATAAGGTAATATCCGCTTCATAAGCAAGCTCTTCTTGCGTGTAGCCTTTCTCTGCCCGTACTTCTTTTATCCGCGCGGCTAAGAGTTTTAATCCTTCCTCATCAAAAATTAATACCCTTGATGAGTGTTTACTTTTTCCCACACATCAAATAGAGCATATATGCTATAAAAATATTATAGCACAAGTGCTATAATTTACTATGATTAAAAAAAACTTTGTACTTTAGCCGAAACTTTAAAAAAATTAAAAAAATGAAAAGCATCACAAAAAACATGATTATGAAAAAATCGTATGTAAAAACAGTAATTGCCTTATTATCGGTTAGTATTCTCGCAACAAGTTGTCGCAAAGAACCATCGGCAGATTTCACTTTGGATAAATCAGAGTACAATGCAGGGGAAACAGTAAAGTGTACTAACTCATCATCTGACGCGACAACGTATAAATGGACATTTCCTGACGGACAAACAAGCACTTCTCAAAATGTTGATTATACCTTAAACAGCAATACCCCTGCGGGAAATTACACCATTAAACTTGAGGCAAAAAACAACAAGGGAAAAACATCTGAAGCACAAAAGTCTTTTTCAGTTAAAGCTGTTTCAAAAACGGCATTACTAACTGCATCTGCATGGAAATTAATTGCTATGACTATTGACCCGGCTATTTCTATAAATGGCTCACCGATAACAAACTTGTACAATCAAGAACAATTTGTGCCTTCTTGCTCTAAAGATGACCTTACAACATACAAAGCAAATGGTCAAGTTGTTTATGATGAAGGTGCTGTTAAATGTAACGCAGGCGACCCACAAACTACAACAGATACTTGGTCATTTAATTCTACCGAAACGATAATAACAGAAGGTTCTGTTTCCTATAATGTTATAGAATTAACGGCTACTACATTAAAAATAACTTATACAGAAACTATTAACGGTGTAGATTATCTAATTACAGGAACATTTTCTCATTAATTCCTGTTTTTTAATTGGACAAAAAAATTGGACAGCTTTTCAAAAAGTTGTCCAATTTTTTTTGTAGCGTTGTCAAATCTTTAGTTGTAAGCCCATTTAAGGTAAATAGAACCCCAGGTGAAGCCACCGCCAAAGGCTGAAATAATAATGGTGTCGCCTTTTTTTAATTGTTTTTCGTAATCCCAAAGTAATAACGGAATTGTGCCTGCGGTGGTGTTGCCGTAACGCTCAATATTCATCATTACTTTGTCTTTGCCAATGCCCATGCGTTCTGCGGTGGCATCAATAATGCGTTTGTTTGCCTGATGGGCCGCCAGCCATTGAATGTTTTCAGATTTCAGCTTGTTGCGTTCCATAATCCTCGCGCTTACTTCGCTCATGTTATACACCGCGTGTTTAAACACAGGTTGTCCTTCCTGATAAACGTAATGTTGTTTGTTTTGTACGGTTTCGGCAGAGGCAGGTTTTGCCGAGCCACCCGCTTTCATGTGTAAATGCGTTGCACCGTTTCCGTCGGCGTGCAGCACAAAATCCATTATGCCAACTTCTTCGGTGGTGGGTTCAAGCAATACTGCGCCTGCACCATCGCCAAAAATTACGCAAGTGGCGCGGTCAGTATAATCAATAATGCGGCTCATCATGTCTGCACCTACTACTACCACTTTTTTGTATCTGCCTGTTTCAATAAACTGTGAGCCTGTAACCAAACTGTAAATAAAGCCTGAACAGGCAGCTCCCAAATCATATCCCCAGGCATTTTTTGCACCCAGTTTGGCGCAAATAACATTGGCAGTTGCCGGAAAAACCATGTCGGGCGTAATAGTACCGCAAATCAGTAAATCAATTTCTTCGGGCGAAATGCCGCGTTTTTGGCAAAGCAGTTTCACGGCTTCCACACACATATCAGAGGTGGCTTTATCCGGATTGTTTTCCAAATGCCGTTGCTTAATGCCTGTGCGTGTGGTAATCCACTCGTCGGTGGTTTCAATAATTTTTTCTAAATCAAAATTGGTAACAATGTTTTCGGGTACATAGCCCCCAACGGCTGTAATTGCGGCTCTAATCATTATTATTGAAATATTTGAGTTATTTTTTCGTTCAACTTTGCATCAACCACTTCTTTTGAAAGCGTGAGCATATTTTTAAACGCCAATGCGCTTGAAATGCCGTGTCCAATTATAACATTGCCGTTTACGCCCAAAATGGGAGTTCCACCGTACAACTCATAATTAAATTTGTCAAAATACTCATCGCTGCGTTTGCGCGACTGAATGAGTTCGTAAAATGCTTCGGCGGTTTTAAGTAAAATGTTTCCTACAAAACCTTCGCAAACAATTACATCTGCTTTGTCTAAAAACACTTCCCTGCCTTCTACGTTGCCAACAAAATTAAAATCTTTGCTGTCTTTCATTAACGCATGTGCACTCTGCGAAACCAAATTTCCTTTTTCGGGTTCTTCGCCAATGTTAAGCAAACCCACACGCGGATTTTTTATTTTGTAAACTTCTTGGGCGCAAATAGAACCCAATATTCCGAATTGATATAACACATCGGGTTTGCAATCGGCGTTTGTACCCACATCAAGTACCAAACCCATGCCGCCGTTTTCGCGCGGAAGTATAGAAGTAATGCAGGGGCGAATAACTCCCGAAATGGCTTTTACCGTAAACATTGCCCCCACAAGCATTGCGCCTGTGTTGCCTGCGCTGGCAAACGCATCAATGTGTTTTTCTTTTAAAAGACTAAAGCCTAAAGCAATGCTGCTGTTTGGTTTTTGGGTAAAGGCTTTGGTGGGGTGCTCTGCCATTTCAATAACATCGGTGGTGTGCGCGTATTCAAATGTGTTTACATCAACACCGTTTTCCGAAAAATATTTTTTTGCGATATCGCTGTCGCCGATGAGTACAATTTTTACGTTTTTGGGTAATTCTTTCAGAGCCATTACAGCCCCTTCCAAACAATTTTTTGGAGCAAAATCTCCGCCCATAATATCAAAGCCTATTTTCATAAATGCTTTTTATTCCTAAGATTTTAATGAAGCACAATATTACACTTTTATATGGTTAAATGCACCTGAATTTTTTTAAATATGTTGTTCTTCGCTTCGTTCAGAAATTTAAACACAGAGATACGGAGGCACAAAAAAAGAAAAGCAGACCGAAGTCTGCTCTCCTTAAACCTAAAAACAACACTATGAAAAAAACATTTATTAGGCTTTCTTTTCCATTACTACATTTCCTTTGTAGTAAAGTTTTCCTTCAAACCAATGGGCGCGGTGCATCAGGTGCGCTTCGCCTGTGGCTGTATCTTTAGTAATCGTCATCGTCGGTGCTTTGTATGTGGCACGGCGAGAATCTCTGCGTGAACGTGATAATTTTCGTTTAGGATTTGGCATGACTTCTTATTTATTTTAATTTTTAAATTTTATTTTATTCAGTTGTTCCCACATCGGGTTTTTTGGCGTTTCGTCTTCTTCCTGCAAATCAGACTGAGCTTCCAAATTCTCTAACTTTTCCAGCATCTCGTCATCGCATTCAAATTGGTCTTCGTCCAACTCGCATGGCACGCGGCGTGCAGGAATAGCTAATGTAATGTATTCGTATAAATAGTGAGTAATGTCCATTTCGTCTTGCCCCTCGTGAATGACCAAAATTTCATCGGTGCTTTCTTCGGGATTTCCGTGTTTGATGACTAAATTTTCTTCGGTTTCAATCGGAAAATCAAAGTATTTAATACATCGGTCACATTCCAAACCCACCGTGCCTGCAATGGTAAAATGCAACTGCAACAGGTGATTTTGTTTGGTGAGCAACGCCTTTACCTGAATATCGGCTTGCTCAATCTCACTATTTTCAATTGTTTGAAAGAACTTATTGTTTACCTCAAATTCAAATTCGTGTAAACCAACGGGCAGGCTGCCAAAACGGATTATGTACTGACGTTTGCCCATTGCCTTTTTTAAGGGACTGCAAATATAGGTTTTTGTTTTGTATGCAAAAAATTAATTTGCTTTCTCAGCCACGAATTACACTAATTTTCACTAAAGCATAAGTTTAGATTAGTGTTGTTCGTGTAATTTGTGGCTTCAAACTCCTCAATAAAAAAACCGCCCGGTTTCGCGAACGGCTCTTTTATAAATTTTATCGGGTAAAAATCTTATTTGTGAGTTTTTTCGCTGCTTACAGTCAGTTTTTTACGACCTCTTGAACGGCGGGCGGCTATTACGCGACGACCGTTTGCAGTAGCCATACGCTCTCTGAACCCATGTTTGTTTTTTCTTTTGCGCTGCGATGGTTGAAAAGTACGTTTCATGTTATATTATTTTTAAATGTTTATACGTTTTAAAAAATGGAGCGCAAATATAGGGCGAATATTTGTTCCTGCAAATTTTATTTTTTGGCGATTTGCAGGGGGAGTAAATTGCCAATAAACGGTTTGCAAAATTGATTATTCTTTTATAATATTTGTAAACTGCCGCAAAGTAAGTGTGTGTTAAAAAATAAATCAGGTAAATATCTATTGTTGTTCTTTTTTTGTTCCATTGTTATAACGGCAACAGCGCAGAAAACAGGGTTGGTGTTAAGTGGCGGCGGTGCAGGCGGCTTGTGCCACATAGGTGTTTTAAAGGCACTGGAAGAAAATAACATTGCCATTGATTACGTTTGCGGCACTTCCATAGGTGGCTTAATTGGCGCGTATTATGCCACCGGTTATTCTCCGCAGGAAATAGAAGATGTGGTAAAAAGCAGTTTTTTTAAAAGCGTATCTCGTGGCGATTTACCTGCCAAATACGAGTACATGATTAAAAAACGCGATGAATATGCCGCGTGGCTCACGTTTCGGTACAATTTCCGCGACAATTACTTAAAAAACCTGCCCACAAACTTTGTTAATTCCATACCTATTAATTATTACCTCATGGAAAGTTTTACGTCGGCTTCAAATAAAGCGCGCGGTAATTTTGACAGCTTGTTTGTTCCCTTTCGCTGTGTGGCGGCTGATGTGGAAAGCAAGCGCGCCATTGTGTTCAGCAAAGGCGATTTGCCTACTGCCATCAGAGCCGGCATGAGCTATCCGTTTTACCTGCGCCCTTTGGTGGTTGAGGGAAAAATGCTGTTTGACGGCGGTTTGTACAATAATTTTCCTGCCGATGAAATGATACGCGAGTTTAATCCCGATTTTATTATCGGCTCAAACGTGGCAGAAAAAAACACAACGCCCGATGAAGATAATTTGTATTTGCAGATACGCACCCTGATGATGAGCAAAACCAATTTTGATGCCGTAAACGGAAAACAAAGCGTGGTAATTGAACCATGGAGCGAAGTAAGCGTGTTTGATTTTGACAGCCCGCAACGCTTAATTGACAGCGGATATGCCGAAACCATGCGCCAAATGCCTTTGATAAAAAAACACTTAGCCGCAAGAGCCGACACGCATATTTTGGCAGAAAAACGCAGGCAGTACAAACAACAAAATATGTCGCACAACATTGTTTTTGACAGCGTAGAAATTATTGGCTTTAATAAAAAGCAAACGCAGTTTATCAGCAAAAGTTTAGCCTTAAAAAACAACAAAGTTTTGGATTTGGCGCAACTGCGAAAAAGTTATTTCCGATTGGCAGGCGAAGAAAAAATAAAAAATTTATTTCCTGTTTCAGTATTAGATACCACTACCCATAAATATACCCTTAAATTATTGGGCAAAGCCGAAAAACCTTTTTACCTTGAACCCGGCGCGATAGTTTCTAACCGCCCCATTAGCGCGGCATTTTTGGGTGTGCAGTATAATTATTTGGGAAAAATAGGGGTTAGTGCTTATGCCAACGGATACATGGGAAAGTTAAACACCAGCACACATGCGCGTTTGCGTTTTGATTTTCCGGGGCGTATTCCGTTTTTTATTGAACCTTCGGGCACGTTGTCGCGGTGGGATTATTACAACAGCAGCATTTTGTTTTTTGATTTTTTAAAACCCGCTTACCTTGTGCAGGAAGATAAATTTGGTGAGCTGAAATTTGGTGTTCCCGTTGGCAACGTTTCTCAGTTCAATGTTTCAGGCGGTTTTACCCAGTGGGGAAACAGCTATTATCAAACCGATTTTTTCACCAAACAAGATACTGCCGACCAAACGTACTTTGATTACTTTTTTACACAAGCCAACTATCAGATAAATACGCTTAACCGAAAAATGTATGCCACCAACGGCACTTACTTAAACCTCCGCGCCCGTTTTCTGCAAGGGCAGGAAAGTTATTATCCCGGCAACACAAGTATTGACACCGCAAGTTACAGAAACAGGCTTCGCCCCGAATGGCTGCAACTGAAACTTACTTTTGAAAGTTACATTCGCACCTTTAAAGGATTTAGAATTGGCGTGTTTGGCGAGGGCGTTTATTCTACGCAAAACTTTTTTAATAATTATCAGGCTACCATTTTATCTGCTCCTGCATTTAACCCAACCCCCGAAAGCCAAACATTTTTTATAGATGCTTACCGCGCCCACAAATACATTGCGGCAGGCATTAAAGCCATTACCACACCCATAAAAAGTTTTGACATTCGTTTGGAAGCCTACATATTTCAGCCTGTAAATTCTATTTTAAAAACTGCCGACAACAAAGCAACATACAGTTTGCCGTTTTTGTACAGAGATTTTATAGGCACTGCCGCATTGGTATATAACAGTGGTATAGGACCAATAAGCGCGGGCGTTAATTATTATACACAACTGCCCGATTTGCCTTACTTTTCGTTTTTCTTTCATTTCGGGTATATTATTTTCAACAAAAAATCTATTGATTGAGTAAGTTTTTTTTCATACTTGTTTTTTTGAGCGGCTTTTCGTTGAGTGCGCAATGGCTCAATTTCCCCAGAGACAGCACCGATACCGTGTATGACCGCAAAGAAGAAATTTTGTACAAAGACAAACGTTACCGCCTGTATAATAATTACGTTACGCTGGGTGGCGGAATGTTGTTTTCAGATGCCCGTACTAAGATGCAAAAAATGCTGGGCGCAGATTTTCACTTTCACATTAAGCGGCACTATTTTCAAATTGGTATTATGACAAGCGGTTTGGAATTTTTTTCAAACAATCATTTACAGGCGCATCTGTGCTATGGTTTGCGCCGAGAAGACAATACCACAAACGTTGCTTTTTTTGCGGGTACAAGTTTTTTTCAGGGTGTGGCAGGCATACCCGGACAAACAGACCCTGTGATATATAAAGGAATTGGTTTGTATGTGAGCGCACAAGCCGTGAGTAAATTTGTGGCGTATGATGTTGGTTTGGGCACGGAGTTGTTTGCCGACATCAGCATACAACAACGAATTGTGGGCGCAAAATTGATTGTGTTTTTTTCGAGCGCGTACAAAGGTGTGGCACGCCGTATAAATCCGAATGTAAAACGCAAAGCAACCAAATGAAAGATGTGATTATTGTTGGTCAGGGTTTGGCGGCGGCGGTGCTGACACACCGTTTTTACGAAACAGGTTTTTCATTTCAGGTTATCGGCAATCCTGAATTAAGCCGCTGCTCGCAAGTGGCGGCAGGTATTTTTAATCCTGTGGTGTTTAAACGCTTAACAAAAAGCTGGCTGGCTGATGAACTTATTTTGCACTTAAATACATTTTATTCCGCTTGCGAAAAACGTTTGAACAAAAAACTACTTACGCAACGCCCCATTATAAAACCATTTGTGGAAGCGCAGGAAAAAAAATTGTGGCAAAAAAAATCGTTTGCGGAATTAAGAACATTTTTAGATGAAGAAATTTATCAAACTCTTCCCGATGAACTCTCTCACTTCATTATTCCCAATGGTTACAGCCGAGTGTTGCAAAGCGGCAACTTAAATGTGTCTGAATTTTTAAACGCAACTTTTGATTTTTTTAAAGACAATTACCTCGCCGAAACGTTTGATTATTCGGAATTAAAAATTTCCGATGAAAAAATTATTTACAAAAACTTGGAAGCAAAATACATTATTTTTTGTGAGGGTTATTTGGTAAAACACAATCCGTTTTTTTCTTGGCTTCCGCTAAAACCCGCAAAAGGTGAGGTTTTGACAATACAATCTTCCGAATTAAAGTTGAAAAACCAAATTTTTAATAAAAACGGTTTTGTTATGGACATTGGCGAAAATCAATTTAAACTTGGCGCAACCTACGAATGGAATGAGTTGAACGAAGAAACAACTTCTGCGGCTTTAAACGAACTGAAAGAAAAGTTTGGCGACATGACTTCTTGCAACTTTTCCGTTTTAAAACAAGAAGCAGGCGTTCGCCCTTCGTCTATTGACCGCCGCCCCATTATTGGCGCACACCCCAAACATAAAAAGTTGTATGTTTTTAACGGCTTGGGAACAAAAGGCGTAATGCTTGCGCCGTTTTTTGCGAACAACCTTGTAAACTCTTTTTTGCAAACGGAAACGTTGCGCAGCGAAATAAACGTAAACAGATTTTATCATTTGTATTTTGAAAGTGCACAGGAATACTAATTGCGAGAGAGAGGTGTTAAAGTTGGTGGGGTGGGGATAAAACCTAAAACTTATTGAAATACGCACCTTGCGGAACGTGGTTGTTGGTAATAAAACCAACAATATAGCGGTTATCAATTTTGTCAAAAAACACATACCACATGGTACGCTTACTTCCTTTTATTTTGACATAGTATTTGCCGTATCTTTTTAACTCGGCGGGTGCTTCGTGGTGTGTCAGTTTTGCTAAATCTGTATAAATACTGTTGCGTATTCTTTCAACGTATTCATGCGCACTTTCTTCAAAGCCAAAATATTCTTCTTTGTATAAGGTATCAACCAAATCGTTTAAGTAAAAAACGAGCTGACGAGTAATGTGTATTACTTCTTCCATTTCAGCGAGCTGATGTGTTCGTGAACCATACGAAAACCTTCATCTAACGGAATGCTGTCTGCCCATTTTTTTTCAAACTCAAAGTGATAATTATCTTCTTCGTGGTCGTCAAACCTTTTTAAAAGGGTTAAAACCGCTTTCTTTTTCTCAACAGACAGGCGGCTAACGTAGCCCGCTATTTGGTTGTCTATGTTTTGCGCTTGTGCCATGAAGCGAATGTACTAAATTTAAAGAAACATAATACACACACCATAGTGTATAATCATTGCCACATTCCTTATCAGCCGCTTGCTTAATATCTATTTTTACCAATCATAGAAAATGAAAAAAACAGTTTTTACAATATTGACAATTTTGTGTTTGACGAGTTGTGATAATTCGGCGAATAAAGAAAATACACAATCAATTATCAATGCTGACAGTATTGAACTTACTACTTTAGTAAGAGATGTTTATGAATGGCATGAAACAAAATATCGCAAAAATGGATTTCCTTTCAAACACAATACGGATAGCATTTTTACGGGAGTTGATTGGGACACTTACGCAAAAGAGATGGCGGTTTTTAAGAAAACCAATTTTTTCTCTGAAAGTTTTTTTGCTAAACATCGTGCTCTTGCCATGAGTACCGATACATCAATTAAACAAACAAGTATAGAATGGCGAAATGTGAAAGACGGAATTCCAATTTGGGAAACAGATGCCGATGATTGGTGTAATTGTCAGGATTATCCCGATAATTATTGGACTTTTTTATTATTAAAAGATATTACTATCAAACATGATACAGCCACGTTTAAATGGACATGGGATAATAACGGTAATAACGATGAATTTTTTTCTAACCATGAATACGAAATGAAAGCTGTAAAAGAAAACGGAACTTGGAAAATAAGTTACATGGAAGGATTTAAAAATTATAGAACGGCAAGTGGCTATAATCAGATAATAAGTAAATGAACATTCTCAACTATAAACTATATTATTTTTTAGGCATTGGCGGTATTGGCATGAGCGCGTTGGCGCGATTTTTCCGGCATTACCAAAAACAAGTTTCGGGATATGACAAAACCCCAACCTCACTTACCGAAGAATTGGAAAACGAAGGCATTAGGTGTCATTTTGAAGAAGATGTTGAGGCTCTGAAAAAACTGTTGAGTGCATACAAAAAAGAAGAAGTATTAATTGTTTACACGCCTGCCGTTCCTAAAGAACACAGCGAATATCACTATTTGCTTTCAGAAAATTACACCATTCTTAAACGCTCGCAGGTGTTGGGCGAAATCACTAAACAATTTAAAACCATTGCCATTGCAGGCACTCATGGCAAAACAACCACCACAACTTTAGTTACGCACATTTTAAAAAGCGCAGGCGTAAATTGTTTTTCGTTTATGGGCGGCATTTCAAAAAATTATAATACCAATTTAATTTTAGGCAACACTACAAACTCCCCTCCTTCGGAGGAGCAGGAGGGGACTGGGACATACATGGTAGTAGAAGCCGACGAATACGACCGTTCTTTTCTCACGCTTCACCCGCAAATAGCCGTGATTACAAGCGTTGATGCCGACCATTTGGATATTTACGGAGATGCCTCTCATGTGAAAGAGGGTTACGAATTGTTTGCCAAACAGGTGAAAGAAAACGGCGTTTTAATTGTTAAGAAAAATGTTGATAACGATTTAATGCTTATCGCTAATAGAAAAATCTACTCTTTAAATTTAGATACGGAATATTGTGCGCAATCCATTCGCATTGAAAACGCGCAATTTTTTTATGACATACAAAGTCCCGTTGAGCCTGTAAACGGCGTAGAGCTTGGTTTAGCGGGTTTGCACAATGTGGAAAATTCCATTGCGGCTGTTGCGGTGGCGCAGCACTTGGGCATAAAAGCCGATGTCATAAAAAACGCCTTACGTTCTTTTAGCGGAGTGAAACGCCGTTTTGATTACAGAGTGAAAAACGACAATAGCGTTTACATTGACGATTACGCGCATCACCCCGAAGAGTTGAAAGCGACGATTAGTTCGGTGAAAAAAATTTATCCCGATAAAAAAATCACGGGAATTTTTCAGCCGCACTTATACACGCGCACTAAAGATTTTGCTGACGGCTTTGCCGAAAGCTTGGATTTATTGGACGAGTGCATTTTGTTGGACATTTATCCTGCGCGCGAATTGCCCATTGAGGGCGTAACATCAAGTTGGCTGTTGAGCAAAATGAAATTGCAAAACAAAAAGCTGATGACAAAAGAAGAAGTGCTGAAAGAAATTGCCGCTAACAACAAAGATGTTATTCTTACTATGGGTGCAGGAAACATTGATACGCTGGTAGAGCCGATTGAGAAAATTTTGAAAAATAAGATTGAAAAAAATAAACTATAAAAAAATTTTTGTTTCCTTGCTTTGGATTACCGCTCTTGCAGGCTTAACTGCCTCTTTGGGCTTCGTTTCAAAAAGCGAAAACAACATTATAGCCAAAAGCCTCAATATTTCCATTTTAAACAACGATGAAAATTTGTTTTTAGATGAAAACGACGTGAAGCAATTTTTTGCCGAAAGAAAAGACAACATTCTCGGAAAAAAATACCGCAACATCAACATCACCGGATTAGAACAAGCCTTAAACTCGCACCCCGCCATTGAAAACGCCGAAGTGTCGGAAAACATAAACGGCGAAATAAAAATTGACATCACACAGCGCACACCTGTTCTGCGCGTGATTAATAAAGACGGTGAAAGTTACTACATAGATACGCAAACTAAATTAATGCCTTTGAGCGAAAATTATTCTGCTAGAGTGTTGGTGGCAAGTGGCGAAATTTTTGAGCCATACGCAAGTCTGTATCAATTTTCGGTAAATCAAATCAAACAAAACAAAACGTTTAGCGAAGCAAGTTTGTTAGACGACCTTTACGATGTGCAATCTTATATTTCGCAAGACACAACCTTGGCGCAACTCATTCACCAAATTTATGTAAACGAAGAACGAGAGTTAGAATTGTTTCCTGCCATCGGCAATCACAAAATAATTTTCGGCGAAGCAAAACATATTTCTGAAAAATTCAACAAGCTGAAACTCTTTTACACACAGGGCTTGAATAAATCAGACGGCTGGAACAAATATTCAACAATCAATTTAAAATATAAAAATCTGGTGGTGTGCACCAAAAAATAAAAGTGTATGGAAAACAAAACGAACCAAACTGACCTTTCATCGGAACTTGTAGTGGGGCTTGACCTCGGCACTACAAAAATTGCTGCCATTGTGGGGCGCAAAAATGAATTTGGTAAAGTTGAAATTCTTGGCGTTGGAAAAGCCGAATCGCTTGGCGTAAACCGTGGCGTGGTGGTAAACATTGAGCAAACCGTAAATTCAATTAAAGCTGCCGTTGAAATTGCTGCAAACAAAGCCAATGTGGATATTGGCGAAGTAATCGTAGGCATTGCGGGGCAGCACATTAAAAGTATGCAACATCGCGGCATGCTTACGCGCAAAAGTTTGGAAGACGAAGTAAATCAAAAAGACATTGACGATTTGATTGACAGCATGCACCGTTTGGTGGTGAACCCCGGCGAAGAAATTATTCACGTTATTCCTCAAGAATATATTGTGGATAGCGAAATTGGAATTAAAAACCCCATTGGGCACGCAGGCATTCGCTTGGAAGGAAATTTCCATATCATTACAGGGCAGGTAAGCGCGGTAAAAAATATTTTCAAATGTGTTGGTCGCGCAGGATTGCAAACCGCTGAAATGCACTTAGAACCTTTGGCAAGTGCCGAAGCAGTTTTGAGCGACGAAGAAAAAGAAGCAGGTGTTGTGTTGGTGGATATTGGCGGCGGCACAACCGACGTAGCCATTTTTTACGACGGTATTATTCGCCACACCGCAGTTATTCCTTTTGGCGGAAACATCATCACCGAAGATATTAAAGAGGGTTGCAGCATTATTAAAACGCAAGCCGAACAGTTGAAAGTAAAATTCGGTTCTGCTTTGGCGCAAGAAAATCAGGAGAACGAAATTATTTCTATTCCGGGTTTGCGTGGTCGTCCGCACAAAGAAATTTCGGTAAAATTTTTAGCGCAAATTATTGAAGCGCGCATGGAAGAAATTTTAGACTTTGTTTTATACGAAATAAAAAGTTGCGGCTTTGAACGCAAATTGGCGGCAGGCATTGTGGTTACAGGCGGTGGCGCGATGCTGAAACATTTGCCTCACCTCGTCATGAAAAATACAGGCATGGATTGCCGCATTGGTACACCAAACGAGCATTTGGCGAGCAATGATGATGAGTTGAAACACCCGCTCTACGCAACTGCCGTAGGTTTGGTAATGAAAGGCATTGAAAAATACGAGCGCGAAGAAAAACGCGGTGTAAATGCAAGCAAACTGCAAGAAGTGAAACCGGAAATTACCGAAGAACAAAAAAAGAAAGAAGCAAAAAAAGTTGTTGGTCATTCACGCAAAAAAACGTTTACCAATATTATAGATATGGTGAAAGACTGGATGAGTGATGATATTGAGTAAGCTCAATCCCCCAAAGGGGGAAGTTGGAACGAACAAAAAAGTATAATTGAACATTGATAAATTTACATTGAACATTTTTGACGACACATTTTCAATGATACTTATTCAATTATCAATGTTACATTAATTTTATTTTCCTTTTAATTTTTCAGGTTCGGATTTTTTCTTTTCCAATTTCTTTATGCTTTCTTCAACAGGCAAATCTTCGGGCATTGTGCCACCTAATTCTTTTATGGTTTGCCGCACTTTTTTCCCTACTTCAAAATGTGCTTGATTGGCATTTTGTTTTCCTTTTATGTTTTCGCGGTTTAGTTTTTCTTCGGTTTGCGTAGCGCGAAATAAATTTGCAGCCAACTCGGTGCTGCCCATGTGGTCTAAAATATTTTGACTTTTCTTTAACTGTTTTTTCTTGTGAATGCCTTTTGCATCTATACCACCGTACAAGCCCATATAACCGTGATTTTGAAAAACGGCATAATCAATAGGTTCAATGACGCCTGCATTTTTTGCAGCAGCAGCCAACTGTTTGTTGTGTTGATATAACTCGTTTCGCAAAAACAAACGTTTTTCTTCTTCGGTTTTTAATTGCCGGAAGGCTTGCATTTGCTGCACTTCCTGCATACGGGTTTGTACCGCAAAATAAGTTTGACCTAATGCTACAATTTCTTTTGAAGGGTCGGCGTTCTGTACAATTAAATAGCAAGCATAACGCGAAAGTTTTACGCTTTCAACCGCTCTTTCAGTATTAGAGCCTATTTTGACCATATCGAGCATATCCTCGAAATGGTCTGCGATGCTGTAACCGCTATTTTTACAGGCTTCTTTAGCTCGTGCAATTACGGGTAAAAAATGTCGGTATTCCGAATACTCTAAAATTTTGCTCAAATCGCGAGCAGTCCAATATTCGTTTCTGTTTTGGTCGCTGCGTTTTATTTGCTCAAAAACAGGCGCGTTGTTTTTTGAAATTGCTTTTGTCATTGCTTTTGCATTAAAAGATTATTACAAAGGTAGTGGCATTTGCAAAGAAAACTTGCCACAATTTGTAGCAAAAACAAAAGGAAGTATAATTGAATATTTTTGACGACACATTTTCAATGATACTTGTTCAATTATCAATATTACATTGGTTTTATTTTTTCTTATACGTTTTATTTTTCCTTGCGCTAATCAAAAACTCGCGTGTATTGTTGCTGAATATGTAAGGGAAACTCGTCCATATTAGTGCTGGAAATTTTTTTAAATCCTTGCGCAAAAGCATTGTAAACTACTTGACACGTTATCATACAATCTTCTTCCATCTCTAAAGTTGTGTGGTTTTCTGTTACAAGTTTGCTTTTTCCTTTCACATAAAAAGTTTCGTTTACTTTATCTAAATCAATTACTTGTTTGGCATTTTCTACATAATGTCCGTTGTTGCTGCTTGGCGCAACGTTTACTCTTGTTTTTTCAATTTCTGTTGTCATAATTGTTTGTTTTTATTGTGATGATTAATATTCATAACGCATTAAATTAAAATAGTCCTCGCCCGATATGGACACTAAATCTTTTAAGTCTTTTTCGTTCAACTTTTCTACTATGGATTTACCTGTTTCAGTAAACACGGTAGAAAAACGTTCGCCTTGCCGTTGAATGTATTTTATTTCATAAGCCAATTTTCTTGGAATACGATACAAACTTGCAATGGCATCTTTAGCACTTATATGACTTGGGTGTACTGCCAAAAAAAACATACGGTCGCTGCTTGGACAATAACAACGTACAAACGCAAGGTTTAGATATTTTCTATAATGACGAATACTTCCCTTAAATAAAGTATAAACGCCAATGTTCATGCCCCATGTTGTTCCTCGTAAATATTCTCCGGGCGTTTCGTGAACATAAGTAGCCATTTCTTGCATATTATCTCTGATGAAATTAAAAGCATATTCGCTGCCGTGTTTTTCTTCTATAAACTTTAGAATTAGGCTTTTAATTTCCTCGTTTTTTTCTTTTACAAAATCTTTAAACGAATATGTTTTGTTTTGAAGTTTTGTAAACATTTTTTCGGTAAACTCTACACCGTGTAAAAAATATTTCTTTTGTCCGTCTGCCCAAACGACAGCAGCATCGTGTATGTTGTGATATTTCCCGAATTGATTTTTATATTCTTTAATTGGTTTTCGTAATACAAAAACGTGTCCTTCACAGGCTAAATGAATTTGCGAAACATTTAATCCTAATTTATTTAGATTACTGATTAAACAATTGGCAAATGAATTAGCAAATATACCATATCGCCATTTTTCTATAACGGGCATACTGCTCAAACTTTCAGGATAAGATAAAATTGCTTCGGTGTATTTCTCAGGGTTGTCAAAAATATGAACGGGCAATATGGAGCTTGTGTTTTGTACATTATAATGAGCCATAAATTTTTCAGCAAAATTTATCCCAAGTTTTTCAGAGTTGTTGCTGTCCCAACGGCGTTTTTCCTCTTCTGTAAAGTAATTTGTAAGCATTGCGTTAATTTTTTTGTGAGCAGAAATGCAAAACTACTTTTTTGTTATGCGGCTTTTTTAATTGTTGAAAATTCAATTTTTCAACACTGACATTTTTTCCTTTTTGGCAGATGTTTATTTTCTATTGTTGAAAATTAGTTTGGGAATTTTTCAACAATGCTGTTTGGTGCTTTATTTCACTCGTTTTTCAACAACGTTGGCTCTTGGATTACAGTTAAAGAATTAACATCGTATGGAAGTTTTATAAGATTAAACTTTCCTGTTTTATGATTACAAAGACTTACGACGCTACAATGCAAACATTTGTTTGCAAATGAAATTTTATCTCCGTCAACAGAAAATTCTTTAGACTGCTTAAATGATTTTACTTTCTCAATAACATTTTCTAACTTGCTTTTATTGTTAATATTTTTTTCAATTTTAAAAATACGATATGCTTTAATTTTAATCTTTTTCTTCACACTTCCATTTTCCATAGGAATATCTTCGTATTCCCAATACCAATAAATTAAATAACCAAAATCAACATTTAAAGTTTCAAGTTCAAAAATATACCCATAAACTTTAACTAAATCGTTTGAGAAAGCCGTTTGAATTTTTTCAGAAGTTCTTTTGGTAAATTTCTCAACTACCACAAATCTTTCCGAATTAGCATTTTCAAAAATATAATCTGGTTTCCCTCTTATTGTATCTGTTGAGTTTGAAAAATACGCTTCATTTAAGCCGTTGTAATTATTGAATATAAGTTTTGAGTTGAAAATAGGTGTAAAATCTTTTTCAGTAGTATCGCTTATGGCTATTAGAAAATTATCATTAAATACTTCATTTATACTTTTTGATTTTTGAAATTCATTATATCGGTCGATTAAATATTTCTTTTCACCATTCCATTCATTTATCTCCCAAGCCGCGTTTGATGCAACAGTAAATGTTTCACTAATAGCAAAACTTGCAGGGCAAAATTCAAAATCACTAAGGTCGCTAATAAGGGTAATTTTGTTGGGATTATATATTGAAGTATATACATTGTTCTTGCGACGATAAAATTCTTCCTTGAAATACTTTAGATACAACGCCAAAACGCTTCTTGATACATAATCACCATAAGTAATATCCTCAATAATTTTATTTTTGAATTCTGTGTGTTTAATACCGTCAAAGTTTAAACAAGTCAAATATTTTTCAATATGCTCAATATGTTTATCAAGTTTAATTAATACATCTGCATAATGAATAAAAAATGTTTTTCGGTCAGAGGGGTAGTTTTTGAATGGGATATTGTCTAATGTGGTAAAATCTAATTTTTCTAACCATTCAATTGCAATTGAATTGTTTCCCTCATAAATCAAGCTTTTTACGACATTCAAGACTGTTTTGTTATAAATGCTTCCAGTATATTTATCATATTTATTGGTCTTTAACAGAAGTTGCTCGGCGTCTGCCAATAGATTTGGGTTTTGATAGTTTTTGATTTTTTCACTATAATCTAACCAAAGTTCTTCATTCTGTATACGTTGGGAGTGGAAGTTTGGAAAGTTTGTTTTGATTGTTTGGTGCAACGTTCTTGCTTCTTCGTAGTTACTCGTTTTTCGTAAACATTGTGCCAAATCATAGCCGTTCCGTTCGGATTTTTCTCTTTCCCAAATCTCACGAAATAGAGTTAAAGCATTTTTAAAATCTTCTTGCATTTTTAGTTCTTGTGCTTTTTGTCGTAGCTCTTGAATTGTTGGCATTATTCAATGAAAGTTTATTATTTACCCAAACATTTATTTCTCATACCTATCCACAACTTCGTCAATTTCATTCGGAAGTATGTCAGATAATTTTTTAAAGTTAATGTGTCCGCCTGCAAAATTTCGGGCAGATGCTGCCTGTCGGCTTCGTATGCGTTTTTTCAAATCTTCCAGGGGCTGCGTTTCGCCATACAATATTTTAAACCATTCATCTATACATTGCTCTTGTTCTGTATGCTTAAATTCTATTTCGCAGTCGCAAAAATCTAAATACAAACTCACTGCGCCTTTATCTTCCCAAAGCTGCGCAAAGGTTTTGGTTTCCGAAACATCATGGTCAAGAGTTGTCCCTCTTTTTATCTCCAAAATTTTTTGTTGCAATTCTTCTTCGGGGTTTGGGGCAACAGGGCGTTTATTAAACAACCTGCCAAACCACGTTTGCGGCTTATCTTCAATCTTCTTGTGTTGCTCGTATTCATTTACAAGTTTCTTTATGGCACGTTCCGCCGCTACATCATAAAGTTTTTGTGATATAGCAATACATTGTATTTCTTTTTCTGTGGCTTCCATTTTCTATGTTCAAGTATAACTATTTTTTTTAGCAAAAAAACGCCCTGCCGAATTGTTAAGAAAAATGTTGATAACGATTTTAAACCTATTGCTAATAAAAAAATTAGCTCTTTAAATTTAGGTACAAATAAAATGGCTCAAAAGTTTAAGCTTGTTTAAAGCAGTTCCAACTTGAACAAACTTAAACCACTTTAAACAATTTTGAACAAAACAAAAAACAACAATTAAAACTGATAAACCATGGTGCAATTTGAATTACCACAGGAAGAAAAATCAATTATTAAAGTGATTGGCGTGGGCGGCGGCGGAAGCAATGCCGTAAACCACATGTTTCGCTTGGGCATTAAAGGCGTAGATTTTATTGTATGCAACACCGACAAACAGGCTTTGGAAAAAAGTCCCGTGCCGCACAAAATTCAGTTGGGCGAAATTTCAACCAAAGGCTTGGGAGCAGGCTCTTTGCCTGCCGTTGGGCGCGATGCCGCTTTAGAATCCATTGACGACATCAAAACTTATTTGAGCGATAATACACAAATGGTTTTCATTACCGCTGGTTTGGGCGGCGGCACAGGCACAGGCGCAGCCCCTGTGATTGCAAGCATTGCCAAAGAACTGGGAATTTTAACCGTTGGCATTGTTACCATTCCCTTTGCGTTTGAAGGCAAAAAACGCCGTGCGCAAGCCGAAGCAGGTTTGGAAGAAATGAAAAAGTATGTGGATACTTTATTAGTTATTGGTAACGACAAACTCCGCGAAATATACGGCAACTTAAAAATGAGCGAAGCCTTTGCGCACGCCGACAACGTTTTGACAGGTGCGGCAAAAAGCATTGCGGAAATTATCAGTTTGCACATGCACATCAACGTTGATTTTAACGATGTGAAAACCGTGATGAAAGAAAGCGGTGTTGCCATTATGGGTTCTGCCATTGCAAGCGGCGAAAAACGTGCTTTGAAAGCAGTAGAAGAAGCACTAAATTCTCCATTATTAAATGATAACGACATCAGCGGTGCGCGCCACGTATTGCTCAACATTATGAGCGGCTCTGAAGATATTGATATGGACGAATTCGGAGAAATTACCGATTTCATTCAGGAAGCATCGGGCGGAACGGCTGAATTAATTACAGGTTACGGCACTGATTTATCTTTGGGCGACAACGTAAACGTTACAATCATTGCTACAGGTTTCAAATCAAAACAAAGCACAGGTTTTGAAGCACCTTTAATGAAAGAACGCAAAATAGTTTCTTTGGACGAAAAAACCGAAACGCCTGCACAGGAAACTAAACAAACAAATATTATTGATGCCATTGAAGCCGACGAGCCTTTTGTGTTTACCAAAGAAGTAAAAGAAGAGGAAAAAGAAATCAGCATTTTGCCGACAGCTTCCGAAGAAAAAGAAGAACCGACTTTTACGGTAACAAATTTGTTTGAAGAAGAAAAAACGCTTGAGAACGAAATGCCGTCTATCACCGAATTTACCTTTAATTCGCTTGATGATGAAGAAACAACGCCGATTGTAAATGAAACACCTGTTGCCGAAGAACAACCATCAAATTTGGAAACTTTGAGCCGCGAAGAACAAATTAAATTGGCGCAGGAACGCATTCGCAAGCTGAAAGATATCACTTTGAAAATGAAAAGTCCCGAAGGGCTTGCCTCGCTTGAAAAACAGACGGCGTTTGAACGCAAAAACATTGTGTTGGAAAACAAAACGCCAAGCACCGAAAGCAGCGTGTCGCGTTATACCTTGAGCGAAAGCGAGGACAAGAAAATTGAAATCCGCCCGAACAATTCGTTTTTGCACGATAACGTTGATTAAAAAATTTTGAAATAAGTAAAAATGCAGTCTATATTTAGGCTGCATTTTTTATGCTTATTAAAACTACATACTAACTACACGCACTAAACTAATCGGTGAAAAAATTTATAGAACTTAATAAAATAAAAACGAGGGTACTCGAAGAGAGAATTACTGAAATTGTTTTTAAAAGAGGTTGTGCCCTTGAGGTGGAAGATATTTGGGAATTACGCAAAGTAAATCTCAGGCTTAGTGAAAACAAACCGTGTGCAGTATTGGTGCAGGCAGAAGAGTTTACATCATTTTCCAAAGAGGTGCGCGAATTACTTGCCAGCCGCGCTTATACGGGCAGAACCGTTGCCAAAGCACTTGTTTATAAAAGCATAGGGCAGCATATTTTAGCCAACTTTTATTTGCATGTAAACAAACCACACATCAAAACAAAAATATTTGCTTGTCCCCAAAAAGCAATGACATGGTTAAGGGAAGAAATTCAAAATTCTTATGTTTGCACCCGCTGACATGAAAATTTTAAAATTCATTTTCATTTTTCTTTCCTTTTCAAAACTTGCTTTTTCGCAGTTGGATAATTCGGCTTTGTATTTTAATACAGAGATTGACACCACGCATGAAAAAGAATTTTTTGTAAAAATTCAAAACCTGAATTTTATGAAAGATAACGAGTACATGAATGTTATGGTTGATGGTTACACCCTGTTTGGTGTTCAGCTTAATCCGCAACTCGGGTATCAGTTGTCAAAAAATTTGAGTATTGAAGCAGGAATTTTTTTAGGCAAAGATTTCGGCAATAAAAAATTTACCGAAGTTGCGCCGACTTTTTCGTTGCGTTATTACAAAAAAGATTTCAAACTTATTTTCGGCAACCTTGACGGAAGCCTTAATCACGGCTTGATTGAGCCTGTGTATAATTTTGAGCGCATCATGACCAACCGTTTGGAAAACGGTATGCAGTTTACGCTCAATAAAAAATATTTTGATTTTGATGTGTGGATTGACTGGCTGCACATGATTTATAAATTCAGCAACACACAGGAAAAATTAATGGCAGGCATTAATACAAATGTGTTGAAATTGGAAAATGACGACTGGCAGTTTAAAGTGCCGTTTCAGGCGGTGCTTGTTCACACGGGCGGACAAATTGATACCGTGCCGGGCGGTATTTATACCAACGTTAATTATGCTGCCGGCATTGTGCTGAACAAAAAATTGCAACACAAATATATAAAAACTGTTTTTGTTGATGCGCGTTACACCTTGCGCTCAAACCTGTATGACGATACGCCTGTTATCATTCGCTCGTGGGGCGACGGATTTTTTGGAAACATTGGCATGAAAGGTGCGTACAAAACCGAAGTGTTGTTTTCGTACTGGCTCGGCGACTGGTATCACACCGAATATGGCGGCAACTTGTATTCAAGCCAATCATCTACCGTTAGGTACAGTTGGTACTGGAAAGAACGTTTTCGTGAATTGCTGATTATGCGTTTGACGAAAACATTTGAATTAACCAAAGGTGCAACTATGCTGTTGCGCGCAGAGCCGCATTACGATTTTCGTCATAAACAATTTGAATATTCGCTTGGCTTTTATATAAGCATTGACGAGCGTTTGTGGTTGAGGAAGTGAAAACAACCGTGTCATTTCGAGTAGCCGGCGATAGGAGGCGTATCGAGAAATGACATATCAGAGAAATCAGTTCTCGATATGGTTTGCAAAGAGGCAGCAAACCTACTCGAACTGACAGTACAACTAAACAACAAAATTCACAATCTTCTTTGGCACAATAATTACTTTCTTAGGCGTTTTACCCTCCAAATATTTTTGAACGTCTTCGCGGCTTGTTACTTCTTTTTCAATTTCCTGAACGCTGAGGTTAGCTGGCAATTCAATGTTTAAGCGCGTTTTACCGTTGAATGAAATCGGATAAGTGAAACTGTCATCAACCAAATAACTTTCGTTTACTTCAGGGAATTTTTCAAAAGCAATGCTTTCTGTGTGTCCGAGTTTACTCCAAAGTTCTTCGGCAATGTGCGGCGCGTAAGGCGAAATCAAAACTAACAAAGGTTCTAAGATTGAACGCTTGTTGCATTTTTGTTCGGTTAATTCATTTACGCAAATCATAAAATTACTTACGGAAGTGTTGAACGAAAAACGCTCAATGTCTTCGGTAATTTTTTTAATTGTTTTGTGTAGAGATTTTAACTCGGCTTTTGAAGCCCCCTCCAAACCTCCCCCAACAGGGGAGGCTTTTTCGGCTTCAAAAACATTCTCCGCTAACTTCCATAATTTTTTCAAGAAGCCCGAAACACCTGTAATGCCGTTGGTATTCCATGGTTTGCTTTGCTCCAAAGGACCGAGAAACATTTCGTACAAACGCAAAGTGTCCGCGCCAAATTTTTCGCAAATGTCATCGGGTGTTACAACATTGTATTTTGATTTGGACATTTTTTCGGTTTCTGAACGAGTTAAGAACTTAAAATTGTCACCAGAAACCTCTTGTTTTTCTAAATCAAAAAATTTTCCTGCGTAATAATAACCTTCCTTGAAAAAGAAAATACTATCGCTATTATTAAGTTTTCTTTCGGAAAAAGATTTAAAGTCCAATGAATTATTAGTAACAAAATTGATATCAATATTTGTTTCAACTATTAATGCGCCATCGTCAAATATGTTTTTGGCATCTGCACTAACGTATATTTCAACGTGTTTTTCTTCCGGAAAAAAAAGTTGTTTACCATTTTTTAATGCCACATAAGATTCCCCTGTAATACCTTTCTCTTCATCTATTACGGCTACATTTAGACCAAAAAAATGGAAAATTTTTTCAGACATTCCTAATATCATTCCTTGATTAATCAACTTCTTTGCAGGCTCATCAATAGCAATGAAATTCATGTCGTGCAAAAATTTTGTCCAAAAGCGGAAGTAAAGCAAATGCCCTGTGGCGTGCTCGCTGCCGCCAATGTAAAGGTCAATGTTTTGCCAATAATCTGCCAATTTTTTACTTACAAACTGCTCACTATTATTAGCGTCCATGTAACGCAAAAAATACCAAGAGCTTCCCGCCCAACCCGGCATGGTGGTGGTTTCAAGAGGATAAGCCCCACCTAAATCCTCCCCAAGGGGGAGGACTTGGAGTTGTTTTTTAATTTCAGAAAGTACGTTTTCAATATCATGGAAAATGCGTTTGTTTTCAAAACGTATTACGGTGAAACCTTGTTTTTCTAATTCCAAAGTTCTCGCGGCATCATATTCTTTTTGTTGATTATGAATTTCGCCGTCCACTTCAATAATTAATTTTTTCTCCAAGCAAACAAAATCAGCAATGTTATATCCGATGACTTGTTGTCTTCTGAATTTAAAATCCAACTGATTGTTTCTGATATGTTGCCACAAAGCGGCTTCGGCTTCCGTTTGATTGTTCCGCAATTCTTTTGAGCGCGACTTCATTTCAGTCCAACCCGAATTAGCTGCTGTTTGCCAACTATATGCCGTGCCGTCATGTTCTCCCCCTTTGGGGGAGTTAGAGGGGGCATACTTCCAATCTTTAGCGCGTGCCAATGGCGGCTCGCCGTCTTCGGTTGGCAAAAATTTATCCACTTCGGGCAACACCAAAGGCAATTCACTTTCAGGTAAAGCATGAGGAATCCCATTTTTGTAATAAATCGGTATTGGTTCGCCCCAATAGCGTTGGCGACCAAACACGGCATCACGCAAACGGAAATTGGTTTTGCCTTTTCCCAGATTTCTTTTTTCAATTTCTTCAATGGATTTTCTTATTGCGGCTTTTACTTCCAAGCCATTTAAAAAATCGGAGTTGATGAGTTTTCCCTCTTTTTCGTCCCAAGAATTTTTTTCAAAATCATGTTCGCGTGTCGGCGTAATCACTTGCGTAATTGACAAACCAAAATGTTTTGCAAATTTATAATCGCGCTCATCATGCGCAGGAACAGCCATTACAGCACCTGTGCCATAACCCGCTAACACATAATCGCCAACCCACACAGGAATTGGTTTTCCTGAAAATGGGTGTTCCACATACGCGCCTGTAAACACGCCGCTCACTTTATTTACATCGGCTTGGCGTTCGCGCTCGCTGCGGTTTTTGGCTTTGTTTACATAATCTTCCACCGCAGATTTTTGTTCTGGTGTTGTAATTTTTTCTACCAATTCATGCTCGGGAGCAAGCGTTACAAAAGACACACCGAAGATTGTATCGGGGCGGGTGGTGAATACTTCGATAAAAGCCCCTCCCGACCTCCCCAAAGGGGAGGGGTTTGCGCTACTCGATTCTCCCCCTTTGGGGGAGTTAGAGGGGGCTACTCTGAACTTTAAACTCGTTCCCTCACTTTTTCCAATCCAATAACGCTGCGATTCTTTTAAACTTTCCGTCCAGTCTATTGTTTCCAAACCGTCTAACAAACGTTGCGCGTAAGCGGTAATACGCATACTCCATTGTTTCATTAATTTGCGCTCCACAGGATAACCGCCGCGCTCCGAAACGCCGTCTTTTACTTCATCGTTGGCTAAAACCGTTCCCAAAGCGGGACACCAGTTTACATAAGCTTCTCCGAGATACGCCAAACGGAAATTCATCAAAATATCGCTTTTGCGTTTTTCGTCAAATGCTTTCCATTCATCGGCAGTAAAGCTCTGCAATTCCTGTTCTATGCTTCCTGTGAGCGTATCATGCGAAAGCCCTTTAAACCCTTCGGTTTCAAAAATTTTTATGAGTGTGTCAATATGTTCGGCTTTGTCGGTTTTTGGATTGTACCACGAATTAAAAATCTGAATGAAAATCCATTGAGTCCATTTGTAATAGTCAGGGTCAGATGTGCGCACTTCTCTGTCCCAGTCAAACGAAAAACCGATTTTATCTAATTGCTCGCGGTAACGCGCAATGTTTTGTTCGGTAGTAAGGGCAGGGTGTTGCCCTGTTTGTATGGCGTATTGTTCGGCAGGCAAACCAAAACTATCGTAGCCCATGGGGTGCAACACATTAAAACCTTTGTGGCGTTTGTAGCGCGCCATGATGTCGGAAGCAATGTAGCCCAAAGGGTGACCAACGTGCAAACCCGCGCCGCTTGGGTACGGAAACATATCCAATACATAATATTTCGGTTTATCGGAATTATCTTTTGCTGCAAAGGTTTTTTCTTTTGCCCAACGCTCTTGCCACTTTTTTTCTATTTCTCTGAAATTGTACTCCATACAAATTTTTAACGGAACGCAAAGATAGGATTTTTTGACACAGAGGCACGAGGGCGCGGATGCACGGAGTTTTTGGGTTGAAATTTGTATTTTGGCAAAGAAAAAAATTATGGAAAAATTATTTTCGGAACAACAACGTTTTCGTCAGGTGTGGTTATGGATTTTACTGATTGCAATTAACACATTATTTATTTACGGATTAGTCAGTCAAGTTTTCTTAGGACAAACATTTGGCAATAAGCCAATGTCAAACGGCGGATTAATATTTGCAACAATTTTCGTTGTGTTACTTACCTTGTTATTTGTGTTTATGCGCCTTGACACGGAAATAAAACAAGACGGCATTTATTACCGCTTCTATCCTTTTCAAAGAATGAAAAAAATTTCATGGGAAAGAATTTCAAAAGCCTGTGTAAGAAATTACAGCCCTTTGGGAGAATTTGGCGGTTGGGGATTTCGCATAAATTTGTTTGGAAAAGGAATCGCTTACAATGTTTCAGGTAACGAGGGTTTGCAGCTTGTTTATGATAATAACAGAAAACTTTTGCTTGGCACTCAAAAGCCCGGTGAAATAAAAATGGCGTTGCAACAGTTGGGAAAATTGACAAACAGCGATTAGTTTTTCTCGCAGATGTTTTATTGCGGATTGCTTCTTAATTCTTGTTTCATTAGCTTTAGCGAAAATAAAAAAGACAGAAAATGATAAATCCAAGATTAGCCCTTATTCTTAGTGTGCTTGTGTATTTTATAATACTTATTGCTTGTTTTTTTACGGTATCACCAAGAGACCCCGATATTAAAATGTTTTTCATTCTGTTTATAGTTTGTCTTTTTGGCGTTCCAATAGCTCAATATAAATTAAGCCACTCATTAACAGCTTCAGGAAAAAAAGAACTTGGTTCGGCAATTACAAAAAGTATATTTATTGAGTTAATTATTCTTGTGGCAATCATCTTCTTTTTAAACGTATATAAATAATTCTTGTTTGGTAAATAATAAAAACAGAAAATGTCAAATTCAGTAAAAGCATTTTTAGCCGGCTTATGCAGTGTACTTGTATTTTTTATATTAGTTGTTGGTTGTTTTGATGTAGCTGTAATAAACCTTGGGCGAAAGAGTTCGTCGTATTATGAAGATACCGGAATTAATTTTTTAATTCTGACCGGAATTTTTCTTATTGCCGTACCAATAGTTCAATATAAATTAAGTCGCAACTTAAAAGCTGACGGAAAAGAAGAAATTGGTCGCGCAATCAGAATGAGTATAGTTGTTGAAATGATTATTCTTGCTGTAATTCTCTTCTTTTTCTTTAGGGGTATTTTTAGTGCTATAACGTAGGAATAATTTTTGTTTCATTAGTTTTGGTAAATAATAAAAACAGAAAAATGTCAAATTCAGGAAAAGCGTTTTTAGTAGGATTATGCAGTGCGCTTGCGTATTTTATAATACTTATTGCTTGTTTTTATTACGAACTTTCAGGTGACTTCCTGATTCTATTTTTAGTTATTCCTGTAATTCAATTTTTTATAGGTTACAATTTAAAATCTTCAGGAAAAAAAGAACTTGGTGCAGCAATTTTGCAAAGTATAGTTGTTGAAGTAATTATTCTTGTGGTAATCATCTTCTTTTTAAACGTATATAAATAAACAAAAAAGACCTCCAAATTTTGGAAGTCTTTTTTATAAAAACTCTGTGTCTTTGTGCCTCTGTGTTAAAATCAATCAAAATATTCTTTCATTCTGTCAAAGAAACCTTTTTCTTTTTTGTTGGGATTAGGCGCAAAGTTTTTTGACTCACGCATATCTTCCAATGCTTTCTTTTCTTCCGCGCTTAAATGTGTGGGCGTGTACACGCTGATTTCCACCAACAAATCGCCGCGTCCGTAAGAATTAACATCGGGTAAGCCTTTTCCTTTTAAGCGCAACACTTTTCCGCTTTGTGTGCCTGCATCAATTTTAATTTTTGCTTTGGCTTCAACGGTAGGAATTTCAACGCTTGTACCCAAAGCCGCATCGGGAAAACTAACGCTTAACGAATAAATGAGATGACTGCCCTCGCGTTTCAGTTGCGGATGTTCTTCTTCCTGTATAACGATGAGCAAATCGCCGTTAATGCCGCCGCGTGGCGCAGCGTTGCCTTTGCCGCTCATGCTTAGTTGCATTCCGTCTGCCACGCCTGCAGGAATTTTAATAGCAATCACTTCTTCCTCGCGCACAATGCCGTCGCCATGGCAGGTGTTGCATTTGTCTTTCACCGTGCGCCCTTCGCCGTGGCAATAACCGCAGGTGGTTTGGGTTTGCATAGCACCCAAAATGGTTTGTTGTATGCGCGTAATTGTTCCCGAACCTTTGCAATGCGCGCAGGTTTCGTATTGTCCGTTTTTTGCGCCGCTGCCGTTGCAGGTTTTACAGGCAACGTGTTTGTTTACTTTTATTTTTTTCTCAACGCCGTGCGCAATGTCGTGCAAATTAAGTTTTACGGCAATGCGCAAATTTGTTCCGCGGTTTACGCGCCGTCCGCGACTGCCGCCAAAACCGCTGCTGAAACTTCCGCCGCCAAAAGCAGAGCCGAAAATATCGCCGAACTGACTGAAAATATCGTCCATGTTCATGCCGCCGCCGAAACCGCCGCCGGCTGCACCGCCCAAGCCCGCGTGTCCGAAACGGTCGTACTGCTGGCGTTTTTCGGCATTGCTCAACACTTCATACGCTTCGGCGGCTTCTTTAAATTTTTCTTCCGCCGCTTTGTCGTCAGGGTTTTTGTCGGGGTGATATTTAATAGCCAACTTACGGTAAGCCTTTTTAATCTCATCGTCGTTGGCGTTTTTTGCCACACCTAATATTTCGTAGTAATCTCTCTTTGCCATTTATTAATTCGTTAATTAGTCAATTCGGCAATTAGCCAATTCATTAACTCATTGTCACATTATCTCATTGCCTAATTTGCTATAATCACTTTTGCATAGCGAATAACTTTATCGCCGAGCTTGTAACCTTTTTCTGTTTCGTTCACCACTTTTCCTTTTTGTGTTTCGTCTGTTGCGGGAATGTGCGTGATGGCTTCCATAGTATCGGGATTAAAGATTTCGCCAATGCTTTCAAAAGCCGTTAAGCCTTTTTGCTGCGTTGTGTTTTTAAGTTTGTTGTAAATGAGTTGCACACCTTCTTTAATGCCGTTTACATCTTCGGCGTTTTCGTTGGCTTTTATGGCGCGTTCAAAATCGTCAATAATCGGCAAAATGGCTTTAAACACATCTTCGGCAGCGGTTTTTATAATGTCCGATTTTTCTTTTATGGTACGGCGGCGGTAATTGTCAAATTCCGAGTAGAGGCGCAAATATTTATCGTTCAGCTCGTTTACCTTGCTTTCCAAATCTGTTGTTTCGGCAGAATTTTCGGCGTTTTCAGCCTTAATGTCAGTTTCCTTTACCGATTGCGTGCTTTCGGTGTTCTCGTCAATAGGTGTATTTTCCTTGTCTTGCATGGTTTTCAAAGTATTTTGTTAAACTAAATTCAGCCGTATAAATCAATTATTTTGCCACAGTATTTTTCAGGATATTTTGGCAGGTGTTTTTTTGTGTGTGTATTTGGTTTGCTTTACACAACATTCGTTAATAAAGGATATTGCTATCCTGTACCTTTTGAAATAAACAATTACTTTTGCTCTGTGTGAAAAATGATGTTCAGCAAACATTAACAACATAAAAGCAAATATGCAGTTTTGGAAAAAAATAAGTCAGGAAGAATGTAGCAACTACATAGACAAAGCCTTAAACAACAACGTTGATTTCAGCAAGCGCGTAATTTTGGGTATTCCTGTTTCAAAGTTAGACGGCAGAGTATTCTACGAGCAGGCTTCCTTTTTAAAAGAAGCTCCCTTTCTCAGAGCCATTGTTCAAAATCCCAATCATATCGGCTGCCATACGCTGTCCGAATCGGAAGTGTTTTTTAAAGGCACGCAGCAAATAGAAAGAGAACTGATAGAGCTGATTGCCGTAGATATTTTTAAAGCCGAGCAGGGGCAAAGCGACGGTTATGTAGCCGCAGGCGGCACCGAAGCCAACCTGCAAGCCGTATGGATTTACCGCAATTATTTTATACAAACCTTTAATGCCAAACACAGCGATATACTTATACTCGCCTCGCAGGATACGCATTATTCGGTGGTGAAAGCCGCCAATCTGATGAATTTGGAACACATTGCCGTGCCTGTGCAGGAAGATACGCGGGTAATAAACGAAGCAGAGCTTGACCGCATAGTGAGCGAAGCCAAGCAAAGGGGAAAGAAATATTTTATTGTGCTGTGCAATGTGGCAACTACCATGTTCGGCTCGGTAGATAATCCCGATGTGTATGTGCAATGCCTCACAAAACACCAAGTGCCTTTCAAACTCCATTTAGATGCCGCTTTCGGCGGATTTATTTATCCTGTGGTAAACCCCGACAACAATGTAAACTTTACCAACGAACACGTTAGTTCCATTACGCTTGATGCCCACAAAATGCTGCAAGCACCCTACGGCACAGGTATTTTTATAGCCCGCAAAGGGCTGATGCAATATGTATTTACCAAAGAAGCGAGTTATGTAAACGGTATGGATATTACCCTGTCGGGCAGCCGCTCGGGAGCTAACGCCATTGCCGTGTGGCTGATACTGGCGGCTTACGGACCAAACGGCTGGTACGAAAAACTGAAAATGCTGCTTTACAGAACCAAGTGGGCTTGCAAACAGTTAGATGAAAAAGGAATAAGCTATTACAGAAACCCCTCATTAAATATTATTGCCATTAAAGCCAACCATGTTTCGCCACAGCTCGCAGCCACTTACGGCTTAGTGCCCGATGCCCACCACGGCGCAGCCAAATGGTACAAAATAGTGGTTATGGAACACGTTGAAGTAGAACATTTGCAGTTGTTTTTAGATGAGCTGCGAATGCAATAACGTTTTTCTATATTTGAGTTTTATTAAAAATAAATTCTTATGGACAAAAAGAAATATTATGACACGCTTAGCGAAGCGGTAAATGATTTGGTTAAACGAGGCTACACAACTGATTTTTTAATACACGGTGAAAAGGACTGCCTGATTTGCCACAGCAATTCTTTGGAACTGTCCCAGAATGATTTTGTAATTGATGAAGTATATCGCTTTGAAGATATGAGCGACCCTTCCGATGAAAGTATTTTGTTTGCCATATCATCGGAAAAATATAAAGTAAAAGGCTTGGTGATAAACAGCTATGGTGCAGATTTCGGTTATCGCTCATCAAAGTTGGTAGAGCATTTGCACAAACATCTGTAATAAGTAATGAATGGAAATAAAACTATAAAACACCACACGGCATCTCGGATAGATAAGCTGTAAAATCCCGAAAAATGTATGCAGATAGACTACGACATATTGATAGCTTACGGCGGCATTACCAAAAAATATAACAAAGGAGCGGTGTTGTTTCGGGAGGGCAGTATGCCACGCGCGCTTTATCTGATAGTGGAAGGCAAAGTGAAATTATTTTCGGCAAAAAGCGAAAACAAAGAATTGGTGCAGGGCATTTTTCAGTCGGGCGAAAGTTTTGGCGAACCGCCGCTGCTGTTGGATAAATGCTATCCCTCCACAGCACAGGTTATCAGCAAAAGCATTATTGTCAGCATTTCAAAAGACAAGTTTTTAAACATTCTGAAAGATTACCCCGACATAGCCAACAAAATGTTGTATGTGTTTGCCGAACGGATTTATAAAAAAGCATTTTCGCTGCGTGTGCTGATAAGCCACACATCGGAAGAAAAAATTCTGACATTTTTTGATGAAATAAAAGGAAGCAGAAAAGGAAAAATACCCATTGACTTTACACGGCAGCAACTTGCAGATTACACAGGAATGCGTGTGGAAACAGTTATACGCGCACTTATGAAGTTGCAGGAAAAAGGAACGGTAAATATTATTAACCGCAAAGTATATTATTAAAAAAAAGACATGAAAAAACACAACCTGACACCATGGTTTAAAATCAGCTTACTCAGCCTCGCTATTGTGGCACTTTACGGCACGCTGATGCGTTATAAAATTGCATTCAGTTTTCCGTACCTTGACCAAAAAAATTTGCTTCATGCCCATTCGCATTTTGCCTTTGGCGGTTGGATAAGCCACCTTTTGTATTGCGGACTTACACTTATCCTGAGCCGTTTTTTACCCGAGGGAAAAGACAAAAAATATTACCGCCTTATTGCGCTAAACCTGCTGTGCGCGTTTGGTATGCTGCTTGCCTTTACCGTGCAGGGATACGGAGCAGTTTCCATTTCTTTTTCTGTACTCAGCATTATTGTTTCGGCAATTTTTGCCGTATATTTTATTAAAGATGCGCGGCATTTTCCTCCCCAACATCTTTCCAAACCGTGGGCAATTACAGGTTTGCTGGTTAATGTGCTTTCTTCTGCCGGACCATTTGTGCTGGCATACATTTTGATAAGCAAAAATTTTCAGCATGAATTGTATTTGTCGGCGGTGTATTATTACCTGCATTTTCAGTACAGCGGTTGGTTCTTTTTTGGTGCTGTGGCAATTGCGGCGGCTTATCTGCCCGCAGGTGCAGCGTGGCTCAATAACTATTTCAAAATTTTTACCGTTACGCTTTTCTTTACGTTTTTCCTGTCGGTGTTGTGGGCAAAACTGCCTGTGTGGCTTTATACCGTTACCGTAATAGCCGCTTTGGTGCAGTTAGGCGCATGGTTTATGCTGTTGCTTAAAGTAAAAAGGCTTTTGCCCCACATAAAACCGCAGTATCCCAAATGGATAAACCTGTTTTTTTATGCAGCAGTAGTTGCGCTCACCATTAAATTTGTGTTGCAGGCGGTTTCGGTAATACCCTCGCTCAGTCAGTTGGTATTTGGTATTCGCCCCATTGTTATTGCTTATCTGCATTTGGTGCTGCTTGGCATTTACAGTTTGTTTTTTATCGGCTATTTGTTTGCCAAAGGCTTTATACAAGCCTCCGCCACCGCCAAAATTTCAGCCTTTGCATTTTTTTCGGGCGTGTTGCTTAACGAGGTTTTACTTGCCACACAGGGCTTTGCGGCATTTTCCTATCTGCCTGTTCCGCACATAAACGATATGCTGTTTGCTGTTGCCGTTTTATTATTCGGCAGCGCATGTATGCTTTTCTTATCACAGTTAAGCAAACAAAAATCAGGATAGCGGTATGACTTTAGTCATATTAAAACAGTTAAACCACTAATATCTTCGTGGCATATTATGTTGTATGATTTCTTTCAGGTATAAGTTGTTTTTGCTCGTAACATTGTCCGCAGCATTTTTGAGTTACAGCGCGCTGCTGTATTTTGCCGACAGCAAAGAAACACAGCCTGCCAACGCATTAGCCCAAAAAGGAAAAATGCTGTGGCAGCAAAAAAACTGCACCGCCTGTCATCAGTTGTACGGTTTAGGCGGTCATTTGGGACCCGACCTTACCAACGTGTATGCCACACGCACCGAAGAACATATTACCACCTATCTGAAATATGGCAGCCCCGTAATGCCCGATTATAATCTTAGCGCAGAGGAGCAAACGGCTCTGCTTGAATTTTTAAAATATGTGAATACAACAGGGGTGGCGCACCCTGCTTCGTTTTTAAAACATACTAATGGAACAATATCACAACCATAACACAAAACACACGGCTTCGTTTATTATTGCGGGGCTTTTTCTTTTGCTTGCCGCATTGCTGTTTGGCTTGGCTGCCGCGTCAGAATACGCTTTTCCGGGTTTGTGGCGAAACACCTTTTCTTTTGAAAAACTGCGCCCGCTGCACGTTTCTTCGGCGGTTTTCTGGATTATACTGGCTGCTATGGGCAGCGTACTGTCTTTTCTGCAACAACACAGAGAAGAAAAACTGAAATACGGCTTTTTAGTGAAATGGCAGTTTTTTATGTTTCTGTTTTCGTTTACAGCCATTTTAATTTCTTATTGTTTCGGCATTTTTGGCGGCAGAGAGTACTGGGAGTTTCACCCTGTGTTTTCTGTGTTTATTGCTGCGGGCTGGGGCATTTTTATGATTGTTTTTCTGTCCAACGTTAAAACCCTGAAACAACAACCTGTGTATGTGTGGATGTGGTTTACAGGCGTGTTGTTTTTTCTGTTCACCTATATAGAATCCAATCTGTGGCTGATACCTGCTCTTAGAAACGATTTGATAAAAGACATGACCGTTCAGTGGAAATCTTACGGCTCTATGGTGGGTTCGTGGAATATGCTCATATACGGAAGCTCTGTTTTTTTAATGGATAAAATTGCGGGAAATAAAAAATACAGCTTTTCCACTATTGCGTTTGCATTGTACTTTCTTGGATTGTTCAACCTGATGTTTAACTGGGGGCATCATATTTATACGCTGCCTACTCAACCGTATGTAAAACACATCGGCTATGCCGTAAGCATGACGGAACTGTTCATCTTCGGCAGAATTATTTATTTGTGGCGTTCATCGCTAAGCACGGCAAGAAAAAATTTTCACATCATTCCCTTTAAATTTTTGGCAGCCGCCGATGCGTGGATTTTTCTCACACTCGGTTTGGCTATTGCCATGTCAGTTCCTGCGCTTAATGTGTATATGCACGGCACGCACACTGTGGTGGCGCACACCATGGGGGCTACCATTGGCATAAACAGTATGCTGCTGCTGGCTTTTGCTTACGATATTATTCCGCAGACAAACGCTTTCAAAAAACAAATTAACAGGGGTTATCTGCTGCTGAACAGTTCTCTTGCTGTTTTTTGGCTTACACTCATCATTGCAGGATTTATAAAATCATACCGTCAGTTTACCGAACCGCAGTTTGCTTACGGCGATATGATGAAAAGCCTGCACCCCTGGTTTTATGTATTTTTTATTTCGGGCTGTTTTTTGGCGGCAGCTTTTTTTATGGTTATCCTACCTTTGTTTAAAGGGTTAAAACGGGGTTGAGGTATAAGACTGATGCAAATTCAACTGCTTACTCACCATGCCCTGCTTCAGGCTTCATTTGCAAATAACCTTTTTGTTTTTTCTTTTTGGTTTTTGCGAATTACGCCTCTTTCGCACTATTCAACGCTTCAGGCTTCATTTGCGGGAAAAACAACACTTCCTGAATGCTTACGTTGTTGGTAAGCAACATGGTTAATCTGTCCATACCAATGCCGATGCCTGCTGTGGGCGGCATACCGTATTCCAAAGCGCGAAGAAAATCGTGGTCAATAAACATGGCTTCATCATCGCCACGCTCCTGCAATTTCACTTGTTCTTCAAAACGTTCGCGTTGGTCAAGCGGGTCGTTTAATTCGCTGTAAGCATTGGCAATTTCTTTACCGTTAATCATCAATTCAAAACGTTCTACCAAATCTGCATTGTTGCGGTGCTTTTTGGTAAGCGGGCTCATTTCCACAGGATAATCGGTAATAAACGTGGGTTGAATGTAAAGCCCTTCGCATTTGGCACTAAAAATTTCGTCAATCAGTTTTCCTTTACCCATGCTCGCTTCCGCGTGAATGTTGAGTTGTTTACACACATCGCGCAACTGCGCTTCGTCCATATTGCTGATGTCAATACCTGTGTGTTCTTTAATGGCTTGGTATATGGTTACACGCTTAAACGGTGCTTTAAAATCAATGGTTTTGTCGCCGACTGTAACTTCGGTTGTGCTGTACAAATCGGTTACAACTTTTTCTAACATACGCTCGGTAAAATTCATCATCCAGTTGTAATCTTTGTACGCCACATAAAATTCCAACATGGTAAATTCAGGATTGTGCGTTCTGTCCATACCCTCGTTGCGGAAGTCTTTGGCAAACTCATACACGCCGTCAAAACCGCCAACGATGAGGCGTTTTAAATACAATTCGTTGGCAATGCGCAAATACAAAGGCATATTGAGCGCGTTGTGATGTGTGATAAACGGTCGCGCCGTAGCACCGCCCGGAATGCTTTGCAAAATGGGCGTTTCCACTTCCAGCAAACCATTATCATTTAATATTTCGCGAATGGAATTAAAAATTCGTGTGCGTTTGCGGAAGGTGTCGCGCACATGAGGGTTTATAATCAAATCCACATAACGCTGGCGGAAACGAAATTCAGGGTCGCTTACTTCGTCGTAAGAATTTCCATCCTCATCGGTTTTCACAATCGGCAAAGGTTTCAGAGCCTTGCTCAATAATTTAAAATTGGTAACGTGAATGGAAATTTCGCCTGTTTTGGTGGTAAATACAAAACCCTGCACACCGATAATATCGCCGATGTCAATCAGTTTTTTCCAAACCACATCGTACAAACTTTTGTCTTCGTTGGGTGCAATATCGTCTTTGCGCACATAAATTTGAATACGCGACGTTGCATCTTGTATCACGGCAAAAGCCGCTTTGCCCATATCGCGAATGCTCATGACGCGCCCCGCAAGCGAAATGTTCTTGTAATTAATTTTATCGCGCTCGTAATTTTCCTTTATATCTTCGGCACTGGCGTTTACTTTAAATTCTTCCGCAGGATAGGCGTTAATACCGAGTTTGTTTAACTCTTCTAATTTTTGTCGTCTTAAAACTTCTTGTTCGCTTAATTGAATGGACATTTCTTTAAAATTTTTGTGGTGCGAATTTACGTTTTTATTTTTTTCTGCCACAGGTTGCTGCGGATTACACAGAACAAATAGCCACGAATTGCACTAATTACACAAACGCAGCGTATTTTGTTTTTTGATAGGTTGAGGGAAAGGGGGTATTTTTAGTTTAGGAAAAACCTCACTTTATTGCGCAAACATTCCCAAATTAGGTATATTGGCGCAATAAAGTGAGGGGTATAAATAAGTTAGCTGTAACTATTATGAACGACAGTCATTACAATAAATTTCCTGACGACATTAAACGAAAATATAAAATCGTTTATAGTGAATTGTTGTGCGACAACATTACTATGTTTAAGAATAAGGATGAGAAATGGGGAGTATTAACTTCAAATAAAAAATTTGGAGTTTTCACTTCATACGATTATTTGGTTAAGCCAATTTATAATTCAGTAGGTTTTAATAAAGAATTGAAACTTATCGAAGCTGTAAAATATGAAAACAATGTTTGGAATCAGGACAAAAATACTTTTTTTTACTTTGATATTAATGGAGTAATAGTTTGGCAATCAAAAAAAGGTGAAAGTGTAAGAATCGACAATTTTGGCAACATCTTTTTGAACAAAGCAAATAAAATTGGTATTCTTGACAAAAATTTCACTCAAGCAATAGAACCAAAATATCAACAACTTAACGCATTAAATCATATATTTTTCAAAGCATTTCAAGACGGCAAATATGGAATAATTAATCGAAATGATTTAAATATTTTGGATTTCGAATTTAACGAGATATTTAATGTTGTCGAGAAAAATAAAGTTATAGTTAAAAAAAATGATAACTACTATTCATTTGACTTTGACAATAATTCACTAACAGAATTGCCTTTTTCAAAAATATTAAAGGCTTCAAGTAATACTTATAAAGCTCCTTCAATTGAAAGTTTAAGATTCTATAAAAGCATTATCAATTCGCAAGAAAACACAGACTTTGACGAGTATGACTATGAAATGATTAGATATAAAGGGAAATGGGGAATAATAGATGGAACAGGCAAAACAATAATTCCGAATGATTATTGTTTTGTAGATTTTTTAAGGAATCCTCAATATTTAAAAGTTGGAATCGGAGAAATTGAGATATTAGATTACGAAGATGAAGAACAAAACTATAGGACTTCAATAAGAAACATAAAATGGGGAATTATTGACCTAAATAATAATATTATTGTACCAATTGAATTTGATTGGATTGACGAAGTGGAATCTACAGTTTGGGTGGTTTATAAAGGTGGTGTAGTCTATTATAATGATGACTATCAAGAAGATTATTGGACAATAAAAAATGGCAAACTTGGAGTTTATAACTTAAACAAACTCATAACACCAATTGAATATGATACAATTAAAAAGAATTGGTTTAGAATAAAAGAATACATTTTTGTTCAAAATGGGACAAAGTATTTTGACGATAATTCGACGTATTATGATGTCTTTACATTAGAAGGTATGAAAATAGAAACGAATAAACCGAAACCGAAGGATTATACATATTATGGATAAAATAGCTACAGCTAACATCGGTTTGGCAATATGGCGGCTGAAGTGCTTCTATGAAACATTTGTGCAAGGTTCAACCGCAGTAATTCTATTGGACTTTTGTGCTAAAAATCCGCCACATCGCCAAGCCGAAAACCGGTAGCAGCAAGCCGCCAATCGAGTGTATAAAATCAGTGCAAAATTTGTAATCGAAAAATGGGATATAAAAATATCTGCTTAGAATGCAGAACATCATATAGCAAAGGAAATGATTATGAAAATCAAACAGAATCTAATTGTCCTCAATGTAGTAAAAAAATGATTCTGGTAAATCATAAATTCAAGCCCCCTAAAAAATCAGAAACTAAAAGTTGGGAAATGGTAAAACTATTAGTTGAAAATGGTTTTAAATTCCAAGCGGTTTATGAACAAATAGAAAAAGGCGTCTTTTTAAAAGTAAATTATCCAAAGAATCTAAGTGAAGCTAAGGAGTTTATAAAAAAATATAATCCTTAAATTAAGACCACTCGCTCCGCAAGATTTTGAGCGCAGATAAGAGCGGAGGTAATCCTGCGGTGGTGTTAAAATGTAAATTTAAGGCAAATGAAAAAACGTATTGCAGCCGCAGGAGGGCAAAAGTCCTGTGGAGTGAAGCAATTTGCCTAAAAAGCAAAAATTGTACTTTTGAATGACATAAACCGAACATGAAGTTTACAAACACAGGTAGTTTAGGCTGGGCAAATATGCTATTAACGGGGGCGTTGTCGCTTTTTTTGCTTTACATAGCCTTGTCGGGTTTTAGAGAAAATTCTATATGTGAGTTTTGTACAATCATGCTGTTTCCGGGTTTAATTTTTCTTTTATTTTTTATAGCCGGACTTTATACCGTGCTTTCAAAAAACATCAGCTCTCTTTCAAAAAAAAGGTGGCTGAATGTTATAAATGTTATCGGCATTATTTTATCAATGGCTGCAATTGTTTTTAACTTGACGGCTTAAAAAAAACGAACGTACAACAAGATTTTTCGTTTATTTTTTCTTCATACATTTGGGAAACCTCAATTCAAATTAGCATGAAAAATGTTTTAGCGGTTTTAGTAATCGGTTTTTTAGTTTCTGCCTGTGAAAGACCGAGAAGTTGTACAATGATGGCTTGTATAGGAACTCCTCCTTCCATTACGGTGAAGTTACAAGGTTTTAGCGAAACGGATTTATCTCATGTTGCCATTGTTTTTTTAGATACCCATTCATTTTCACCAAAAGATTCTCTTATCTTCTCTAATGGCGAAACAAATACAACTATTCCTAATGAATACATGATTGGCGGTTTGTTTGGAGGAACGCAAGAACTTTCTGCTTACAGGTATCTGGTAAAAACCAATGTTTCTTCAGATACCATTCACCAAATTAAATACGATTATTATAAGGAAAGTATTCCGTGTAACCAATGTTCAGACGGAGGATATGAATACCAAACCGTAACTAAATTCAGGAATTTTAATTTTCTGCTTAACCAAACAAAATTTGTTGATACAACTGTTTTGACGATAACGAAATAATTTCCTTAAAAGAAACTCATCTCATACCCACAAACAAATTCTTCGTTTGCTTTCAAAGAAATAATGCCGTCTTTTTCTGTAAACTGTTGATTGCTGTTTTCGTGGTCGGTAACGCCAAACCAAGGTTCTAAACAAATAAATTCCCTGCAATCTTTTTTACTCCAAATGCCGTAATAGGGAAAACCCTTGCTTTTTAAAATTAGTTTGTGCGCAGATGTTGAAGAACACAAAGCCACAGAGTTTAGTTGCGAGTTTTCAAACACCAAAGCATCGTTGTTAAATAACGGTGTGGCGAGAAATAATTTTTTGTCGTTTAATGCTAATGTATGTTTTGAAGAAGTGCGCAAGCCGTTATTTAAAGTTGTTATTTCCAAACTATTCTTTTCAAACTCCAAATAATAATCTTCAAATGTTTCATTCGCTTGCAAAGGCACATTAAACGCAGGGTGTGCGCCAACGGAAAAAAATAAATTTTCGTTGGCAGGATTTTTTACGGTGTACGCAACAGAAATTTTATTACCGCTCAGTTTATACACAATTGAAAAAATAAACTCAAAAGGAAATATTTTTTTTGTTTCGGCAGTTGAGTGCAATTCAAACACACAAGTAGTTTCGGTTTTTTCTTTCAATTCAAATTTCACATCGCGCGCAAAACCGTGCTGAGGCAATTCATACCTTTTTCCCTCAAAAATAAATTGGTTATTTTTTAATTTCCCCACAATGGGAAACAGCACAGGCGCGTGCCTTGCCCACACACCGGCTTTTGCCTGCCAAATAAATTCCGTGCCGTTTTTGTTTTTTACGCTGCTTATTTCAGCTCCGTGAGAGTTGATGACAACGGATAATTCGTTTGATATTAATGTGTGGTTCATTTGTTAAAAAACGCTTGTCATGCTGACGAAGGAAGCATCTGTGTTTTTAGTTTCTTCGCTATCGCTCAGAATGACAACACGGCTTACAACATCATCACGCCTTTAATTTCTGCCGCCTGTTTGTAAACGTCAATAATTTCATCGGCACTTAAAACCACCTGTTTTACGGTAATGCTTGTGTATTTACCGTTTTCGCTGGCTTTGGTAAGTATTTCGGCTTCGGTGGCAGAGAATAAATTTTCTACCAAAGCAATGGTTCGGTTTTCGCTTGGCACAATGAGTTTAAACATATACACCGAAGGGAAACTTGTGGTTTCAATTAATTTTGCTTTTAGTTTGTCTAAGTCGTCCTGTGTCATAGCAGTTTTGTTTTAAAATAATGTTCGTAGATAAGTACAAGCCCGAAAATAACGAGCAGCGTTCCTGTAATTACATTCACAATATACATGGTTTTTTGCGTAAGCACACGTTTCAGTTTTCCTGCAATGGAAACTTTTCCGAGTTCAACCAGCAACACCAAGCCAAGTACCACACTAAAATACAAAGCCATTTTCCAAAACGAATAATTAAATGAATTGCTTATAATGGTTACGTTTCCGAGCCACAGCAGCCACACGGCAGGATTAAAACAGTTTAACAGAAACCCTTTTATAAACATGGAAGAATGTGAAGGCAATTCTATTTCGGCGTTTTCCTGTTCGGTTTTTGGGATAGGTTTTGCCAAATGAACAGAACCAAACACAATTAAAATAATTCCCGCCAAAATGCCCATGAAACGTTGGCTTTTTTCGTCTTGAATTAAATTACTTGCACCAAAGTGAATGAGCAAAATAGTTAATAAGGCAACCACAAAATCACTTGCCACCACACCAACGGCAAACAAGGAAGCTGTTTTGTAGCCGTGTTTTATGCCTGCATTGATGAGCGCGAAAAACGCAGGACCAAATGAAAACGAAAGCAGCAGAACAATAATTATGGTTTGGTATATGAGTTCGAAAATCAAATGTCGGATTCTGCTTTATAGGTTTCTAAAAATGCCAGCCAGTCGTTAAGGTGTTTGCCTTTTATCACGCGCGGAAATTTACTTTGCCCGCCCAATTTATTTTTGCTTGCCAAAAAATCAATAAAGGCTTGGTTGGGAAGTGCGGTAACAATCACTTCTTTTAAAGCGTGTTTGCGTTCCGTAACATAATCATCGTTCAGCACCTTTAAGTGTCCGTCAATTTTTTCGCGCAATGCAGTTGCATCAACGGCTTTGTCTGTACCAACGTACCAGTGGTGTGCAAACAAACCCTCATGCGGAATACCTGCCACGCAATATTCGTTAATCATAATGCCGAGTTCTTCAGCCGTAAGTTTAACGGCTTGGTTCATATTGTCCACGCTTAAATGCTCGCCTGTTAAATTTAAAAAATGTTTGGTGCGACCGGTGATGATAATTTCGCAACGTTTTAAATCGGTAAACTTAATGGTATCGCCAATTAAATACCGCCACGCGCCCGCGCAGGTGCTGATGAGAATGGCATATTCTTTATCCAATTCCACTTCGGTAATGTTGAGTGCCCGGGCATTTGGTTTTATGTTTCCGTCCGCATCAAAATTTTCTTCGGTAAAGGGCACAAACTCAAAAAACGTTTTGTTGTCGGTTATCAGCTTCATGGCTTGCTGTTCGTTCGGGCGTTCCTGAAATGCCAAAAATCCTTCGGAAGCCATGTAACTATCCAAGTAAATCAGGGGTTTTCCGCACAAAGCATCAATGCTTTTTTTGTAAGGGTGAATGGCAACACCGCCGTGAACGAACAGCGTTAAATTGGGCCAAACATCGTGAATGGTGTTTACATTGTAATGTTTAATAATGCGTTCAAACAAAATTTGTATCCATGCGGGCACACCGCAAATAAAACCCACGTTCCATTGCTTGGCTTTATCAACAATTTCCTGCAATTTATTTTCCCAAACAGAAATAGAGCGAATGTAAGGACCGGGCAAGGTGAAGTTTTGAAACCAGCGCGGTTGTGTGCCTGTGGTAATGCCACTTAAATCGCCGCTAAAATAAATGCCGTTAAAATTTAAGTTGGTGCTTCCGCCCACAAACAAAATTTCGGTTTCGTATTGTTCTTTCGGCAAATTAAAATGTTTGGTAGAAATAATTTGTTTGAGCGAACCTCTGTGAATGGTTTTGATTAAATCTTTGGTAATGGGAATGTGCTTGCTTGCCGCCTCCGAAGTACCTGAACTCAACGCAAAATATTTTACTTTGCCTGTCCAGCAAATATTTTTTTCACCTTTCAGGGTGCGATGCCACCACGCATCAAAAATGCTTTGGTAATCGTAAATGGGCACGGTGTTTTGAAACAGTTTTACAGGGTCTTCCTGCAAACTCATTTCGGCAAATTTAAAATGCTTGCCAAACTCTGTGTCGGCAGCTTTTTCCAAAAGCTTGTGCAGTTGCTTTACCTGTTGCTTATACACATTTTTTCGTGCAGGCATCACATTAGGAATGCTTGAACGAATGGTAATGGCACTTTTTATAATTGAACCTATGATTGGCATTGTGTGTGTTGTTAATTAGTCAATTTGATAATGAGATAATTTGACAATGACGTGAATTGTCTAATTGCCGAATTGGCTCATTGTCTAATTATTTTATGTACCTGAAATCCTGATTAGCCTTAATGCTTTTTACCGAATGATACATGAGCTTAATCACTTCTTCCACATCTTGTTTGTGAACACTCTCCACGGTGGTGTGCATATAGCGCAGCGGCAAGGAAATTAACGCCGAAGCAACACCGTCGGCTGAGTAGGCAAAAGCATCGGTGTCTGTGCCTGTAAAGCGCGAAGAGGCTTGGCGTTGAACATCAATTTTATTTTTCTTGGCTGTGTCTATAATTTGTTTCAGCAAATTGTTTTGAACGGCAGGCGCAATACTCAACACCGGTCCTTTGCCACAGGCAATATCACCCTGCGTAACTTTGTTCATCATGGGCGTTTGTGTGTCGTGAGTTACATCGGTAACAATGGCTACGTTTGGTTTTATGCGGCGCGAAATCATGGTGGCACCGTTCAAACCAACTTCTTCCTGCACCGAGTTTACAATGTATAAACCAAACGGCAGTTTGTCTTTTCCTTCTTTTAAAAGACGTGCCACTTCGGCAATCATAAATCCGCCCATGCGGTTATCCAAAGCACGACCTGTGTAGTAGCGGTTGTTCAGTTCCATTAATTCGTCCTGAAACGTTACCACATCGCCAATGCAAACGCCCATTTCCGCTACTTCTTTGTCGGATTTGCAACCGATGTCCAAGAAAATATTTTTCAAACTCGGGGCTTCTTCTTTGGCGGCATCGCGCACATGAATGGCGGGCCACCCGAACACACCCGGCACAATGCCTTTTTCGGTGTGAATGTTTACGCGCATACTTGGTGCAATTTGGTGGTCGCTGCCACCGTTGCGGCACAAATAAATAAAGCCCTCTTTGGTAATGTAATGCACAAACCAGCTTATTTCGTCGGCGTGCGCTTCAATCGCCACTTTGTATTCTGCTTTCGGATTAATAACGCCAACCACCGTGCCGTAAGTATCCACAATGTATTCGTCAATGTAGGGCTTTATGTAATTGAGCCAGATTTTTTGTCCGCTGCTTTCAAAGCCTGTTGGCGCAGCATTGTTGAGGTATTGGTATAAAAATTTAGCAGAGTTGTTGTTTAAAATTGATTTAACTTTTGTCATAAAATTTAAGTGTTTAGAAACTTTAAATTAACGCAAAATAAATAGAATTTGAAAGAGGGGGGTGAGGGGGTATTGCTAACTTGTTAGACATACATAAATGAAATCAACTGAAAATCAATCGGTATTTTTTAAAAATGTCTATTAAATTGGCAATGCCTGTTTTTATTCCATGCTTCCCAATTATATATTGCCCTTTCAGGGCGTATGGTGTTTTGTTATGGCGGCTCAGGGCAACGCCCTGAGCTAAGGTATATTTTTGCCTTTCAGGCAAAGGCGCATCACCGAACGGTTGTGTTTAGAGATTTGACAAATTTTAAAAGTTGCAAATCTGCCCCACTTCGCCCTGAAAGGGCAGCATACATAAAGCGTAAGGTAACGCCTTGCGCTGCATGAAAAATACAGCCAATAACGCCTTAATTTTTCAAAACCCCATAGCGAGGATATGAAGTTTAAAAACTACCTTTGAATAAATTATTTTAAGCATGAAAAATTTTCTCTCTTCCAAAATTTTCAGATTGATTTTTTCAATCGCAGTAGCTGTAATAGCATATTTAACTTGTCCGCCATGTTTCAGCAAAAGCACGTTGCTTGTGGTGTTGGCAATTATACTTTTAATCATTAACGCTGCCGAGTTCATTGCCAAATTTGTTTGGCTTACGCACATTGCACGGATTTTAGTCGGAGGCTTGTTTATTTTTTCGGGCTTTATAAAAGCCAATGACCCTTTGGGTTTCAGCTACAAGCTGGAAGAATATTTTGAAGTATTTAAAGCCGACACAGGTTTGAGTGTATTTGAATGGTTTGCACACATTTCTTTGCCAATTGCCATTATCATTTGTGCTTCCGAAATAATTTTAGGATTTCTTCTCTTGCTTGGCTACAAGCGCAATTTAACGCTGTATTTGTTGTTGGCGCAAATTGTATTTTTTACGTTCCTCACATTTTATTCGGCGTGTTACAACAAAGTAACGCATTGCGGTTGCTTCGGCGATTTTTTGCCGTTAAAGCCTTGGGAAAGTTTTTGGAAAGACATTGCGCTCTTAATTTTAATCACGCTTTTGTTTGCAGGAAAAGACAACATCAAGCCAATATTTTCGCCTATGATTTTGAGTACGCTGTTTATGCTCGGAACGGTTTTATCAATCGGGTTTCCGATGTATGCGTACAGAAATTTACCGCCATTGGATTTTCGCGCTTACAAAATCGGCAATAACATTAAAGAGAAAATGCAAAAAGGCGAAGATTACCAAGACCCGATTTATGAAACCATGCTCGTTTACAAAAACACAAAAACAAATGAGTTGAAAGAATTTACGCAAAACGAATACATGACCTCAAAAATTTGGGAAGACACTTTGAACTGGCAATGGGAAGCCACCGACAACAAACTTATTCGCGATGCCGTGAACCCACCAAAGATTACAGATTTTACCGTAAATAATTTAGACGGCGAAAACATAACCGATAATTTGCTTAACGATAAAAATTACAGTTTTTGGTTAGTGATTTACGAAACAGAAACTACTGCCGAAGACCAAACGTTGATGGCAAAGATTGCAGATTTTTACAAATTAGCTTCGTTGGACAAACATAATTTCATCGCCCTGAGCGCAAGCAGCTACAAACAAATTGACGATTACAAACACAAGCACAACGCTTTGTTTGATTTTGCGACTGTAGATAAAATTGTTCTCAAAACCATGATACGCAGCAACCCCGGTTTAATGTTGGTGAAAGACGGAACGGTAATTATGAACTGGCATCACAACAATTTTCCTACTTACAGTGATGTGAAAGGGAAATACATGAAATAAAATTTGCCTTTCAATCCTTTTGACATACATCTTCCTGTTGCAGAAATCATTCCCGAAGTACAAAAACAACTTTCGGAAGAAAACACGCTCATCGTGAATGCCCCACCGGGCGCAGGAAAAAGTACATTATTACCACTCGCGTTAATTCAAGAAACTTGGCTCAATGGCAAAAAAATTATCATGTTAGAGCCTCGCCGTTTGGCGGCAAAAACCATTGCAACGCGCATGACTTCGTTGTGGGGCGATGAAGTGGGACAAACAATCGGTTATCGCATTCGTTTTGAAAATAAAGTAAGCGCGCAAACAAAATTGGAAGTTGTAACAGAGGGAATTTTAACGCGAATGTTGCATCACGATAACGCTTTGGAAGATGTCGGCTTGGTAATTTTTGACGAGTTTCACGAACGTAGTTTACACGCCGATTTGGCAATGGCTCTCTGCCGCGAAGCACAACAAGTGTTGCGACCTGATTTAAGAATTTTAGTCATGTCGGCAACGCTGAATATGCCGCAACTCACGCAACTTTTAAAAGCCAAAGCCATTGAAAGCAAAGGCAAACAATTTCCAGTTGAAATTTTTTATGGCAACGATGCCGATGAAACCTTGCTTCCTGAACTCACCGCGAGAACCGTCATGCGTGCCATGAACGAACATGAGGGTGATGTCTTAGTCTTTTTACCCGGTGAGGGCGAAATAAAAAAGTGCGAAGAAATTTTGCGTGCACAACATTCGGAGTTTTCCATTCACCCTTTGTATGGCGCATTGCCGCCGCAAGAACAATTTCTCGCCATTATGCCGAACAAATTCGGCAAGCGAAAAATTGTGTTGGCAACTTCCATTGCCGAAACGAGTTTAACCATTGAGGGCATTAAAATTGTGGTGGACACTGGTTTTGGGCGCGTGTCGCGTTTTGATATTCGTTCGGGCTTGTCGCGTTTGGAAACCATACGAATTTCAAAAGATTCGGCTGACCAACGCGCAGGTCGCGCAGGTCGTTTGAGCAGCGGGGTGTGTTACCGTATGTGGACACAAGCCACGCAAGCACGTTTGGCGGAACACCGCGTTCCCGAAATTTTGGAAGCAGATTTAACGGCTTTAATGTTGGATATGGCGCAATGGGGCGTTGCGGATATTCAACAACTCACATGGCTCACACCGCCGCCAAAAGCCGCTTTAGCACAGGCTTCGGAAACCTTACATCAAATTGGCGCGTTGGAAAATAACCGCGTTACACCGCACGGAAAAGACATTCATAAATTGGCTTGCCATCCGCGTATTGCGCACATGTTGCTCATGGCAGAAGATGAAAAACTAAAACAATTGGCTACGGACATTGCCGCCATTTTGGAAGAGCGCGACCCTCTGCCACGCGATACAGGCATTGACATTAATTTGCGCATTGAGGCTTTGCGCCGTGCAAGAAAAAATAACAGCCTCAATCGTTTTGCGCGAATAGAAAAAGTTGCTTCTTCTTACAGAAAAATGCTGAACGTGAATGCAGACAATGAAATGGTTGATAGCTTTGACACAGGGCTTTTATTGGCTTACGCTTATCCCGAACGTATTGCTTCGGCGCGGGTTGGCAATAACGCGCAGTTTCAATTAGCCAACGGAAAAATTGCCGTGGCAGGACACAAAGACGATTTAGCGCACGAGCCTTGGCTTGCCGTAGCCCACATGGATTTGCGCGAGGGCTTGGGAAAAATATTTTTGGCTGCACCTTTAAATCCCAAAGATTTAATTTCGTTAGTAAAAGAACAGGAAGTTGTAACGTGGGACACGCGGCGCGGTGGATTAATCGCTGCCAAAGAATTAAAAATCGGAAGCATTGTGTTGCAATCAAAACCATTGAACAATCCCTCACAGGAAAAAATTGTGGAAGCCATTTCAAACGCCATAAAAAATGAGGGCGCAACTTTGTTGGATTTTGATGAAACCATGACACAGCTTCAAAACCGAATGTTGAGTTTACGCGCTTGGAACGCTGATGAACATTGGGCAGACGTAAGCACCGAAAATTTATTGCAAAACAACACATGGTTAGAGCCGTATTTGAAAGACGTGAAAAAAACCGAAGATTTTAAAAAAATAAATTTGGCTGAAGCCTTGTTTCATTCTTTGAATTGGGAGCAGCAACAAAAATTAAATGCGCTCGCTCCTGCAAAATTGGAAGTGCCAAGCGGTTCAAAAATAACTATTCAATATTTCGCTAACGGCGCAATACCTGTGCTTTCGGTGCGATTGCAGGAAGTGTTTGGCTTGGCAGATACACCAACAGTTAATAACAGAAAAAACAAAGTAGTGATGCACTTGCTTTCCCCGGGGTACAAACCTGTGCAAGTAACATCAGACTTAAAAAGTTTTTGGAACAATTTATATTTTGAAGTGAAAAAAGAATTGCAACGCCGTTACCCAAAACATTCTTGGCCCGATGACCCTTGGACGGCGGCTGCGGTGGCGAAGGGGAGGAGTTGGAAGTAATTTTACCACTCCAACGAAAAATTATTTATCGCATCAAGTTCTTTTACCAAATCCATAAGCAGTTGCATATCGGCTAAAGGAATAAGCATTTGCTTCAACTGTAAGTTTACTTTTATCAAATACGATGTTTCTGAATTTTGAACAATTCTGCTGCTCAATTCAAAATAATTGTTGCTGATGTTTCGCGTAAAACCTGTTGCATTTTTCAGTTGAACAGGTTTGTCAAACTCTAATACAAAATTGTAAACATCGGTAAAATCAAAATCAAAAAAGTAATCGTGTGTGGGAATTTCGGGAAGAATTTTTGAGCTGAACAGAAACGAAAACCAATGTGTCATATTCAATGTGTTTGTTTCGGGTAAAGAAATATTTTCGGAACAATTAAATGTGTACCTGAATGGATAATCGGTGATTTTTGAAGACAAATTAATTTTTGCTTCCGAAGTAAAAGGCTTGTCGGTACAGCGTTTGAAGTAATACGGTGCAATGGTGGAATCAATAATTTCATTCAAATACAAATGCCTTAATGTTGTTGAAAATTGCCCCGACAAACTTTCTTTGCCATTGTATTCTGCTTTGCGTTCATCAAGTGAAATTTTTACCGAAGCATTCTCTGTTCTTGTGTTTTCATTAAACGTGCCTTTGTGAGTTTTAATGAATTTGAAAAATTTAGCACTTTTAATTGTGTCTGTTTCTTGAAAATTCATAGGCAAAAGTGAAGCCACACTTCCTTCCAAATAAAAAGGTAATTCGTTTGGGTGATAGGAAACACCGCCCGGACGCGACATAAAATAAGTATAAGAATTTTTGTTTGGCACGGCTAAAAGTTCCCATTCATAAAAATAGTGCGCCCTGTAAAAGGGATTGTGATTGCCATATCGCCCGTCTTGAATGTTTACGAGATAATAAAAAATATTATTATCATAAAAAATGTCTCTTAAAAACCAATTACCAAAACTCACCCATCTTCTTTTATTGATGTGTTCTGCTGTGGTAGCATTAATTAAGTGCGATTCATTATAAACAAGTTGATTTCGGGTAATGTATCTGAAACTGTTTATGTCGTCAAAAAATGCTTTAAAAAAAGTTGTATTATCAGAATTGTTATGTAACGGAGGAAATTTAGAAATATATTTTCTCAATGCAAGCCAATAGTTGGCGTTTGATTTTCCATAAAAAGGACGATATATGGTTGTATCCGCAGAAACAACCCATTCAAAATCTTTCGGTTTGTCATATAAAAAAGGACTGATAAAACCTCCACGATTATATGGAATAAAATAATAGATGAAATTAAAATCCAAAAAAACATGAGGTAATCTTTCCCCTTCAAAACTATTGGCAGGATAGTTTATCCCGTTCATATTTTTGAAAACGAATTTATCGGTAACAATAATTTTATCTTCTTTTTCTGTTTTTGTTCTTGAAAAACAAGAGTCTTTTATGTTTACGGGCAACAAATAGTTGAGGTGAGCCAGTTGTTTATCTACATTGTACGTGAAAGAATAATTTACATTCAGTTTAGGATATTTTGAATAAAAGTAAAATAAGTTAGAATAGTATGAGCCTCTGAACGAAGCATTGTAATATATCTGAACAACATCTCCTACTTTTAAATTTTGAAGTTGCAAAACTGTAATCTCATCATTCAAAAATTCCCCGTCATGTTTCGTCCACTTTACTTGTTCGTATCGGTCTTTAAACTGCATTTGCTGCCACTCTCCCGCTACATACTTTCTTGCAGAAAATTGTTCTATTTTGTCATCAATGATAAAAGGTGTTTTAATTCTTGATTGTCGTCCTTGCTTAACAAAATAAGAAGTAAACGCCATATCAAAAGATTCGGGCAGTTTGAAGTTGGATAGTTCCTGCAAACCTTTTTCTGTATTAATACGCAGGGTGATTAACCTCGTAATTTTATTAAATCCCAATTCCGAACGAACCCCTTGATTACCACCATAGATAAAACGAAAATCTGTTTTGTCGTCAATAAAAACTATGTCGCTGTTTTTATATTTTTCAAAATCATGTGGAATTTCTATGCTGTCAAATTTATTCCAATCCACAGTTTTCTTTTTGAAGAATGAAGACTGAGGATAAACACTCATGCCATAAAAAAGTGCAAGCATGATGAAATAAAATTTTGTAAACTTTTTTGGCATAAAAGAAAAACAATAGTAGAAAAATTATTTTATTGAAAAAAACTATTTCCCCTCCAAATCAATCCCCTCATCACCCTCTTTATACGGCATAAACGTAAAAATAAACTGAAACATTTCTCCTACTTTTTAAAAATTGAAAAATATTCTTCAAAAACAAAAATACGGTTGCGTTTATTTCCTGTCATTTCTTTAAGAATATTTTGTGTCCTAAAATCTTCTATCATTTTATATGAAGACACTAACGACAAACCCGTTGCTTTTGAAACCTGTTCAGCGTCCATAACAGGTTGTATAAACAAATGGTCGAGCAGTTTTTTTGCGAGCGCAACTTTTTTTCCCATGGCATAAATACGTTTTTCTTCACAGTCTTTTTTAAGTTCCAATATTTCTTTCAGCGAACGAATAGAACTTTGCCCTGTTTCAATAACGCCTTGCATAAAAAATAAAAGCCAGTTAAGTAAATCGTTGTGGGTTCTTACACGGGTAAGGTTGTCGTAATAATACACTCTGTTTTTATCAAAAAAATCCGACAGATACAGAACCGGTTTATGCAATATTTTTTGGTCAACCAAATAGAGTGTAATCATCAACCGTCCCAAACGCCCGTTTCCGTCTAAAAAGGGGTGAATGGTTTCAAATTGGTAATGCGCCAAAGCTATTTTCATTATTTGTGTCAATCCCGTATCGCGGTTATGTAAAAAATTTTCAAGGTCGCCCATAAGTGGGTTCACTTGTTGCCATACGGGAGGCACAAATGCGGCATTACCGGGATTTTGTCCACCAATCCAGTTTTGGCTGCCGCGAAATTCTCCGGGTTGTTTATGTTTACCGCGCACACCCTGCATTAAATCAGCGTGAGCCTGACACAACAATCTTGTGGAAATCGGCAGCTTATCCAAACTGCCAAGCGCATTGTTCATGGCAACAATGTAGTTGTTTACTTCGCGCCAATCGTTGCGTTGCTCGGGGTTTATGTCTTTTTCATTAAGCAGGGCTTCTTCCATATTGGTTTGCGTACCCTCTATGCGGCTGCTTACCGTAGCTTCTTTTGTTACATACATTCGGATAAAATGGTCAATGTTCGGCACTAAATCCGAATAAGCATCTAATTGTCCAATCACTAAAGCCGCTTGTTCAGCAAGGCGGGTAAGCGATGAATTGTCCCAAGCGTAAGAGATATTGATTAATTCGGGTGCAAATGATTTATAATCAGATTGTTTAACGAAATTTCCGGCTTTAAAGGCTTCTATTTTTACCATGCCTCAAAGTTAAATATAAATTTCATTATTTAAGTTAAATGGCTAAAAGTTAAATATAGGTTTTCTTATTTAAGTTTTTGTATCACTTTTTGATAAGGGGAAAATGAACTCAAACCTATCTCTCCAAATCAATTCTCTCATCACCCTCTTTATACGGCATATAAGTAAAAATAAACTGAAACATTTCTTCGGTGGTTTTCATGCTTTCTATGCCGTTACCTTGCGTAATGGTGCGCGGTGGGTGAAAAGGATTGTTGGGGTTTTCGTTGCGGTTATCAAACGTGCCGTAAACATGAATGGTTGCGCCGCTTTCCAACTTTACAGGGTGTTTGTAAGTGTAATAATATTGCCAGCGAAAATCCCATTTGTTTATTTTGATTAAAGGAACGGTATCGCCGTTTGGTTTTAGTGCAAAAGCCCAAAATGTTTTTCCGATAAGGTGCATGTGCGGATTAACCGACAATACAGAGATTGGCGAAGTTAAAGTATAATGCGTGTGAAAGGTTTTTACTTCGTTTGGCGGAATAATAAATTCAGGTTCAATGTTTGAAAGACCGAATGTGCCTAACTGACTTTCGCGGATACTGCGCTGTATGGGCGTTTTGCGAAAGAACACATTAATGTAACTGCTATCCAATAAATCTGCATTGCTTGGTCCGTAATGAATATTGTTGAGCAAAAACGCGCCGTGTTTTTTTAATTTATATCCGCCAATTTCTTTTGGGTAAACAGGCGGAATATAACCCGGTAAATAATAAATGGTGTTTGGTGTAAGTGTCGGGAAATTCGGTTGCAGTTGGTCGGTGTATGGAATGTGCATCTGTTTATATACTTCCATAAGTTGAGATTTTGTGTCAGCGGAAATATTTTCCCCCGAAAAATAATTGAAGCTGCGTTTTTCATCGTAGCTGATTAAATGACCATTAACGTGATGAATTAATTTGCGTTGATGAGGAACAAATTCTACAAAATCAACAATGGTATCACGTTCTATTTCATAAGGAAATTTCCAAATCAAAAAAACATCTGTTCCGTTTCCTTTTATTTGAACAGGCTTTTGAGGTTTGATGATTAAATCGGGTTTGCCGAAATAAGAACCTGAATAAAAAGTCGGAGTTTTCGGTTCTTGCAAACTGTCGCCGCGCGGTGTGCCGTTTTCAACCCAAGTTTTTAGTTGTGCAATTTCTTCATCGGTCAAAACCAATTCGTTTGCAAAATGCGTGTAATTTACATCGGCGGGAAAGGGCGGCATATAGCGCGTTTGCGTTACAAATTTTATGAGCTGCGCTTTTTTTACGGCATCGGCATAAGTGAGTAAATTAAACGGTGCTGCTTCGTTGGGGCGATGACAGGGCGTACAGTTTTTAAAAACAATGGGCGCAATGTGTTTACTCCAAGTAATGTTTTGCTCTTCGTTTTTTTGAGAGCATGAAACACACAACAAACAAACTAAAACTACAATGTAATTTTTTTGAACTATTTTTTCTGCCACAAACTTCACCAATTAGAATTTAGATATGAGTGTTTAGAATTTATTTTCTAATCTACTTTAATCACCTGACCTTTTGCACCCTCGTCAATAATGCCTTTGATGATTCTTGGATTGCCTTTGTAGCATATATTTCCTTTATCGGAAATACGGTAGTCAAGCAACAAATTGGGGCTTGCCGCGTTAATGTTACAATCACCAAGACTAAGGTTGGCAACATAAACATAATTTTTTACCGTTAAGTCAAACGCCTGCAAAAAATTTGTGCCGTTAGAGTAGGCAAACAAAGCATCGCAATGTCCTTTCAAATAAATATCGCCGTTGCCATGCGAGCTTGTGTTTATGTTTTTGTATGTGCCGTAAACGTAGGTATCACCCGAGTTTTCGGCGCGTATTTTAATTTCATCTTGCACAAAATTTGCATCAATTATCATGGTGGCTACGCTGTTGTTTATGGCATTGTTTAAATGAGGCAGCGTAACGTTTACTTGTATGTGGTGTTTGTAGCCGCGCACAAAATTGCACACGTTGCGGTCTTCAATAATTAACATACTGTCTTCAACGTAGGTTCTGATACTTTCAATAATGTTTTTGCCCGCAACAACTTCCACTTTTTGCTCATTGCCCTGATAAATGGCAACGTTTACTTTGTCGTGTGATTTCACCTTTGTAAAAGCAGGCATATCGCGGCGGATTTCGCTGATAGTTTTTCCGTAAGATTTAAAACAATCCCAACGGTTGTCTTTGGTACAAGATGTTGCAACAAAAAAGAGAAGAAAAATTATCGGTAAGCGAAATTGCACTTTAATAATTGTAATAGGGACTAATCATTAAATACACCACCACGCCCGTGATTGTAACGTACAACCAAATCGGGTAACTAAAGCGCGTGAGTTTTTTGTGTTTGGCAACTTGGTTGGTTAAGCCGTAATAAAACGAAAGCAACACCATAGGCAACACAACAACCGCCAAAAAAATGTGCGACAATAAAATAATTAAATACACAGGTTTAATGCCGCTCACCGCCGCGCTTTCAGCCGCGCTCATTATTCCGTCATGGTCAAGGTCGCCGTATTTTGTGTCGGGAATAAAATAATGTGCGGTAACATAACTTACCAAAAACAAAGCACTCAACACAAAAGCGGTGAGGTTTAATTTTTTGTGAATGTTTACTTTTTTCATTTTAATGGCGAGCAGAGAAAAAATAAGCAACACGCTGCAAGTACCGTTTAAGAAAGCGTTGAGCGCAGGTAAATGATAAATAAAATTCGGAAAAGTATCAGCGTGCGGAATTAATTTTTGTTGTAAAACCACCACTGCCATGCAAATGACAAAGCTTGTGCCGTAAATAATCAGTTTAATGGTTTTTTCGTTGGAAGCGTTTAATACAGACATTTTTTTAAATTTTTGAATTCAAAAATACAGCCTGCTTTGCTATAAAAGAAATTTATTTTTCCGCGCTTAAATAGGGTTTTCGCAGGGCAAGTCCTGCGCGTTCATTCATTTCCAGCATGGCAGCCAACACCAATTGAGAATAATTTTGCGAAGCACTTTTAAATCGCTTGGTTTGAATTTGCCACAAATTGTAAATCATGGTCATGTTTGCCTCGCTTGGGTTTAAAGCAAACAGCGCGTTTCGCACATTGTACGTTCCCGCATGATAAATGTGCATTACTAATAATCTAAACCACAATTCTTCTTCGTTTATGTGTTTAATGCTTAAAGAATCCAACATTTTTCGGGCATTAGGAATACAAATTTTTTTAATCAGGGAGCTTGCAGCATACGCACTGCGGGAGAAATCGGCACGTTCGTCAATTTGCTTGTTTACTTTTAAGCCGTACATTCTTGCTACGTCTTTCATCAGTTGAAACGAGCCGTAAGCACCTGCATTTGATTTCTGTAATTTATTCGGACTTTCAATCAACAAAATGGCTTGCGCGTACCATGGGTCAACGTTGTTGTCAATAAAACAATTTATGCCCTGATGAAAATTGCGCGAGGTTTTTTCAAAATCATAAAAATATTTTTTTCCTGTGGTTACGGCAATGCGGTTGGTAGTGTCTAAATTCCACGCACTGCGAATACTGTCGCGGTAAAATTTTTTCCACTCATCATTTTTTTTGTCCCACTCTTTAGCATTTAGTTTTTGAATAAAGGTGCGCGTTGAAATAAAATTTACAATGGCGGTATCTTCGTGTAAATTCATTATCCTGCGCCAAAATTTCACTTGAGGCAAAGTGTCCACGCCGTAAGCATAAAGCGATTGGTCGTAAATAAAATTTTCGCTGAATTTTGTAATGGGGTTGCAAACGCCGATTACGTTTCTGCAATAGCCCTGCGGTTCAAAAAAATCAACCGTTGGAATGTTGTTTGGTTTTTTAACCAAACTATCATCGCTGAAATTTTTTGCGCCGCAAGAGCAGGAACAAAAAACAATACTACTGAATATAAGGGTGCGCACCAACATACGTTTTACGATTGAGCTAAGATAAAAGTTTTTAGTGAGATAAGAAATTACACATTGGGAAATTTCTGAACGCTGATTGAAAAATTGTACCTTTACGTTATTGAGCAGCAAAAAGAAATTGATTTACTCAAAAAACAAATAGGTGAGAACTAAAAACTATTTTAACCATGAACGCATTCCGCAAATATTTTTTTGTATTAATGCTTTTGGCAAGTTTTATAGGTAAAACGCAAAACAGCAATATTAATCACCTTGTAGGAATTGATTTAGGTTATTCTTTTTACCCGAAAGAAGTTGGTTATAAAGGTGAAGCCAATTTGAATTATTTTTTAGCACACAAACACTTTGCAGCAAAAGTTGGTGGTGGAATTGCACCGTTTACAAACTACGGTGCAATTTCAAAATATTATGCAGGACTTGGCTTAACAACAGAATTTAACCAATACAACACAGCGTGTTATTTACTGTTTGGTTTAGGTTTTAGTAAAGGAAGTAAATCTATTTTTGAAGGTATTAATGGTTATGGTGCTCCCTATTATTCATCATTGTATGGAGGTTTCTTTTATACCGACATGGGATTTTACCACAGAATTAAACAAAGTAATTTATACTTAGGTTCTCACGTTACGCTTTCGTATGGTGAAGATAGCCCATTTATAAGCATTAATGTTTCTGTTAATTACAAATTGAAAAACACTAACGATACGGTAAGTAAAGTTGAAAAGATTACGCATTTTTTTGGAGTAGGTTTAGGATATTCTTCCTATCCCAAAATTGCAGGCTATAAAGGCGAAATTGGTTTAAACTATTTTTTTACCTACAAGTATTTAGCTCTTAATCTTGCAGCAAGTGTTGCATCGGCTACTCATTTCGGTGTTGTTACAAAATTTCCTGTACAAATTGGTTTTACAACTAAAGCGTATAAAAAGTTGTCTTGGCATTTGTTGGCAGGTTTAACTTTTGGCGGAACATCTAAAGAAAAATACTTTACGGACACGAATAACTATAAAACATTTTCTCCCATTGGATTAAGTGCTTCTACAGGTGTTTATCACAGAATTAATCAAAGTAATTTTTTACTCGGTGTTCATGTTACAGTGGCAAACTGTATAGTGGGAGAGCCAAAAGGTAGAAATAATACAACTTATCAGAGTAATGATAACATTCCTTATGCACAAATCAACGTATCTCTCAATTATAAACTAAACTCCAAAAAACATGAAAACTAAACCCTTAATTTATGGCGTAATATTGTTCTTTGTGTTTTTATGCAGCAAAGCACAAAACAATTTAACTGCACTTGTTGGCGTTGATTTGGGTTATTCTACTTATTTCAAACGAGTTGGCTACAAAGGAGAAGCTAACTTAAACTGTTTATTTGCATACAAACATTTGGCTTTAAACGTTAATGGTGGAATTGCACCATTTACAAATTTTGGAACTATTGTAAAACGCTCTGCGAGTATAGGCTTTACTACAAAAATGGATAAAAAATTTTCATGGCATTTGTTACTTGGTTTTATAATTGGAGGAACTGAAAAAGAAAAATATGTTGATGAACTAAACAATAGAAATTATTGGTTTAGTATTGGCGGTCCTTCTATTAGCACAGGATTTTATTACAAAATCAAACAAAGTAATTGTTTAGTAGGATTTAATACGGGATTTTCATTTTGCGCTCTCGGACAACCATATCGTTATTATATTTATTATTCCAACGCACCTTTTTTGTATGGAAAACTATCTCTTAATTACAAACTAAATTTTAAGAAAAATGAAAACAATTAAAACATTAATTCCCGCGCTCGTTCTCGTTTGCTTGGCATTTGTTTTTACCACCTGCAAAAAATATCCTGAAAGCAGATATTGGGGCAACCCTACCAAAGCTAAAAACTGCCCTTTTTATGGCAGTATAACCAAGTACACAGTAAACGGCATAGACAGCCTTGACTTATTGGATAAGTATTTGGACAGCACTTCTGCTAATTTAACAAACACTCCAACGAAAGTAAAAGATGCAACTTTTTCGTTTTATCTTCGGGCAAGTGGAATAGATGTGGTGTTTGGGCTTAGGTCGTATGTTACCTACCAATTCTCTTCCGACAAAAAAAAGATTACTATTTCTTTTACCACAAAATTTCCGCTGCAAAAAAACCTGTTTGTTGTGAACGGTACGGAATGGGATATTATACGGTTAAGCAAAGGCGATGACCCCTTTAAAATTAAAACAACATTAAATAATGGAAACACTTATGAAATTCAAATTAGGTAAAGTACTGCCCACGCTCCGCAGGATTTTGAGCGAAAACCCACGCCAATTCCTCAACATTCACCCCTTTATCCACCCAATTTATTTTCACACCTTCTTTTTCCATTTTTCTGAACCAAGTAAGTTGCCGTTTTGAAAATTGAAAAATGGCGGTTTGTAATTGCGTAAACAATTCTTCTTTTGAAAGTTTATGTTGCAAATAGCGCGAAACAAATTTGTATTCCAAACCCAATAATTCCAAACGCTCATGCGAAATCCCTTTTTGTAATAAACCTTGCACTTCTTCAATCAAACCGTTATTCAACCGTTTTTGTAAACGCTCTGAAATTAATTTTTTTCGCGTGTCGTTATCGGTTAAAATTCCGATATAATAAGGATTGTAGGTCTGCCACGAATTTACACTAAGATTTGTGTTATTAGTGAAATTAGTGGCTTTAAACTCCGCCACTTCAATCCCACGAATAATCCGTTTCTTGGAATTTACATCAACGTGCTCAATAAATTCAGCAGGATATTTTTTTAAGCGCAACAACAACTCTTCTTTTGAAAGTGGCTCTAATTCCTTTCTTAAATTTTCATTTTCGGGAATTTGCGTAAATGAAAAATCTTTGCGCAAAGTATCTAAATACAAACCTGTGCCGCCGCAAATAATGGGTAATTTTTGTCTTGCAACAATAGCGTTAAAAGCACTATTTAATTTTTCAATAAACTGATGTAAATAAAACTGCTCGCTTGGTTCAACAATATCAATTAAATGATAAGGAATTTTTTTGCCCTTGATTTCGTATTCTTCCAAATCTTTACCTGTACCAATGTTCAGGTGCTTATACACCTGCCGCGAATCCGCGCTGATAATTTCGCCGTTAAGCCGATACGCCAGCTCACACGCCAAATGCGTTTTTCCGCTTGCCGTTGCGCCAAGCACCACTATGCAATTATAATTTTTCATCGGGCGTAAAAATCATTTTAATGTTTCGTTCGCTTTCACCGGTTTTTTTAAAACCTGCTTTGGCAAAAGATGTTCCGTCGCTGAATTGTTTGCTGATGTAGGTCATTACATCGCCTGCATTTTTTTCGCGACAAAAATTTTTCACTAATTTGGTTAAGCCGCCCGTAACGGTAATGCCCTCCTTGCAGCAAAAGCGTATGAGTTCAAAAGAACGTTCATGTTCCTGCAAGCGGTTCATTTTTCTGCCTTTTGAAAAACTTGCCACCCCAATTAATTCTTCTTTAAAAAACAAACCATAATTAAATGCGCTTTGCGTGGCGTTCATTAAATGATACGCGTTTAAAAAATTACTCGCGGTTTCTTTGTCAATCTTTTTTATGTCGCATTGCCGCGCAAAAATGGTTGTGTTTAGCCCTAATTTGGAACGCAACACGGCGACAATTTTTTTTCTCGTTGTTTCAGAATAATCAAAATGTTCCGTTGGTAATAAAAAAGAAACACTTTTTTTTCCCTTTCCGGCTGTGAGTTTCGGAGCATTGTATTGTAAATCTACCCCGAAAGCTTGTAAATCTTTTTTTAAGCCTTGTAAGTATGTTTGTTCTTGGTTCAATTATTGTCAATAAACAGCACATCTTCATCGTGCAAACCAAATCGTTGCAGCCACGCGGATAATTTTACATGAGCTGTATCATTGTAGGAATTGCACAACTCACCGTAGCAGGTGCTTGAATAACCGTTCAGCGTATATAAATTTAATTTTTGGGTGGCGAGCATCACATCTAATTGCATAAACGCCTCTGAATCATCGGCAGTATTAATACAAGCCACAATTTTTTTATTTGCAATATTTTCTCTTGTTATTTTCCCGCACATATTCTCAACGCGCTCTTGGCGTATTTGCTTTGGCGTTATGGAAAGCACTTCGGGTTGGGCAAGAAAAAGATTGTCGGCAACTACAAGTAAAGCAATAACGATATAAGCAGAAATTTTTTCGCGCTTAAACAGTTGTTGCAAGAAAAACAAAGTAAGCCACAACAGAAAAAACACTTCAATAATCATAAAACGCTGTGTAAGCCGCATACTTGACAAACCGGGTAGTATTCTGAAATACTTAAACAAAGAAAAATTGTTTTCTGTTTTTGAAAACAAACACACAAACAAAACGCAAACTGAAAATAAAACAATCGGCAAAAAACTTACGTTCTCTTTTTTGATTTTGCATTTTATAAAGTATATGCTTGAAAAAATTAACCCTGCATAACAAAATATTCCCGCAAACATATCTTGCAAATACCACGCATCAAAGTTTTTTAACGGAGAATTTTTCAAAAAATCCCAAGTAACAGAACTGTTGTTTGCGAAAAAATAACTGTACACTCTCGGCAAGTGCGGCAGCATTTCAATATCATAATTTCTGTAACCAACTTCTTTTGCCATGTTTTGATACGGAACAGCAACAATCAACATCAAAGCAATTCCCGATACAAAAGCAAGGCTGCATTGAAAAATTATTTTTTTGTTCAGTTGATTAAAAAATAATTCTCGGTTTGATTTGAACGCAAGAAACAACAGAACAAAGACAATTAAAAAATAAATCAGCAGCAAGCCCAAATAGGCACTTGCAAAAAATTGAAGCACTATACTTAACACAAGCACGATAAAATATTTTGTGTTTGCTTTCTGTAAAAACAAATACGTTGCTGCAACAGCCACAGGAATTAAAAATTTAAAATTAAACTGCAAATGCACAAACTGATTAAAATTATTTATGCCGAATGCAAACACATACGCGCCAATGGCTGCTAAAAAATAATTAAAACCGATTTTTTTAAATGCCCAAACACAACACCAAAAATTTAAAACACAGGTGCTCAACCACCACAATTGGTAGGCAGTTTCCACATCATTGCCAATGGCGCGAAATAAAGCGTACAAAGGCAATGCCCCCAACATACTGTCAGAAATGGCAACATTGTTTTTGAGCGGATACATAAAATTGGCTTGCCAAAAATCAGGGTCTTTGCCCAACAGCCATTTGTAGCCGTGTTCTAAAATGTAATTGATAAAGCGCGAATCGCCGTAATCGCCGGGTGTGCGGCTAAGGTCAAAACCCAAAATGCGAAAACAATAATAGTAAAGCCCGAAAAGAAAAAGAGCCACAACAAAAGAATAGTCAATAATTTTTTTGTTATGGCTCATGTGCGAATTAAACGAAAATTAATTGCCTGACACAATACTTTCAAACAAAAATTTTCCGTCTTCGTTAAAGAGTTCTTTATCGGCAGCGCGTTCAGGGTGCGGCATCATGCCAAACACATTTTTTTCCGCGTTGCATATACCTGCAACGTTTTCCAAAGCACCGTTTGGATTGGCTTCGTCCGTAACGTTTCCTTGTTCATCACAATAGCGAAATAAAATTTGTCCGTTGGCATTTAATTTTTTCAAGGTATCGGCATCGGCAAAATATTTTCCTTCGCCGTGCGCAATCGGGATTTTCAAAGCTTTGTTTGCAGGAATTTTAGAAGTAATTTTTGAATTGGCGTGTTCTGCTTTTATAAACACATTTTTGCAAATAAACTTACGGCTGTTGTTGTGCAACAATGCACCCGGTAATAAACCCGCTTCGCACAAAATTTGAAAACCGTTGCACACACCAAACACAAAGCCTCCGTTTTCGGCGTGTTTCATTACGCTTTGCATAATGGGCGAGAATTTTGCGATTGCTCCGCTGCGTAAATAATCTCCGTAGCTGAAACCGCCCGGTAATACAATGTGTGTGCAGCCTTCCAAATCGGTGTTTTTGTGCCAAAGTTTTACGGTGTTTTGTTTCATTATGTTTTTCAATACATACACCATGTCTTCATCACAGTTAGAGCCCGGAAATACAACTACGCCAAATTTCATAGAAAAATAAATTTTTGAACTGCAAAAATAGCAATAAAAAAGTCCCGCAAAAGCAGGACTTTTATTGAATTTGAAAAAGTTTTAGAATTACTCTTTTTTGCCGCCAAACAAGCGCAATAAAAACAAAAACAAGTTAATGAAATCCAAGTACAAAGTTAATGCTCCCATAATTCCGAGTTTGTTTGCAATGCCTGTGCCTTCGGCTTGGAAACCCATATTTTTAATTTTTTGAACATCGTAAGCAGTTAAGCCCGTAAAAATAACCACACCCAAAATGCTGATGATGTAATCCATTTTTGCGCTGTGCATAAAAAAGTTAATCAGGGAAGCAATCACAATGCCGATTAAACCAATCATTAACAACGAGCCTAATTTACTCAGGTCGGTTTTTGTAGTGTAGCCTGCAATTGCCATAACAGCAAACAAAGCGGTGGTGCTCAAAAACACTTTTGCGATAGAGCCTATATCATAAATTAAAAAGATTGTGCTAAAGCTAATTCCATTGATAACCGAATATGCAACAAACAACCCGATTAAAGTTCCATACGAAAAACGCTGAAATCCGAAGCCTATTGCCATAACAAAAATAAGCGGAGCAAACATGGCTGCATAAGCAAAAATAGTAGGTCTAAAGCCTTCTTCGGTTTGTTGAAACAACAAACTAAGCAGCGAATCCATTGAAGCAAACGCATACGCCGTAAGCGAAGTGAGCAACATAGCCAAAGCCATCCACGAAAAAGCCGAGCGCAACAGTTTGTTTTCGCTGGTAATGGTGGCGTATTCAAAGTTTTCCAAATTGGTGTTTCTAAGATTTGTGTTCATGTCAGTTAAAAATTTGTGTGGCGCAAATATAAGTATTTACGCAGCAGGCAAAGGGTTAAGAATGTTTAAAAATACAAATCGCTGGTTTTTAATTTCAAATAACGCAATACCGAAAAAAATGCACTGAACGCTGAAATGATAATGCCGATTAAAACAATACCTGCAAACAAAATCAACAACACGTTTTCGTCTTGCAACTGCAACAATTCAGGAATAAAACGGACACCCACGATTAAAAACAAGGCTAACAGTAGTCCCGCCAAAATGCCTGCAATAATACCCTGCCGAAATCCTTTAAACACAAATGGTTTGCTGATAAATGCCCGCGTTGCGCCCACCAAATACATGGTGCGGATTAAAAACCGTTGCGAATAAATAGACAAACGAATGGTGTTATTAATCAATGCTATTGCCACAACCAATAACGCCGCGCTAAAAATCAAAATAAAAAATGCAACTGCGTTTGCGTTGCGGTTCAGGTTATCAATCAAATCTTTTTGATATACAACTTCTTTTATAAATGGTTTTTGCATCAGATTTTTTTCTACAATGCGTAGCGTGTCACTGTTTACATGGTTTGCTTCCAACTTCACCTCAAGCGAGTTTAATAACGGATTGCTTCCCAAAAACGATAAAAAATCTTCGCCCAATTCTGCCTGCAATTGTTCGGCAGCTTCTTCTTTACTGATTAAATTTACGCTGCGTGTAAAACGCGAATTGCTTAATTCCTGAATAAGTGCATCGGTTTGAGCCGAAGTTGCGGTATCGCGCAAATACACTTGAAAACCTACATTTTCTTTAAAATGTGTTGAAAGTTTGTTTGCATTAATAATAAGCAAACCTAATGCGCCCAACATAAACAGCACCAATGAAAGACTGATGATGACAGTAAAACCCGAAGCGCGCATTTTTATTTTGGTTGATTTTTGGCTCACGGTAATTTGTTTTTTGCGAAGTTATTTTATTAAGGAATGACACGGGAAACCGCGCCTGATATTAATTAACAGAGAACTGTTAAACTCAGAGAAATCGTGCTAAGCCTGCATACCACAACACATCGCCAAAAAAACTTACCTGTGATTTTGTAATTTTGTAACTGAATAATTGTACAACAGGACTTAAAACATGAACACAGTCTTTATAAAAAACATGGTTTGCAACCGCTGTATTATGGTGGTGCAAAATGAATTGGACAAGCTCGGTTTAGAAGTAAAAAATATCAAGCTTGGTGAAGTAAACTTGGATAAAGAACTCACAAGCGAACAAAAAGACAAATTAGATAATGCTTTAATTCCCTTAGGTTTTGAAGTTATTGACGATAAAAAAAGCCGCATTATTGAAAAGATAAAAAACATCATCATTGACCTTGTGCATTATCAAAACAACGACAGCAAAATCAATCTTTCAGAGGTGTTAAGCAATCAATTGCACCACGATTATAATTATCTGTCCAATTTATTTTCGGAAGTAGAAGGCACTACCATTGAAAAATATTTTATTGCTCAAAAAATAGAAAAGGTAAAAGAACTGTTGGTGTATGATGAATTGTCTTTGAGTGAAATCGCTTCCCGTTTAAATTATTCAAGCGTTGCCTATCTCAGCAATCAATTTAAAAAAGTAACAGGACTGACACCAAGCCATTTCAAACAAATAAAAGAAGATAAAAGAAAACCGCTGGACAGGGTTTAATTGTTTTTTTAAATTTGTACTATGAGTAACATCAAACTTTTTGAAGATAAAAAAGTTCGTTCGGAATGGAATGAGCAAGAACAGAAATGGTATTTTTCAGTTCAAGATGTCGTTGAAATATTAACTGACACAATTGATGTAAAAGATTACATCAAGAAAATGAAAAAACGTGATGAACAGTTAAATTCCAACTGGGGGACAATTTGTCCCCTGGTTGAAATGGAAGCTGCTGACGGTAAAAGGCGTAAAATTCAAGCGGCTGATACTAAAGGGCTTTTGCGTATCATTCAATCTATTCCTTCGCCCAAAGCAGAGCCGTTTAAACTTTGGTTGGCACAGGTGGGGGCTGACCGATTGGAAGAAATTGAAAATCCCGAATTGGCAACGCAACGCACAAGAGAGCTTTACAAACTAAAAGGTTATCCCGATGATTGGATTGAAAAGCGTATGCGCAGCATTGCCATTCGTGAAGAACTGACCGATGAATGGAAAAACAGAGGCGTAAAAGAACAAATGGAATACGCAATTTTGACGGCAGAAATTTCAAAAGCAACTTTCGGACTTACACCCAAAGAATACAAAAAAGTGAAAGGCTTAAAAAGCCAAAACTTGCGTGACCATTTTACAGATTTGGAACTCATTTTTTCTATGTTGGGTGAAGCCTCAACTACTGCTATTGTAAAAACTCAAAACCCTGTTGGCTTTGTTGAAAACAAAAAAGCAGCAAAACAAGGCGGTGCAGTTGCAGGAAATGCACGGCGTGAATTGGAAAGTAAAACAGGCGAAAGAGTCGTATCATCTAAAAACTACTTGCCAGAAGCACCAAAGAAAAAGCAACTAACCAAAGGCAAGAAAAAATCAAAAGCTGAAAAATAGGAACGCTACATCAATCTGTTGAGAGATTTATTATAATTTTGTTGATTGAGATAAATAATCCTATTGCCTTTAAAACACAAAGTTGTAAAAAGGTAAACAATCAAGCCAATCCAACCACACTTTAGATATTTGCGTAATTTTATCGCACATATAAACGAGTTATCGGCTATTCTATTACCTACCGTACTAAACAATAAACTGACAGAAATGAAATTAACAACAATCTTATTTTTTAGCATTCTATCCATTTTGACTTCGTGCAATGGGCAGACTTCTAATTCGAAGAACCATTCTGTCCTTTTAAATGAAATAAATGTAAAGGGCGACACCGTAAAACAACTTGGAAACAGCATTATGGTGATTTATCAAGACAAGAAAAATACTTATTGGTTTGGTAGTTGGGAAACAGGAGTGTACAAATATGACGGTAAAACTTTGATAAATTATACAGCAAAACACGGTTTGTATAACGATAGAGTTGATGATATAAAAGAAGATAAATCGGGCAACATATATTTCACAGGTATGAACCCAAATTCTATAATAACAAAGTTTGACGGAAAATCATTTACCAATATTATAGCAACCCCAAGTAATGAATGGAAACTTGAAGCGAATGATTTGTGGCTAATAAATGCTTATCAAGCCAAACAAAAAGTTTACCGCTTTGATGGAAATACCTTTTATGAATTGACACTTCCAAAGCCACCTAAACTTAACAATCCATTTGAAGTTTATAGCATTTATAGAGACATAAAAGGAAACATTTGGTTTGGCACAAATCCAGTTGGAGTATGTCGTTACGATGGAAAATCATTCGAATGGATTACAGAAGAAGATGTGACAGAATTTCGCAACGAAGGGGCAAATGGAGTGCGTTCAATTACGGAAGACAAAAATGGCGACTTTTGGTTCAACACAGAATTTCGCTATAGCGTTTACGACAGCACAACATTAAAAAGCAATAAATTTTACACAAGACACAAAAGCATAGGCGGTTTAGATGGAAAAAAGAACAGCAATTTAGACGAGTATCTTTCAACAGTAAGAGACAATGCTAATAATTTGTGGTTTGTAACCTATCGTGATGGTGTTTGGAAATATGACGAAAAGAACATTACACATTATGCCGTTCAAGATAACTCAAAAGACATTACTTTATTCAGCATTTACAAAGGCAACAATGGCGACCTTTGGCTTGGAACACACGAAAATGGTGCATATAAATTTAATGGAAAGACATTTGAAAAATTTAAACCATAATGACGAAAGAAGAACAGCCGATAACAGGGGTTTGCCAAAATGGGGGCAGAAGTGCTAAATTGAACATTAGTAATTCTATTTGGCATTTGTGCAAAACTGAACATTTGTACTTCTAATTCCCCCACTTCGGCAAGCCCCAAACCATTAGCGGTCAGGCTACGGAAGACACCAAACAGAAAATACACAGAACAAATGAAACAGTTTTTTAAAGAGCACTTGAAATAACAAGCATTTACAAACGACAAATTACAGCCCCGATTTTTGGGGCTGTTTTTATCCCCAAATCTTACAAATCAATTCCAAAATTATACAACAATGCTTAACGGCATTATGCCGAAATTTGCAGCAATTAAATAAGCTTTAAAAAATTTAGAAAATGGAAAACAAAGAATTTCAATTCAAAACAAATATTAATTGCGGTGGTTGTGTAGCATCTGTAAAACCGCATTTAGACAAGGCAGAGGGCGTTTGCGAATGGAACGTGGACACTACCGACAAGGATAAAATTCTTACCGTAAAAACAGAAGGAATTAGTCAAGAGCAAGTATTGGACATTATCAGAAAAACAGGTTTTAAAGCAGAACCAATAGTTTAACAAGCAAAAGAAAATGCCAACAAAAAACCAAAATACAATCACACAAACTTTTCCTGTATTGGGTATGAGTTGTGCTTCCTGTGCGGTGAGTGCCGAAAGCATTGTAAAACATCAGGAGGGCGTTGTGGAGGCTTCGGTAAATTTTGCTACGGGAAATCTTACCGTTGAGTATTTGCCAAATATAACTGATGCCGAAAAATTACAAAAAGCAGTACAGTCGGTTGGATATGATTTGTTGGTAGAAGATGAAAACAAACAACAAGAAACTTTGGAAGTTCTTCACGCTGAAAAATTCCAACAGCTAAAAACCAAAACCGTTTGGGCAATTATCTTGTCTTTGCCTGTTGTAGTAATCGGAATGTTTTTTATGACAATTCCTTATGCCAACGAAATTATGTGGCTGTTCTCTACGCCTGTTTTGTTATGGTTGGGAAAAGATTTTTTTATCAATGCGTGGAAACAAGCCAAACACCGTTCTGCCAACATGGATACATTGGTAGCATTGAGCACGGGAATTGCTTATCTGTTCAGCGTTTTTAATATGTTGTTTGCAGACTTTTGGCATCAGCGGGGATTACACGCTCATGTGTATTTTGAAGCATCAGCCGTTATCATCGCATTTATTTTGTTAGGCAAATTGTTGGAAGAAAAAGCCAAAGGCAACACATCTTCAGCCATTAAAAAACTAATGGGCTTACAACCCAAAACCGTTATTGTGATACAGGCAAACGGAACGGAAAAACAAACCGCTATTGAAGACGTGAATGTGGGCGATATTATCTTGGTAAAACCCGGTGAAAAAATTGCGGTGGACGGTATCGTAACATCAGGCAATTCCTACGTTGATGAAAGTATGTTGAGCGGTGAGCCTGTGCCTGTATTGAAAAAAGAAAACGAAAAAGTATTTGCGGGAACGATAAATCAAAAAGGAAGTTTTCAATTTAAAGCGGTGAAAGTAGGCAAAGAAACCATGCTTGCCCAAATCATCAAAACAGTACAGACTGCGCAGGGAAGTAAAGCACCTGTACAAAAATTGGCAGATAAAATTGCAGGTATTTTTGTTCCTGTTGTGATGAGTATTGCCATTCTCACATTTATTCTATGGTTTGTGCTTGGCGGCAATAATGGCGTGGTGCAGGGATTATTGGCTGCCGTTACGGTATTGGTAATTGCTTGTCCATGCGCTTTGGGATTGGCTACACCTACGGCAATTATGGTTGGAGTTGGCAAAGCTGCCGAAAAAGGTATTTTGATTAAAGATGCCGAAAGCCTTGAATTGGCAAAGAAAGTAGATGCCATTATTTTAGATAAAACAGGAACGATTACCGAAGGCAAACCACAGGTAACAAATATTCAATGGCTGAACAATGACGATACAACAAAAAATATTTTACTAAGCATAGAAAAGCAATCGGAACACCCCTTGGCAGAAGCAATAGTAAAATATTTTGAAGGTGTACAAACAACACCTTTATCACAATTCAACAGCATTACAGGCAAGGGAGCAAAAGCCAATCACAACAACGAAATTTATTTTGTCGGTAATAAAAAACTGTTGGCAGAAAACAACATCACCATTTCAGACGAATTACAAAAGCACGCCGGTGAATGGGGCAAACAATCTAAAACCGTTATTTGGTTTGCGGACAGTAAACAAACACTTTCTGTTATTGCAATCTCTGATAAGATTAAAGGAACTTCGGTACAGGCTATTAAAGAAATGCAGAATATGGGCATTGACCTGTATATGCTTACAGGCGATAATGAAGCTACTGCCAAAGCCATTGCCGAACAAACGGGTATCAACCATTACAAAGCAGAAGTGTTGCCGCAACACAAAGCCGATTTTGTAAAAGAACTGCAACAACAAGGTAAAACCGTTGCCATGGTTGGTGACGGTATTAACGACAGTACAGCTTTGGCAACTGCCGACGTAAGTATCGCTATGGGCAAAGGCTCGGACATTGCTATGGACGTTGCTAAAATGACCATTATTTCATCAGACCTCAGCAAAATACCGCAGGCAATAAAACTGTCAAAACAAACCGTAGCCACCATTAAGCAAAATTTATTTTGGGCATTTATTTATAATCTTATCGGTATTCCTCTTGCAGCAGGTATTCTCTATCCTATAAACGGTTTTCTGCTAAACCCAATGATTGCAGGCGCAGCCATGGCATTGAGCAGCGTAAGTGTGGTGAGTAATAGTTTGAGATTGAAGTGGAAGAGGTAAACGTTTTTAAACTTCCGAAGGATTACTGCCACTTTTGGGTAGGTGTTGTTAATAAGTTGTTTAACTCATGTTATTCAGTTCCTCCAAATTGCCAAGCTCGATTTCTCCACTCCTGATTTTGTCATGATTTAAATTAATCAAATCAACAAATTGTTCCTTTATGTTTAAATTTTGAGTCCAAAAGTTTTTGTCAATCTTCAAAACCGATTCCAACAAATCTCCGGGATAAAAATCTCCCTCAATTAGAATATCAGTAGTCAAAAACTCAATTGCTATTGGTACTAAATATTTTAATCCTAAATTTTGCCCGATTAATGTCCGCAACTGCTCTATCGTTAATTGGCTAACAGGGATTTTTCTGTATTCATGACATCTCTTAATGAGCTCTGTTGGATATTCCTTTTCGTCAGACCATTTGTTGTTTTCTAAAACCTCAAGAGATTTTTGTTTCCAAACTTTATCGAATTTATTTTTTCTCATCTGTTAACCAAAATTGCGTATAACTTAATTTATACTCTCTCATTTTTTATTGCGCCAATATATCTAATTTTAGAAATGTTTGTACTATAAAGTGAAGCTTTTCCTAAACTAAAAACACTCCTGATGCAGAACCTTTTACCGTTTAATGTAAAACAAGTAACAATAAACGCAAACGACAAATGATACAAACAATAAAACTAAAAACTGACATAAATCAGTTTTTAAACCTAACATTCGTCATACAACAAGCAAAGCAAATATTGTATTTTTGAAGCATGAAACGTTTATTTACTTTGGTAACACTACTTAGCTTACCATTTCTGATAACTTCCTGCATAAAAAAGGAAGCAAAACCTAAAGAAACCGAAACTCCAAAAACTACCGACACCACGCCGAATAATTTGGTGAAACTCGGTGAAACATTTATCAACGGTGCGGCAGCCAAAGCTGTAGTGTATGGTACAAAAGAACCCGAAACAGGTTACAACGAAATTTATGTGGCATTATTTGATTCAACTGACGGAAGCAAATTAAGTCGCGGACATTTTAAAATAGTTCCCATGATGGATATGGGCTCTATGCAACACAGCGCGCCTGTTGAAAATAGCGGAGATACTGCTTCAACCAACGGTTACTTTAAATCTGCCGTTATTTTTTCTATGGCGGGCAGTTCCGAACAATGGTGGCTGAACATTTCTTTTCATAATCATAAAAACAATAAATACGGCACAGGAAAATTTAATCTCGCCGTAAAATCTTCATCGCCCGCAAAATTTAAAAGCACCGTAGTGGCGGCAGATAATAACTCAAGTGTTTTTATTTCTTTTGTTAATCCTTCAAAACCCATTGTAGGCATTAATGATTTTGAAGTGGTGCTTCACAAAAAGAAAAGCATGATGGAATATGCACCCATTGATGATTACACCATAGAAATAGAGCCTACTATGCCAAGCATGGGACACGGCTCGCCAAACAACGTAAATCCGACTTTAACTTCAAAAGGGCATTACAAAGGCAAAGTAAATTTCACCATGTCGGGCTTGTGGCGCATTACTTTGAAACTTTACAAAAACGACACGCTTGTAAGCAGCGACCAATATTTTGAAATCACCATAGAAGAATGATATGGCGAATAATAATTCTTCTGCTTTTTGCGCAGACATATCTTTTGGGGCAACAGCAAACCTCCAAAGACAGCGTAAAAACGGTGGATTTAAACGAAGTGTGTATTCACGAAAGTGCAGACCCCGAAAATCAATCTTTTAATTTCTACAAAAGCAGCAAGCTCGCAACTACCGAAGATATTTTGTCGCGCATGGAAGGTGTTAATCTCATCAGGCGCGGTGCTTACGGCTTAGAGCCGACTATCAGGAATTACAGTGCGGGGCAAACCAACATTACCATTGACGGAATGCGCATTTACGGTGCTTGCACCGATAAAATGGATCCTGTGTCAATTTATATTGAACCTGTTAATCTTCAATCCATACAAGTGGCTCACGGTGCTGCGGGCGCGCTGAACGGCAGCACCATTGGCGGACAGATTAATTTCAATTTGAAAGAGCCTGATTATTTCTGCAACAAAAAACTGCACGGACAGTTTTCTCAATCTTACGCAACTGTAAACAACGGCTATAACACAACCGCCTCTTTGCAACAAACGCTTAACAAGTTTTCTTACAGAATTAGCGGGGCTTTGCGCGATGCAGACAATTACCGTTCGGGTTCAGGTACGATAATTCAAAATTCGGGTTATCATAAATCCAATGTATCAACGGTGTTGGCTTACAAAATTGACAGCCTTCAATCATTAAAATTAAATTACTTGGGCGATTGGGGAAAAAACATAGGTTATCCTGCATTGCCTATGGACGTTGGTCTTGCAAAAGCCAACATTGCTTCGCTTACACATCAGTTACTTTTCAAAGGAAAATATTTGCAAGCCAACGAAGCAAAGGTTTATTACAATTCCATTTATCACCAAATGGACGACACGCACCGCAGCAACATTGCCATGCACATGGATATGCCGGGCTGGAGCACTACTTACGGTTTTTACAACAACATCTCCACCAAAAAAGATTTTAATTTACGCTTGGATTATCACCGTGCCCAAACCCGCGCCGATATGGTGATGTATCCCGCCAACGAGCCGATTATGTATCTTCAAACCTTACCCGAAAATATTTTTTCAGATATGGGACTTGCGATGAGCCGAAAAATTTCACTTAAACACAAGCAGCAGGTCGGTTTTAATGCCCGTGTTGATTATATCAGTCAAAGCGGCATGAACGGCGCGGGCGTTAAACAATGGGAAGTGTTTGATACCGACATTACAGAAGTGAAACGCAATGTGCTTAAAAATTTTAATCTTCACTACGGCAAATTCTTCAAGGATAAATTTTTTGCCAAAATAACTTTAGGCTACGGCGAAAGGGTTGCCACAAGCAATGAACGTTACGGCTACTATTTGTTTAACCGACAAGACCAATACGATTATCTTGGCAATCTGTCTTTAAAACCCGAAAAATCTTTTCAATCTGAATTGCTGTTTCGTTACGCATCTAAAAAAGCGGAATGTTCTCTAAACTTCTTTTATCATCACACAAACGATTACATCTATGCTTATCGCATGGCAGGTTACAGCCAAATGACACCTGGCGCATTGGGGCTGAAAACATACACAAATATTGCTTATGCCGAAAGTCGCGGCGGTGAGATGTCGTTAAAATATTACATCAGCGAAAAACTGACTTACATCGGCACGGCTAAATATGTGTACGCCTTAACAAATAACGGTACACCGCTTCCGCTTGTGCCGCCGCTTAAATTACAACAGGCATTGAGGTACGCTTTCAAATTCACTCAAATACAGTTGGAATACGATTATGCGGCTTCTCAAAAAAGAGTAAACCAAGATTACGGCGACAAAGCCACACCCGATTTTCATTTATTGAATTTCAGAGTGTCGCATAACTTCAAAATAAAATACGGCATCATTCAAATTGGCGCAGCCTGCGAAAACATCCTAAATGCAAATTACAGAGAACATCTTGACATCGGTCAAGTGCCAAGGTTTGGAAGAAATTTTACTTTAAATCTGAGTGTGTTGTTTTAAGAAGCCTTTTAATCGATAATCCTTACGGACATTTATCGGAACACATATTTAGTCGATTTCTTGTCGCTTTCTTTCAAAAGAAGATTTTTCTCAATTAATTCTTAAACCTTAATTTGCGTGATTTGCGTGATTTTTGCGTGATTTATAAATGATAAAAAGTTCCTGCACCCGCACCCGATACTTTCAACACAGCAAAATTAGTAACTAATTCTGTTAATTCGTTAGTTGCTGTTCTGTTGGATATATCATTTAACACCTGATATTCCTTATTTGTGATTTTTCCTTTTTCTTTTACATACAAAACCGCTTTTACTTGTCTGTTGTTTAGTCCTAATTCACTCAAATATTCCGTATTATAAATGTCTTTGTCTAAACTCAACCCAAAAATCTGAATTTTCGGCAATGTATTTCGGTTTAGGAAGTCCTGCGGCTAAGGTTGATACATTATCAAGCGAGTTGATATTCTTGTTCTGTTAGGCTAATTACAGTCATTATTTTCTCAAGTTGAACATTCATTTTAATTTCTCGTTCGTCTTTGCGTCTTAAAATTCCTTTGCAGGCTTGTGGGCTTAAATAAAATTTTTCCGGAACTTCTTCTATTTGTACAACATCATTAATTCTTCCCTCTGTCGGGTTGTTTGGAATACATGAACTATTTAGATACAAGTCTAATTTTATCTGCTTAATGCTGTCAAGTAAATATAAGTCTGCGTTGAGATTATTTGTTGTTTTTCGTATTGCATTTGTCCAACTGTTTTTTGCTTGGTCGGGATTGTTTAAGAATAAAACAATTTGTCCGCCAATCCACTTTACAACAGGAACAGCCCAAGAATTTCCTATTGCTTGAAATCTGTTTGTGTCACTATTTCCGTTGACTAATGTGTAATTGTCTGGAAAACCCATAAGTCGTTCACATTCCAAAGGTGTGAAACGTCTAATTCTGTCGTCTTGCGAAATGTAAAGTGAGCCGTTGTAAGCGGCTGCATTTCCATTCCATTTTGTGCCGTAGGCAGAATACAAACAGTCGGTGTATTCTCTAAAAATTTCAAACTTGGTGTTGCCTTTGTAAAATACTTTTTCGGCTGCTGTTTCTTGGTTTGAATTTCCAAAACTAAACAAATCGAAAATTTCGTTAGTGTTGTTTTGCTTAGAAAGTTTGAAATCTTTGACAGTATCTTTTGTGTCAAATTCAAACAAAACTTGGTCGGGGCGAAAATCTTTGCCACCTGCAATCACATAAAGTCTTTTGCGTTGTTGAGCTAAACCAAAATGCTTTGCATCAATCACACGCCAAGCAACATTTCTGCTTGGACCTTCCATGTAACCTGCTTTCGTCCATTTGTTGATTTTTATTTCATCGTCAAAACCCGCAAGACCTGCAATGAAGTTTCCGAAAGCATTTGTTTTGTCGTTGAGAACCCCTTCAACATTTTCCCAAAGAATAATTGTGTTTCCTTTGTTTTCTTTTTTGCGAACTTCATCAATTGCGTTAGCAATGTCAATGAAAGTCATTGTTAGTTGCCCTCTTTTGTCCGCCAATCCATTTTTCCAACCTGCAAGCGAAAATGCTTGACAAGGTGTACCGCCACAAAATAAATCGGGTGCTTGTATTTTTCCGCTTTTGACTAATTCGGGAAGTGCAATCATGTCGCCCAAATTGGGGATTTCGGGATAATGATAGTTTAAAACCTTTGAGGGAAATTCAGCTATTTCAGAACTCCAAAGTTGTTTAAGACCATAAGAAGCAAAAGCCAATTGAGAAGCCTCAATGCCCGAACAAACGCTACCAAAAGTCAAACTATCTTTCATTGTCAATCTCTCTTGTGGACAAAAGTAAAAAAGATAATTATAGTATGCAAATTTTATTTTGCTTTTTTACTAACAAAATCATTCAAGCTATCTCGCCACGCTTGGATATCGTACCAACCACAACCAATACAACCTTTTTCTGCTTCCTTGCCAACTTTGGAAATTTTTGTGTCCCATTTGTCAGTTCCTTTGTAGAAATAGTTCAAACCAAACAACTTTCCTCTTTTGTCTGTCTGAAAACATTTTCTGCAAACTTCTCGCTTTTGTTGGTTTCGTTGATTGTCCAACAACTGAAATTTTTGTTTGATTTCGCTTTCGGGCATTTCATCGGGATTTTCGGCTCGTGTTTCTTCGTCCCATCTGATTTCGGGGAATTTATGGTCGGGTAACAAACCATGTTTGTTGGCACTACTTAACTCATAAACATTGATTTCATTAAGCGTTTTCAACGCTTTCTTTCTGAACGCTGACGAAAATATTTCGTAGCCTGTTTCTGCGCCTCTTGGAATTGGCAACAAAAGTCTTTCCGCTTTTCTTCCGTTTCTTCTTGAAGCAATTGTGTAACCCTTTTCTTTGATGTCTTGTATTCTTCGTTGAGGATTATCGTTTTGTGGGAAATTTGATGTCCATTCCATTTTTACAAGCTCATAGAAAAAATGAATTGTAACATCACTTCCTTTCATGTTATCTTGCCAAAATTTCGTTTCTTCTTCTTGAAATTTCGCAATATTTTCCTCTGTGAAAAACTTCTTTATTGCAGTTAAGTGAGCAAGTATGTCTTCTGGACTTTCAATAAAAAGTCCCGTTCTGCGATAAAAATATGGAATTGAGCCTGCCCATTCAAAGCCATTGTCTTGGACAATTCTAACATCAACGTACTTTTCGGAAGATTTTAAATCTTCTCGTAGTTCAAGAATTTCAATGCCTGTACTTTTAAATAGCTTGTTAAGTTCTTCAACGCTTATTTTCATCTTTGCTAATTTTAAGTAAGTTCTCAATTTTGACTTCTAATGCATTAGCTATCTTTTCAATGTTTACAAGCGTTATGTTTTTTTCTGCTCGTTCAATCATACCAATGTAAGTTCGGTGCAAATCTGCTTTATTAGCCAACTCTTCTTGCGAAATATTAAGCAATCGCCTGTATTTTCTCACGTTCTCACCGAAAATATTCAGTATATGATGTTCTGAAATCATTGCTAATTAAAGTCTGTGCAAAGCTACCTTTAGTATTCAATATAGACCGCAGACTATAATTAGCTTTTTTTATTTTATTGTGTTAAAATAGAGGGGCTTGGGTTTCGCCTATTCGTTATCATTAAAAAAACATTTCCCCATGATTGTAGGAAGTTCCGATTTCGCTCTGTCCATTGATAGGTAGGGTAGCACTTATCACTATGCAATTACAACCAACAAAAACCCAATTAAAACCTAAACTTGTTTTAACCTTCGTTGCGAAAACAGAAGTTGTCCGTTTTTGATACGATTACCCTATATTGTTTTTATCCAACAAAATTTTAGTTTTTAAAATAGCAACCATGCTCAGCGAGTCGGTAATTTCGCCGTTCATTACCATATTGTAAGCCGTTTCAAAAGGAATTTTGCGTACTTGTAAATCTTCGCTGTCTTCGGGTTCGGCTTGGGCTTGTTCCAAATCTTGCGCAAGATAGATGTAGCAATATTCATCGGTGGCAGAATTGCTGGTGTGCATATTACAAAGCAGGGTATATTTTTTTGCAATTAAACCTGTTTCCTCTTTCAGTTCGCGTTGCGCCGATTGCAAAGGATTAATGCCGTGCGCGCCGCCGCCTTCGGGAATTTCCCAACTGTATGTATTTAAGGGATAGCGCCATTGCCCCACCAACCATGTGTTGAGGTCTTTATCCAATGGCAGAACGCCAATGGCAAGGTTTTTAAAACTTACCACGCCGTAAATTCCCGAATTTCCTTTTGGGTTTAATACCTCGTGGTTAGTTACCTGTATCCACGGATTTTCATATACTATCTCGCTTTTCAGCGTTGTCCATATATTTTTTTCTTTTAAGTTCATTATTTTTAAGTATTAAACGTAACATGAAGATAATTACCAACAATTTTGGGAGTAAAATTAGAAGTATAATTGTGTATTTTGGTTTCCAAATTTTTTATACATTCGGCAAATTAAACCAAAGTTTGATATGAGTTTTAAACATACCCGTCTGTTCTTGTTTATGCTGAGTTGTTTTGTTGGTATTGCCAACGCTCAAACTCTTTACTGGATAGGGGGCAGCGGTAATTTTAATGACCCAAAACACTGGAGTACCACTTCTGGCGGTGTGTCTGCAAATATAATTCCCAATGCCAATACCGATGTTGTTTTTGATAACCGTTCGTGGACAAACAACTGGCTTGACCCTGTGATTACGTTTACAGGCGAAAGTCATGTAAAGAAATTTTCGGTTGTTACCGATTTGTTTTATGTGGAATTTAAAGGCAACGCAACAAGTAAATTAAATGCTTCAAGTGATTTTACATTAAATGAACTCACCAAATTTAATGCCCACACGCATTTAGTGTTCAGTTCGTCTAACCAAACTGTTCACCAATTTTACCCTCACATAAACAAATTAAATGCGAATGTTACCTTTAAAAAAGGCAATTGGAATTTACGTTCGTTTGAAGTGCAAGCCCCATATTCCTTATACGTTGAGGAGGGAACAATTTACCTTACCCAAGCGGTAGTAAAAGCACAAAATATTTTCATCAATAAAAATGCCGTAAACATTATTGCCGACAAAGGAACATTTCTCAGCAGAGGCAACGTGAAATTTAAAAATGTAAATTACGGTTCGGGCGACCTTAGAATTGTAGCCAACATAGCCGATACGTCTGCGGTAAAAATTAATGCGCCGACACCAAACGTAAAGTTCAATCAGGCATATATTAACACAGGTTGTACCTTAGGCAGTGCCATTGAGGGTTACACATACACGCCCGTTTCCTGCTTCGGTATCTGCGATGCCGTGATTACTGTGTCCATTAATCCTTTGTGTGTTGCAGGTCCTTATACTTTAAATTTCAGTTCTTTTTCCTCTTGTTTTTCCGATGCTTTAGGCGGTGTTCCTACCGCAGTAAACGTTTTTCCGCCTACTTACACGCTTGGTAATATTTGTGGCTGCACAGCGCAGGTGGACATCTCTTTAGACCAAAACTTCACTACCATTGATGTACTTTCTGCTTTGCCCACACCTCAAATTCCAACGCCTATTAACGTTACGCCTTTATCAAGCACGCCTCCGTCTTGCGCAGGGGTGTGCGATGGCTCTCAGGTAATAAGGCTCAACGGTGGTAACGGTCCATATACGGTTCAGGTAAACCCTTTGTCAATACCTGCCGGACCTGTGTTTACCATTGCTGCGCTTACCAATACAACCATTACAAATTTATGCGGTGGCATACAAACGTTTTCTGTTACCGACAGCAAAGCCTGTACGCAGGTTTTAACAGCCTCATTAACTTCAACACCGCCCATAAGCATTGCCGCTAAAATCCAGAGCGTAAGTTGTAACGGCACAAGCACAGGTGCATTTTCGGTAACGCCCACAGGAGGTACACCGGGATACACGGTTCAGTTTAGTACAGGTTCAACCAATACAATTACTGCGGTAGCAAACGGAACGGTTGCCACCACAGGTTTGGGCATTGGTGCGGTTTCGGCTACTGTTACCGACACCAAAGGCTGCAACACGCAAACAACAGTTACCATTACACAACCCACCTCACTTTCGGTTACGGGCACACAAAGCAACGTAAGCTGCGGAAGCCCTGCACCCTGCAATGGTGCAGCTTCGGTTACGGTGAGCGGTGGTGCAGCACCTTATACTTACACATGGTCATCGGGTGGCAACGCATCAAGCGCAACAGGTTTATGTGGCGGTCAGTATTCCGTAAACATTGTTGATAACAACGGCTGCGTTTTTTCACCTGTAAAAACATTTACCATTACACAACCCTCTACACTTATTGTTACCTCTACGGTAGTTAATATTCCATGCGCTGCCGGGGCTAATACAGGAAGCATCATTACCTCGTCAAGCGGTGGCAACGGTGCGCCTTACACATTTTCATGGTCGCCAAATCCACCGTCGGGACAGGGCACAGGCACAATCACAAACTTGGGTGTGTCTGATTATACCTTAACGGTAAGCGATGCTTCCCTGTGTACCACAACGGCTAACTTTACCATAACCTCACCGCCTGCATTAACCATTTCGCCTGTAACGCAAAGCGTAACTTGTCGCGGTCAATGTACAGGTGCAGCAACGGCTGTGGTTACTGGCGGTAACGGTGCACCGTTTACTTATACATGGGACACAACCCCTGCGCAAACCAATCAGGTTGCCACAGGATTGTGTGCGGGAATTTATTCCGTATCGGTAAAAGACGCTTCCAATTGTCCTGCTTCGGTAACAGTAAATATTGCAGAACCGCCTCAGCTTACGGTTTCTGTCAATTCTTTCAGTTTGGCGTGTAACGGCGAAAACACAGGAAGCATTGTTGTAAACCCGAGTGGCGGTAATGCGCCGTATAATTACACGCTTGTGTCTTCAACAGGCACATTAACTTCTGCTTCGGCAACATTTACAGGGCTTGGTGCAGGTAATTATACCGTTTTAGTGAGTGATGTGTCTTCGCCTTGCGGACAAACTTTTACCACCGTCATTCAGCAACCCAACTTATTGATTTCTGCCATTAACACCACGTCCATTACCTGTTTTGGTTTGTGTAACGGTGTTTTAACGGCAAATGTGTCGGGAGGCACGCCTGCTTATACTTATACTTGGAATACGCCCACAGGAACAGTTACAGGAAATGCGCTTACCGGCAGGTGTATAGGGGATTATACGCTTAACGTGAGGGACGGAAACGGTTGTTTAAAAACAAGTTCAACCACGCTCACTCAACCGCCTGATGTAACGGTGAGCATTAATTCTACAAGCGTAACGTGTTTTTCAAACTGTAACGGTGTTTTATCGGCAAATGTGAGTGGCGGTACACCCGGTTACACGTTGAATTGGTCAAATGGTTTTACCGGTAATCCTAATATAGGCTTATGTGCAGGCAATAACTATTCATTAACGGTTACAGATGCAAAAACCTGTACAAAAACGGTAACGGCAGCTGTACTTTCTCCTGCTCCCATTGTTTTATCGCAAACAACTGCGCCAACCGCTTGTGCAAGTTCATGCGACGGTTCGGCTACGGTAACGGCAAGCGGCGGCACAGCACCATTCTCGTATCAATTCCCTATGCCTGTGGGAACTAACACCACAGGTATTGGCACAGGTTTTTGCATAGGCACTAAAATTGTAAACGTAACTGACGGTAACGGTTGCTCGCAAGCCACAACACTTTCAATAAGCTCTCCTCCTGCCTTATCTGCCGCTATTACAGGCATGATAAACAGTTGTTCTTCCTGTACGGGGGCATCAACGGTAACGGCAGCAGGCGGAACACCCGGCTATTCATACACTTGGAAAAATGCCTCAAATACAACAGTCAGCACATCTTCATTAGCATCAGCCATGTGTCAGGGTAATTACACCGTTACGGTAAGCGATGCAAAATCGTGTACTGCCGTTGCTACTGTCAGCATTAGTCAAGTAGTGATAGCTGCAGCAGTTTCGGGTGGAACAGGCATTCAATGTTTTGGTGCTTGCACAGCTTCGGTGGTGGCAAGTCCTTCGGGTGGAACTGCACCATATACATACACATGGAATTCCATTCCTGCTCAAAACACAGCAACTGCCACAGGCTTGTGTGCAGGTAATTACATCGTTACCATAAAAGAAAGCGGAACATCGGGTTGCAGCAGCACGGCTACAATTAATGTGGCAAGTCCAAGTCCTATTACCGTAGTAAGCAGCCAAACCAACATTGTTTGTACAGGCATTAATACAGGCGTTATCAGTGCTACCGCAACAGGCGGCACAGGAAGCATAAGCTATTCGTGGAGTCCGGGTGGACAAACCACATCAAGCATTACAGGCTTGGCTGCAGGAAATTATACACTAAGAGTAAGGGACGCAAACAATTGTGCATATCCTCTGCAAACATTTACCATTACACAACCTGCGCCGATTACCGCTACTTACGCAGCCACCTCGCCATCGGCTTGTACGTCGAGCAACGGAACGCTGTGTGCTACGGTAAGCGGCGGCACAGGAAGTTCTTACACCTATACATGGATACCGGGGAATTTTAACACAAGCTGTTTAAACAACATTCCTGCAGGTGCTTATAATCTGATAGTAAGGGACGATGCAGGTTGTACAACCACGTTAAACACATCGTTAAATAACCCGAACGGACCAACATTAACGGTGATAAGTTCACAATCGGTATCTTGCTATGGCGGAAACAACGGTGCAGCAACATTTTCCGCTTCGGGCGTTACGCCGTTTCAATATACATGGACACCTGTTGTGCCATTTACGGCAGGTACAAACACCACAAGCGCAACAGGGCTTATTTCGGGAATTTATAATGTGTCGGTGAAAGACAACAATAATTGTGTAACCATTCAGTCCGTAAATATCACGCAACCTGCCTCGCTCACCATAAGCCAAAGCGTTTCAGACCAGCAATGCAGCGGTGGTGCTTGCAACGGCTCTATTTCTGTTACCCCTTCGGGCGGAACGCCAACGTATTTTTATACATGGTTGCCAAGCGGAGGTAATTCGCCGAGTATCACCGGTGTTTGTGCAGGTTTTTATACCTTAAATCTTTCTGACCTGAACTCCTGCTTAAAATCGTTTAACTTTACCATTACCACGCCTCCTGCATTAAGCTTAACCGCAACCGCTGCCAACAGCGTACTTTGCAGCAGTACTTGCGACGGTGCTATTTCGGCAACGGCAACAGGTGGAGCAGGGGGGCTTTCTTACTCTTGGACTCCTGTTGGTTTATTTACAGGTTCAACTACATCATCGGTTTTAAATCTTTGTCCGAACATTTATACCGTAAGCGTAAAAGACAACAACAACTGTGCAATCAGCAGAACGGTTCAGTTAGTACTTTCTACGTTAAGCAGCAGTCTGACTTTACAAAATGCCACTTGCTCAAATTCAAATAACGCGGTGGCTACACACTCGGTAAGCGGTGGTTCGCCAACCTATACTTACAGTTGGACATTCGGTGCAAGCACAAGTTCTGTATCGAGTGGTTTGGGTGCAGGAAATTACACGGCAACGGTAACAGATGCCAACGGCTGTTCTTCTGCCAAAGGATTTACGGTAACTATGCCTGCTCCGTTTAATGTCATCACCACGCCGAGCAACCCTAAATGTAACGCACAGGCTAACGGAAGCATTACAACCGTATCGGCAGGCGCACAAGGTGGTGTAACGTATAACTGGTCGCCTGCAGGTTCAGGGCAAAACCCGACAGGATTAAATGCAGGTGTTTACACACTAACCGCCACCGATGCTAATTTATGTCAGGCATTAAGCATTGTTACTTTAACCAACCCTCCTGTGCTGCTGGCAAATGCCACATTTACCAATCCTTTGTGTGCAAGCAATTGCAACGGTATTGTAAAAAGTACGCCGCTTAATGCCGTTGGAGCAATCACTTACACTTGGTTGCCGATGAGCGTAAATACACAATCTGTGGGGAGTTTATGCGGAGGCATTTATTCGGTAACGGTACGAGATGCCAACCAATGTTTGGCTACACAGGTAGTAACATTAACAACACCGTCAAACTTAATTGTAAATTTTTCAAGCAATCCTGCCACCTGCGGTTCGGCAAACGGTTCTGTTACGGCGGTGGTAAGCGGTGGCACACCTGTTTATAACTTCTCGTGGCTGCCTGCGGGAACAGGCTCTGTGCTTGGCAATGTGGCAGCAGGCATTTATACGGTAAATGTTACAGATGTAAATTCATGTTCTGTTACGGCAACCATTCCTTTGAGTAATGCCGATGGTCCGAATGCGGCAACCATTACCAAAACCAATGTGGCTTGCAACAGTATGTGTACAGGCGCAACTTCGGTGGACGTGGGCAGCATTACAGGCGGTACGCCAAATTATACCGTATCGTGGGTTTTACCTTCATCGGCAACTACGGCTGCCAATCCGCTTACCGACCTGTGTGCAGGAAATTACATTTCGCGCATTGTTGATGTGAACGGCTGCGAATTATATAACACAATCAACATTGCAGAGCCAAACCCTGTTTCTATATTACCAAATATGACATTCCCGACATGTAACGGCTCGGCTGACGGTTCGTTTACACTTAATGTTTCGGGTGGAACTGCACCTTACACCTATACTTGGTTGCCGGGAGTTTCAAGCACTTCGGTATTGTCAAATGTGGCGGCAGGGGATTATACGGTGATTGTAGGTTACGGCGGCGCAGCTAACTGTACCGCAGCACCACAAGCCATGAATTTGCCAAATGCTTCCACCCTTTCCGTTATAAGCACAATCAGTCATAATACCTGTTTTGGAAACAACAGCGGCTCAGTTTCTATTGTGAACGCAAGTGGTGGTATGCCGCCTTACGCTTACAGTTGGAGCAACGGACAATCGGGAAGCATTGCCGGCAATTTAAGCAACGGCATTTATACCGTCATTGTTACTTCCGATAATTCCTGCACCAACAACTTTACGTTTAACATTACTTCGCCTGCACAAATTACCGCAACAGCCTCTGTAACTCAACCCTCTTGCGGTTTTTGTAACGGTACTGCTGCCATTACCGCTTCGGGCGGAACAGGCGCATTAACGTATGCCTGGAACACCGGCACTAACGGACAAAACATTTCTAACCTCTGCGCGGGCTTGTATCAGGCAGTAATTACCGATGCAGCTAACTGTCAGGTAACACAAAACGTAACCGTTAATAATTCAAACGGCATCGTAAGCGAAAACTTTAGTGTACATAACATGGACTGTGCAGGCGTTTGCAACGGTTCAATCATTGTGGCAGCAGTAGGCGGAAATGCGCCAATTAGCTACAACTGGATTAACCCGGCGGTATCAGGGCAAACATTAGCCAATGTGTGTGCAGGCGTTTATTATGTGCAGATGTCCGATGCGCAGGGCTGCGTGCGTACTTCATCAGCCCAAATTACAGCAGCACAAAGTTTGTCTTTGGCGCATTTTGTTCAGCCCCCTGCCTGCGGAAGTTCAAACGGTTCTATTTCGGTAATTGTAAGTGGCGGAACACCCGGTTATAATTATACTTGGACACCTGTTGCTCCAAACTCACCTTCGCTCACAAATCTTGGTGCAGGAACGTATGCGCTGAATGTGTTTGATGCCAACAACTGCTTGCTTGCACAAAATTTCAACATCAGTAATAGTACAGGCGCAGTCATCAGTTATACTCAAAACAACGTTAAATGTTTTGGCGTGTGCACAGGCTCAATAGCTGCGGTGGCTGTTGGTGTTGCGCCGATAACTTATCAATGGAGCAACGGTTCAACTTCAAGTTCTGTTTCCAATTTATGTTCGGGCGTAATTACCTTAACGGTAACAGACGGCAACGGCTGCAAAACCATTCAGTCGTTTACCATTACAGAACCTGCGTTATTACAACTTAATCCGCCGCAAATTTCACAAGCCTCTTGTAATATGTGCAACGGCGGTTCAACAGTTACGCCGTTTGGCGGAACTGCGCCTTATACTTACAGCTGGAGTACAGGCATAAATGCTTCTTCCATTTCCAATGCCTGCGCAGGAATTTATCAGGTAATTGTAACCGATGCGTTTAACTGCCAGCTAAATCAGGGAATTACCATTAATACGCCAAGCGACATTACCTATACATTTAGCGTTAATAACCTTGCTTGCGGCAATGTGTGCAACGGTTCGGCAACCGTATCAACAAGCGGTGGCGCGCAGCCTGTTTCTATCCAATGGATTTCACCTGCAAGTTCAAATTCGGTAATTACTAACCTGTGTGCAGGCGTTTATTCTGTTCAGATGAGCGATGCAAACAACTGTGTACGCATGGCTTCGGTGGAAGTGTTGGCAACCCATAATGTTTCCGTTACCGCCTCTGTGTCGCAGCCAACCTGCGGTGTAAGCAATGGTTCTGTTATTATTACCGCCACAGGCGGAACACCGAATTATACGTTTTTGTGGTTGCCGGGTGCAACAACTTCTTCGGCATTAAACAATGTTGATGCAGGAAGTTATACCGTAACGGTTACTGACAGTAATCCTGTACCTTGCCCTGTAACGCAGGTGTTTAATTTGAGTAATGCAAACGGATCTGTTATCACCTTTACACAAAGCAATGTGAAATGTGCGGGTGCAAATACAGGTTCAATAAGCGTTGATGCAAGTGGTGTAAATCCGTTTTCGTATGAATGGACAGGCGGTAATACCACGCCAACACTTACAAATCTTGGTTCGGGAGTTATTACGCTTACGGTAACAGACGGCAACGGCTGCAAAACCATTCGGTCATTTACCATTACAGAGCCAACCCAAATTCAAATTACGCCTCCGTTTGTAATGCAGCCAAGTTGCGGTGAATGTAACGGTTCGGCAACTATCAGTCCGTTTGGCGGAACTATGCCTTATGCATCATACGTTTGGTCAACGCCAAGCGGAACAGGCACTGCGGCACATAATTTGTGTGCAGGGCTTTATCAGGTGAATATTACCGATGCCAACGGCTGTACCGCAGCACAAAACATTGTCATTAATAATTCGGACGGCATAACAGGCGAAACCTTTAACATACAAGATGTAACCTGTGCAGGTTCTTGCAACGGCTCGGCAACCGTAACGGCAGTAGGCGGAACATTGCCTTATACTTACAACTGGGTGTCGCCTGTAACCATTGGAAACACAATCAGCAATCTTTGCGAGGGAATTTATTTTGTGCAAATGAAAGATGCGGCAGGTTGCCTGCGCACGGCTTCCATTTCCATTACTGCCCCTGTAAATATGTCGTTGCTCGGAACAGTTGTTCCGCCAGGTTGCGGTTTGTCAAACGGTGCAATTTATGTGGCTGTTTCGGGTGGTGTGCCAAGCTATTCATACTCGTGGACACCGGGTGCATTTACCACACCTTTAATCAACAACGTGGGCGCAGGTACTTACACCGTAAAAGTTACTGACAACTCTGCTTCCAACTGTACATTTACAGAGGTATTTAACCTTGCCAATTCCGTTGCACCTGCGCTTACATTTACGCAAACAAACATTAACTGCTACGGTTCGTGCACAGGCGTAATTACGGTAACGGCAACCGGCGCAGGTTCTATGTCTTATCAATGGAGTAACGGCGCAACATCGGCTTCGGTTTCCAATGTATGTTCGGGCGTAATTACCTTAACCGTAACAGACGGCAACGGTTGCAAAGCCATTCGTGATTTCACCGTTACGCAAGGGGCAGAATTTAATTTGAGTTTACCGAATATTGTTCAGCCTAACTGTAACAACAGTTGCGACGGACAAATTACCTTAATACCAAGCGGCGGAAACCTGCCTTATACCTTATTCAGTTGGTCGCCGACAGGTGTAACAGGTAATCCGCAACCGTCTTTGTGTGCAGGAACAACAACGGAAACATCTACCGTTTATACCGTTACCATTACCGATGCCAAAGGCTGTACTTACACCACAAGCACCGAACTGTTTAACCCATCGCCGATTGTTTTAACGCCAACCGTAACCAATGCAGCGTGTGCAGCAGTTAATAATGCCTCTGTTTTAATAGTGCCTTCGGGCGGAACACCAAGCTACACACTACTGTGGACAGGACCAACATCGTTTACGGCAGACACCGAAAGCATTACCGATTTGTATGCAGGCTCGTATTCGCTGACTGTTACCGACAGCAAAGCCTGCCTACGCGATACAGTAATAGAAGTAAGCACCTTGCTTTCGGTAGTGGCTGATGCAGGCAGAGATACCATTATGTGTCCGTTTGGCTCGGTGGTATTAAGCGGTTTAAAATCGGTGGGCGCAAGTTCTTATAACTGGTATCTGTCAGGCAATATGTCATCGCCGATAAGCAACAGCGTAACCATCAATTTTACTGATGTATCGGAACGCTCCGTTTTAATTTTACGCGCAAACTCTCCTGTGGCAGGCTGTTTTGATTTAGATACTGTGGAAATAAACGTGTATCCTTTCCCTTATGTAAATGCAGGACAAACACACTCCATTGTGGTGCGCGACCAAGTAACCATTGGCGGAAACCCTTCGGCAGCACCGTCATCATCGCTCACATGGACACCCTCGCAGTATCTCAGCAATGCGCACATTCCAAACCCTGTGGCTTCAAACACTATGGACGTAACCTATACGCTTACCGTAGTAGATGAGAACGGTTGTGTGGCAATTGATGAAACCTCTGTGTTCATTTATCCTGCGGTGTTTATTACCAACGGTTTCAGCCCTAACGGCGATGGCAAAAACGACAGGTGGGTACTTGATAACATTCAGGAATTTCCTGACAGCAGAGTTGAAATATACAGCCGTTGGGGCGAGTTGCTGTTTGCTTCGCCACCCGGCTACCCTGTGCCTTGGGACGGAAAATATAACGGAAAAGATGTGCCTGTGGGGACTTATTATTACATTATTAATTTAAACCACGAGGCGTATCCTAAACCATACACCGGACCATTAACCATATTCAGATAAACAATGAAAAGAATTTTATACATCGTGTTTTTGTTCGTTGTTGCTGTGGGCAGTGCGCAACAGTTGCCGCAGTATTCGCAGTATATGCTGAATGAAATGGCAATTAATCCTGCGGTGGCGGGCAGAGACCAATATCCCGAAGTGCGCTCAAACAACCGCTATCAGTGGGCAGGCATTACCGATGCACCGCGCACCTATATGCTCACGCTTCAAGGTCCTATTCAGGAAAAAAACATGGGCTTGGGCATGAATTTATATACCGACATTGTTGGACCAACGCGCCGAACAGGATTAACAGGCACTTATGCCTATCATTTGCAGTTAAATGAAAAGAAAATGTTTTTGTCCATGGGTTTGAGTGCAGGTGTTTTGCAGTGGGGCGTTGACGGAAGTAAAATAACCCTGCACGATGACGGCGACCAGCAATTGCTTTCGCAGTACCAAACAGCCGTTGTACCCGATTTGGGCGCAGGGCTGTACTTTTATCAAAAAGATAAATTTTATGTCGGGCTGAGTGTACCGCAAATGTACAATGCACCGCTTGCCGTTTACACACACAACAGCAAAAGCAAAATTGTAAGTCAGTTAAACATTAACGGTGCTTATACGTTTAGCCTTGGTACAGATTTTAAAATTGAACCCTCGTTTTTATTAAAGTACGAAAAACCTACGCCCATGAAAGTAGATGTGGGTGCGCGGTTTATTTACCAAGACCAAATATGGCTGGGTACAACGTATCGTCATAAAGATGCCATGTCATTTTTAATTGGTTATATGTTTAATAACTATTTAATGGTTGGTTATTCGTATGATGTAACCACCACCAAGATTAAAAATTACACAAGCGGCAGCAACGAAATTATGTTGGGCATACGTTTCTCGCGCAAACAATCGCCTACTTGGGAATCGCAACAGAAAGAAAAAGAAAGTTATAAGTCGGAAGAAATTAGTCAGCAGCCTGAAACGTCAAAAACTGAAGAAACAACACCAACAGTTCAAGATACAATTCAAACGCTTAAAGTAGAAGAAACAACACCTGCTATTCAAGACACAACGCAAACGCCTGAAGAGGAAGAAAGCGGTAAGTCCGCAGAAGATAGTGAGCAGACAGAGGCTTCAAAGGTAGAGGAAACGAAACCGTCAGAAGAAGAACCTAAACAAGAGGAAAGTCCAAAAGTTGAAGAAATTCAACAACCAGAAGATACAACACCCGTTGAAGAAACGCCCAAAGCAGAAGAACAACAGCAGCAGCAAGACAACGAAACAAGCGAATAAATTATGCAGAGAGCCGCGCGGCTCTGCGGCAGTATCACTTTTTCACAAATTTTTCGGTGGTCATGTTTTAACTTAAAGATTTTGAGGCGACAAGTGTAGGAATTTTTGAGGATTTTGGAAGAGGTGATGAAGCCACGAATTGCATGGATTTACACTAATTATGAATTGTTAGGTTAGTTAAATGTGAATGATTTTTATAACACCAAGTCAATAGTTAGCGGCAGTTTTGGAACGACACAGCAATATTAAAGACAACAACAAAATGAAAATATACTTCTCAGACTTTTTTAATGTTTCAATTGACCAGCTTGAAAAATATGGTGCATTTAATATGTCTTTGATAAACGACTTACCGCTATTTATTGACCCATTTTTACTTTTTGGAAGCAAAAAATCCGAATACCAAAAATTACATGATGAAATTCTTAAATATTTAACTTTTTTGAAATCTAAATCTGAAGAAGGGATTAAGGACAAAGCACAAATAAAATCTTGGTATATTTTTTCAGAGGTCAAACAAAATTGGTTTGGTTACAGCAAGGTTGGCAATAGTGGTAGCGGTTTAGGTGAAAAATTCGGTAGCGCAATGTCATCTTCAATGCACATTGTTTTTGACGATTTAGGCAAAGAAAAAGTAACTCAAAGTTCTCATCTTGAAAAAGCGGGACTTTTTGAAATTGGCGTGGGTAAAGACAATATAAGTGATTTTACCACCAATTTAATTAAGGATTTTCTTTTGACATACACGGAAACTTTTGCTAAAAAACATATTGAAACTTCATTATTGAAAATTGTGAAAGTTGATAAAGTTTATTTTGATTATAAACTTGAACGTTGGATGCCAAAAGAATTTACACTTCCATACATCTTTGACGATTATGTGATATTAACGCCAAGAGACATATTAACGAAAGATGATAATTGGATAAATGGTAACGATTTGAGAGGTGATTTTTCAAGAATTTGTAACAGTATTCAAAACGAACAATTACGACATCAAATACAAAACTATTTCCAAAAGAAACTACCCAAACCAACTAAAAACAAAAAAAACACTCAAAGAGAAATTACAGAAGCAATACAGGCAACCATAAGACAATATCCCGAAATAATCAAATGGTATATTAAGAAAAAAGAAGAAAACAAAGAAGGGGCAAAAAATATATCAAAACAAAGGGTTGAAGAAGTTGAAGATATATTCATTCGTAAAATAAGCTTATTTGTTGGAAGTTTAATTGATAAAACTGGTTTCTACAAAATCAGTCCTCACAGTTCTTATGACGAAGCATTGAAAAGAGTAAACTTCTTAAAACAAGTTATTGAAAATAATGATGGTTACAGACTTTTTTACATCAACAATAATCCAATTAAACGAGAAGAAGACTTACAAATCATTTATCGTTTGACTTGGTATGCTTCTGACTTTGACGTAAACAGAGAAACAAACAATGGTCGTGGTTCCGTTGATTATGCAATTTCAAAAGGTTCAAAAGACAAAACCCTTATTGAATTTAAACTTGCTTCAAATTCCAAACTGAAACAAAATCTTAAGAAACAAGTTGAAATTTATGAAAAAGCAAACAACACAAATAGTTCCATAAAGGTAATTTTGTATTTTGACAATAGTGAATTTAGAAAAGTAACAAAGACACTAAAAGAACTGAAAATTGACAATAAACCAAACATTATACTAATTGACGCAGGACAAAAAAAATCCGCTTCAAATGAAAAATAACTTTGTAAAGCAAATTAAACCCTTAAACAATTTTGAACCACTTTGAGCAATCTTTCACCTCAACTTCTTTCACCTCTCAACTTAGCCCTATCCCTCAAATGTAATACTAAACACCACCATGCGCGAGCGAATTTTGTCAATGCTGTTGGTAAACACGCTGTTTTCGTGTTTCAGCAAATCGCGTGTCCCGATGAGGAGTTTCAGTTCAAAACCCAATTTAAAATACTGCAAATAAAAATCCGTGCCTGCACCCGCGCTGTAAAAAAAATCGTCGCGCAATAATTTTACGTTATCGTCCAATTGGTTTGCACCACCCGCACTGCTTCCCGCTTTCTTTCTTGCAGAAAGGTCAAGCGAATAACCGCCGCCGCCAATCACATACGCGCTGAAATTTCCCAACCGCTTGGATTGAATTTTTGTTTCCATAGGGAAAATTAAAAACACACTTTCCACCGTTTTCTCAAAAATCTTTGCGCTGTCGCGGTCAGGCGTGTTTAAGGTGTATTGAATTTTGCGTGTGCCGAAACTAATGTTGGGCGTAAAACGCAAACGCACATATTCCTGCAAACGCACATCGGTAACCAAGCCAATAGCAAAGCCGGGTTGCGATTGTGAACGCACACTTTTTACACGGTACAGCGAATTGCTGATGACGGTATCGGGCAGCAAAGAATTTGGTCGCGGATTAATGCGAAAATCTGCTGTGTTTCCTGCAATGGTAAAACCAAAGTGAATTTTCTTTTTGTAAAACCGCATCAGGTGAACGCCATAGCCGTCGCTTTCTTGCGAGAATACAGAGTTTGAGAAAATACAGAGAATGAGTATTAAAAGAATTTTTTTCAGAATTGATATAACGTGATTGGCGGTAATAAAATTGTGTGTGCAAAAGTAAAAAAATGTTTAACCACATAGAACACATAGTTTGGATAGTTATACTGAACTCGTTAAAGTTTCACATAGAAATTGCCGCTTTGCGCCAATTCTAAGAACTCTGTTCCTTTGCGATAAAAAGAAAAACTATGTGTTCTATGTGGTTTACAGTTTGATTTTAAAAACCTAAATTTGCAGCCTTATGGAAATTCAGGTGATGAAATCTAAACTGCACGGCGTAACTGTAACACAGGCAGAGTTAGATTATATTGGCAGCATTACAATTGACGAGGATTTGATGAACGCTGCAAATTTGATTGAGAACGAACAAGTACACGTTTTAAATAAAAACAACGGCGAGCGTTTAATTACCTATGTGCTGAAAGGTGAGCGCGGAAGCGGTGTCATTTGTTTAAACGGTCCTGCTGCGCTGTTAGTTAATTTGGGCGATGAGCTGATTGTTATTTCTTATGCCAATATGGATTTTGAAAAAGCAAAAACATTTCGCCCCTGGGTGGTGTTCCCTGATACAAAAACCAATAAACTAAAATGATTTTTTTATCAGACACAAATTATAGACACGGAGGCACGGAGGCTCTGAGACACGGAGAAAAAAACTCTGTGTCCCTGTGTCCCTGTGCCTTTGTGCCTGTGTGTTTTTAACTGCATATATGAAAAATACCAAATCCATTATACAATTTCTTGTTTTATTAAGCATTGGTATTTTGTTGGTATATCTTTCCTTTAAGCAGGTTGCACCCGAAAAAGACAACATTATTGCCGCCTTTAAAAACGCCGATTATGTTTGGGTGTTTGTAGGAATTTTTATCTCGCTCATCAGCCATTTTTTGCGCGCTTACCGCTGGAATTATTTGTTAGAACCCCTTGGGCAAAAAGTAAATTTGGTAAATGCCACTTGCCATGTGTTGATTGGCTACTTTGCCAATTACGGCATTCCGCGCATGGGCGAAATTTCGCGCTGTACCTTGGCAGCTAAATACGACAAAGTTCCCTTTGAAGTTGGATTGGGTACGGTTATTACCGAACGTATTATAGATTTGCTGTTGTTTTTGGTGATTTTTGTTTTAACGCTTTTGCTGCAATTTCAAGAACTCATAGGGCTTGCCAACGAATTAATTTTTGACAAACTGCGCGAAAAATTTGCGGGTATCGGGGAAAATCCCGTTATGCTGTTTGTGTTGATGGCGATTGCTGTTTTAATGTTGGTTGCATTTTTTATGCTGCGAAAAAAATTCTCATCACTCTTAAAAGGTAAATTAGGCAACATTTTAAAAGGCATGGGCGAGGGCATAGGCTCGGTGCGAAAAATGAAAAATCCCTTTCAGTTTATTGCTTTGAGTTTGGGAATTTGGATTTGTTATTTCTATTCGCTTTACGTTGCTTTCTTCGCTATTCCCGGCACTTCGCACTTAGGACAAAAAGAATGTTTAACGCTGTTGTTGTTCGGCACGTTTGGCGTTATGTTTTCACCCGGTGGCTTGGGCGCGTATCCCGCCATTCTCGGCTTAATTTTAACAACTACCTTTCACATTGACCAAGTATCGGCTTTCGCGTTCCCCTGGTTGGCGTGGACAAGCCAGTTTGTTTTAATTGTAGTGCTTGGCGTTATCAGTTTAATTGTATTACCAATTTATAACCGCAAAAATGTCCTTTCATCAAACATTAAAAAATAAACTCGTAAGCAAAGAAGAGGCTTTGCGCCGTGTAAACGGTTTGCATTTCTTCGGCAAAAAAGTGGTGTTTACCAACGGCTGTTTTGACATTCTTCACGCAGGACACGTTGATTACCTTAACCAAGCCCGCGACTTGGGAAATCTGTTGATTTTGGGTTTAAACACCGACAGCTCGGTTAAGCGAATGCAAAAAGCACCCAACCGCCCGATTAACGACGAAAGCTCTCGCGCCGCAGTATTGGCAGGTTTAGCCTGTGTGGATATGATTGTATTGTTTGATGAAGACACGCCTTATGAACTCATCAAGTTTTTGCAACCCGATGTTTTAGTTAAGGGCGATGATTATCAAATTGAAAAAATAGTCGGTTACGATATTGTAACCGCTCGCGGCGGAGAGGTAATTACCATTCCGTTTTTGCAGGGCTATTCTACTACCAGGTTGGTGGACAAGATTGTTTCGGGAAAATAAATTTTGTTCTAAACAAAAAAGGGAAACAATACATTGTTTCCCTTTTTTATTAAAATTAAATGGTGGCTTGAAAATTAATGCGCTGCCAAATAACTTGCTACGCCTTTGTGGTCGGCTTTCATACCTTCTTTGCCTTTGCTCCAGTTGGCAGGGCAAACTTCGCCGTTTTCTTCAAAAAACTGCAAAGCATCAACCATACGCAAAGCCTCATCAACATTACGCCCCAAAGGGAAATCGTTAATCAACGCATGGCGCACCACACCTTGTTTGTCAATTAAAAACAAACCGCGGTAAGCAATCATTGGTCCTGTGGCAATTAATTCGCCGTTGTCGTCCACATCGTAATCGCCTGCCAAAGTGCCATAGCTCAACGAAATTGTTTTGGTGGTGTCAGCTACAATCGGGTAAGTAACGCCTTTAATGCCGCCTGCTTTTTTGTCCATTTGCAACCAGCCCCAATGACTTTCTTCGGTGTCGGTGCTGCAAGCCACTACCGCACAGTTGCGGTCTTCAAAATCTTTTAATTGCTCTTGGAATGCGTGTAATTCTGTCGGGCAAACAAAGGTGAAATCTTTCGGGTAAAAGAAAAACACCACATATTTTTTTCCGATAAATTGTTCAAGCGAGAAATTAGAAACTATTTCTCCGCCTTTAACTACTGCGCCTGCTTTAAACACAGGGGCTTTTTGTCCTACTAAAGTTGTCATAATTTATTTTGTTTTAATTGTTTTTTAAATTTGTCCGCAAAGGTAAGGTTACTTTTCTTTAGAAGCAGTATTGTTTCATCGGCTCCTTAACAAATATTAGTATGAGTTTGGAAATTAGAATTTAGACATTAGAATTTAGGATTTAAGATATTAGAATTTAGAATTTTCTCCCCTTATGCTCAAACGTTTTTTTCTTAACGAACACAGTATTGAAGCGGGCTGCGATGAAGCAGGGCGCGGTTGTTTGGCGGGTCCCGTTTTTGCGGCAGCGGTTATTTTGCCTAAAAATTACCGTAATAAATTATTAAACGACAGCAAAAAACTAACAGACAAAGAGCGTTATACCTTGCGACCCGAAATTGAAGCGAATGCCTTGGCGTGGGCGGTTGGCACGGTATTGCCGCAAGAGATTGACGAAATAAATATTTTAAAAGCATCGTTTTTGGGAATGCACCGCGCACTTGACCAATTAAACATTGTTCCCGAATTATTGTTGATTGACGGCAACCGTTTTACGCCTTACAAAAACATTACACATCATTGCATTGTAAAAGGCGATGCCAAATACATGAGCATTGCGGCAGCAAGCATTTTGGCAAAAACGTATCGCGATGATTTTATGAAAGACATGGCGTTAAAATTTCCGCACTACGCCTGGGACAAAAACATGGGCTACCCCACCAAAGCGCACCGCGAAGCCATTCGGCAATTTGGCGTAACAGAACTGCACCGCTTAACCTTTCAGTTATTGCCTGAGCAATTGAAAATAAAGTTTGAGTAAGAAGCTACACGCTTTGTGCCACAAACGTAAACGTATGTGGATACGCATAGTTCGGCACTCCGTGCCGTAAATCACACCTCAGCAATTCCCAAATGAATTAATGCATCACCCTCATTCACCACAGGCTGATTGTTTATGCCCACAATATAACTGTCAATGGGGCAAATGAGTTTGTCTTCAATTTCACCGAAAGGATTACAAATCATGCCCAAAATTTCGCCCTCTTTTACCTGCGTTCCGTTTTTTACGCTCATGTGGAAAAGCCCGCTGGCATTGGCGCGTATCCATTTGTCTTTTTTAATTTTTACGGAATTATTTTGCGGCATATCGTAATCAATCATGCCGTAAGAGTGCATTAAACGCAAACAACCTGTTATTCCCTCGTTAATTGCCAAGTAATCAAAGCGCATACTTTCTCCGCCTTCAAACACTAAAATGGGTTTTCCCTTTTGCGCGGCTTCTTGGCGGAATGTGCCTTCACGATAGGAACTGTCAATAATAATGGGCGGCGAAAAACGTTCGGCAATGTTTATATTGTCAGGAAAATCAAACACGCAACGGACTTGCGGAAAGTTGTTAATCTTTGCACCGCCTGTGTGAAAATCCACGCCGAAATCAATGAGCGGTAAAATATGTTTCATTAAATCGTAAGCAATTCTGCTGCCAAGCGAACCGTTTTTAGTACCGGGAAAACAGCGGTTGAGGTCACGTCCGTCGGGCAAATCACGGCTTCCGTACAAAAATGAAACAATGTTAATCACAGGAATGGCAATGAGTGTTCCGCATTTTAAATCCTGAACTTCTTGGCGCGTAATCACTTTTCGCACAATTTCAATGCCGTTGGTTTCTTCGCCGTGCATACCTGCCGAAAGCAACAGCGTTTGTCCTTTCTTTTTTGAGCGGATAACATGAACAGGAATTTCAATTTTTGTTTTGGTATGAAGTTCGTAAGAGTTGAGAATAACCGTTTTGTTTTCCCCTGCTTTTATAACTTGTCCGTTAATGGTAATGTCTTGTTGCATACAGCAAACGAAAATACTGTTTTTTATATTCAGAGCTTGTTTTAAACATACGCTGTAATCTTTTTGGTTCAGAAGTTGTCAGCAGAAACCTGTGTATAACAATATTCTCTCCGTTTTTTGCCGTGTAAGAAAAATGTAATAGTTTTGCGACAGTCTTAAACCATCAAAATCATTTAAAAAAGTATTATGAAGAAGAAACGATTATTAATTGCAGGAGCATTAGTAACATCAATGTTATTGGGTGTTCCGCACGTATCAGCCCAGCAAGATACTGCGGGCTTGCTAAAAAACAAGAAAGGCTATGTGATATTGCCTCAGGCAGGCGATATTGCTTTGGGCTTTAACGCCGTTCCCGTTATGGATTTAGTTTTCCAAACCTTGAGCCGCAATTTTAACGGCACTACCGGAAACTTGGTTGGCTATACATCAAATACCAACTACCAAATTACAGGGAAATATTTCCTTGATGCAAAAACAGCTATCCGTGCGCGTTTTGGTATAAACACGCTTTCAAGTTCTGAAACCAACCGTGTGCAAGATGCCGAAGCTTGGCACAAAGCTACGCTTGGTACAGCAGATGACAGAAATGCCGCGTCTTTGATACGCGTTGAAGACCACCGCAAATACTCATCAAGCAGTATTTTGCTGAATGTGGGTATTGAAAAAAGAAGAGGTCATGCCCGCTTACAGGGTGTTTATGGTGCTGAATTAGGCATTGGCAATTCCAACGAAAAGGAAACCATTACCTACGGCAACCAGTTCTCTGACAAACACGATGTGGAATACACTACCAACTTCACTTCTTTTGCTACTGCTCTTCAAACTCCTACACCAAACGGAAGGGTTACAAGAACATTAGACAGAAGAATTACAGGCGGTTTCAGCGTAGGGTTACGCGCGTTTGTGGGTGTTGAATATTTCTTCTGCCCTAAAATTTCTATTGCTGCCGAATACGGCTGGGGTTATGCTATCCGCACACAAAGAAGAGAACTTCTTACAAGAGAAGTGTATAATAACGGGGAAAATGGTCCTGCGGTATTAATAGAAGATGTGGACAACAGACCAAGCAGAAACAGCAACGGTTTCTCGGTAGATAACAACAACGGTATCATCGGCAGCCAAACCTTGGGCGGTGGCTCGGGTGCTATCACGTTACTTTTCCATTTTTAATCACTTAATCCCAAAATTAAATAACAAACAAACAAACAAATAATTATCATGAAGAAATCAATCTTAATCCTTTCACTTACCGCAGCAATGTTCTCGTGTAAGAAAACCGAAAAAACGGAATTTACCCCAACTGATGTTACAGGCAACAGTGTTGTAAGAGGTAAAGTAACCAAAGAAGTCATTATTCCTAATGGCTCTGCAAACTGGTCAAACAGTACTGTGGGTGCTGCCGGTGTTAAAGTTAATGTTACCATCCGTAAAAGTTCTTTGTACCCTAACTCTAACGCTCAGGGTGCAGATGTATATAGCACAACTACCGACAGCCTTGGTAACTATGCTATTACCGTAAAAAGCAATGCTGCGGGGGTAAATGCCTCTATTTCTTTTGACGGCTTTATCAGCACTTTGGATACCGTAATAAACGGTGTTACCAAAACAGGTTTGTCTGCCAGCTACAGCGGAAACGTTCAAAACCGCACCCTGATTATGGGACAAAGCGCGCAGGTGGACTATAACAGCAATGCTACCACAGCGGCTAATCCTAATAACATTAAAATAGGTACGGCTACTGTTACAGGAAGTCTTGGAATACGCCACTACACAAGAGGCACAGAAGCAAGCACAAGCACCATAGTGTTTGATACTACCATTGCTCTTGCAAACCGTGTGGTTTACCTTGATTTCAGCAAAGACCCTACGCTTTTAACCACCAAAACTTACACGACTACTACTGATGCTAACGGTAAGTTTACATTCAACGTGAGTACTGTTGCAAGCGGAACTTCAGGGTTCAACGCTCAAAATGCTACCATTTGGATACCTGACATGATTGCTACCCGCGATACGCTTAAAGCACCGAGCAGCAGAGTTACAGGTAAATCGGGTGTGTTTAACAAAACAACGCTTGGCGTAAACGGCATTTACACAGGCGATATTAAAAATGCGAATTACATTAATTATAATTCTTTCACCCAAGATTAAGTTCTTGTAAAAAACACCATTAAAAAAGCCCCGAGTTATACTCGGGGCTTTTTTGTTGTCAAACCGATGTTTGTATGCCGTATTTTTTTTCTTGTTCCTTACTTAGCTCTTCATTTGTCAGTTGCCAAATAGTTTGATGAAAATCCCAATGGTTTTCTGCTGCAATTCTGCTTTTTCCATTTTTCTTTTCTATTATGTATGTCCAACCCCAATCGCTTTGATAATTTGCGCGTATCACACTAAACTTTTCAAAGTTTTCTACCGAAACATATCGGGAGTTTATTTCTTTGTCTAAAAATTCAGTTCTTTTATTAGTTTCTGCTTTTGTAACATTGTCTTCTGTGATTTTTTTTATGTCCAATACTTCAATTTCCAGCTTTGCTGTACGATTTCCTACCTCAATAACACTTTTTTTACGGCACAAACAAAATAGCATAGAATTAATTCCCAGTTCGGATTCTAATCCCTCGTGTTCGGTATAAGGGTCAAAATATGTTACCCAAAAACTTTGCGTTAAGTCAAGTTTTAATGCAAAGTTTATAAGTAATTCATATTTTTCGCCTACATTCGGTTTTTCCGGTAATAAGCCTGCCCAGTCTCCACCTTTCGATTTTTCGTTTCGCCACTGTGCGCAAATTCCAACAATATTTTCTTCATCATGCTTATATTCATAATGTGTGTTGCAACCGTCAATTCCGCAATGCAATGTTATAATTTCTTGCATGGTTCAGGTGTTCTCAATATGGCGAATACACTTAGTATTTACGCAACTATCTCGTCAACATACGCCTCAATCGGAGGGCAGGAACAAACCAAATTTCTATCGCCGTAAGCGTTATCTACTTTGCCAACGCTAACCCAAAATTTATTGTCGCGCACCCAAGTTAAAGGATAGGCTGCTTTTTGGCGGCTGTACGGTTTTTTCCAATCGTCGCTTACTACCAATTTTGCAGTGTGTGGCGCATTTTTAATTACGTTGTCCGCTTTGTCAAATTTACCCGTTTCAATTTCTTTCACTTCGTTGCGAATGCTAATCATCGCTTCGCAAAAACGGTCAAGTTCGGCTTTGCTTTCGCTTTCAGTCGGTTCAACCATCAACGTATCATGTACAGGGAAAGAAACTGTTGGTGCGTGGAAACCGTAATCCATTAAGCGTTTGGCAATATCACCTACCTCAACGCCGCTGCTCATTTTAAAATCGGCGCAAGCCAAAATCATTTCGTGAGCGCAACGTCCGTTTTTACCGTTGTATAAAATTTTGTAGTGGTCTTTTAAACAGTCTTTAATGTAATTCGCGTTCAAGATGGCTGTTTCAGTTGCTTGTTTCAAACCGTCCGCACCCAACATCTTAATATAACCGTAAGAGATTAACAAGATTAACGCGCTTCCGTAAGGCGCAGCCGAAACTGCGGTAATACCTTTGTTTCCGCTTGTGTTCACAATGGTATGCGAAGGCAAGAACGGAACTAATTTTTCCACCACACCAATTGGACCCATGCCGGGACCGCCACCGCCGTGAGGAATGGCAAATGTTTTATGCAGGTTTAAGTGACAAACGTCAGCACCAATATTACCGGGAGAAGTTAAACCAACCTGCGCGTTCATGTTTGCGCCGTCCATATATACCAAGCCGCCGTTATCGTGAATGAGTTTTGTAATGTCGATAATGGTTTCTTCATACACACCGTAAGTGGAAGGATAAGTAACCATTAAGCATGACAAATTTTCTTTGTGTTTTTCGGCTTTCTCTTTTAAGTCAGCCACATCAATATTTCCTTTCTCATCGCATTTTACAATCACAATGCTCATGCCTGCCATAGCCGCACTTGCAGGATTAGTACCGTGAGCTGAAGACGGAATTAACACCACATTTCGGTTAGCGTTTCCGTTAGCAATGTGATACGCACGAATAACCATTAAACCTGCATATTCGCCTTGCGCACCGCTGTTCGGCTGAAAGCTCATGCGCGAGAAACCTGTAATTTCCGAAAGGTCTTTATTGAGTTGTTCAATCAATTCGGCGTAACCTTGCGCTTGCTCCACAGGCACAAAAGGGTGAATGTTTGCAAATTCTGCCCAAGTAATCGGCAACAATTCAGAAGCCGCGTTCAATTTCATAGTGCAAGAGCCAAGCGAAATCATGGAATGAACCAAAGACAAATCTTTATTTTCCAAACGTTTGATGTAACGCATCATTTCGCTTTCGCTGTGATAGGTGTTGAACGTAGGGTGCGTTAAGTAAGAAGATTTGCGTTCGGCAAAAGTTCCTTGAATTAAGTTTTGAGTTTTATAGTTTGAAGTTTGAAGTTTTGTTCCTTTAGCTTCTGCAAAGATTGAAAGAATATCGTTCAAATCATTTTCTTCAACGGTTTGGTCTAAAGAAATGGCAATATTTTTATCGTCAATATAACGGAAGTTGATTTCTTTTGCCTCCGCCAAAGCGCGTACTTTCTTGCTGTCTGCCGCTACAACAATGGTGTCAAAAAACAATTTTGTTTTTACCTCGTAGCCTAATTTTTTTAATTCTGATGCAATAAAAGCCGTTGCGCCATGTACATTTTCGGCAATAGCTTTAATACCTTCCTGCCCGTGATACACAGCGTACATGCTCGCCATAATTGCCAACAAAGCCTGTGCGGTACAAATATTAGACGTGGCTTTGTCGCGTTTAATGTGTTGTTCGCGGGTTTGCAATGCCATGCGCAAAGCGTGATTTCCTTGTGCATCAACCGAAACGCCGATGATACGACCCGGCATTAAGCGTTTGTAATTTTCGCTGCAAGCAAAAAATGCTGCATGAGGTCCGCCGTAACCCAAAGGCACACCGAAACGTTGCGAGTTGCCGAAAACGCAATCTGCGCCCCATTCGCCCGGAGGCGTTAATAATGCCAATGCCAATAAATCAGTTGCAACGGCTACCTGAATTTCACTTGCTTTACATGAAGCAACAAAATTTTTGTAATCGTTTACTTCGCCGTTAATGTCAGGATATTGTAATAACACGCCGAAGAACGAAGCGTCTAATTTTGTAGAGTTAATGTCGCCCACTACTAATTCAATTCCGTAAGGAAGTGCGCGGGTTTTCATCACGTCAATGGTTTGCGGAAAAGCGGTGCTGCTCACCAAAAATTTATGTGCGGTTTGTTTTGCTTTACTGCGGTTATGATAAAACATAAACATCGCCTCTGCTGCTGCGGTGGCTTCGTCTAAAAGGGAAGCGTTGGCGATTGGCATGGCGGTTAAATCCATCACCATGGTTTGGAAATTCAAAATCGCTTCCAAACGACCTTGCGAAATCTCTGCCTGATAAGGCGTGTAAGCCGTGTACCAACCCGGGTTTTCCAACACGTTGCGTTGAATGACTGCAGGTAAAATAGTATTGTAATAGCCCAAGCCGATGTAAGAACGGAATTGTTTGTTCTTTTTGCCGAGGGCTTTTAAATGTTTATGATACTGATATTCGCTCATGGCAGGCGCAATGTTTAGCGGCTGTTTGAGGCGAATGTTTGGCGGAACTGTTTGATTAATTAATTCATCTACGCTTGCAACGCCGATTTTTTTAAGCATAGCTTTTACCTCTTCGGCGCGAGGACCGTTATGACGGCTCACAAATTTTTCGGTGGTCATGTTTTAACTTAAAGATTTTGAGGCGACAAATGTAGGAATTTTCGGGGATTTTGGAAGAGGTGATGAAGCCATGAATGGCAGGGATTTGCACAATTTTTTTTGTGCCACAGATTTCACAGAAAAATTACTGACTAATGTGATTTGGTTTTTTTCCAATCCAGCGATTTAATGTGTTTATGAATAGCAGCGAAAGTATCTTCCATACTAATTCCTGTTGCCCACTTTTTTTCAAATTCGGGGTCGTAAGGGTCTGTTGCTTCTTCTGTAAAGCCCACTTTTTTTAAGAGAGGCTGCAACTCTTTTCCATATTTTTTATAATCAAAGGTAACAGACTTAATGCTGCCGTTAGCCGTTTTTGTTACCGAAATACCTGCTGCCTGTGCCATAATGTTTGCGATTTTAATTTATCCGAAATTACAGAAAATAACTGAGGTTTTAAAACATGATTGGTTTGGTTAAATGTGAAAGGTTATTTTTGTGAGGACAAGCCAACAGTTGGCAGTAAGTGTGGCAAAATAGCAATACAATAAGAAAATGAAAAAAATCTACATAGCAATAATAATCGTTTTGATACTTGGCTGTAATCATCAAAAAAATCAAAAAGACTACGGACAATTATTTACGGACAACTACAAGAAATTACCTCTCGTTTCTTTACCACTAACAACTCAGTCATTTGGAGACATTCGTTTTTCTACTCGGATAAATGAAATTACAGACACGACCATAAATAAAATTTTCGGACATGGTTGGGGTTATACAATTGGACGACTTTCAAACAATAAAAATCATTTTGCTGTTTTATCATTCTTCCCAGATGACGTGGGGACACCTTTAGTTACAACATATTCGGAAAGCGGGACACAACTTGACAGTTTGTGGCTTTTTGACGACAGACCAGCAGCGACAATCGGACTAATTTCTAAGCAATATGTAACCATTACTCCAGAATTTTTAATTCAATTTACCGATAGTTCATTCTATCTTGACACGCTTGATAATATCATAAGTTCAGAGGTAATTCAAAAGACATTTTATATTGACAATAGTGGAAAGTTTAAACAACAATAACAGAACATCAGTTGCCAACATTGTAACCGTTATACAATCCCTTCAAAAAAATAATTTCCTAAAAAGCCTCTATACTGAAAATGTATATTTGCAATCTTCCTGCTGAAACACGCCTGTCATCAGTCAAAATTCCACATTCAAACCCTCTCATTTTTAGAGCATTAAAAAAAGCTAACTAAAATCATAATTTATTTTCGGGTTTTATGACTTAAATCATAAACGTAAGCGAAACGGTGTAATACCTTTGCTCCAAAATAACGCAAAATCAAATTATGAATACAAGTATGAAAAAAGCAGTCATTGCAATCGCGGGCTTCTCACTTACAGCAGCCGTGCTCGTTTCCTGCGGAGGAGGCAGTTCAAGCGGTCAAACAAAAAGCACCGCCCGTGAAACCTCAGAAACACTAACCACAGATGATTATGACCCTAATCGCGGTGAGGGTAAATTTGATGAAAGTAATGTGGAAGCCGGCGCATTAAATATGGCTATGGCTGAAAAAGGCGAAGCCATTTCGGGTACAAAATGCCTGTCGTGCCACAAGCTAAGCGATGAAAAATTAGTTGGTCCGGGTTGGGAAGGCGTTACCGAAAGACGGTCGCTGCACTGGATTATGAATTTTATTACCAATCCTGACCCGATGATTGACAAAGACCCCGAAGTGCAGGCGCAGTTAGAATTGTGTTTGGTGCGTATGCCCAATCAAAACCTTGCCGACGAGGAAGCCAGAGAAATTGTGGAATTTATGCGCAAGAACGACGGAGTTAAATAATTTAGTTACACCAAAAACATAAAATAATATGAAATCTTCAAAAATAATTATTGGTTTGCTCTCAGCTGCTGCTGTGGCTATAGTAGCCTGCAAGCCTAAAAGCACAAGCAATGCCGTTAGCGGCGATGCGGCATCAAAAGTGTATGTTGCTCCAGGCAAATACGATGAATTTTATAACTTCGTTTCGGGCGGTTTCAGCGGGCAGCTCAGCGTGTATGGTTTGCCAAGTGGCAGATTGTTGCGCGTAATTCCCGTGTTTTCTATGGACCCCGAAAAAGGCTGGGGTTTCAGCGAAGAAACAAAACCCATGCTTAACACCTCGCACGGTTTTGTGCCTTGGGACGATTTGCATCACGTTGAAATGTCGATGACCGACGGTATTGCAGACGGTAAATGGGCATTTGTAAACGGAAACAATACACCGCGTTTGGCGCGTGTGGATTTAACAACGTTTCGTACTGCCGAAATTATAGAGCTGCCAAACAGCGGCGGTAATCACAGTTCGCCGTTCGGTACTGAAAACTCGGAATACATTGTGGCAGGTACACGTTTCAGCGTGCCGTCTGATGCCAACAGCGATGTCTCTATTGAAAGTTACAAAGAAAACTTTAAAGGACATATCAGTTTTGTGAGTGTGGACAAAGAAAGCGGCGAAATGAACATTGCTTTTCAGTTAAAAACACCCGGTGTAAACTTTGACCTTGCCCGCACAGGCAAAGGCAAATCGCATGGCTGGTTTTTCTTCAGCACTTACAATACCGAACAGGCAAATACCTTGCAGGAAGTAAACGCTTCGCAAAAAGACAAAGATTTTATTATGGCGGTGAACTGGAAAAAAGCTGAGGAATACATAAAAGCAGGTAAAGGTGCCAAACAAAAAGTAAAATATGCGCACAATGTTTTTGACGAACATACACACACTGCAACATCGGTTATTAAAGATGAAGTAACTGTTTTAGATGTAGCAGAGTATCCTGATATTGTGTATTTCATTCCTTGTCCTAAATCGCCGCACGGCTGCGATGTGGACCCGACAGGCGAATACATTGTAGGAAGCGGTAAATTGGCTGCCTTGTTGCCTGTGTTCAGTTTTGACAAAATTCAAAAAGCCATTGCCGATAAAGCCTTTGAAAGTGAAACTTATTCGGGCATTCCTGTTATTAAATACGAAGCTGCTTTATACGGTGAAGTTCAAAAACCGGGCTTAGGTCCTTTGCACACCGAGTTTGATGCCAACGGAAATGCTTATACCTCTTTCTTTGTGTCATCGGAAGTAGTAAAATGGAATGTGAAAGATTTGCAAGTGTTAGACAGACAGCCTACGTTTTATTCTGTTGGTCACTTAATGGTTCCGGGCGGAAACACCAAAAAACCTTTGGGTAAATATTTGGTGGCTTATAACAAAATTACCAAAGACCGTTATTTGCCAACAGGACCTGAATTATCGCAAAGCGCGCAGCTTTATGATATAAGCGGTGAAAAAATGCAGTTGATACTTGACTTCCCTACCATTGGCGAACCGCACTATGCACAAGCGGTGGCAGCAGAGCTGATAAAAGACAAACAGGTGAAAATTTTTGACATCAATAAAAATGCACACGCGTTTGTTGCCAAAGGCGAAGCCGAAACAAAAGTGGAAAGAATAGGAAATCAGGTACACGTTTACCTTACCACCGTGCGTTCACACTTATCACCCGATAAGATTGAAGGTGTGCAGTTGGGCGATAATGTTTATTTCCACGTTACTAACTTGGAACAAGATTGGGACGTGCCACACGGGTTTGCCATAAAAGGCGCATCAAACGGTGAATTGCTTGTTATGCCGGGCGAAACCACTACCTTAAAATGGACACCTGACCGCATAGGCATTTTCCCGATGTACTGCACCGACTTTTGCTCTGCGCTACATCAAGAAATGTCAGGTTATGTGCGTGTGTCACCTAAAGGAAGTAATGTACCTATCTCTTACGGATTGGGCGATAAAATGACTACCGTTAAAAAATAAGATAATTCAAAACTCATAAATTTTTAATAGGGCAGGGCAGTTTATCGGATACGAAGCTGCCCTGCCTTTTTTTAGAAAAGATAAATCCTGTTGAATAACATGACAACTAAAATTTCAAACTTGTCCCGTATGGCTTTGCTGCTGTCGGCACTGTTCCTTATCGTTTCTCTTTTTGTTCCTATTTGGCAAATAGACCTTGACGCGCCGCAATACCCCGAAGGACTGGGGCTTAAAATTTGGGCAAACAAAATAGCCGGCGATGTGGATATTATAAACGGGCTTAATCATTACATTGGCATGAAAGAACTTCACACCGATGACTTTATGGAATTTACGGTGCTGCCCTATATCATCGGTGCGTTTGTGCTGTTCTTTTTGCTTTCGGCGTTGATGGGGAAAAGAAAATGGCTTCACACATCGCTGATTGCGTTTGTCATTTTCGGTATTGTGGCAATGGTTGATTTTTGGAAATGGGAATACGATTACGGACACAACCTTTCCCCCAATGCTGCCATAATAGTTCCCGGAATGGCGTATCAACCGCCACTCATAGGCTTTAAGCAACTGCTCAATTTCGGGGCATATTCAGTACCCGATATTGGCGGCTGGTTGTTTGTGGCAGCAGGATTGTTGTTGGTATTTGCCACAGCAAAAGAAAACGGCTGGCTGAAAAAATTGTCGCGCAAAAAAACAAACGCTTCTCTTGTGGGAATTTCTTTTTTGGCAGTAGTGCTTTCATCGTGCGGAACTGAAACCGTGCAGCCTATTAAATTAAATACCGATAATTGCGATTTTTGCCGAATGACCATTTCAGACGGTAAATTTGCAGCAGAGGTAATTACGCAAAAAGGTCGTGCTTACAAATTTGACGACCTTAGTTGTATGCTCGGTTATGTGGCAGAACAGGCAAAGGGCAGTATTAAAAGTTATTACATAAACGATTATTTAAAAGACAACGAACTGATTGATGCAACAAGTGCTTGGTATGTATATGATGAGGAATTCAGAAGCCCTATGGGCGGTAATACTGCCGCTTTTTCTTCGCAGGAAACAGCGCGTGCGTATGCCGAAAAACTTGGCGTGCAGGAAACCGGTTGGAATGAAGTCAGCGAACAGCAGCCCGAACATGAGCATCACGAAGAACACTAATTTTCTGCTTGCATTCATATTACTGCTTTTGGGCAGTAATTACGTTGTTGCCAAAACAATTTATACAGGAAAAGAATTTACAAGCATTAAAGCTGCGTTGAATGCCTGTGTAAACGGCGATACACTTATCATCACAAAAGGAGTTTACCGCGAGGGAAATATTGTGATAGACAAATCCATTGTGTTGCTCGGGGAAAATAAGCCTGTGCTGGACGGTGAACTGAAATACGAAATTATTTCGGTAAAAAGCAATTTTGTTGTTATTAAAGGCTTGGTGCTTAAAAACTGCGGGCGCATGGTAATGAACGACCCTGCGGCGATAAAAGTTTATGATGTAAAACATGTGCTGATTGAAAACAATACGTTGCTGAATAATTATTTTGGGATATATCTGCAATATTCGCAAGGCAGCATTGTAAAAAACAATGTTATCAAAGCCTCGCAAAAAGAAGAACATCAGTCGGGAAACGGCATTCATTGCTGGAAAAGCGACAGCCTGCAAATAACAGGCAACCGCATTTCGGGACACCGTGACGGTATTTATTTTGAGTTTGTAACCCATTCGGTTGTATGGCGAAACATTGCCGAAAATAACCTGCGCTACGGATTGCATTTTATGTTTTCAAACAACGATGCTTATTTTACCAACTATTTTAAAAACAACGGCGCGGGCGTTGCCGTAATGTTTACCAAACACGTTATTATGGTAAACAACACCTTTGAAGAAAACTGGGGCGATGCCGCTTACGGACTTCTGCTCAAAGAAATTTCAGACGGCTACCTTGCAGGAAACATTTTTGTGAGAAATACCACAGGCGTTTTCTTTGACGGCTCTAACAGAATAACAGTAGAAAAAAACGTGTTCCAATCAAACGGCTGGGGAATGAGAATGCAGGCAAACTGCATGGACAATGTGCTTACACACAACAATTTTTTTGGCAACACGTTTGACATAAGCACCAACGGTTCTCTTACACTCAACCGTTTTAACGAAAACTACTGGGACAAATACGAAGGCTATGATTTAGACAAAAACCGCATTGGCGATATTCCTTACCGCCCGCTTAGTTTATATTCCGTTATTGTAGAAAAAAATCCGCCCGCTATGCTTTTGTATCGCAGTTTTATTATAGGTTTGTTGGATAAATCGGAAAAAGTATTGCCGAGCCTTACACCCGAAAATTTTGTGGACAATAACCCCCTGATGAAACCTTTTACACGATGATTGAAACCGTAAATATTTCCAAACGTTTTGGCAAATTGCAGGTGTTAAACAACATTAACCTGAACCTGAACAGAGGCGAGTGCATTGCGCTGATAGGACCTAACGGCTGCGGAAAAACCACGCTGATTAAATCCATTCTCGGAATGGTGCTGCCCGATACAGGTGCTATTATTTTTGACGGAAAAAATATTAAAGGCGATAATCTGTACCGCGCTCACATCGGCTATATGCCGCAGATAGGGCGCTACCCCGAAAACATGAGCATAGGGCAGGTTACCGACATGATTAAAGGCATTAGAAACAGCAACGAGCCTTTGGATAACGACCTGTATGAGCAATTTAAAATAGGCAGTATGTGGGATAAAAAAATGCGGACACTAAGCGGAGGCACAATACAAAAAGTGAGCGCAACGCTTGCCTTTATGTTTAACCCCAAAGTGCTGATTTTGGACGAACCTACTGCCGGGCTTGACCCCATTGCCTCCGAAGTGCTGAAAGAAAAAATTATTGCGGCGCGAGAAAACGGTAAACTTATTCTCATTACTTCTCACCTGCTGAGCGAACTGGAAGACATTGTAAACGGCGTTATTTTTATGCAGGAGGGTAACGTGAAACTGCACAGCAACACCGAAGAACTGAAAAAGAAAACAGGAGAGGATACCATTGCAAAATCTATTATTCACCTTTTAAAAAACGAACAGGCATAATGAGAATACTGAAATATGTGGCATTGGATATTTTGAAAAACAAAATCGTGATGGCTTATGCAATCATGCTGGCTTTGTTTTCGTGGAGCGCGTTTGGTTTGGAAGACAACGCTTCCAAAGGCGTGCTTACCGTGCTGAATATTATTTTACTTACCGTGCCGCTGATGTCGGTGTTGTTTGCCACCATTTATGTTTACAACAGCAACGAATTTATAGAACTTTTGGTAAGCCACCCTGTAAAACGCAGCATGATATGGCGCGCCCTGTTTGCGGGTTTGTCGCTGAGCCTTGTGGCGGCATTTATACTTGGAGCAGGCATTCCCATTTTGTTGTTTGCCGATTTTGCCACGGCAATCATGATGATAACGGCAGGTTCGTTTTTGTCGGTTATTTTTGTTGCCATTGCTTTTTTAAGCAGCATTCTTACAAGAGATAAAGCCAAAGGCATTGGCATTTCCATACTGCTGTGGTTGTATTTTGCTTTGCTGTTTGACGGCTTGGTGCTGTTTCTGTTTTTTCAGTTTGCCGATTATCCCATAGAAAAATTTGTAGTGCTGATGAGCGCGTTAAGTCCTGTGGATTTATGCCGCATATTAATTTTGTTGCGCTTGGACGTTTCAGCCATGCTGGGCTACACGGGCGCAGTGTTTAAAGATTATTTCGGAACGGCAGGCGGGCTTGTGGTATCGTATCTGCTGCTTAGCTTGTGGATAATTGTTCCGTTTATGATGTCGCTGATAAAATTCAGGAAAAGAGATTTGTAATGTGTGCAGATAACTTTACAAAGGCGCAGATGCAAGCACACGCCAAAGGTAATGCAGGAAAAATAACGTACCTGCTACCCACCGTGCCGCAGTTTTTCGTACAGTTTTACCAAAGCCTTTAACAACTCCGCAAGCGATGACAGTATTTCGTGGTTTTCCTGCCCAAACATTTGCGGCAGGTAATACCTTGCCGTAGCTTCAATAGCCAAAGCATACGTGTTAATACGGTTTTGATGTAATTCTCTCAATGCCTGTTTCACATCATTAATGCCATATTTCCCTTCATAGCGGTCATAATCATTGGGTTTGCCGTCGGAAAGCAGCACTATCCATTTATTGTTTGCCTCTCTGTTGTGCAGCAAACTACCTGAATGACGCAATGCAGGACCTATCCGTGTATAACCCGCAGGTTGCAGGCTGCCGATTTTATGTTTTGCGGTACTCCACTTTTCATCAAAATCTTTTACGGTGATGTAAGAAAGGTAATTTCGCGTTTGCGAGTAAAAGCATTGTACAGAAAAATCAATACAGTATTCCTGTAAAATTTCGCCAAATAAAATAGCGGTCTGTTTCGCCACATCAATAATTCTGTTTCCTGCGGCATAACTGTCGCTTGACAGGCTGATGTCAAGCAGCAATAAAATGCACAAATCTTTTTCCCGCTTTCTGTCAGATATATACACCCTTTCGGAGGGCGTGTGTCCTGCAATACTATCCGCAAAGCGGTCTGTGAGCATATCAATATCTATTTCGCTGCCTTGTGTCTGCAAATGCTGCTTTACCCAACGGTTGCTGAGGCTTGCCAGCATTTTGCGCAGTTGTGTAAGAATGGTCAGGTTTTGTGTAATGGTTTGTTGATAGTAATTGACATCGCTTGTGAAACATGGCACAGGATATACTTTGCTGTAATCTTTTTTATATTTTCTCCGCACACCGTCCCACTCATCATACAGTATAAAGTGCCCTTTGTTTTCCGTTTCCCTGCTTTCGGCTATTTGCGCATTATCCGTAAACTCGGTGTCATACACACTATGCACTACATCGTTTGTTCTTACGGTAAATTTCATTGTCAGTTCATCTAAGGCGTCTTTATGGTCTTCCAGTTCGTCTTCTCCGTCAAAATCGCGCCACGAGCCGCTGAACTCATCGGCAGTATCTACTTTTTCAAAATTATGGGTCAGCACATAATCTTGCTGCTGCTTTATATCAACGGTAAGATTAACAATTTCCTCTACGGCACGGGCTTTAAGCGTGGTTTTGGGGAGCGGGCTTTTGTCGTTTTTTATTTTTTCAGCCAAGCTGCCCATTATATCTTCTGATGCAGGCACAAGGCTATCTGCCATAAATTTACCGTATAACCACACCGCATCAATTTCCATATTTTTTGCTCCACCTTTTGATGTTTTTAAGTGTTCGTAGATTTCCTGTAACACAGGAAATCCGTCAAATAAATGTTCAAATATTAAAGGAGCGTTTTTTTGAGACAGTCTTTGGGCTTCGCTTTCAGATAAATTTCCGGTATTGTAACCGTTTAACCGCAGGCTTTGCTGCGAACACAGATATAAAGTACGAAACAGATAGTAGGTATAGTTTTGTTCTTTGCTGTTGTAAAAATCAAAACAGGACGGCAGAAAAAAATTATTGCCTTTAAAACCGCCCTCTTTTACTGCCGGAAACAGTTCAATGGCATTTCCCGTAACGGCACGTGCCAGTAACAACAAGCGCGGTTTTACAGAATCAAGCTGCACCATACGGTTTTGCGCTTCTTTACGCGGTGCTTTATGCTTAAAGTAGTTTACAAATTTCCCGAAAATATACTCGTCAAAAGACATCAGATAATGAGGTTAGACAAATCCGTCAGGGCATCAATAATTTCCTCCTCGTCTGTCAGAGGTTCTATGATTGCCGTGCGTACACTAAGCCTTTTGGGCAAACCGGAATGAATGAAATGTGCGGCATCTACAAGTAAACGGGTAGAAACGGTTTCGGTCAGTCCAAGTTCTTTCAGATTTCTTATTTTTTCGGCAATCTTCACTAACTTTTTGGCGGTGTCTTTATCTACGCCTGTTTCTTTGATAAGTATTTCTGCTTCGGTTTCTGCTGTGGGATAATTAAACGAGATAGCGGCAAACCGCTGGCGGGTAGAAGGCTTCAGTTCTTTGTAGCCTCGCTGGTAGCCGGGGTTGAAAGAGGCAACAAGCATAAAATCTTTGTGTGCCTTAATGGTTTTGCCGAGCTTGTCTATATACAGTTCTCTGCGGTGGTCGGTAAGCGGGTGTATGGCAACAATTACATCGGGGCGGGCTTCTGCAATTTCGTCAAGATACAGAATAGCCCCTGTTTGAACAGCCGTTACCAAAGGTCCGTCTATCCACACAGTTTCAGCTCCTTTTATGAGAAACCGCCCAATCAAATCGGTGGCGGAGGTTTCTTCATGGCAGCTTACGGTTATTAACTCTTTACCCAAAACAGAAGCCATGTATTCCACAAACCGGGATTTGCCTGTACCCGTAGCTCCTTTCAGCAGCAAAGGTATTTTATTCTTTTCGGCATGAATAAAAACATCTTCTTCTCTGCCCGTTGCATGGTAATACGGCTGCATTTTCTTTATAGTACCGTTCATTGTCTGTGTTTCCATACTGCTCTATATAGTTTTCTTTTTAAATCCGTTCAGCCGCAGCCCTACCCCCACACCAATCTGCCATTTACCGTTTTTTACGGCAGATTTGGCATTGTAATACACCGGTATTTGAACAGCCCATATTTTATAGCTGTAAGTAAACCCAACGCCAAGACTGGGTGTTACAAAAGCATTTCGGGTAATTCCTTCGTCTTCTTTAAAACGCAGTGAAGGCAACATGCCAAGTATAAATTTTGATTTTCCTTTAACCAAGTTAATGTTTGGTCCTGTGAAGTTCAGAAATGCTCCCCTGTCCACATAACCAACTATGAGTATGCCGTCATAAACTGCTGTATTGACTTTGGTTTCCTGCGCCCTTGCCATGCCTGATACAAGGAGGCAGAGAGCGGTTAGTATGGCATATTTTGTTTTCATTTCTTATTTAGTTTATGTTACCTGCCAAACGCTTAATTACAGACACGGTTTCTTCATTGTTTACTGCCAAGCCTTCCATTTGATGCTGCATGACTCCGTCTTTATCAAATACGCTGATAATATTGGAATGAGAAAAATCAATCGGTGATATTTCGGCGTACCTTACGGCAAGCACATTGGCAAACTCGCGCGTATTTTCTTCCGTGCTGCGTAAAAAAATCCATTGACTTTGCGCCATGTCATTCTCTATACTAAATTCCTTTAACCGTTCTGCCGTATCTGTTTCGGGGTCTATGCTAATCAGCAGGTATTTCACGGGAATTGATGTGTCATCGCTTATTTTTTTCTGAATATCTTTCATGTCGGCTACAAGCCTTGGGCAAGCCGCTTTGCAGGCAGTGTATATCATTACCGTTACCAGCACACTGCCTTTGAACTCGCTTAGTGTAATGTGGTCACCTTCCTGTGTTTGCCACTTGGCAGGGAGATGAAAAACAGACATATCACGGAATGTTTCGGTATCTTCGGGCAGAGGGCTTATATCTGCTGCGCTTTCCGCCTGATGATTTCCGTTTGAACTGCAAGAGAATATGCAGACCCCGACTGAAATAAAGATGAATATAATTGCTATCTGCTTCTTCATTGTTTTTCTATTCCCTGTTTCCTTTTTATTTTACACACCTGAACCCAAGACTTGCTATGTTATAATTTGCCTTAATACTGTTGCGAAAAGCATAACGCAGGAAAGCCGTATAATTCATCAGGTCGGTGGCATTAAGCGAGCCTGCTCCGCAAAACAGGTTCTTGTCATTATTATCTCTGTTCTCGCCTGACAGCATTACCGCATTAAAGTCAGATGTCCATTCCCACACAAGTTCATTGAGGTCATAAATGCCCCAGTAATTGGGTGTTCCGTTACCTGTATTTTTCAGATACGTTTGCCGTGTTTCATAAGCAGCCATAATATTAGCGTTGTAAAGACTGTCCTTTCTGGCATCGCGTTTTTTGTCGCTTGCCATAGCCGCATATTCCCATTCATTGGTAGTCGGCAGCCTTTTTCCCATACATTCACAACAGGCTTTGGCGGCATACCACGAAATATGTGTAACCGGAGCATGAAGCAGTTCTTTTGGCGGAAGGGAATCTCCACTCCAGTTTTTGAGGTAACTTCCGTCAGCAAACAACCTCCTGACTTTGGATTTTTTCCATTGAGGATATTCCTGTACAAACTGCAAATACTGTGCGTGGGTAACGGGAGCGGTGTCCATAACAAAGTCGGCAATACGGATACTTTTCTCTTCGCTTACACCATACTGAGGTACAAATGTGCCGCCTTTTACCAAAGCTGTTTCAGCAACTTGCGCAAACGTCTGTTGCGTTATGCAGCACATTAATACCGTAAGTATTTTTATTGCCTGTTTCATTTTCTCTGTTTGTTTACCTGTTCCTCTGCTATTTCGGTTTTATTATTTCCCCATGAACTGTATATGTAGGTGAGTACGCTTGCAATCTCGCGGTCATTAAGTCGCTGTGCAGGCATCTGGCTGTTATACTTTTTGCCGTTAACGGTTATTTCTCCTGAAAGACCATATAAAACCGTTTTTATTGCCCGTTCGGCGTTTTCATTCAGGTAATCTGATTTTGCCAGTGGCGGAAATGCGTTGGCAATCCCTTCTCCTGAAGCCTGATGACAGGCAAAGCAGGAAGTGTTGTATATTCTTTTACCCATTTCCATTTTTTCGCTGTGGCTCAATGCTTTTGCAGAACCGGCACCGTTTCCTGCCACAGGCACTTCATGAATGGTAGCGCCTTCGGGGTTATAAATTCCTTCAAGCACTTCTCCTTCAAATACCCTGATATTTTTTTCGCCTTCCACAGTTAATATACCCAAAGCTCCTTTATTGAATGTGCGGAATAAGGAGTGGTCAACCAGTATCAGGTTAGAAGGGACTTCTGCCTTAAATTCTACAATGGCAGAGCCACCCGCAGGTATTAATGTGGTTTGTACATTTTTATTGACAGCACTGCCGCCTTCCATATATACCCTGTCAAATATTTCGCCAATCACATGAAATGATGATACCAAATTAGGACCTCCGTTTCCGACAAAGAGCCTTACGGTTTCACCTGTTTTTGCCGTCAGTTTATTATCTCCTGTCAATGCTCCCTTGCTGCCGTTGAACAGCACATAATCGGGCTGTTCGTCATAGGCTTTCTGCATATCAAAAGGCTGTAATCCCTGGTCGCCATGCTTGCCTTTGGTATAAAAATCGCCCTGCATCACATAATATTCCCTGTCCACAGGCGGCAAGCCGCCTTCAGGTTCTACCAGTATAAGCCCGTACATACCGTTGGCAATGTGCATACCTACGGGCGCAGTAGCACAGTGATAAACATACAAGCCCGGATTTATCAACTTAAACTTAAAGGTTTTTTGCTGACCCGGTGCAACAAAGGAGGCTTCTGCACCGCCGCCCTGCCCCGTTACCGAGTGCAGGTCAATATTATGCGGCAGCTTGTTGTCGGGGTGATTTTTAAGCGTAAACTCTACTTCATCGCCTACTCTTCCCCTGATAAACGAACCCGGAACTGTGCCGCCAAATGTCCAGAATACATACCTTACACCATCTGCAAGTTCTCCTTCCTTTTCCACGACCTCCATATCTACAATGAGCTTGGTAGCAGCCCTTTTGCCCACAGGTTTAGGCACAAAAGGAGGGCTTGTAAGCTCTGCTGTCATTGTTCCGCTTGCAACTATATCCGCAGCAACTGTTTTATTGCCGGCTGATGTGTTTGAGTTTTGATTACAAGCCAAAGCAAACATAACCATTACCCCTGCTGTCATTACTTTTTTTATGTGTATCATAGTTTTTAGAATTTTATTTTTAGTGGTTTTTATGTTTTTCAGAATATTAAACAAGAGCCGCATTGTCCGGTGTATTTTCGGGAATTAACGCTTCGTCATTAGGTTTGCCGTACTTGATAAACTCGTAGATATATAATCCCACACCGGTAGCAAACATTGCCGCACAGGCAATAACTATATAGAAGTGAACTTTGATTTCATTCTGCACATCACCAAACTCCATTCCCATTTTTCTTTCTAAGTAAACCTGCGCCACACCCGCTACACCAAAGCCAACCGTCATACCCATCATGCCTATATTGGCTAACCAAAAAGCATACGTGCCTCTTGCTGTTTCGTATAGTTTGCGCCCTGTCAGATTAGGCATGGCATAGCTCACAAAGGCAAATACTATCATGGCATAAGCTCCCCAAAAAGCAAGGTGTCCGTGCATGGCTGTAACAAGCGTTCCGTGTGTGTACATATTAACCTGCGGAAGCGTGTGTGCCAATCCTAACAATCCTGCACCTACAAACGCTACAATAGCAGTTCCTATAGTCCAATTCAATGCGATTTTATTCGGGTGTTTTTTCTCTCCCTTGCGGTACATGGCTATCGCAAACAATGCCATTCCCAAAAATGCCAGCGGCTCTAATGCCGAGAAAATTCCGCCTACAATAAGCCACATTTTGCCTGCGCCTATATAGTAATAATGGTGTCCTGTGCCGAGTATGCCCGATATAAAGGTGAGCCCTACAATGACATACAGCCATTTTTCTATTACTTCCCTGTCCACACCGGTTAGCTTAATGAGCAGGAAGGAGAGGATACCCCCAAGAATTAACTCCCACACGCCCTCAACCCAAAGGTGCACCACCCACCAACGGAAGAAGGAATCGGTAGTTTGGTTGTCAAACCATATCATGCCGGGCAGGTAAAGCAGAGCGGCAAATACCAAGCCCAATGTAAGCACCAATGCGGTAGTGGTGCGCTTTTTACTTTTAAACAGCGTGCCAAGTATCAAGCCCAAAAAGAGCAGAACATTGACCACTACCAAGTAATCCAACGGGCGCGGAATTTCCAGAAATTTCCTGCCTTCCCAGTAATTAAAATGGTAGCCAACAACGGCAACAACGCCTACAACTGCCAAAGAAATCAGTTGAACATAAGCCCATTTGATACCTACAAGTTCCCGTTCGGCTTCTTCGGGTATGATGTAATAAGCAGCTCCCATAAACCCTGTGAGCAACCATACTACCAACAAATTGGTATGTACGGCACGGGCAGTATTAAAAGGAATAAAATCGTGCAGCACATCGTACCCCACGCGGGAAAAGCCCATGATAAAACCATAAACAATTTGCAACACCAGCAACAACATGGCGAAAGCAAAAAACCAGTACGCTACTTTTTGACTTTTATATTTCATAATTCAAGTTATTTAGTGTTTTTGTTAATTTTATATTCCGGTTTGGGAGGAAAGCCGTTGAGGTCTATTTCTCCTATCCATTTAAAAAAGGCAATCATGTCTTCTGCCTCACGGTCGCTGAAATTGTAAGCCACCATTTTTCTGCCTCGCGGAGACCACGGTACAGATGATTGAAGAACGGCTTTTATATAGCCCTCACCTCTGCGTTCATACACTTTGGTAAGTTCGGGGGCGTAATAAGCACCCTCACCCATAATTGTATGGCAGCCCATACAGTTATTGGCTTCCCACAATTTTTTTCCTGCAATTACTTCTTTACTGAGGTTTTCTTCGTGTGTTTTTACCGGCACTTCTTTTACAAGTGTTTGAACGGACATCACAATAAAAACAGCAAACGTTACAATTGTTCCGCCAAAAAAGAAAACACGGGCATTTTTTTTAGATAATAACATAATTGATAATATTATTTTGGTTGTACACTATTTTTCTTTAAAGTCAACGGTACAAAGTTGGGTGCTGTCTGTTTCATAAAACAGGACTTCTATTACAGAGTTTTGTGATTTATATCACAAAGTTTGTACATGGAATTTTTTGGCTTGGCGTGGGTGTTTTTGCAAACGGAGCGGATTTAATAAGAAATATTGGCAATCTGCTTCAACTTAGGCAGGTCAATAATTTTAATCTTTTTCCCTTCAATGGCAATTATTTTGTCGGCATAAAATTCAGATAGAAAGCGAGTAGCCGTTTCGCGTACAGTTCCTGCTATTCCGGCAAGTTCATCACGTTTCAGATTAACATTAACGGTGTTGCTGTCAGATTCAAACCCGTAAGTGTCCTTTAATATTAAAATAGATTCTGCCACACGTTCGCGCACCGTTTTCTGCGCCATGTGCATTACTTTTTCTTCGGCATTGCGCATATCGTCTGCCAGTATTTTAATAAAACGCAGGGCAAGTTGGCTGTTGTTTTTAATCATTTCAAAAATGAATGTTTTCGGAAACAGGCAAAGCTCCGTATCGCTTATGGCAACTGCCGAACATGAAAACCTTTCGTTGCTCAACACCGAGCGATAACCAAGCAAATCACTTTCTTTGGCAAAACGCACTATCTGCTCTCTGCATTCAAAACCCGATTTTGAAATTTTTACTTTGCCTTTGGTTATAATATAGATACCCGAAGGAATTTGCCCCTCCTTAAAAATTAATTCTCCCTGGCTAAATTTCAAATCGCTCCGCTCCGTTTTTAATTGCTCTATCTCATCATCGGTAAGGCAGTTAAAAACAGAGTAATTGCGAGTTAAGCAGGTATTGCAATACCCGCAATTTGTTTCTTTATGCACCAAATGTTCAGCCATGGTTTTCATGTATTTGAAAGTATAAACGAAAATACAAGTTTGTACCCTGATGCAACATGATTATTGTCAGACTGCCTCATGATACTTGTCATACATTGAACTTATTGTGTGGACAAACCTCAATAGTATTTCTGTTACATTAAGGCATAGCAACTGATACAGGGTTCGCCGGTACGATACAGAAGAACATAAAAAAACCGCAAGCATTATACAACACTTACGGTTTTTTCGGTTATCAATTAAAAAATGAAAACGTTTTTACTGTGGTGGCAGCAATACTTTATTTATCACATGAATAATACCGTTTGAAGTAGGTATGGAAGCAATAATTTCCGCATCGTTCACAAAAATTTTATCGCCCTGTTTGGTTATTTTTATCTTTTTGGCGTTTACCTGCTCAAACTCCATACCGTCGCTTAACAACGATGTGCGCAAAGAACCCACATAAGTATGATATTCCAAAATATTGGATAAATCATTTTTCTTTTCAGGTTTCAGTAGTTCTTCTACCGTGCCTTTGGGCAGTTGGTCAAAAGCCGCATTAACAGGTGCAAATACGGTAAATGGACCGGCATTGCTCAGGGCATCTACCAAGCCTGCCGCTTTAACGGCTGCTACCAGCGTGGTATGGTCTTTACTTTTAATGGCTACTTGCACAATGTTCGGATTAGAAACATCGTCTTGCACGCCTGATTGTCCTGTACCCGGAGCTGCTGCTTCGGTGTTTGAATTGGCGGATTGCCCGCTTTCGGCTGAATTGCATGAGGCTGCTATCAGAGCAACCGAACACGCTAATATGATTACTTTTTTCATTTTATTTTGTTTTTTGTTATCAGTTTACGCAGGTAAAATTATGTACAAAAACCAACAGGATTTATGACGAAAGTCATTATTGCACCTAATATAAATCAGTTATTGGCTAAAATTAGCGTTAAAAATGAATTTTAATTTCTTTTTCAATTCACCCCCAACAACTCCTTAGCATTTACCAAAGCCGATTGTGTCGGATTTCCCGTACTCAGCATTTTTGCAATTTCGGTAATGCGTTCTTCGCTGTTTAACTGTTTAATGTAAGAGGTGGTTTTTTCTTCGTTGTCTTTTTTATACACAAACAAATGATGTGCGCCTTTGCTTGCCATTTGCGGCAAATGCGTAATCACAATAACCTGCATGGCATTGCCCATGTTCAGTAAAATGTTGCCAATTTTATCTGCCACATCGCCGCTTACGCCTGTGTCAATTTCATCAAAAATAATGGCAGGCAGTTGTTTTTTGGTGGCAAGCAGGGCTTTTAAACTTAGCATAAGGCGCGAGAGTTCACCGCCGCTTGCCACTTTGTGCAGTTCGTTTAATGTTGCGCCTTTGTTGGCAGAAAACAAAAATTTCACTTCGTCAAAACCTGTTTGGCTTAATGCTGTTTGTTGCGTAAGCTCAATTTTAAAATTGGCATTTTCCATAGAAAGACTTGCCAATAATTCTTTCACGCGCTTTTCAATGTCAGGAATTATTTTGCTGCGCTGTGCCGATACATCTTTTGCCAACTTTACACAATTGGCATTTAAACTTTGAATTTGCTTTTGCGTTTTTTCAATCTCATGTTCCAGCGAAGAAAATTGCGCTAATTTAGTTTCAATCTCTATTTTTACGGCAAGCAATTCTTCCTCGTTAGTTACACTGTGTTTTTTAAGCAAACGGTTCAGTTTATCCATTTTTGCATTTACCTCTTCCAATTTTTGAGTGTCAAAAATTACTTCGCTTTCCGCATCTTCCAATTCGTTTGCCAATTCTTTCAATTCAATGTACACAGAATTTACACGCTCATAAAAATCCGAATATTGTTTCCCGAATTTTGAAATGCTTTGCAATTCTTGTTTCACACGGCTTAACGCACTCAACACATTTTCATCACCGCCGTTTATGGCGTTGGCAGAATTAAGCAATTTACTTTTTATGCTTTCGGCATTTTCAAGCGCGCTGCTTTCTTCTTCCAACGTTTTTAATTGCCCTGCTTTAATGTCGCTTTCTTCCAGTTCGCTGAACAAAAACTGAAAATAATCCAATTCTTTGCGTGCCTGAACTTCCTTTTCCTGCAAAGTGTTTAAAGAAGATTGCAATTTGTTGAGGGTTGAAAATTCGGTTTTGTATGCTTTAAATAAATTAAGAGTTCCCGCAAACGCATCAAGGGTTTCCAACTGAAAATTGCTTTTGTTCAGCAACAAGGTTTGGTGTTGCGAATGAATGTCAATTAAATGTTCAGCCAATGTTTTTAAAACGTTCAACCCGACAGGCGTGTCATTTAAAAAACTGCGCGATTTTCCCTCCGCGCTTATTTCGCGCCGAAGAATGATGGTGCTGTCTTTATCCAAATCATTTTCTTCAAAGAAAAAATGGAGGTCTAAGTTTTTCACATCAAATTCAGCTTCTATCACACACTTTTTTGTTTTGTCCTGCAAGGCTGCCAAATCTGCACGGTTGCCCAGAGCCAAGCCCAATGCTTCCAAAAAAATAGATTTTCCTGCGCCTGTTTCGCCCGTTATCACGGTTAAGTGCCCGGGAAAATTTACGTCCATTTCATTAATGAGTGCAAAATTGCTTATGTATAGTTTTTTAAGCATGAGGCTAAATTTCAGGGAAAAGTCGGGCTTAAAAAAATGTTATTTTCAACATCGTTCACTAAGTCAAAAGGGTATTTCACACAATAAAAAGGGTATTTCACACAATAAAACGCATAGTTCGCATTTTTTGCACAAAACCACTCCCAACTTTTTTTCTGCCACGGGCGTATTAATATACCAAACACCGCAAACAATTTTTATTATGAGGCAGTTAAAAATTACCAAACAAATTACCAACCGCGAAACCGCATCGCTGGATATGTATTTGCAAGACATTGGTCGCGTAGAATTAATTTCACCGCAGGACGAAGTGATACTTGCCCAAAAAATAAAAACAGGCGATAAAAACGCACTCAATAAATTAGTGAATGCCAATTTGCGCTTTGTGGTATCGGTGAGCAAGCAATACCAAAATCAGGGCATCAGCCTGCCCGACTTAATTAACGAGGGAAATCTCGGGTTAATAAAAGCCGCACAGCGTTTTGACGAAACGCGCGGGTTTAAATTTATTTCTTACGCCGTGTGGTGGATACGCCAAAGTATTTTACAGGCACTGGCAGAACAAAGCCGCATTGTGCGTTTGCCGCTGAATAAAATTGGCGCAATTAACCGCATAAACAAAACGCTTTCTAAAATGGAGCAGGAAATGGAGCGCGAACCAAGCTACGATGAAATAAGCGAAATGGTGGACATGGTGCCGAAAGAAATTTATGAAACCATGCGCAACAATGGTCGCCACCTGAGTATGGACGCGCCTTTAAATGCCACCGAAGACGGCGGAACAATGTATGATTTGCTGCAAAACGACGGCGCGGCTCAGCCCGACAAAGATTTGATGAGCGAGAGTTTGCGCAAGGAAATTTTTCGTGCACTTGATACACTTACCGAGCGCGAAGCCGATGTGGTAAAATTATTTTTCGGCTTGGGCAGTTATCCTCAGCTTTCGCTGGAAGAAATAGGCGAAAAATTTGACCTTACCCGAGAGCGCGTGCGTCAGATAAAAGAAAAAGCCGTGCGCCGTTTAAAACACGGTTCGCGAAGCAGGTTGCTGAAAGCATATTTGGGATAGGAGGAAAGACACACAAAAAAATTTGCCGTCTTTTTTTAAGAATACTTTTGGTGGTAAATTCTGTTTGTGCGCGCGTATTTTAAAATCAGGTTGTTAAACTCCTGCTCTTTGTCTTTAAACGTTACTTCCACAGGCAAAATATAAATGTTCATGCGCTGTGCAATGTCCCACACCGCCGTATTTTTTAAACGCATTAAATCTTTTTCGGTGGTAACTAAAATTTTGTTGCCGCCTTCAAAACTGTCGTAGTAACGCTGAATGTCATGCAAATCTTTTTGCGAAAACTCGTGATGGTCTGAAAAATGCAAATGGCGAACATCAGAGGCATATTCCTTTAAATAATTAACCATTGGGTTTGCATTGGCAATGCCGGCAAAAGAAATAATTCGGTAACGGAACAAATCATTCAGCGTATCAATTTTTTCGTTTGAATTGCTGACAGAATACAACTCGCCGTATTTTAAATAGCTGAAAAAAACCTGTTGGTGCGCTTTGGGATTAATGTCTTTGCTGATGGTGCGCAATTCCACAGGTGTAATACTGTCGGGCATTTTGGTAACAACAATCACATCGGCGCGCGCCATGCCACTTTTAAATTCGCGCAATGTTCCCGTAGGCAGCATAAAATCTTTAAAAAACAAATTGTTGTAATCCGTTACTAAAATGTTTAATCCGCATTTTATGGAGCGGTGCTGAAACACATCGTCCAACAACACAATTTTTGGCGCGTTTTCGCCCTGCGCCGCTAATTTTTTCATGCCGTTTACGCGACTTGCATCAACAGCCACCTGCACCTTGTATTTTGTTTTGTAAATTAAAGGTTCATCGCCAATGGTTTCCGCGGTGCTGTTTTCATCAGCCAAAACAAAACCCGAAGTTTTGCGTTTATAACCTCTGCTTAATGTTGCAAGGTTATTATCTTCGGGGTGAAGCAAGCGGATAAGATATTCTACAAGCGGAGTTTTTCCCGCGCCGCCAACAGCAAGATTGCCAACGCCTATGCTGTGAACATCAAATTTTTTTGAGGGTAAAATATGCCAGTCAAACAAACGGTTTCTCAACCAGGTGAAAATACCGTACAAGACGGAAACAGGCAGTAACAGTATTTTAGCTCCGTTATTCAACGGACTTAAAGATGTTCATTATAGTGAACGGCGGAAGAGACAGACACAAAAAATTAAAAACGGCTTATTGTTGATAACGTTTCTATTCGTTTATTTTACCTTCATCGCCTATAATTTGAAGCCCGAGCTTGTAATTTTCAGGCGAAAATAGCAGCGTAACAAATTTGGAGTTTCCTTTATAATAGTTTATGCCAAGCTGCGATGTGCCGTCCCATTCATTCACGGCTTCTTTGCTCATGTTTTCAATACCACGCATACATGAGGACACAAGGCGCGATTTCCAAACAGCTTTGTTGGTTTTTGTGTTCCAGCGCGCAAAATACAGTTTGGTTTCGTGTCCGGCATCGCAAGCGGGTTTATCCACAGGTTTGCTGAATGCGTCAATGTAAACAAGTACATAGGTGGTATCGCCCTGCGTTTTTTGCCACAAAATTTTTGATACTTCGGGGCTTCTGCAAATGGAATCGTTTACGCAATAATTCAAAATGGTTTCGCCCTCAACCAAATTAATGCAGAGCTTGATGCGCTCTTTTTTGTCTTTGGGCATTTTGGAATACACCGCAAACTCATTGCGAATTTCGGGTTCTTCTTTTGCTGTGGCGGTGCTGTCTTTTTTTACTTGGGCAGTACCTGTTTTTGCTGCTGCCTTTGGCGCAGGTTTTTTAGTTTGTGCTTGCGCGAATGAAAACGCGAACAAGGCAACGATGATAAATCTATACTTAGTCATGTGAGCGAAAGTACAGATTTTATACAAAATTTAAAACTGTCCTGCTTCAACTAATTTTATGGCGCGTTCTATCATAATATCTTCCACAGGGTCGTAAGTAGATTTCATGTTGTGCCCAAACACAACCGCTACGGCTTGCCACATATTTGCCTGAAAGTTGCCGCGCATTTGTTTTACAATGTCGTAAGTGGTTTTGCCTGTTTCGCGGTCAATGAGTTTCATCAGCATTTTTCCCTGCGACACGGTAAGATTGGTTAATTCACCTTCAAACTGCTTGCGCAAATCTTTCTCGCATAGTTTAATGAATGTTTTTCTTGTTTTTTCATCGTGAATTTGCGCCAGAGCGCGGTCGTATTCTTTCAGCTTGGCGGCGGCAAGAATGGCATAAGGATAGGTTGTTTTTACATTAAATTTTATCCGTGTCCATTGTTCAACGTGTCGGCGGTTTTTGAAAATAAAATTGGTGTAAACGGCAACTTCGTTTAAATCAACCACGGGAATGGTATCGCCGTTCAGCACTTCTGCATGATAACGGTAGCCATTTTCAGGCGGAACGGTGATGTCGTAAGCGTTTGTTTGAGAATACACAAACCCTGAAGCAAACAGAAAAACAAAATATGTATAAGCATAACGCATTTTTCATTTATTTCTCTTAAACGCGAAAAGTAACCTGTAAGTTTAAAGCTAATTTAAGCGATTAACTTTCCATTGGTTTTTTTTAATGGACATTTCAGGTGCTTTTACTGTGTTTTCTTTTTTACTTTGAAAAATTAAAGCCCCTGCAAGTGCCGATATTTCTGACAATTCAGCGTTTTCTGTTTTTAATAAATCGGGTGAAGTAAAATATTTTCCGATGAAGCCTGTGTCAAATTTTCCGCTTACAAAGGCTTCGTGTTTCAATACAAATTTGCAGAAATCCAAGGTGGTTTCCACACCAACGATTTTATAATCGTCAATGGCACGAAGCATTTTTTCAATGGCTTCGGTTCTGTCTTTTCCGTGAACAATCAATTTTGCAATCATGGGGTCATAATAAATCGGAATGTCCATGCCTTCTTCAAAACTGTCGTCCACACGCACACCCACGCCCGACGGCGTTTTGTAAACCAACAATTTTCCGATGTCGGGTAAAAAATTATTGGCAGGGTCTTCGGCACACACACGCACTTCAATGGCATGACCGTTTATTTTTAAATCCTCTTGCGTGAAACTTAATTTTTCTCCGCGAGCGACTTTGATTTGCTCTTTCACCAAATCCAATCCTGTGATGAGTTCCGAAACAGGGTGTTCCACTTGCAGGCGCGTGTTCATTTCCAAAAAGTAGAAATTCATCTGCTCATCCACCAAAAACTCCACCGTTCCCGCACCGCTGTAATTGCAGGCTTTTGCCACATCAACGGCACATTTGCCCATGCGTGAGCGCATATCTTCGGTGAGAACGCTGCTTGGTGCTTCTTCAATTAATTTTTGGTGTCGGCGTTGAATGCTGCATTCGCGCTCAAACAGGTAAACACAATTTCCGTGATTGTCTGCCAATAATTGAATTTCAATGTGGCGGGGTTTGCTGGCATAACGTTCAATAAACACCGCGCCGTTTCCGAATGCTGATATGGCTTCGCTCACGGCAAGTTTCATTTGTTCTTCAATGTCTTGTTCACGCTCTACCAAACGCATACCTTTTCCGCCGCCGCCTGCGCTGGCTTTAATGAGCAAAGGAAAGCCTATTTCTTTCGCCACTTTAATCGCTTCTTTCACATCGCTGATTGCGCCGTCAGAGCCGGGTATCATGGGCACGTTATATTTTTTTGCGGTTGCTTTCGCGCTGAGTTTATCGCCCATCATGTCCATACTTTCGGGACTTGGACCAATGAAGGTAATTCCTGCTTCGCGTACTTTTCTTGCAAAATCTGCGTTCTCACTCAAAAATCCGTAACCGGGGTGAATGCCGTCCACGTTCAGTTCTTTACACACCTGAATAATTTTATCTCCCTGCAAATACGATTGCGCACTCGGTGGCGCACCAATGCACACGGCTTCGTCGGCGTAGCGCACAAACAAAGCGTTGCGGTCGGCTTCCGAAAAAACGGCAACGGTTTTTATTCCCATTTCGCGTGCGCTGCGCATAATGCGCAAGGCTATTTCGCCACGGTTTGCTATGAGTATTTTTTTCATAAAGAGATTTTAAATAGAGAGTTTAAAGGTAAAAAATTAACCACATAGAACACATTAGGAACATAGATTTTTTCACCGCAGAGGCACAGAGAACACAAAGGTCGCTACGCGACTTCTATGTGAAACTTTAGCAAGCAAAGTAAAACTATCCAAACTATGTCTCTATGTGTTTAATTCATTTTATATTTGACATTATGTTTTTCTATCTGTCAAAAATTTTAGCATTTACCATTTCGCCTTTGGTGTGGGTGTTTGCGCTGCTGTTGTATTCATTCAAAACAAAGATTGAAAGCCGAAAAAAGAAATTGAGAATTGCAGCGGTAATTGTTTTGTATTTGTATGGCAATTCTTTTTTGGTGGACGAACTGTATCGCGCTTACGAGCCTGTAACGCCCGATTATTATGTGATGGACGATAAATACGACGGTGCGATTGTTCTTGGTGGCATTGGTGATATTGATTTGCGTTTGGAAAAAATAAATTTCAACATGAGCGGCGACCGTTTGTTTCAAACACTACCATTGTATTATACAGGAAGAATTAAAAAACTGATTTTTACGGGCGGCTCGGGAAAGATTGAATTTCCTGAAAAGCGTGAGGCTGTGTATGTAAAAAAATATTTGCAAAGCATTAACTTCCCCGACAGCGCGTTGATTGTGGAAACGAACAGCCGTAATACTTATGAAAATGCCATGTTCACCAAAAAAATAATGGACAGCTTAAATATCACAAACGGAAAGTATTTTTTGGTTACTTCTGCATTCCATACACCGCGCGCTATGGCAATTTTTAAAAAAGCGGGCTACAAAAATTTAACGCCTTACATTACCAACCGCCAAAGCGGTGTGCGGCGTTTTACGTTTGACTTTATGTTTATTCCCAATCCCGAAGCCATGTTTAAGCTGGAAATTTTAATTCATGAATGGGTTGGGTTTTTGGTGTATAAGGTGAAGGGGTGGGCGTGATAAGATAGTTTTCAATCCGTCAGTTCTTCTGTTTGTATGTTGCGAAGAATTTTGTAGTCAATATAAAATGTACCGAATGGAACAAAACAAGCTACAAGAACTTTCCAAGTTGTTTCTTTGAATTTCCATTGTTGTTCTACGCCCACACGCAAAGCATTAAAGACAAACCCTAAGAACAATGCTCCGTGAATTGGTCCAATAGATTTTACTAATGAAGGATTGCCAAAATAATATTTTAGCGGAACGGCTATAAAAACCAAAACAAGTAATGAAACGCCTTCTAAGAAAGCGAGAAGCCGTAAACGTCCGATTGTTGTTGTGAAAAGTTTTTTCATAATTAAAATGTTCTAAAATTAGGTCTGCTTGATAATGGTGAAAATGTCCAAGGAATTGCAATGAAAATGATGATTAGTGCAATGGAAAACCAAGCTAACATTGTTTTAAATTTTTCTTTGTCTGTTGGTTTTCGTTTTGCCAATGCAGAGCCGATTGTCAATACAACAATAGCGGTCAGCATTAAGAAAATATGTATTAAACCGTAAAAAGTTAATTCCAAATTCTGCAAGGCGGTTTTAGTGTCCGTCCAAAAATATTTTACAATCGGACTTTGTGTGTAAAGTATTATTCCAATCATTAACTGAATGTGTGCAACTGTTGCAGTCCAATGCCTAAAAGCGTTGTCCGTTTTGGAAAAAGTTTTGTTTTGTGTATAACCAACAAATGCTCTGTAAATAGAATACACCAAAAAGGCTAAAACAAGCCAACGAATTAAAAAGTGTAAGACTAATAAAGTTGAATACATTTTATGTTGTAATTGCTTATTTCGGTGCAAAGATAAATAAAAACATACCAAATAGTATGTTTCTTGAATGAAAAAATTATTTCAATGAATTGAGATAACTTTTAAGTTCTTTTAAATAGGGCAAATACACTTTTTTACTGTTCTCCAATTTCCCAAAATTTCGTATGCCCCAATAGCCCGACATTACAAATAGTGTAACTTGTTTTGCGTTTACGTCTTCGCGGATAAATCCGTTTTTCTTTCCTTTCTCAATGGTGGCAGTCATTACTTTTGTCCATTGTTTTGTCAACTCATTTAAAGCGTTGTTAAAGTCAGCATTCCAAGGTGTCATTTCCTGCGTAAAGTTTGACGCGGGGCAACCATATTCAACTTTCAAAAATTCATTTTTCATTAAAAGGTTGTCCATTAGGTTGTAAATAGCGTCTATTGGATTTTGTTCGTTTTGTAAAGGTTGAATAAAACTACTTATAAGTGTCGGTTTTAAGATGTCGTTGATAATGGCAAGTCCCATTTCGTCTTTGGTTTTAAAATGATAGTAAAACGCACCTTTTGTTACTTCTGTCGTGGCAATAATATCGTCAATGCTTGTAGTGAGATAGCCTTTAACGTAAATGAGTTCAAATGCTTTTTGTAAAATCGTCAATCGTGTTGTTTCAGCCTTTTTCATAAAAGATACCGTTTAGTATTTTTGCAAAGGAACGAAAGTTTTTTCGTTCTTTGCTACATAATATAGCAACACCCAACCAAGCATAATATTACTTTTAGGCTATGGAAAAGCAAGCCGAAGTAAAATTGTTTGAAGAAAAACAGGTACGTAGTCATTGGGACGAAGAAAAAGAAACGTGGTATTTCTCGGTGGTAGATGTTATAGCTGTTTTAACGGATAGTCCTAACCCAAGAAAATATTGGAGTGTGCTTAAAACCCGCTTAAAACAAGAGGGAAGTGAGTTGGCTACAAATTGTAGTCAACTGAAAATGCAATCCGCTGACGGAAAATTTTACAACACCGATGTTGCAGACACAGAACAATTATTTCGTTTAATACAATCCGTTCCGTCTAAAAAAGCCGAACCCTTTAAATTATGGTTGGCGCAAGTGGGCAAAGAACGTTTGGACGAAATGCAAGACCCCGAAATAAGCATTGACAGGGCTTTGGAACAATATTTAAAATTAGGCTATTCAGAAAACTGGATTAATCAACGCCTCAAAAGCATTGAAATTCGTAAAGAACTCACCGACGAATGGAAACGGCGCGGCATGAAAGAGGGAATGCAATTTGCCACGCTTACGGATATTATTACCAAAGCATGGTCGGGCAAAAACACCAAAGAATACAAAATATTGAAAGGCTTGAAAAAAGAAAATCTTCGGGACAACATGACCAATACCGAACTGATTTTAAATATGCTTGCCGAAGCCTCAACAAAAGATATTTCGCAAGCCACCAAGCCCGAAACGTATGATGAAAACAAAAAAGTGGCGCAACAAGGCGGAAACGTTGCCAATGTGGCGCGTTTGGAATTGGAAGCAAAAACAGGAAAACAAGTAGTAACGGCATTAAATGCCAAAACTGCTTTGAAAGCTATTGAGAAAACTAAAAAGAAATAAAATAATGCAAGAAGACAATTTAATATTTGGTACACGCGCCATTATTGAGGCTTTAAACGCCGGAAAAGACATTGAAAAAATTTTGTTGCAAAAAGGTCTTTCCAACGAATTGTATAATCAGTTACGGCAAGCCCTGCGCGGACAAACCGTGCCGTTGCAGTTTGTGCCGCCCGAAAAATTAAAACGCATCACCGACAAAAATCATCAGGGCGTGGTGGCGTATCTTACCGAAATTACTTATTACACTGCCGAAGAACTTTTATCATCAGTTTTTGAAAACGGTAAAACGCCTTTGCTGTTAATTTTAGACAGAATTACCGATGTGCGAAATTTTGGCGCAATTGCCAGAAGTGCCGAATGTGCAGGCGTTGATTTCATCATCATTCCTTCGCGTGGCGCGGCGCAAATAAACGGCGATGCCATAAAAACAAGTGCGGGTGCGTTGCACAGATTAAAAGTGTGTCGCGAAGATAACTTGAAACACACCTTAGAGTTTTTGAAAGAAAGCGGTTTGCAAATTGTAGCCTGCCACGAAAAAACCGACAACTTAATTTACGCCGCCGACTTTAAACAACCCACCGCCATTATTATGGGCAGCGAAGAAAACGGTATCAGCAATGAATATGTAAAACGCAGCGATGTGCAGGTAAAAATTCCGATGAGCGGAGGCATTGCTTCTTTAAACGTTTCGGTGGCTACGGGCATTGTGCTGTTTGAAGCAATCAGGCAAAGAATTTAATCTGCTTTCATTAAAATAAAATCTCTCAGCAAATCAATTGCCGCATGAGCAGCCATTACAATGTTTTTCTGACGATTATTTCCAAACAAAAATTTTACTGCCAAGGTTTTTTCTTTATCGGCAACGGCTACCCAAACCGTTCCCACAGGTTTTTCGGGTGTTCCGCCTGTTGGTCCGGCAATGCCTGAAACGGCAATGGCATAATTGCTTTTAAATTTTTTGAGTGCGCCTTTTGCCATTTGCTCTACACATTCTTTACTCACCGCACCCACGGTTTCAAAAATGGTTTTGTTTACCTCCAAAAAATCGTGCTTGGCTTCGTTGGTATATGACACTATACCGCCTTTAAAAATATCTGATGCCCCTGCAAGACTTGTAAACAAATGAGCCATATAGCCGCCTGTGCAACTTTCAGCCAAAGCCAACGTTTGTTGGCGCGCGCGCAGCAGTTCGCTTACTGCTTTTTCGGGGGGGAGTGTTTCGGTCGGCATAAAAATTATTTTACGTTTGTGTTGTTTACTTCTTATAAACCTTATTCAAAGCTTCGGTGCGCGAGTTTACCTGAAGTTTGTGGTACATATTGCGAATGTGTGTGCGCACGGTTTCTGTACCCAGAGAAATTTTATCGGCAATTTCTTTATAGCGCAAGCCTTTGGAGAGCAAATCCAAAATTTCCTGTTCGCGTGGCGAGAGTTTTTCGTACTCTGCACTTTTTTCGGTAATCTGAAAAGAGCTTACAATTTTTCGGGCAATGTTGCTGCTCATGGGCGAACCGCCTTTGTAAACATCAATAATGGCATCTAACAGTTTAGAGGGTTGGGTGGTTTTGGTTAAATAACCTGTTGCGCCCGACTGTAAAGCCTTAAACACCGAATCGCTGTCTTCATACGATGTACAAATTAAAAACTGCGTGGCGGGGCATTTTGGTTTTAACTCCGTTACCGCCTCTATGCCTGTTTTTCCGGGCAGGTGAATATCGGTAAGCACCACGTTTAAATTCAAATCGGGTAATTTCTTTATGGCTTCTTCGGCAGAGCCGAACGTATGCAGGCACGAAAAACCCTCGCTGCCGTTAATTAAGGTGCGCATACTTTCAGAAATTTCTTTTTCGTCTTCAATAATACCAACAGTAATCACAGTCATGATAAAATCTTTAGATTTCAAAAATAGTGCTTTCAAAATCAAAAAGCCTTCACATAAAAGTAGTAATTTGCATTTCCTGAAACGAACATAATTTTTTAATATTACCACGCTAAAGTTTATACAACATGAAACGCTTTTTACCTTTTATTCTCTTTGCGCTTGCCCTGCCGCTTGCTGCACAAACCTCATACGACGAACTTGAATTTGAGGAAGATGAACTTGAATCTTCTTATAAAACAACAGGAAAAAATTATGTTCTGCTGAAATCTAAACGCGGCGAAAGCGGTATGAACACAGCCCCCGAAGCCGATGCGCTTGTAAGTGCCAAAAGTAAAATAAAAGAAATTGTGCTGGTATATACCGAAACCAAAGAAGACGATTACGACAGTCGCGAAGATGCCAACCGCGAGCGTTGGGAAAATTTAATACGCACCTATCCTCAGTTTTTTCAGGCAAACACGGTTTACAAAAGCATTTGCCAGTGTGTAATGGGCGGTAATGCCGATGCGCTGAAAAAAATACAGGGCTTTTATGTATATGTAAGTGGTGCGCTGCCGCAAGTTCAGGCAGAAACGCCACCGCCACCCACAGCCTCCAACCCGCCTGCACCAAAGGAAACGTCGAAACAGGAAGTAAGTCAAAAGTCAGCAGAGGTCAGTCAGCCGTCTGCGGCTAAACAAGAAACTAAACCTGCCGAAACGCCGAAACAGGAAGTTGCCAGGCAAGAACCAAAAACAGTTGAACCCGAAACCCCAAAACAAGAACCTGTTAAACAGGAAACAAAAACGGCTGAAATACAAAAAGACGACGTTGATGATGACGAACCTATTGTGAAAAAAGCAACATCAGCAAAAAAAACGGCAAATCCTAACCGTCCGCGCATAGCCAAAGATAAAAAGGCTTGCCGTCCGGCGTGTTACGGCATGGGCGATGAAGATTTGCTCGCATTTTTTAAAGACAATATTCCTTTAACCAAAAAAGAAAGAAAAAAAGCAAAGAGTTGGGTTGCTGCCGTTAATCTGCAATTAAATATGGACGGTTCTGTGAAAAAATCAACGGTAAAAGGCGCAAATGCAGAGTTTAATAAACGTGTGGAAACGGTGCTGAAAAGCATGAACAACTGGAACGCTGCCGTAAAAAACGGCAGAACCACCAAAGCCGTTGTAAATTTTAATTTAAAGTATGATAAGGCAAGCAAAACCATGCGCCCTACCGATTTTAACATGAACCCCCGCCCTTCGCCAAAATGCCCCTGTGTAAGCGACAGCGAGCTTTTTGACGATTAAGCCTGTACTTTATCTGAGAGAAATAGAGGTGTATTGACTTTGTTTTACCAAATTTTTCAGGTCGTTAATTACGGTTTCTTTTTCTTTGCCTTTTACTTCGGTAAGCGGCAAACATATACGCACTTCGCCCTCGCGCCCAATTGGTTTAGAAGTGGAAGCCAGCTTTTTTTCTTCAATGTATTTTGTAATGCGCATATAGCCTTGTCCGTCAATGCCCGAACCGGGACTGCCGAATGCAATTTCAGCGGCGCAGTTTTGGTCGGTTACACCTTTATATACAAACGATGTGTCTTCGGCAACGGTTTGAGAAGATGCTGATGAACGTGTTTCGGTATTTTTTTGTGATTTGCAAGAGATGATGCCCGACAAAGCAAGAGAGCTAAAGAGAAGAAATGCGTGTTTCATAATTAAATTTATTTTTTTGAACGGTTGTAAAGGTGCTAATTTATTGTGAGAGTTTGAAAGCTAAGAAAACGAAAAGTTTGAATTTGATGACTTATAACTTTTAACTTATGACTTCTAACTTATTTAATTATTTTTGCGCCACAGCACCGTTATGAAAACGCTTGTACAAGATTTTACCAAACAACTGAAAGAAGCAAAAACCATTGCCGACAAAGCAATCATTTTCCCTGCAAAAAATGTGGCAAACATTGTAATTACAGGGCTTGGCGGTTCGGGCATTGGCGGCACACTTGTTTCGGAACTGTTTGCAGATAACTGTTCAGTACCTGTTACGGTAAACAAAAATTATTGTTTGCCTGCTTTTGTAAGCGAAACCACTTTGCTGATTGTGTGCAGCTATTCGGGCAATACCGAAGAAACCGTAAACGCTATTCAGCAAGGCATTTCAAAGAAAGCACAAATTGTTTGTATCAGCAGCGGCGGAAAAATTTTAGAACTCGCCAAACAATATCAGTTTAATTTTATTCAGTTTCCCGGCGGAAAATCGCCGCGTGCTTTTATAGGTTATTCGTTGGTGCAATTAATAAAAGTGTTTGTTGCAAACGGTTTTGCAAACGAAAACATATTTTCTGATTTGGAAAAAAGCATTGAGTTGTTGGATAAAGAAAACACCAACATAAAAACCGAAGCGCAGGCTGTTGCACAAAAATTACTTCATAAAATTCCTGTAATTTATTCGCTTGGCGCGGAGGGCGTTGCTGTTCGTTTTCGCCAACAAATAAACGAAAACAGCAAAATGTTGTGCTGGCATCATACCTTTCCTGAAATGAACCATAATGAACTGGTGGGCTGGACGGTGAAACATGATAATCTTGCTGTTGTAACATTTCACACAGCGTTTGATTACGAGCGCACTAAAAAACGTTACGAAATTTGCATACCAATCTTTGAAAAATACTCAAGCGGTGTTATTGACATTTACGCCAAAGGACAAAGTAAATTAGAGCAGTTTTTTTACCTCATCAATATGGGCGACTGGATTAGCTGCTACCTTGCCGATTTAAAAGGCATTGACCCGATTGAGGTAAACGTAATTGATTACCTGAAAACAGAACTTTCAAAATTTTGAGATAAAACCACATAGAACACATAGACTATGTGAAACTAAACAAGCGAAGCGTAACTATGAAAACTATGTACCTATGTGTTTAAAATCTTAAAATGACGACACTCACTCAAAATAAAAACATCATTTTCCGCGACCTTGCCACTATGGATTACAAGGAATGCTGGGATTATCAGGAAAAACTGTTTAACGAAATTATTGCCCAAAAATTAGCCAACCGCGATTTACCTGAGGAACAACAAACACCTACGAAAAATTATTTGCTGTTTGTAGAACACCCCCACGTTTACACCTTAGGCAAAAGCGGCGATGAAAAAAATTTGTTGCTTAATCACAACCAACTTTCGGAGCAGCAGGCGGAGTATTACAAAATTAACCGCGGGGGGGATATAACCTATCACGGACCGGGACAATTGGTAGCTTATCCTGTTTTAGACTTGGATAATTTTTTTACCGACATCCATAAATATTTGCGCCTGCTGGAAGAAACAATTATTCTTACCCTGAAAGAATACGGCATTGAAGCAGGGCGCAGCAAAGGCGAAACAGGCGTTTGGCTTGATGCGGAAAATCCGATGAAAGCACGCAAAATTTGCGCAATGGGCATCAGGTGCAGCCGTTGGGTAACTATGCACGGTTGGGGGTTTAACGTAAATGCGCAACTGAATTATTTTAAAAATATTATTGCCTGCGGCATTGCCAACAAAGGCGTAACCAGCCTTAACCAAGAGCTGGGGCGCGATGCAGATATGAGCGAAATAAAAGAAAAGTTGAAACAGAATTTTTGTAGGCTGTTTGAAGCGAAGATGGTGTAAGCCGGCGGCATTTAAAAAATGTGTAATAAAAATTTGGTGTTTCGCCTCAAATGCTATCTTTGTAAGGTTTCTTTTTAATAAAGTCTGTCAAAAACAGCTAAATATTTTTTATTCTTTTTGTGCCTGATTTCTTTCAGGTTTCAGCAACCCTCTAATTTTGATTCCAACTCAAAATTCAGGGCGGCTTATCTTTACAGTTTTACCCGTTATTTTTATTGGCCCGAAGAAAAACAAAGAGACAATTTTGTGATATACGTTATTGGTAAAAACGATAATCTTATTTCTGAACTGAAAAAATTGGCGGCACAAAAAAAAGTAGGCAATCAGGGCATTGAAATTAAAAACTCATCGGCTTACGACCCCTCGGTGGTTTCACACATCATCTATTTTACACCTTCGCAAGACGGCGAATCTGTGAATGAGGCGGCTGAAAAAAACAAAAATAAAGGCACACTGGTGGTGTCGGAAACCAATTCATTTAACGGTGGCGCAAGCATTAATTTTTTAATAGTGGACAACAAATTAAAATTTGATTACAGCAAAACTGCTGCTGTAAAAGCAGGATTAAAAACAAGTGAAGGATTTAAAACTTTAGTAAATAAAACGATTGATTAACCATAAACCCAACTAACATGAGCAAGTTGCGTAACATATACAAAAGTCTGCTGACGGGAATATTAGTTTTCGCCGCTGCGGTTGTGTTTGCTCAGCCCGATGCATGGAACCGCGCTTACTCGTTAGTGCGCGAAAACCCTGTTTTGGCTGCGCAGATAATAGACAGTGTGATTGTGCACCCTGAAACCAAAGACAGTGCATCGAGCTGGACAGTTCGTGCATTCATTTACTTTGAACTGTATAAACGTAATGACCAGATAGCCGACAAACGCTACAGGCTTCACTCGCCGCTGCGCGATACGGTTGTGTCCTCTCTTAAAAAATCAAATAAACTGCACCCTGATGAAATTTACGCAGAATATAACCGCACATTGCTCGTGGCTATCAGCGCACATTGTTTTAACACGGCTAAAGACCTGTTGCAGGATTCAATGAACCACCAACGCAGCGAAACGGCATACAATAAATTTAAAGAAATTAAGAAAACAGCCCTTCCGCAACACAACTTTAAGCAAGATGACATTAACTATTACCTTGCTGTGGGCAGTATGTATTCTGAAATGTTTACCAAAGACCAGAAAAACATAAAAGCAAAAGAAACTGCCAAAGTAGCCCTGATGAAAGTGTTGGAATTAGAACCCGAACATCCTTCGGCTAACATTAATCTTGGCTTAATGTATTACAACGAGGCTGCCAACCTGAGCCGCGAAATGGATTACGGGGCTGACATTTCTCAAATTGACATTGTACAGGAAAACATGATAAAACTGGCTAAACAAGCCGAGCCGTTTGTATTGAAAGTGTATAACCGCAATAACAACAACGAAAAAGCCCTTATCGGCTTGTATTACATTTACCGTATGTTAAACGATGTGCCGAAATCGGACGACTTTAAAGCAAAACTTAAACAAAAAGGTGTAGAGGTAGATGACGAAAATGTGCCGGTAGAAGATAACAAAGGCGAAAAAAAAGAAGAACCAAACCATAAAAATCATAAATAAAAATGGCACTAAGATTTACCATAGGTAAGAGAATAGGGTTAGGATTTACCATTTTGATTTTATTGACGGTGGTAGCCTTTATCCTCACCATTTTTACCTTAAACGACAGCAAAAAGCGCACCGACCAGGTGGTGGAATATGTAATGCCAAGCATGGCAGAACTCAAAGAGTTGAATATGCTCTTGCAACGCTCGCATACCGACATTTCAAAATGGTTTTACAACCACAGTTTTAATGATGTTGATTTTCGCGATGAACTGCAACGCATTATCAGCACCGAATATCCGAGAAAGAAAAGTGTGCTCAGCACACTTTCGCAACAATGGGCAGACGAAGAAAAACAGCAGCTTAAAACCATTTTTGGGCGCATTGAAATTTTGTTTAAAGTATATAAAGAGGAAATTATGAACGAACTCAGTACGCCCGAGTCCTATGACGACCCAAGCATTTATATGCTGGCACGCTTGCCTTTTGAGGATTCGGAAGTTAATATCAAAATAATTTACAAAAACCTGAATGCTTTAATTGAAACCAAACAGCAGCTTGCGGAAACCTTAAAAAACGATATGTTCTCATCGCTCGATTCGTTACGGATTTTTGTAATATGGCTGGGCATTATGCTGATGATAGGCGGTATTTTAATTGCCCTTTTCACCACACGTTCCATTACCACACCTATCAAGTTACTTAAAAAAATGTTATTGTCTATGGGCTTGGGTATTTTGCCAAGCGAGCGCATTAAACCAAGAAGCGATGAGGTTGGGGAAATGGGCGTGGCATTAAATGACCTTATTCAATCCATGCACCACACCACCGATTTTGCCAACGAAACGGGAGCAGGAAATTTTAACGCCCGCTACACGCCATTGAGTAAAGACGATGAGTTGGGGCGTGCGCTTATAAAAATGCGCGACAGCTTAGCCGAAAACGAACGCGTGCTTGAACAAAAAGTAATTGAACGTACCGAAGAAGTGGTGCGCCAAAAACACATTATTGAAGAAAAGCAGCACGAAATTTTAGACAGTATAAATTACGCCAAACGCTTGCAGGAAGCCATTTTGCCGCCAAGAGAATTTTTAACCAAATATTTGCGCGACTGTTTTATTTTGTACAAACCAAAAGATATTGTGGCGGGTGATTTTTACTGGGCAGAAGAATTTGAGGGAAAATTATTTGTTGCCGCCGCTGACAGCACAGGGCACGGCGTTCCGGGGGCTTTGGTTTCCATTGTGTGTTCAAATGCATTAAACAGAACGGTAAAAGAGTTTAAAGAAACCGAAACAGGAAGAATTTTAGATAAAACCCGCGAGTTGGTTTTGGAAACGTTTGAAAAAAGTACGAGCGAGGTAAAAGACGGCATGGATGTTTCATTACTTTGTGTGGACAGTAAAAACAAAAAAATATACTGGAGCGGAGCAAACAACCCGCTGTGGTATGTTCAAAATAATGTGCTTAACGAAATAAAACCCGATAAGCAACCCATCGGCAAAACCGAAAATCCGCGACCGTTTACCACGCACGAAATTGAATATAACGAAGGCACAGCATTCTATTTGTTTACTGACGGATATGCCGACCAGTTTGGCGGACCTAAAGGAAAAAAATTCAAATACAAACAGTTTTCCGAATTGTTGCACAGCTTGGTAGAAAGTCCGCTAAACGACCAGTCGCGGCAGGTTGATAAAGTTTTTGAAAAGTGGAAAGGTGATTTGGAACAAGTGGACGATGTGTGCGTTATCGGAATCAGGATTTAGTTTTTCAAATCTTCACATCACTTAAATTTTTCCAATTCTTTTTTCAAATCTTTTACGCCCTGTACGGCTGTTTTTTTAATGTGTTTTATCTGAATGAAAAAATCAAAATTAAAATGTCCCGGGTCAAGCAACCATTTTGGCGCGCCTTTGGGTACATAATCCATAATTCCTGCGGCGGGATAAACGTTTAACGATGTGCCAATCACCACAAACAGTTCAGCCATTTCGGCAAGCGCGGCAGCGTGTTCCATTTGAGGCACGGCTTCGCCAAACCAAACAATATGCGGGCGCAGTTGCGAGCCTTTTTCGCACTTATCGCCTTTTTTCAGTTCCCACGTTTTAAGGGGGTAAATGAGTTTATCATCAACCGTGCTGCGGGCTTTCATAATTTCCCCATGCAGGTGCAGCACCTTTTTACTGCCTGCGCGTTCATGCAAATCGTCCACATTTTGTGTGATAACCTGCACATCAAATTCTTTTTGCAAGTCGGCAACAAACACATGTGCGGCGTTGGGCTGCGCTTCCATAGCCTGTTTGCGGCGTTGGTTGTAAAATTTTAAAACCAAATCCCGGTTTTTTTCCCACGCATCGTAAGTGGCAACATCTTCCACCTTGTGTTCTTCCCACAAGCCGCCCGCATCGCGAAACGTCTTTATTCCGCTCTCCGCGCTTATGCCTGCGCCCGTAAATACTACTAAGTGTTTTTTTCTCATTGGAAGATTAAAAATCTATTTATCTCCATAATGTCCCATTGCAGACACTATATCAACGGTTACCGTATTTTCAGAAACAGAATAAACAAGTCTGTCGGTATGATTAATTCGTCTTGACCAATACCCTACCATATCGTGTTTTAATTGTTCAGGGTGTCCCGTGCCTGTGTAGGGGTGTTCAGACAATTCAATAAAAAAAGTTTCTATTTTTTTAATAGTGGCTCTGTTGCCCGATTTGTAATGTTTATTCAAATCTTTTTTTGCTTCAGGCTTTACTTCAATCCTAAACTTCCCCATACATCTTTCGGATTAACAACAATACCTTTTTGTTTTTCGGCACGTCTGATTTTAGCAACAAATTCAGGTTTGTACGGGCTTTCTTCAACAACCGTAACAGCTTTGCTTTCTTGCAAAAAACTTTTTGAAAATTCCAAAAATGCTTTTCCTGCTTTAGTACGTTCGTTTATTTTTAAAGTGATAGTTGTCATAGCATTTAATCTTACTACGAAGATACGAAAAACTTAATTACAAATTTTCTTTCACGAATTTCAACATCTTGGTATAAATATGCAGGCGTGTGAAACCGCCGTAAATGCCGTGATTTTTGTTGGGGTAAATCATAAAATCAAACGGAATATTATGTTTTACCAAAGCATTGGCAAGTTCCATGCTGTTTTGCATGTGCACGTTATCATCTGCGCTGCCGTGAATGAGCAAGAAATTTCCTTTTATGTTTTTTACAAAGTTAATTGGCGAATTAGTTTCGTAACCCTCTTTATTGTCCTGCGGTTTACGCATAAAACGCTCGGTGTAAATATTGTCGTAATATTTCCAATTGGTTACAGGTGCAACAGCAATGGCAGATTTTATAATGTCCGCACCTTTTGAAATCATCAGCGAAGCCATATAACCACCGTAACTCCAACCCTGAAAGCCAATGCGCGTTTTATCCACATAAGGCAAATTGCCGAGTTGCTCTGCAACTTTCAGTTGGTCTTGCACTTCCAGATTGCCGAGTTGCAAATAGGTGCTGTGTTTAAATTTTCTGCCGCGCCCCATAGTGCCGCGCCCCTCAGCGCACACAACCATGTAACCTTCCTGCGCCAAAAGCTGATGCCAAAAATAATCTGCGCCGCCCCATGCGTTGTTGCAGGCGTTGCTGCCCGGTCCGTTGTATGCAAACATATACACAGGGTATTTTTTTGTTTCATCAAAATTGCTTGGCTTTATAATATATGTGTTGAGTGGAATTCCGTCTGCGCTGTTAAACGTGGTAAACGTTTTTGCAGAGAGTTTAAAGTTTTTCAGTTTCTCTTTAAGTGCAGCGTTGTCTTCCAGCACTTTTACCAATTTTCCGTCAATGCTGTGCAATTCATAAACAGGCGGCATGTTGGCATCGCTGAATTTTGAAATGTAATACTTGTAACCGTTGGTAAACGTAAAATCGGTAAAACCGTTTTGCGTGGAAAGTCGTTTTTTATTTTTTCCGTCCAAACCAATGCTGTAAACATCACGGTTAATTGCGCCGTTTTCTGTTGAAACATAATACAACGTGTTTGTTTTTTCGTCAAAGCCTTTAAACTCCATTATGTCCCAGTTGCCTTTGGTGATTTGATTAAGCAACTTCCCTCTTAAATCGTAATAATACAAATGATTGTATTCGTCTTTTTCGCTTGAAATGATAAACCCTTTGTTACCAATAAACGTGAGATTATCCGTAACATCAACATACGTTTTACTTTCATCGGTTAAAATAACTTTGCTTTGCCCTGTGCTTGCATTGGCAAACAAATACTCTAATTTATTTTGCAGGCGGTTCATGCGCTGAATACACAAAACATTGTCGTTGTTTGTAAACTGAATGCGCGGAATGTAAATATCTTTCTCGTTTCCAATATCAATGTCAAGCGTAGTTTGATTGTCCCAGTCAAACACATGAACAGACACGGTTGAATTGTCTTCGCCTGCTTTGGGATATTTAAACGTGTATTTTTCAGGATACAATTCGCCTTTGTAAAAATCAAGCGTGTATTCTTTTACAAACGTTTCGCGAAACTTCACATAAGCCAAAAATCTGCTGTCTGCACTCCAGTCAAACATATCGGCTTTTTCAAATTCTTCTTCATACACCCAGTCAGCCCAGCCGTTTTTTATTCTGTTGTGCGCGCCGTCTTTTGTTAGTTGTGTTTCTTCATTCAGTTGCAAATTTGTTACAAACAAATTATTGTCGCGCACAAAGGCAATTTTTTTTCCGTCGGGCGAAAAGCGCGGAAACATCTGCTTTCCCGAAGTGCTTAATTCGGTTACTTTTTTTGTGGCAATATCGTACACATAATAATTTGCTTTCATGGAACGGCGATAAATCATTTCGGCATTTTCATACAACAGCAATTTGTCTTCGCCGGGACTTAGCTCATAAGTATTCAAATTCAATTGTTTGTCGCTAACCGTTAAATCATTTCCGTTTACCAGTTCGCCAAGTTTTTTTCCCGAACTCAACTCGTATTTGCAAAGATTTTTTTCTTCCACATCAAGGTAATTTAATCCGTCTTTCAGCACATTAAAGCCCTGTGCAGATTTTGCAGCAAACGTGCCTTTAGCCCAAATGTCTTCCAAGGTAATTTTTTGTTGCGCGAAAAATAAACACGGCAATGCCAAAAAGAGAATGATGATTTTTTTCAGTTTCATAATTGATAATTTTTTGTTTGGTGAAAGTAAGAATTTCTATTCTGTATGTGTGCAGGGTTTAAAGAATTTTAAACTTTTGAACTGCTGAAACAAAAAAATTTACTCTTTTCAAACTTGATAAATTACCTCTGCTCTTATTAACGCTCAAAATCCTGCGAAGTTTGGTACACAGAAAATCCGCGCTATCATTTTTTGTTTACTTTAAATACAAATGAAAATATCCGTTTCGTATTCGCATGGTATCATCAGGATATTGGCGTTCCTTACAATCTTGTGTTTTAATGAGGGTTAAACTAAATACACCAAACACTTCTTTGTAGTTATTGTTTTGTTTTGTGATTTGTATATAATTGTTTAGTGTGTCTGTTTCAGGAATATCAAAATTTTCACAAAAAACATCTCCATCAGTCCAATAAGTATGAAAAAAAGCGTATGTTTTTTTTGGTACAGAATTAACACCATTCACTATATTATACACTTTTTGTGAAATTAAATTTTTTTTAACACCTGCTATGACAAAGCCTTTTAAATATTTCTGTGGATAAAAGTTAAACGTTTCTTCATAAACATCTGTTGTTATAAAAAATCGCTCACTTTTACCGTTTATTTCTGCCGATACTTTGCCTTTTATTGTGTCAGCAAAACTTGGCTCACTGAGTATAGGAATAGCAACATCTCTTTTACAAGCTGAAATAAAGACTAAAGCAAGAATAATGAAAAGGTATTTCATGGCTTAATTTACTTAAACAAATGCCCGCTCCGCAGGATTTTGTGCGAAAGCAAGCGTGTGGCTAATCCTGCGGCTGCAATACATTTTTTCATTTGCCTTAAATTTACAATTTCTGTCTTTTACATACAACCGCAGGATTACCTCTGCTCTTGTCAACTCTCAAAATCCTGCGGAGCGGTGAAGATTTATTTTTCGTACTGATAATGCCCGATTATCTTGAAATTGAATAAGCAATCTTCTATTACTTGTCCTGCACCAATATTATGAATGATTAAATGTCTTTGTCCGTCAGAAGTTTTTTTCTTTGATACAATGCCTATGTGGGTTATTCCACCGCCTAAATCCCAACACACAATATCCCCTGTTTTATAATCACTTGGGTTTTGCGTCATGCTTTTTACTTTTCCGAACCGCGAGAAAAATGTCATCAGGTTTGGAACACGCCTGTGGTCAATATTTTTGTCGGGACTTTTAAGCCCCCAATTTTTCGGGTACTTATTAAAGTTTGCTTTCATGTCTTCGTGAACTTCTTTCTGTAAATCAATTCCCAATTTTCTGTATGCCCTAATAACCACATCGGTGCAAACGCCTTTGTTTGGCGGCACATCGCCGTTTGGGTAGTTGAGTACAAAATACGCCGGGTCGTATTGTACTTTTTGTTTGGTTAAAGTGAACGCCGAATCAGCCAAGCGTTCGTAAAAATTTATTTGCCCGACAGCCGAACTGCCGATTAACAGATAAACAAAAAGATTAAATGCTATTTTCATAAACCTAAATTCTTTCGTATTCAGTTTTTAAATTCGTCCAAGAAGTCTAAAGGAATAGGGGAAAGCAGCCACGATAAACCGTCTTCTTTTTGTTTAACGTGAAGAATTGTTATTCCATGTGTTGTTTTGTGTTTAATGTCGTTCGGTAAAGTAAATGGGGGCAACCACATAAATTTTATTTCACCGTCGCCATGCCAACCTGCGTTGAGAAATATTTGTTCGGCAGTTTTCTCAATGTCAGAATAGTTATCTATGCAGTCTTTGAGGGACAGCGTAAAATGTAAATTGTCTACCCATTCATATAAATAAACGGAAAATGATTTCAAATCCTCTTTTGTATATGGAAATATATCTTTTTTGTTGATTGTATAGCTCATTGTTTTGTTTCTGATTTTATACTTTACACTTTTTCATACTCCTCTTTCACAAAATCCATTAACTCCTTAATATACGCAGGGCTAAAATCAAATTTAATACCTGCGGCTTTATATATTTCAGGAATGGACTTGGTGTAACCCAAAGCCAAAGCGCGTTTGTAATTTTCTACGGCTTGTTTGGGGTTTTGCTTGTATTGTCGCCACATGGCGATTGCACCGAGTTGTGCGAAGCCGTATTCAATGTAATAAAACGGCACTTCGTACAAATGCAACTGCACTTGCCAGCGGCGTTTCAACTGCGCTTCAAGCCCCTGATAATTTATTACCGAGCTTCCGAAATCACGCATCATGTTTTGCCACGTTGCGTAACGTTCTTCCGTTGTATGTTTGGGATTTTCATAAATCCAATGCTGAAATTTATCAATGGCGGCAATCCAGGGCAGTGTGTCCATTACACCTTCCAACTGCTGGCGTTTGGCGCGTTTCAATTCTTCTTTGTCGCTGAAAAAAACGTCCCAGTGTTCCATACTCACCAGCTCCATGCTCATACTTGCCAACTCTGCCACCTCACTTGGCGGCGATTTAAAATCAAGCAAGTCCAAATCAAAATCCAAAAAAGAATGAACGGCGTGTCCGCCCTCATGCACCATAGTTACCAAATCGCGGTGCAAACCCACAGCGTTCATAAAAATAAACGGCACATTAGTTTCATACAAAGGATATTGATAGCCACCGGGTGCTTTACCGATACGGCTTTCCAAGTCCAAACGTTTTAATTGTTGCATGGTGTTAATGCACTCGCCAAAAAAATTATCCAAGCGGTTAAAACACAAAATTGTTTTGTCAATCAACTCTTGCGCAGAAGAAAAAGGTTTTAGCGGCGGCAAGGCATCTTCATCAACCGAAGTATCCCAAGGACGATAATCGTCTAAGTTTAATTTTTGTTTGCGTTTTTTGTCGTGTTCGTTAATCAACGGAACGGCGTGGAGTTTCACCGCTTCATGAAAATTTAAACAATCCTGCACCGTGTAATCAAAACGCGCCAAAGCCTGATGTTTGTAATCGCGGTAATTTTTGAAACCCGCATTCAGCGCAACCTGGTGGCGAAGCTCAATCAGCTTTGTAAAAAGTTCATTCAACTTATCTTCGTCTTGCGCACGGCGCGTTTGCACTTTATTATACACTTCTTCGCGCACGTTGCGGTTGAGGTCTTTCAAAAAAATGCCTGCTTTTTGCAAGGTCATTTTTTCGCCGTTGTGTTCAATGCTTTGCGCACCGTTAATTTCACCGAACTGCTGTTCTAACTCCTGCAATTTTGTATTGAGCGGAATGTTTTCTTCACGAAACAAATCAATGCTGTTTTTTATGCCTCTGAAATAAATATCGTAACCTGTTTTTTTAAGTTGTTCTCTATAAGGCGAAGCAATAATTTTTTTGTTCAGTTCATTTCCCACGCTCGCCAAATTGGGTTCAATGTTTTGAACAAAATCATTGAAACTGTCGCGCAGGGCGGTGTTTGCGGTGTCGCAAGTCATTTTAATGTAACGCCAAGCCATGTCTTCGCTTACAACGGCACTTAGTTCGCTGTAATCTTTCAGCCAAATTTCCAATTCTTCGGCGGAAGAAATTTTTCGCGCCTCTAATTCATCAAAATAAGGTTTTAATAATTCCCAAGTGGTAACGGTAAAATCCGGTTTTACAAAATGACGTTGCATGATTTTTATTTTTTAAATGTTGGTGAACAAATGTAATCAAGCAAATTAATTTAACCACATAGAAACATAGGTTTCATAGTATTTTTTGAGTTTACAGTTTCACATAGTGTCGCTTTGCGACATTCTTTGTGTTCTTTGCGGTAAAAAAACTATGTGCCTATGTGGTTAAGAAAACTTCTAAATAATTTTCTTTATTCGCTTCCACTGAGTATTTTTCAATCACCGTTTTTCTGCCTGCTTTGCCGAGTGTTTCGCGCAGCGTTTTGTTTTCAATGAGTTGTTTTAATAATTCAAACCATTCGTTTTCATCATGTGCTAAAAATCCGTTTTGCGCATGAGTAATAATATTTTTGTTTTCGCCTACCTTGCTCATTATTACAGGAATTTCGCAAGCCATATACGACAAGCCTTTTAATCCGCATTTACCTTTTGTCCATTCATCATCGGGCAAGGGCATAATACCGATGTCAAAGGAATTTAATTCATCAACTTCGGTTTCTTCGCTCCAGTCAATGGCTTCCACCTCCAACAAATTGTTTTTGTAATTTTTTCCGCCAATAATTTTGAACCTGATGTTGTTTTTATATACATCTTTCAACTTAATTAACACAGGCAAAATCATTTCAAAATGTTTTACGGTGCTTATGCTGCCGCTCCAACCAATCACCAATGTTTCTTTGTTTCTCAATTCGGGTTTTGGAATGTGAAAATGTGTGTCAATGCTTGTGGGAATAATTTTTACGTTGTTATTATACGGCTCTGCTTTTGAAGCCAGATAAGCGTTTCCTGCAATCACACAATGTGCGTAAGACACATTTTTGAAAAACTTTTCGGGTTGTTTTATCCATTCCCATTTTTTATTACCCGGACTTGTGTCTGCCAGCCAAATGCTGTCGTCAAAATCAAACATTACTTTTTTGCCCGAACGAAACGCGCGTTTCTCAAAAAACGATGTGCCTAAGAACAACGCCTCACGCTGAATAAAAATAATGTCGTAATGTTTAAACCGAAAACAATCGTTTACACGAATAAAAATTGATTTGAGAAGAATAAAAATCTTTGCCGGAAATTTTCCCTGCGCGTAAAACGTTTTGTCGTCCTGTTCATTTAATAAATATGAAAACGTAAATGAAAAACCCTGTTTTTCTAAAAACGGCAAATATTGTTCAAACCTGTATCGCTGACTTGGTGAGCGTTTGGGGCGGTGTGCGCAGAGTATTAAGACCTGAGGCATTTTTAAATTTTGTGTAAAATTAATTGTTTTGAGCAATGCGCCTAAAAACATAGTTTTGCGGCATGACATTTGATTACGTTGAAATTTTAAAAGTAAGTATGGTGTTGTTTGCCGTCATTGACATTATAGGCTCAATTCCTGTTATTCTTTCGCTGAAAGAAAGCATTGGCGAAGTTCATGCTTTCAAGGTGTCCTGGGTTTCCGCAGCCATTATGATTGTGTTTTTGTTTGTGGGGCAAACCATTTTAGAAATTCTGGGCGTGTCCATTGGCGATTTTGCCATTGCAGGTTCGTTTGTTTTATTTTTTATTGCACTTGAAATGGTGTTGGGCATAAAAATATACCGCAACGAAACACCTCAAAGTTCAACCGTTGTGCCGCTTGCTTTTCCGCTGATTGCAGGCACAGGCACATTAACAACCTTACTTTCCATTCGTGCGGAATACAGTTTAATGTCTATTGTTATTGGTGTGTTGTTAAACATTGTGATTGTTTACGTTGTGCTTCGTAATTTAAAACGTTTAGAAAATTTGCTTGGCGCGGGCGGCATTGCCATTCTTAAAAAAGTGTTTGGCGTAATACTGCTGGCGTTGGCAATTAAATTGTTCAGGAAATATTCAGGACTTTAATATTAGAATTTAGAAATTAGAATTTTATAATTCCCCATGCGAGCTTTAACCACCATTTTACTTTTAATCGCTTCCAATACGTTTATGACCATTGCTTGGTACGGACATTTGCGTTTTAAAGATGTTTCTTTTCTCAAAAATTTAAGTTTGCCCGCTGTCATTTTAATCAGTTGGGGCATTGCCTTGTTAGAATATTCGTTAATGGTGCCCGCCAACAAATTGGGCAGCGCACTTCACGGCGGACCATTTAATATGTGGCAACTAAAATTAATTCAGGAAGTGATTTCCATTTCAGTTTTCATAATTTTTACGTTGTTGTTTTTTAAAACCGATGAACTGAAATGGAATCATATTATTGGTTTTTTATTTTTACTCGCAGCGGTTTATTTTTTCTTTAAGAAGTGAGAATAATTAAGCACCTGTTTACAAAGTTTTATTATGCCTTTGAAAAATGCCTTTAGGAAGCATGATTTAGGTCATATTTTGTTCTGAAAAAAACTGTGCAGTTTTGAAAAAAAACAGGCTGCCACACCATACTTGAAATTGAAAAATATGCCAAAGAAAGAGGCATTATTTTGTGAAATTATCAACCAAAAATTACGCACTTGTGCGTATTGATTTTTAAAAAAAGGTTGTATAAATCTGCATTTATTAACAAAAACTAATTATCATGAAAAAGAACACAGTATCATTTTTAAGTATGGCAGTTACTGCCATACTTATTACAACAGAAGTAAAAACAAGCGACAACAACACCGCTAATTTTAAAGTAATGTACAACGCAGAATAAATTTAAACGAAACGAAAAAAGTAAAGCCAATGCTTTACTTTTTTTCGTTATTTTTGTTACAATCAATCATTTAAAAAAATGTAAGCTATGAAAAATTTTATTCTTTTTTTGTTGTTATTAACAACCTTTATGCTGCCCGCACAAAACCAACTTAGCAAATGGTATTTTGGCAAACATGCTGCGCTTGATTTTATGACTAACCCGCCCACTATATTAAACAATAGTGCCATGAATACAGCTGAAGGTTGCTCAAGCATAGCTGATGCTAACGGTAACTTGTTGTTTTATACTGACGGTGTAACTGTTTGGAATAAACAACATACTGTAATGGCAAATGGTATGGGCTTGTTGGGCAATTGGTCAACTACACAATCTTCTCTTATTATTAAACAGCCAAACAGTGCTAACCTTTATTACATATTTACTATGGCAATAGCACAAAATACGGCAGGTTTAAATTATTCAGTAGTGGACATGAGTTTGGCAGCAGGTATGGGTTCGGTTACAATAAAAAATGCGCCGCTATATAATAGTAAGTGTAACGAAAAACTTACTGCCACAAAGCATAGCAATGGCGTGGATTATTGGATAGCGATACACGAGAACGCTACAAATAATTTTAGAGTTTATTTGCTTTCTGCCACAGGAGTGAACACTACGGCTGTTATTTCTTCTGTAGGAATTATGCTTGATGACAATTATGTAGATAATTACGGGCAAATGAAATTTTCTCCCAATGGGCAAAAGTTGGGGTTTACAACTCCAGCACATACATCTGAGTTATTTGATTTTAACAACAGTTCTGGCGCGGTTAGTAACCCATTAACGATAACGGATTATAATACTAACGGCTATATGAGCTATTATGGTTGTGAGTTTTCGCCCGACGGAACAAAATTTTATCTTAGCGGAAATACATCATATGGTGGGGTGGCAATCAACAATAGTGTTTGTTTGGTTCAATGGGACTTAAATGCAGGTTCTAATTCTGCAATTTTATCATCTTCGGTAATGATTTCAAGCATTAGCGGAGCATTACAAGCTATGCAATTAGCTCCTAACGGAAAAATATACGTGGCTAATTTTGGGGCATCTTCTTTTTCTTTTATTTCAGTAATCAATAATCCTAATGTAGTTGGTACGGGCTGTAATTTCGTTTACGGCGGACAGAATGTTTCAGTAATTATAAATTCCACTTTGAGTTCGCAGTCTATGGCGGGCTTACCCAATATGTTAGCTTCGAGCTGCGATTTAAGCTATGTTTTACAAGGCAATCATATAGTATGTAACAGCAACGGCGTGGTTAATGCGAGTGTCATAAATCTTATGGGCAATCAAGGCGATGTAAATTATTTTTGGACGAATGGCGTTACCACTTATACCACCGCGCAAGTAAATAATTTATCAATCGGTAATTGGACGGTTACAGTAACAGACACAGCAGGTTGCAAAGCAAGGGAATTGTTTACAGTTTCACAAACCACAACGGCATTAAGTATTGCGGTAAGCAATGTAAACGCTTGTGCGGGCAGCCCTGTAACGCTAAGCGCGGGCGGTGCAAGCACTTATACTTGGAGTACAGGTGCACAAGCACAAAGCATTGTGGTAAGCCCAACCGTACCCACACACTATTCTGTTTCCGCAACAGATGAATACGGTTGTGTGTTAAGCAATACAATAACCATAAATCCTTTATCAATCCCCGAAATTTCGCTTAACACAAGCAGCGGCAATTATATTTCTTGTATAGGTGATACACTTATTTTAAACGCAAACGGTGCAAGTTCTTATGCGTGGAGTGCAAACGGTAATTTTATAGCAAACACACAAACGCTTGCTGTTGCGCCATTGCACAATACAACGTATTACGTTACAGGCATTGCCCAAAACGGCTGCGAAAGTTTGAGCGTTCCTGTGAGTGTAACAGTTGCGCCACCGCCCGCATTAAGCATAAGCGGTTCTACCATTTATTGCAGCGCGCAAATAGTTACGCTCACGGCTTCGGGGGCATACAATTATTATTGGCAATGGGGCGGTGCGCACGCACACGCCAGTTCATCAACCATTGTTTTAAAACAAGGCGTAACTACACAATACACCCTTACAGGCACAAACGAGTACGGCTGCAAAAGCACAGAGGTGGTTACGGTAACTATTGGCTGCGTGGGCATAGATAAGTTTGAAATTGGAAGTGAGAAGTTTGAAGTGTATCCCAACCCCGCTTCGCAAATGTTAAATGTTGAAAGTCTCCCAACCCTCAAAGGGGGAACAATTAAAATGTATGTGTACGACATTTTAGGCAATGTAATTTTGAATAAAAAATTAAACATTGAAAACAACGTGGCGCAAATAAACGTAAGCGCATTAAAAAGCGGAATGTATTTTATAAAAATTGGCAACCACACACAAAAATTTGTAATTGACAGGTAGAGAACGCGATTAATTGCGGCTTTACACCATGCAGCTAAATATAATGCCCGAAAAAGATTTTTTTGATATGGTTTACCAAGTGGTGCGATTAATCCCCAAAGGGCGTGTTACAAGCTATGGTGCTATTGCCGAATATTTGGGCGCAAAAACATCTTCGCGCTTGGTGGGTTATGCCATGAACGCCGCACACCGTGCAAAACCAAAAGTGCCTGCACACCGCGTGGTAAACAGAAACGGTTTGCTTACAGGCAAACATCATTTTGAAACACCGTTTAAAATGCAGGAATTGTTGGAAAAAGAAAAGGTGAAAATTAAAAACGATAAGGTTGTTGATTTTAAAAAACTGTTTTGGAATCCGAGCGAGGCGTTGAAATTGTAAAACCACTTCTCGATACGACCTCATGCTTCAGGCTACTCGAAGTAACAGGGGGACTTTAAACAAATCAATAGTTGATGTATTTTTCCGAAACATCTATACCGATAAATTTTTTATTGTGAGTAAAAGTTTGAATAAATTGAAAAGAAGGTTTTAAATAATTTGTAAACTTTTTTACAGTTGAAAAAATATAGTATATTTACAGTCAGTAAATTAACTGTTTTTCAGGGATAACTTTTTATCACGGTCATAAAACAAGGTGTTTGTTTTTGTTTAGTTTTGCCACGTTATAAATTTCAAAAATCAACAATTTATGGAAATGATTGCAGAAGATAAAAAACAAAACATATTCTCACACGACGACGCTTTTCAGGCATCATTAAAGTATTTTAAAGGCGATGATTTGGCAGCCCGCGTTTGGTTGAATAAATACGCGCTCAAAGATTCCGCAGGCAAGGTTTACGAAAAAACTCCCGACGATATGCACCGCCGCATTGCCGCTGAAATAGCAAGAATTGAAGCAAACTATCCGAACCCGATGACGGAACAGGAAATTTTTGATTTAATTAAAAACTTCACTTACATCATTCCGCAGGGCAGCCCCATGACGGGCATCGGCAATCCGTTTCAGATAGCTTCTTTGTCTAACTGCTTTGTAATTGGCAATAACGGTGAAAGCGATTCTTACGGCGGCATTATGAAAACCGACCAGGAACAGGTGCAACTGATGAAACGCAGAGGTGGCGTGGGGCACGATTTGTCGCACATTCGCCCAAAAGGTTCGCCTGTTAAAAACTCGGCATTAACGTCCACAGGGCTTGTGCCGTTTATGGAACGTTTTTCCAACTCTACCCGCGAAGTGGCGCAGGACGGAAGAAGAGGCGCGCTCATGCTTTCGGTGTCCGTTAATCACCCCGATGCCGAAGATTTTATTGATGCCAAATTAGAACAGGGAAAAATTACAGGGGCAAACGTTTCCGTACGCATTGACAACGCTTTTATGCAGGCAGTAAAAAACGGTACTGCTTACACGCAAAAATATCCTGTGTTCAGCAATAAGCCCAAGTTCAGCAAAGAGATAAACGCCGGTGAACTCTGGAAAAAAATAGTACACAACGCATGGAAATCGGCAGAACCGGGTATCTTATTTTGGGACACGATTATCCGCGAGTCGCTGCCCGACTGCTATGCCGATTTGGGTTACAAAACCATTTCAACCAATCCCTGCGGCGAAATTCCATTGTGTCCTTACGATTCTTGCCGTTTGCTGGCAGTTAATTTGTTTTCTTATGTGGTAAATCCGTTTACCAAAGCCGCGTATTTTGATTTTGACCTTTTTAAAACACACATAGGCTATGCCCAACGCATGATGGACGACATTATTGATTTGGAATTGGAAAAAGTTGATGATATACTGGCAAAAATTAATGCCGACCCCGAAGACGAAGAAGTAAAAAGAGTGGAAAGAAACCTTTGGACAGCCATAAAAAACAAAGCGCGTGAGGGGCGCAGAACAGGCGTGGGCACTACGGCAGAGGGCGATATGTTAGCCGCTTTGGGCATTCGCTACGGCAGCCCCGAAGGCAATGCGTTTTCGGTAAACGTTCATAAAACACTGGCATTAGCGGCTTACCGCGCATCGGTAGAAATGGCAAAGGAGCGCGGTGCTTTCTCAATTTTTGATGCCAAGCGCGAAGAAAAAAATCCCTTTGCCCTGCGTATTAAAGAAGCCGACCCTGCTCTGTTTTACGATATGCAGCAATACGGTCGCAGAAACATTGCCCTGCTCACCATTGCTCCCACAGGCAGCACCTCGCTGATGTCGCAAACTACTTCGGGCATTGAGCCTGTGTTTATGCCCGTTTATAAACGAAGAAGAAAAGTAAATCCGAACGACAAAAGTGCGCGCGTGGATTTTGTGGACGAGGTGGGCGATTCGTGGGAAGAATACATGGTGTTTCATCACAAGTTTAAACAATGGATGGAAGTAAACGGCATGGATAGCACCAAAAATTATTCCAACGAAGAAATTAACGACCTGATTGAAAAATCGCCGTACCACAAAGCCACGTCCAACGATGTGGACTGGCTGAGCAAAGTAAAAATGCAGGGAGCAATTCAAAAATGGGTTGACCATTCTATTTCCGTAACCATAAACATTCCCAACGAAGCCACCGAAGAATTAGTAAATAAACTCTATTTGACCGCTTGGGAAGAAGGCTGCAAAGGCGTAACGGTGTATCGCGACGGTTCGCGTTCGGGCGTGTTGATTGCCGCCGACAAGAAAAAAGAAACGGAAAAAGCAGAAGACGAAAACAAGTCTGACTTTCCTACCAAAAGACCACAGGAATTGCAGGCAGATGTGGTGCGTTTTCAAAACAACAAAGAAAAATGGATTGCCTTTGTGGGTACAATAAACGACCGCCCTTATGAAATTTTTACAGGCTTGGCAGACGACGATGACGGCATTTTATTGCCACGCTGGGTAAACAACGGCTTTATTATTAAAAACAAAGACGAAAAAGGAAATTCGCGTTACGACTTTCAGTATATAAACCAAAGAGGGTATAAAACCACCATTGAAGGTTTGTCTTACCGCTTCAATCCCGAGTTTTGGAATTATGCCAAATTCATTTCGGGAACGCTGCGGCACGGCATGAAAATAGAAAATGTGATTGAACTCATCAACGGTTTGCAATTGGATAACGAATCTATCAACACTTGGAAAAACGGTGTAGCCCGCGCCCTGAAACGCTTTGTCCCTGACGGCATAGAAGCCAAAGGGCAAAAGTGCAGCAATTGTAATTCCACTAACCTGATGTATCAGGAAGGCTGCCTGACTTGTAAAGACTGTGGTTCGTCTAAGTGTGGGTGAAAAGAAATTAATTTAGGGGTCAGATTTAAGGTACAACATCTGACTTCTAACTTTCAGTTTATTTAATGCGCGTCCAACCAATTTTCCCCAATTCCCATACCCACATCAACAGGTACTTGCAGAGGCAAAGCGTTACTCATTAACTTTTCAATAATCGGTTTCACGGTTTCCAATTCGGGTTTATAGACATCAAAAATTAATTCGTCATGCACCTGCAAAAGCATTTTGGTTTTGAAGTTTTGTTTTTGCAACTCGTGATGAATGTTAATCATCGCCACTTTAATCATATCTGCCGCGCTGCCTTGTATAGGCGCGTTAATGGCGTTGCGTTCTGCGTAACCGCGCACGGTTTGGTTGGCAGAATTAATATCGCGCAACCAACGTTTGCGCCCCAACAAGGTTTTTACATAACCGTTTTTGCGGGCAAATTCTTTTTGCTCTTTCATGTAATTTTCAATGCCGGGATATTGCGCGAAATAATTTTTAATTAATTCCTGTGCTTCACTTCGCGGAATATTCAAATTATCCGCCAAGCCAAATGCGCCTTGTCCGTAGATGATACCGAAGTTCACGCTTTTGCTTTTGTAACGCATTTCTTTGGTTACTTCATTTTCGGCAACGCCAAACACTTTTGCGGCGGTGGCGGTGTGAATGTCTTTTCCTTCGCGAAAAGCTTCGCACATATTTTTGTCGCCGCTAATGCTTGCCACAATGCGTAATTCAATTTGTGAATAATCGGCACTCAACAAAATAAAATCATTGTTGCGCGGAATAAATGCTTTGCGAATTTGCCGTCCGCGTTCAGTGCGAATAGGAATGTTTTGCAAGTTGGGATTATCGCTGCTCAAGCGACCTGTAACGGCAACCACTTGGTTAAACGAAGTGTGAATATGCTTTGTTTTTGCGTTTACAAGTTGAGGCAACGAATCCACATAAGTGCTTTTCAGCTTTACCAATTCGCGGTAATCCAAAATTTTTGAAACAATGGGGTGCGCTTTTTCAATCTTGCTCAAAATATCTTCACTTGTGGCATATTGTCCTGTTTTTGTTTTCTTGGGCTTGTCAACAATTTTTAAGTAGTCAAACAAAATTTCGCCCACTTGTTTTGGCGATGACACATTGAATTTTGTTCCTGCCAAATCCTGAATTGATTTTTCAACTTCCAAAACATCTTCTTTCAAGTCAGTGGACATATTGCGCAAAAAATTTACGTCTAAATTTATTCCCTCGCGTTCAATGTCTGCCAACACCTTAATTAATGGCACTTCCACCTCGTTAAACAATTTTTCAACTTCAAACTTTTTCAGTTCGGGCGCAAAGTGTTCTTTCAGTTGCAAAGTAACATCGGCATCTTCGGCAGCGTAATCTTTTATTTTTTCAATTTCCACATCGCGCATGCTTGTTTGTCCTTTACCTTTTTTGCCGATTAATTCTTCAATGCTCACAGGCGAGTAATTCAAATAGGTTTGCGCTAAAACGTCCATGCCGTGCCGCATATCAGGCTTAATGAGAAAGTGCGCCACCATAGTATCAAACAATTTATTTTTGATTTCAATGCCGTAATTTTTCAGCACTTGCAAATCGTATTTTATGTTTTGCCCGATGAGCGTTTTGTTTTCGTTTTCAAAAATGGGTTTAAATAAATTCAAAATTTCCTGCGCTTCGTTTTGATTTGCGGAAACGGGAACATAATAGGCGTGAAATGTTTTTACGGCAAAAGATAAACCCACCACTTCCGCACTGATTGTGTCCAACGATGTCGTTTCGCTGTCAAAACAAAATTCTTGATGTTGATTTAAAACAGAAATGAGTTGTGTAATTTTTTCTTTCGTGTCAATCAATTCGTATTGATGCGGAACATCATGAATTGTTTTAAAGATTTTTTCTGTTGGTTCGGCTTCGTCTGTTTCCTTCACTTCGCCTGCTTCATCGCTGTCTGCGCTTGCAAACAAATCTTGTTGCGACGTGTTGGCAATTTTTGCTTTCACTTTTTCCTGCGACACAATTTTTTCTCTGCCGCCAATATCTTCGTTCAACACTTTTTGTGCAATGGCGCGAAATTCCAACTCTTTGAAAATTTCCAACAGCACTTCTTTATTCGGTTCTTTTATGGCAAGTGCGGCTTCGTCCAAGTCAATCGGGCTGTCTAAAATAATTGTTGCCAAACGTTTTGATTGCAAAGCCAAATCTTTGTTCAGCTCCACTTTCTCTTTCATTTTGCCTTTCAGTTTATCGGTGTTCGCTAACAAATTTTCTACGCTGCCAAAATCTTTAATCATTTGGATTGCGGTTTTTTCGCCCACACCCGGAATGCCCGGAATGTTATCCACCTTGTCGCCCATTAATCCCAAAATGTCAATCACTTGTTTTACATTTTGTATTTCCCATTTTTTACAAATTTCTTCCGTGCCCAAAATTTCCGCGCCATTACCCAAACGCGCGGGTTTGTAGATGAATGTATTTTCGTCAACCAACTGTCCGTAATCTTTGTCGGGGGTCATCATGTAAGTAGTGAAACCCGCTTTTTCGGCTTTCATGGCAAGCGTTCCGATTAAGTCATCGGCTTCGTAACCCGCAATTCCCAACACTTCTATGTTAAAGCCTTTAATCAAATTAATGATAATCGGAATTGAAGAACGCAAATCTTCGGGCATTTCTTCGCGGTTGGCTTTGTAATCCGAAAATTCTTCGTGGCGTTGGGTTGGTCCTTCCATATCAAACACAACGGCAATGTGCGAGGGTTTTTCTTTGTTCAGAATTTCAAGCAAAGTGTTGGTGAAACCAAAAATGGCAGAGGTATTAAATCCTTTTGAATTAATGCGCGGATTGCTGCTGAACGCAAAGTAAGCGCGGTAAATCAAAGCAAAGGCATCAAGCAGAAATAATTTTTTGTCGGTTTGTTTTGTAATCATGTTTTTTGTTTATACGATATTCTATAATATCTAAAATAATTCCGTAAATGAAAAATATAAAACTAAGCGGTATAATTATGTGGAGTGGAGTGAACCAAAAGGGTAATGTACCGAAAAGATGTAAAATTCCAAGCTCAACGCCACAAGCAAATGGACAAAATATAGAAATAAGTATTGCCATAAACACAATAAAATCAATATAACTATAAGAGCCGGAAGTTTTGATTTGGCGAATAAGTTTTCTGAAATAAAAAACGGTAATACCTATGAACATGACCGATGAAGCTAAGAAAAACATATTCACTGCAAAACTATTTGGTAGATACATCAGGAAAAAAAGAAATAAGAGCGCAATAAGAGTAATAAACCACGATACGATTGTAGTCATCAACCCTATTATTGTTCCTTTAAATTTTGACCACATAAAAATTGCTCTTTGTAAAAGTAAGGAAATGTTTTAGAGTTGTTCATAGATTAAGCCGATGTTCATTTTAGTCCCAATACCATTCGTTGATTTCTGAAAACATAAGAAGAATTCCGAAGAAATGACCAATTCCACTAATTATTATTGAAGTCCATTCAATTTTATTTCTGTCAATTATCCTGATTTTTATTATGTAAGCAATCGTTACGAATAGCCAAACAATAAAAGAGAATAACCACATTGAACCTGTCCAATCAACAAAAGGAGAGTAGTCTTTATAAATACTAAGTTCTTTTGGGTCAGGGTGGCTAAATGAAGGCAGATACCCTAATATTAATCCAGCGTGAAAATAAAAAGTCAGCAATGATATAATGAATGTACAAGGAATTATACCTAAAATATAAAATATTATTTTCCAAGTTTTCATGTTACTTCTTAAACTTATTCTTCAACGCTGCCAGTGCGCTATCCATATCATTCGGATTATAACTTTCTTCTTTCACCGCTTTTGGTTTTGAAGATTTAATGTGTTGTGTTTCGCCTTTCATGCTTAAAGCAATGCGCTTGCGTTTTGCGTCCACTTCGGTTACGTTTACCCAAACTTTTTGTCCCACTTTCACAATTTTATTCGGGTCGTCAATAAACGTATCTGCCAGTTGCGAGATGTGTACCAATCCGTCCTGATGAACACCAATATCCACAAACGCACCAAAATTGGTAACGTTAGTAACAATGCCCGGCAAACGCATTCCCTCGCGCAGGTCGTTAATTTCGTGTACGTTTTCGTCAAAGCTAAACACTTCAAAACTTTTGCGCGGGTCGCGCCCCGGTTTTTCCAATTCGTTTACAATGTCTTTCAGCGTAGGCAAACCAACGGTTTCAGTAACATAATTCGTGAGTTGAATTTTTTTGCGTACTTCTTTTTGCTCCATCAAATCGTCAATGCTGCAATTCAGGTCGCTTGCCATTTTTTCTACAATGTGATAACTTTCGGGGTGTACCGCGCTTTTATCCAATGGGTGTGCACCGTTGCGAACACGCAAAAATCCCGCGCATTGCTCAAACACTTTTTCGCCCATGCGCGCCACTTTCATAATTTCTTTGCGCGATTTAAACTCGCCGTTTTCATTTCTGTATTCCACAATGTTTTGCGCCAACACATTTCCAATTCCTGAAACGTAAGACAACAATTGTTTGGAAGCCGTGTTCACTTCCACGCCCACAGCGTTTACGCAGCTTCCCACAACTTCGTCCAATTTGTTTTTTAAATTCGTTTGGTCAACATCGTGTTGGTATTGTCCCACGCCGATTGATTTCGGGTCAATTTTTACCAACTCCGCCAAAGGGTCAGCCAAGCGGCGACCAATGCTCACCGCACCGCGCACGGTTACATCTTTGTCGGGAAATTCTTCGCGTGCCACTTCGCTTGCAGAGTAAACACTTGCGCCCGCTTCACTCACCACAATTATTGAAATGGATTTTGGTAAGACATCAATGTTGCGCACAAATTGTTCTGTTTCGCGGGAAGCCGTTCCGTTGCCGATGGCGATTGCTTCTATATTATGTTTTTGACAAAATGCCAATACAATCATTTCGGCTTCTGAAACTCTGCGCTGCGGTTCGTGAGGATAAATAACGGTGTCTTCCAATAATTTTCCTTGTTTATCTAAAGCCGCAACCTTGCAGCCTGTGCGGAAACCGGGGTCTAAGGCTAAAATATTTTTTTGTCCCAAAGGTGAAGCCAACAGCAATTCGCGCAAATTATCCGCAAAAACCACAATGGCTTTTTCGTCGGCTTGCTGTTTGGTAAGCAAACGCATTTCGGCTTCAATGCTTGGTTGCAGCAAACGTTTGTAGCCGTCTTCAATGGCTTCCTTTATTTGATTGGCGCACTCTCCGCGCGAAGTAATAATTTTCCGTTCAATCAATTCACGCGCTTGTTCGTCATCAACAATAATATCTAAAATCAAAACATCTTCTTTTTCACCGCGCCTCATCGCCAACATTCTGTGGCTTGGACAATCCATTAATTTTTCTTCCCACTCAAAATAATCTTCAAATTTTTCGCCTTCCTCTTCTTTGCCTTTAATCACGCGGCTTTTAATGATGCCTGATTTTTTAAAGAGTTCACGCATACTTTCACGCACCAAAGCATCTTCGCTCACAATTTCAGCAACAATATCTCGCGCGCCTTGCAGAGCTTCCAACACCGACTTCACTTCTTTTTCTTCGGAAATAAATTTTTCGGCTTCTTCAAACACCAAATTATTTTTTTGCTCTAAAATAAATTGCGCCAAAGGTTCTAAACCTTTTTCACGCGCAATGGTGGCTTTGGTGCGGCGTTTGGGTTTGTACGGCAAATACAAGTCTTCCAGCTTGCTCAAAGTTTCGGCAGCAAGAATTTGTTCGCGTAATTCATCAGTCAATTTATTTTGTCCCTCAATGGATTTTAAAATGCTTTCGCGGCGTTGTTCCAATTGGCGCAGGCGTTCAATTTCATTGCGTATTTGCATAATCTGAACTTCGTCCAAACTGCCTGTAACTTCTTTGCGGTAACGTGCAATAAAAGGAACAGTCGCACCTTCGTCCAACAAATTAACGGTGGCGGTAACATCTTTTGAATTTAAGTTTAAGAGGTCGGCAATTTTAAAATGCAATCGTGCTTCGTTCATCATTTGTATGTTGATTATTAATTTTTTTTAAAAATAAGTTTATAAGTGATGAGGCGAGATTTGATTTTTCAACAAATTTTTTTTATCCACTTAACAATTTTTTGTTGCTTTTTCTTTGTCATTTATACTTAGCTTTGCTCTCCTCCTGAAAAAAAGAGATTACATATTCATCTTTATTTTTATGTGCAGTATGCTGTTCACCGTGTTTCAGTATATGGTAATTATTGAAGAAGAAGTGCCGCACAGAAAAATGGAACTTGTAAAAAAACAAAAGTCCGACACTGGCAGCGGTGGCGGAAACGGCGATTTTCCTGCTGACGAAGACCCTGCCAACGAAGAAATTCCAAGCGGCTACGATGATACCTTAAAAGGCTTTTACGAAAACTCGTATTTTGACTTTTACAGTTCGGCATCGTTTCATTCCTATCACTCAAAGCCTGTGTTCTATTCTCACTTAACAGAGAAAATAAACACCCCCCCTCCCAAAGTTTAATTTTTTGTATGCTCATTTGCTCCATGCGTGGCAATGAGTGTTTCATGCGTGTTTGTGGCTTTGTTGGAAACATCAAAACAAAGAACCATATACATTCAACCAATTAATTATTTACTATTTAAACATTACAACTAATTTAAACAGGTATGGAAAATTCTTATAACAAACTGATAGAAGGAAACAGATTATTTTCACTTTCAAAGAAAAACGACGACCCCGAATATTTTAAAAAATTATCGCTTGGGCAAAAACCCGATTACTTATGGATTGGTTGCAGCGACAGCCGTGTGCCTACCAACGAAGTAACGGGTACTGAAAGTGGCGAAATTTTTGTGCATCGCAACATTGCCAATTTGGTAGTTCATACCGATTTGAATATGTTAAGCGTGCTGGAATATGCCGTAAGCGTATTGGAAGTAAAACACGTTATTGTATGCGGACACTACGGCTGTGGCGGCGTGCGCGCTGCTATGGGCAATGATATGTTCAGCTATGTGGACAACTGGCTGCGCAACATTAAAGATGTGTATCAGAAATACGAAACCGAATTGCAAGCCATTGGCGATATGGACAAACGTGCCGACAGATTAACCGAGCTTAACGTGATAGAACAAGTGCGCAATCTGGCAAAAACAGACATTGTGCAAAAGGCTTGGAAAAAAAGAGAGCTGCACCTGCACGGCTGGGTTTATGGCATTAACAACGGATTAATTACCGACCTCAATGTGATTCACAATGAGCAGGAAGATATTCCCGCCATATACCGTTACAACGTAAATAAAAAGTAAAAGACAAGCATTTATCATTAAACAAGAAAATTTAACAGAGAAGCATGAAGAGCAATAACACGAGTAACGAGTTTAATATATTTAAAAACTTAAAGTACGATTTCCCTTCGGGCTTAGTCGTCTTTTTAGTGGCACTTCCGCTGTGTTTGGGCGTGGCGCTGGCATCTACCGGAAGAACCGATTTATTATTTTCGGGCATTATAGCAGGAGCAGTAGGCGGTATTATTGTGGGTATGTTTAGCGGCTCGGCATTGGGCGTATCGGGTCCGGCGGCGGGCTTGGTAACTATTGTGCTGGGAGCAATTAACGGCTTGGGCAGCTTTGAGTTGTTTTTAACTGCCGTGGTGGTAGCCGGTATTTTCCAGTTAATAATGGGTTTTCTCAAAGCAGGAACAATCGGTTATTTTTTTCCTTCCTCTGTTATCAGAGGTATGTTAGCGGCTATCGGGGTTATTCTTATTCTTAAACAATTTCCGCACGCCATGGGTTTTGATGCTGATTTTGAGGGCAACGAGAGCTTTGTACAGGCAGACGGACATAATGTGCTGACGGAATTATATTATGCCGTTCGTTATTCCTCTCCGGGAGCAGTTATCATTGCTGCCGTTTCTTTAATCATGTTGGTGCTGTTTGATATGCCTGCCGTAAAAAAAATAGGGCTGTTTAAATTTTTGCCGGGTGCTTTGTTTGTGGTAATAGCGGGAACTTTGCTAAATCTTGCATTTCAGCATTATTTTCCAAACTTATACCTTTCGGGCGACCATGTAGTGCAGCTTCCCGTTGCCAACACGCCTTCAGATGTTTTGTCTTTTTTTACTTTCCCTGACTGGTCGGGCTTGGCTAATTACAAAGTATATGTCATTGCTTTAACCATTGCCATTGTAGCAAGTTTAGAAACGCTGTTATCTGTTGAAGCGGCAGATAAGTTAGACCCCTACAAGCGTATCACTCCCACCAATAAAGAATTGCTGGCACAGGGTACAGGTAATATTGTTTCAGGCATGATAGGCGGATTGCCCGTTACACAGGTTATTGTGAGAAGCTCGGCAAACATTACTTCGGGCGCACGCACTAAAATGGCAACAATTATTCATGGCACTATACTGCTGGCTTCCGTTATTATCATTCCAAAATACCTCAATTACATACCGCTTTCGGCTTTGGCAACCATATTGCTGATGGTAGGATTTAAGCTTACCAAACCCTCGCTGTACAAAGGAATGTTTAATTTGGGCTGGCAGCAGTTTTTCCCTTTTATAGTAACGGTGTTTGCCGTAGTTGGCAGCGATTTATTAAAAGGTATTTTTTTAGGCTTAATAGTGGCAATGGGATTTATTATGCTTAACTACGGAAGATTAAAAATTAAAAGAAGCTTTAAAAATGTTTTCAAGGCGTATGATGTGGGGCGCGAAAACAACATGGTTCACATAAAATTAGCTTCCGAAGTTAATTTCTTTAACAAAGCAAGCATTTCAAAACTCTTAATGCGTTTGCCCGAAAGAAGTACCATTTTTATTGACGGCTCTCAGTCAAAAAGCATTGATTACGATGTGCTGGAAATATTGCAGGAGTTTGAGCACCATACGGCAGCTACAAAAAACATAAAAGTGATTACAAAAGGTATTGATAAAGTAACCGTAGTAGGAGGGCATTAAAATAAAATCCCCGAGAGGTAAACTCTCGGGGATTTTTTAATTGTAGTTGTTAGTGTTATCCCGCTTGTAAATACTCTTCCTGCAAAAGCATTTCGTCTAATTCATCTTCAAAGAAAAATTTGTGTTCGCCAAATGCAGGTTTTAAATCATCTAACCATATAGCCTGCGGATTGTATTCTGCAAAAAACGGTTTCACTGCCCAATCAGGATTTCTGCCTTGCAGCATTTGTAAGGCGAACACTTTTTCGCCCTGAATTTCTGTTACGCCAAGAATTTGAACTTTACCCGGCGTGCAAGACATACTTGGTCCTCGTACCGTTCTGCAAACACCGCTTACACGTTGAAATGCTTTTTGGTAAATTTTCCAGGCTCTTTCTAAAGAAATTGCAAAATAATCTTGTGCGCCTGTATCGCGCGGAATAAACATATAATACGGAATGCAGCCCAAGTTCACTTGTTTGCGCCACATTTCTGCCCACACATTGGCTTTGTCGTTTATGTGTTTTAACACGGGTGATTGTGTTCTGATTTGCACCCCAATATCAAGCAAACGTTTAATGGCTGTTTGTACCGCTGCGGTTTCCAGTTCAACAGGGTGAGAAAAATGCGCCATGAGCGAAAGATTAATTCCTTTTTTAATGATGCGTTCAAACAAGTGCAACATTTCGTCGGTATCATCATCGCTTATAAATTTATAAGGAAAATAACCCAAAGCTTTAGTGCCTATGCGAATGGTTTGCAAATTCGGAATATCGCTGTCTAACAAAGGTTCAATGTAAGTTGCAAAAACTTTTGCTTTCATAATCATGGGGTCGCCGCCGGTAAATAAAATATCGGTTACTTCTTTGTTTGCAGAAACGTAATCTCTCAACAGCGTTGCTTCTTTGCTTGCAAATTTTAATTCGTCCATGCCCACAAATTGTGTCCACCGAAAACAAAATGTGCAGTAAGCATGGCAGGTTTGTCCCTGACTTGGAAAAAACAAAACGGTTTCGCGATACTTATGTTGCATACCTTCAATTTTTTCTCCGTTAAATTCAGGAACGTTGTGTTCCATTTGTCCTGCCGGATGCGGATTAAGTTCCATACGAATTAAATTGGCAACGCGTTTTATTTCGCTTTTGTCCGATGTTGATTTTAGAGTTTTTAACATTAAGTTATAGTTAAATTCACTCAACATACCGCGTTGCGGAAAGGTGAGTTTAAACATCGGGTCGTTTTCTATGTTGTTCCAGTTAATTAATTCGTTTACCACATAGTTGTTTGTTTTAAACGGAAGTACATTGCCCACAACCTCAATCGCTTCAAGCTGTTCAGGCGATAAGAGGTTTATCTGCGGAATGTTTTTGTAGTTGTGTAATAAATAAGATTGTAGTTTCATCTGCTCTTTCCTCCTTTATAATTTTGTTGCAAGTAAATCATAACCGATAAAAAGTTTATTGATAATTGTCAATTTCAAATTCGCATATTTTTATTTACTTGTAATAGTTTTAAAAAACGAAGCAGAATGAAAGCTGAAACATTAATAGAAAAATATCACTTAAAATCAATGTCGTTTTTTGATGTTTTGACACCGCAGGAAGCAACGTATGTAAAAGAAAAAATAAGTGTGCAGGAATTTTTGAAAGGAGAATTGCTGTTTAAAGAAAACTCGTATTCAAAAGGGGTGTATTTATTGCGAAAAGGAAAAGTAAAAATTTTTCAAATTAATAAACGCGACGGAAAAGAAAGTATTGTTTACATCTACAAACGCGGCGATTATTTTGGTTATCGCCCCTTGTTATCTCATCAGCCTCACCCCACATCGGCAAGGGCAATGGACAATGTGGTGGCGCATTACATTCCGCGCGAAGTGTTTATAAAGCTATTGGATAAATCCTTAAACCTGTCGCGCAAACTGCTGGAAATTTTGTCTAAAGAATTTTCGGTGTGGATAAATAAAATGACATCGTTCTCGCAATATACCGTAGAAAAAAGGGTGGCTCTCGGCTTGCTTATTTTAAGCGAAGTTTATCGCAAAAACAACGAAAAAACCAAGCAGATAAATATTGCCATTAACCGCGATGATTTTGCGGGTTTTGTGGGTACGGCAAAAGAAACATTGGTGAGAACGCTGCGCGTGTTTAAAGACAAAAAAATTATTGCGGCAAAAGGCACAAAAATTATGATTTTAAAATATGGCGCATTGTTTGAAATTGTAAACGGAATGGGCTGATTTTTGTAAGTTTGCGCCACAAAATAATTAAGTAAGACACATGAAAACCATTTTAATTACAGGAAGCACAAGCGGCATAGGGCTTGGCATTGCAAAAGAGTTTGCAAAAACCAAACAATACAATATTATTTTTAACGGACTGGAAACAAACGGCGCGGAAATTGCCGCCGCTGTCGGTAAAGAGTTTGGTGTTGATGTGATGTTCAGCAATGCCAATATGCTTAACCCCGAAGAACTGCGCAACATGGTAAACGAGGGTATTTCCAAATTCGGAAAAATTGATGTGTTGATTAACAATGCAGGCATTCAGCACGTTTCGCCGATTGAAGATTTTCCCGATGAAAAATGGAATGCCATTATCGGCATTAACCTCACTTCTGCTTTTTATTTAAGTAAAGCCGTATGGAAAGGCATGAAAGAACATAAATTCGGGCGTATTATCAACATTGCTTCGGCACACGGTTTGGTAGCCTCTGAATTTAAAAGTGCCTACATAGCAAGCAAACACGGCATTGTAGGATTAACAAAAACCTTGGCGTTGGAAGGCGCACCGTTTAATATTACCTGCAACGCCATTTGCCCCGGTTATGTAAAAACACCTTTGGTTGAAAAACAAATTGCCGACCAAGCCAAAGCACATAACATAAGCGAAAGCGAAGTGGCAAGCAAAGTAATGTTAGTGAAACAAGCCGTAAAAGAATTTGTTTCCGTTGAAACGTTAGGACAAATGGCTTTGCTGTTGGCTGCCGAAAGTTCAAGCACCATTACCGGAACGGCTTTGCCGATTGACGGTGGCTGGAACGCACAGTAAAAAATCAGAAAAGTATCCTGTCACTTCGAGTAGCCCGAAGAATGAGGGCGTATCGAGAAGTGATTTTGCGGCTTCAGTTCTCGATAAGGTTTGCAAAGAGGCAGCAAACCTGCTTGAACTGACAATTCCTTATTGGACTTTAGACAAATCAATAATCTCTTTAATGTCCTCAATAATTTTCTTTGCCAAATTATCGGCTGTTGCCAATGTTTGGCTTTCGCTGTAAATGCGAATGATTGGTTCGGTGTTGCTTTTGCGTAAGTGAACCCATTCTTTGTCAAATTCTATTTTTACGCCGTCCACCGTGTTTACAGGTTGATGTTTGTATTTTTCTTTTACAGCCGCCAAAACCTTGTCCACATTAATTTGCGGCGTGAGTTCAATTTTATTTTTTGAAATAAAATAATTCGGATAGGATTTCCGTAACGCCGAAATTGATTTGCCGAACTTGGCTAAATGTGTGAGAAAAATGGCAATGCCAACCAACGCATCTCTGCCGTAATGCAATTCGGGTAAAATAATGCCGCCGTTGCCTTCGCCGCCAATCACGGCTTTTGTGTCTTTCATCATCGTTACCACATTTACTTCGCCCACCGCAGAAGCAGAATAGTTGCCGCCCTGTGCTTCGGTTACATCGCGCAGGGCGCGTGTGCTTGAGAGGTTGCTCACCGTGTTGCCGTGTTTGTTTTGTTTCAACACATAATCGGCAACAGCAACCAAGGTATATTCTTCGCCAAACATTTCGCCGTCTTCGCACACAAAGGCTAATCTGTCCACATCGGGGTCAATGCTTATTCCGAGATGCGCTTTTTCTTTCAAAACGGTTTTGCTCAAATCAATTAAATGTTCGGGCAATGGCTCGGGATTGTGTGCAAAATTTCCTGTCGGCTCACCATGAATAACTGTAACTTTTTTCACGCCCAATTTTTCCAACAAGGCAGGCACGGCAATTGCACCGCTTGAATTGATGGCATCAACCACAACAGAAAAATTTGCTTGTTCAATCGCGTTCACATCAACGTAAGGCAAAGCCAAAATTTTTTGAATGTGTGTGTTCAGAAAATCGGTGTTCACCGTGTAAGTTCCCAAATCGTTTACTTCGGCGTAATTAAAATTTGCTTCTTGTGCCAATTTCAAAATTTCCTGTCCCGCTTGTTCGCTGATAAATTCACCTTTTTCGTTCAGCAATTTTAAAGCGTTCCATTGCTTTGGATTATGGCTTGCGGTGAGAATAATGCCGCCTTGCGCTTTCAGTTCCGTTACCGCCATTTCAACGGTGGGTGTGGTGCTGAGTTCCAAATCAATCACATCAATGCCCATGCCGATTAATGTTCCGCTTACAATGTTGGAAACCATGCGTCCGCTCAAACGCGCATCGCGACCAATCACCACCTTTAATTTTTTAGTTTGCAAATTATTTTTCAAAATCCACGCACCGTAAGCCGAAGCAAATTTTACGGTGTCCAACGGAGTTAAGGCTTCATCGGGTTTTCCGCCAATAGTGCCGCGTATGCCTGAAATGCTTTTTATGAGTGTCATTTTATTTAAGTTGAATGTTTAAAGAAATTTTGAGGTTTGAAGTTCAAAAATAACCGCGAATAAAGAATAGGAAAGAGTGAGATTTTATTAACAGAATAGTTAGATTAACCTTACGAAGAAAAAGCTTTATGTAACACACAACTTGTGATATGATTAACAAAAATGAGTAAATTTGAGTATTCATCTAAAACAAAAATCAACTATGACAAAAACGACAATGAAAAAGCAAGTTCACGATTATGTGGAACTGACTGACGATAAAATTTTGAAAGCCGTGCATACTATTTTGGAATCACATATAAATTCGGTTGAGACAGACTTGGAATTTACGCCTGAACTGATTAAACAATTAGATAAAGCGCGTAAAGAGCATTTGGAGGGAAAAAGCAAATCATATACTTTGGAAGAAGTAAGAGAATCTGTTTTAGCCAAATTGAAAAAATGAAATACACGCTCATAGTTAAAGAAAGAGCAAAGGCTGAAATAGAAGAAATTGCAAGCGACTATGAAAAGAAACGCGAAGGCTTGGGATACGCATTTTGGGAAGCCGCAGAAACAGCCTTGCATGATATAACTGCTAATCCTCTTGGATACGCAATAAAGTACGAAGTGTATCGTACAAAACTGATAAGACCATTTCCGTTTTTGTTGATTTTTGAAGTTAAAGGAACAGAGATTATAGTCTATCAATGTTACGCGGGCAGAAGCGACCCCGCTAAAAAATACGGTTACAAATAAAAGCCCGATTGTTTTCGGGCTTTTATTTTACAACAACCCAACAAAAAAATCTTTCCTTATCTCATTTTTTTCTGTTTAATTCGTTAGCGTAAAATTAAACCACCAACACCATGCTTGTAAAAATTAACATGAAAAAGAAAATATTCTTACGGCTTTGCCTTGCATTTATTTTTTGCTGCGTTCTTTCTGTCAATTTTTATGGACAAACGCAATCCTACAAAAACTATGATTCTCTTATACAAATAGCAGAAGCAAAAAAAGATTGGCACGCTGCCGCCATTCTTTTCAAAGAAATATATGTGTTGGAAAAAAATCCTTCTCGGTTGTATGTAGTCGCAAAATTCTATGCGCGAGCGAGGGACACACAAAATGTATATTCTGCCTTAGACACAGCCTTACTCTGTGGCTATACCAATATTTATTTAATTGACAAGGACACCGTGCTTTCTTTTATACGAAACCAACAACAATGGAAAGATTTGCGTGTAAAGTTCCAAGAAAAATATCAGGAAAAAGAAGATGTGTTTTACTGGGGCTTGTATTATGGCGTACTGTGTATAATTTTAATTCTCAACTTGTTTTTATTCTTTTCTACTAAAGAACGTTCTTATCTTTTCATTTGTTTAATGCTGTTTGCAGATATGCACTGGGAAATGATGTTCAACTCAAGCCTTAAAGTATATTTTGTAAAAATAATTCCTTGGATGGCTGATGCAATGGTAACACGGATTTCGTCTGTTTGGTTTATAAGCACGTTAATAGCAAGTTATTTTTTGTTTACTAAAGCGTTTTTAAAGCTGAAAGAGAAAATGCCGCGCTTTAATATAGCTGTCAATGTTGTGCTTGTTGCATTTTTGCTAATGATAACGGCTTCATATTTTCAATTAAAATTTCCTGATTGGATTGGCGTGATTGTGTTTGTTATAAGCATTGTCATTAGTTTATCCGTAGGAATACTTGCTTGGCGAAAAGGCATACACGAAGCAAAATATTTTATGGCAGCTTCATTGGTTCTTATAATTTGTTTTACTGTTACCGTGCTTATCACTCACTTGTCTGCTGTCTTTTTTGTTTATTCGGCTCTTAATATTGGTTTGCTGTTATTCTTTACAATATTAACCGTAGGTGTTGGCAGCAAGCTAAAACTTATGCAAAAAGAAAAAGAGCAGGCACAGGAAAAAGCTCTTGAAGTGTTGGAAGAAAAAGTACAACAACGTACCGCCGAAGTAGTGAAACAAAAACATTTGGTAGAAGAAAAACAAAAAGAAATTTTAGAAAGTATTACTTACGCCAAACGTTTGCAGCAAGCTATTTTACCGCCGCAAGAATACATTAACAAATTTGTGCCTCAGCATTTTATTTTATACAAACCCAAAGATATTGTGGCAGGGGATTTTTATTGGAGCGAAAACGTTGGTGATTTATTTTTTATTGCCGCCGCTGACAGTACAGGGCACGGCGTTCCGGGCGCAATGGTTTCGGTAGTTTGCAGCAATGCGCTTAACAGAACCGTTTTAGAGTTTGGCGTAACCGAACCGGGAAAAATATTAGATAAAGCAAGAGAGTTGGTAATAGAAACTTTTGTAAAAAGCAGCAGCGAGGTAAAAGACGGCATGGATATTTCGCTGCTGTGTATTGATTTAAAAAATAAAAATATTTTTTGGAGCGGCGCAAATAATCCGCTTTGGTATGTTCAAAACAATGAGCTGAAAGAAATTAAAGCAGATAAACAACCCATTGGTAAAACTGAAAACCCGAAACCTTTTACTACGCACCAAATAGATTACAAAGAGAATACCATGTTCTATTTATTTACCGACGGGCTTGCCGACCAATTTGGCGGAGAAAAAGGCAAAAAATTCAAGTATAAACCTTTTGCCGATATGCTTTTAAACAACAGCCATTTACAGCAAGAGCAGCAAGCCGAAATAATTGATAAAGTTTTTTCAGATTGGAAAGGCGCACTTGAACAGGTGGACGATGTGTGCGTAATTGGCGTGAGGGTGTAAACAAAAAACAAAACGTACTTTTGCGTTTAAATAAAATATGAAAATAGCACTGATAGGTTACGGCAAAATGGGCAAAGAAATTGAAGCCGTTGCCGAAGAACGCAAACACGAAATTGTGTTGATAGTAGATAACAGCAACGCCGATTTGGTAAGTGAAAAAGATTTACAAAAAGCCGATGTTGCCATTGAATTTACAACACCCGAAGCCGCCACTGAAAATATTAAAAAATGTATTCATGCGGGCTTGCCTGTGGTGGTGGGCACTACGGGTTGGTACAAAGATTTTAAGGACATAGAAAAACTCTGCAAACAAAAAAAAGGAACCTTGTTTCATGCCACCAACTTTAGCATTGGCGTAAACTTGTTTTTTAAAGTAAACACTTATTTGGCAGAGTTGATGAACAAATACGATGATTACGATGTGAGCATGGAAGAAATTCATCACATTCATAAATTAGACAAACCAAGCGGCACGGCAATAACGCTGGCAAATCAAATTATTGAGCAGCTCAAACGCAAAAACAAATGGAGCATTTCGCATCAGGACGAAAATACCTTGTTTATTAAAGACATTCGTCAGGGTGAAGTGCCGGGAACACATACCATAAAATATTTTTCAGACATTGACGATATTGAAATCACGCACCGTGCCCACAACCGCAAAGGCTTTGCCACAGGTGCAGTCATCGCCGCAGAATTTCTGAAAGGAAAATCAGGAATTTATACCATGAGTGATATTATTTAAAGGCTTTTGAAGTTGCGTTCTTTCAACGCTCAACATTCACTCTCAACTTATATTATTTCTCAAACTCTTCAAACGATTTTCGCCATAAGTCGGGTAGGGGAATACTTACGTTGTTTACATAATCCATGGCAACCAAAACGCTGATACCGGTGGCAACTTCAATTAAATCGTTGTTTACTTTTTTTACTAAAGCAGTTTTTGTAGTTATACTTTTGTTGCCAATGCGCATGGTTTTTGTGCAGCAATAAATTTCATCTTGCAATTGTATGGGTATATGAAAATCCAGTTCAATGCGCGCCAAAATAAAACCTGTTTCACTCCAGTTAATTCGCCCCAAAATTTTGTTGAGGTAATGCACACGCCCCAACTCAATAAACGTAGCGTAGTTTGCATTGTTTACATGGTTCAGTTTATCGGTGTCTGCAAAGCGCAGTTGAATGGGAATAATGTGTCTATAATCTTGAAATTGTATCATGTGTTTCGGTTTAAAAGTTCAAGCGCAAATTTTTTGAGTGCTTCTTTTTTCTCTTGTTTGGCTTCAATGTTTTCTAAAAAATTTAATGCCAATTTGGTGTGTTTGTCGGCTTCTTGTATGCTGATGTTTTTAATGTTAAGCGCATTATAAATTTCCAAAACACCGCTTACTTTTTTCTCTGCCTCTTTTTCTTTCAGTTTCAGGAGTTTTTGCAATTCTTTCTTTTGCTTGGTATCAGAGAGTTCCAAAGCTTTCAGCAACAAAAACGTTTTTTTGTTGGAAATAATATCGCCGCCAGGTTGTTTGCCGAATTTTTGGCTGTCATCGGCAAAAGCGTCCAACACATCGTCCATCAATTGAAAAGCAATGCCCAAATGTTTCCCGAATCGATATAAATTTTCTTGTGCTTCATCGCTTGCGTAGGCATTGATTGCACCCATTTGCAAACTGCAACCAAGCAGCACCGCCGTTTTAAAAGTTATCATTCGGATATAATTTTCCACGCTTACTTCCGTTTGCGTTTCAAAATTCATATCCATTTGTTGCCCTTCGCACACTTCCACGGCAGTTTTTCCAAACAGGCTTGAAAGTTTTTTAAACTCTTTGAAACCGTATTCCTGCAACACATTAAAGGATTTTACCAACATCACATCACCGCTCAAAATGGCACTGTTTGTGTTCCATTTTTTGTGAACGGTTTCTTTGCCTCTGCGCAAGGGTGCGCTATCCAAAATATCATCGTGAATAAGCGAAAAGTTATGAAACAACTCTACGGCTAATGCGGAATTTAAAGCGAGCTTAACGTCTTTATCAAACAAATCGCAAGCCACTAAAGCGAGCAAAGAACGCAAACGTTTTCCGCCCAGCGAAAGAATGTAATCTTCGGGAGCGTAGAGTTCATGCGGTTTTTGTGTGGCAAGCTGTTCCCTGTATGTATCAAGGTGTGCTGAAAAAAGTTTTAAAAAAGCTTCGTAATCTTTCACGCTTCAGTGTTATGAGTTTTTGGCGAGTTCAAGCAAATAATTTCCGTAGCCGCTTTTGGTGAGTGGTTGCGCAATTTTCACTAATTGTTCTTTGTTGATATAGCCCATATTGTAAGCCACTTCTTCAATGCAACCAATTTTTAAACCTTGCCGTTCTTCTATCACTTGCACAAACTGCCCCGCTTGCATGAGCGAGGGAAAAGTTCCCGTGTCTAACCACGCAGTGCCTCTGTCCATAATGGAAACCTTGAGTCTGCCTTGTTTTAAATATTCTTTGTTCACATCGGTAATTTCGTATTCGCCGCGCGCGCTTGGTTTCAGTTCTTTGGCAATTTTCACCACGTTGTTATCATAAAAATACAATCCCGGCACGGCGTAATTTGATTTGGGTTCTTTGGGTTTTTCTTCAATGGAAAGCACCTTGTTGTTTTTGTCAAACTCCACCACACCGTAGCGTTCGGGGTCGCTCACATGGTAAGCAAACACTACGCCGCCGTCAGGATTATTAATTTGTTTGAGATTGCTGCCAAGCCCAACGCCGTAAAAAATATTATCGCCCAAAATGAGAGCTACTTTATCGTTGCCGATAAATTTTTCGCCAATCACAAAAGCCTGCGCCAGTCCGTTGGGAACTTCCTGCACGGCATAAGAAAATTTACAGCCCAAACTGTCGCCGTTTCCCAAAAGGCGTTCAAAGTTGGGTAAATCGTGGGGCGTGGAAATAATTAAAATCTCACGAATGCCCGACATCATTAACACCGAGAGCGGATAATAAATCATGGGTTTATCGTAAATGGGCATCATTTGCTTGCTCATAGCCAAAGTAAGCGGGTGTAAACGTGTGCCTGAGCCGCCTGCTAAAATTATTCCTTTCATAATGATATATTTAATTGTTTTTTCAAATAAAATGCGGGCAAAGGTAGAAATTTAAGCCGTGTAAGGGGTCATTTTGTGCGAAATGCCCTTTTTATTGTGTGAAATGCCCTTTTGACTGTGTGAAATTATGCGCTTGTGTAATAATCTTTTTCTATATTTGGGGAAATTGTAGCTTAAATTAGTATTATGAAAAGAGTAAGTATTTTAATTTTAACGTTTATTTTGACAGGATTTTCGGTTCGTGCGCAAAATCCTACATACAATGATTTGGTGTCTGTTATTTACGCCAAGCTCCCAAATGCAGATGTGTCGGGCAAAATCCTTTCGTTTGTGTCTTGGTCTGCTGCCGATGCCGCAAGCAGAGATGTGAACAAAGAATTTGACCGTGTTGGTACAATATACCAGTTGGCAAAATTGAAAAACGGCAACAAGGGTACAATTGTAATCAGTTGCAATATTGACGGGGGTTCTACCGCCACCATAGCCTTTAGTAAAGACGGTATAAATTTTGCCTTAAAAATTAACAAATCAGATTTTAATTTTTTAAGCAATGTAACTTCCAACAAAAACATTGTTTATGACAATACAGGCACAAAGGTTTTTGAAAACCTAACCCAACAACAGGTTTTTATGTCTTACAATAGCTTAATCACGCGATAAAATTTTATGAGAAATTCACTATACAAATTTGTTATTCTGTTGGCGTTTTTTGTAGGAACAAAAGCATACGCTCAACAAATAGCCGCTTGCCAAAATGCGCAAAACGCCTGTGATAATCCGGGATTTCAATTAACACCGGGCGGAACAGGTTTACCGGGTAACTTAAATGTGAGTAATCCGGGTTCAAATCCTCAGGGGGTTAATTCGGGTTGTTTGTTTACCAACGGTCCAAGCCCAAACTGGATGATTATTACTGTGGGCAGCAGCGGTATGCTTGGTTTCTCGTTTGGTGCTAACGGGAGTGCTTTCCCTCAAACGGGTCTTTATGACTGGGCTATGTGGGCTTATGACCCGAATACAACCTGTAACGGTATTTTCAATAATACCTTGCCGCCTGTGGCTTGTAATTGGAATGGTTCAGGTACGGGCGGAACAGGAATGGGAACACCACCACCGGGTGGAAGTTCAAGTAATTATCAACCCTCTATTCCGGTAACGGCAGGTCAGCAGTTTATTATATTACTGTCAAATTATAGTGGCATTACAGCAAGTGTAACCATTCAAAATAATGGTACTGCGGGCTTGGCTTGCAGCCCTTTAATTATGCCAAGTGTCATTCGCTGCCCTAATCAGCAAACGGTGCTTACGGGTACTTGGGCAGCCGCGGCACTTACCAATGTCATGTACACGCTAACACCTGTTATGCCTCCAAGTTCTTTAACAAGCACCGTTTCGGCAAACCCAAGTTTTACCGTAAGCACGCCCACTACCAAATCGTGGACACTTTTGGCATCGGGCATTAACAGCATAAATGCCATAGTAACCGCAAGCACGGTAGTAACTATTACTACCAGCCCGACTATTAAAATGGACGTTGTGGCATCGCCTAACCCTACAACAGCCATAGGTGCTGCGGGAAATGTATGCTATAACACGCCCGCCACGTTTACGGCTTTAGGGGCAGGTACAGGCTATACTTTAACGGGACCAAATAATCTCATGCAACTTTCAGGCATTCCTATTATTACCTCGCCGTCGCTTACGGCAAGCGGTTCATATACAATCGCGACTACCTTATTTTCTGGTTGTACGGCAACAGGAGCTGTGCTTGTAAACGTGTCGCCTAATCACAATATTTCGGTAATTACGCTTACTAATGTGTGTATGGACGCGGCAGTTACTTTAACCGCAAATATGCCAACCGCCACGCTTTATTCGTGGAACGGACCAAACTCATTTGTCGGTGCAGGGGCTGTTGTAAACATACCCAATATGCAAGTGCAGTCGGCAGGAGGTTACACGGTAAATGCCAGCATCAACTTTAATGGCATTACCTGCCCGCGCAGGTCGGTTACACAGGTAAATGTGGTGCAAACTTTTCCTGTTGATGTTGCCGCTTCGCCTAATGATACACTTTGTCAGGGCGATAATTTAAGTCTTTTTTCAGGCAGTACAGGCACAAATGCGGTTTACAACTGGAAAGGTCCCAACAGTTTTAATATGTTTGCTCAAAATGCAGGCGTAGGCAATATATTACCTGTTCATGCAGGTGTATATACGGTAACAGCCTCGTTTTCCAATGGTCAATTAACCTGCAACAGGACAAATGATATACGGATTTCTGTAATTGCTACGGCTTTTCCTACACTAACCATGCCAAGCAACATCTGTCAAAATACCGATGCTGTTTTTTCGGTAAGTGCCACGGCAAACCCCATAGCCTACTCGTGGGCAGGACCAAATAATTTTTACTCTGCCACGCAGCAATTTACTATTGACAGCGTGCAGCCGCCTCACGGGGGGCAATATTTCGGCACGGCATATTTTGCCATTGGCGGCACAAAAATTTGCTCTAAGCAAGTGAGTGGGCAGATGAACGTTGTGCCTGTTAATAGCATCAGCGTTGTGCCGCCTGAGCCTGTTTGCCGCCCTGATAATGCTTATTTGTACAGTTCGGCAATAGCCGCCACATCTTATACATGGACAGGTCCTAATAATTTCTTGGATTATCAAAACAATGCGGTGGTGTATAATCCGCCTGTAAGTTCATCGGGTATTTATACCGTGCGCGCAGGTTTTGGCGGCGGTGCGCTTACCTGTTATAACACCACTACCGTGTCATTAACCGTAAACCCTGTTATCAATTTTAATTTACCTCAAAATCCAAGACCATACTGTTATGATGATGTTATTCATATAAACGGTCCTGCAGGAGCAACCTCTTATACATGGACAAGCTCCACAGGTTATACATCAAATAACAAAGACCTGCATCTTACCAAGGTGCAACCTGAGAACTCGGGTATTTATACCCTGTCTGTTTCTCTCGGACCATGTGTAACCAGAGCAAGCACCAACTTGGAAATATTAAGCCGAATAAAATTAGACGAAGCCGTAGTGCCAAGAAGCATAACAGTTTGTAAAGAAGCTCCGCCTTCTTATTTTATGGCTGATGCCATAGGAGGCAGCAAAAATTATGCCTTTACTTGGAATCCTGAAAGTTACCTCAGTTCCCCAACAGGAAGCTACATTGTGGCAAATCCAAAAGGCACGGTGGTGTATAATGTAACAGGATACGACATTGCTTGCCCTCACTATTCGGTAAGTTACGCCTTTACGGTAACAGTAAAATCCGCTCCTGAACCAAAATTGGTTTTGGAAAAAACTGCAAGCTGTCAGCCGTTGTGTTTGTTTTACAATCCTGATATTGAAAAGAAACAAAACGCCGTGGTGTTTTACGAATTTGTAAACGAAGCAACCGGTGCAAGCAGAAAATTTCAGGTGGACAGTAACTCCAATTACAGCACCGATTATTGTATTCCCGATGCAGGCAAATACAAAGTAAGAATTACCACCACCATTCTTACCGATGATAATCTGCGTTGCAGCGAAACATTTGAACAGCCGTGGAGCCTTGAAGTGTATCCGAAACCGGGTTCTGATATTCTGTGGACACCCGAAAATCCTACTTTGGAAGATAATACGGTAACGTTTAACGCCGTTTCAAAGCACGATGCAGAAATTTTAAGTTGGGATATTGACGGATTTGTCCGCGATTCGGTTGTGGAAATAAGTCCGGTAAGAGTGTTTGAAAACTCTGGGCAATATGCCGTTATTTTAGTTACCCAAACTACCGACTGGGGCTGTTACGATACCATAGTGAGATTTTTAGATGTAAAAGACAATTTTAATGTGTATATCCCTAACGTGTTTACGCCAAATAACGACGGAAAAAACGATGTGTTTATGGCAAAAGGTTCTGCCATAAGTCAAGATGGTTTTTCAATGGAAATATTTGATGTATGGGGAACCTCTCTGTTTTACACCACAAATCCGCAAACGGGCTGGGACGGTACAAACAAAAAAGGCGAAATTGCACAAAACGGCACTTACACCTACCGCATAGTTATGGTTAGTGATAATAAAGACGGACAAAAAGAATTTAAGGGCGTAGTTATTTTGATGAAATAAGTGTGTGGCAATTTATTTTACACGATGCGGCAAACTGATTTATAAAAAGTAAGTACATTTGAAGCCCTTGGGAAACAACTGATTTTGATATGAACTTTACCTGTATCCATACAACCGACAGTGTTTTTAATTTAAGCGTGAAGCGATTAAAAGTGCTGTTTTTACTTGCAAGCCTTTTTCTTTTAAAACATAGCTTAAATGCGCAATTAACTGCCACCAATCCTTCTGCCTGCCCGGGGCAGGCTACGGTTATTACGGCAAGCTGGGCTAATGTAGGAGGTATTACTTACACTATTTTTTCATCTGCGGGCACTAATACCGTTCAGTTTGGTAATCCGAATTTTGCCGTTAGTGCTCCTGTTGCGGGTGCTTACAATTATACCATTGCCGCTCAGGGTAATTCTGCCGGAGGACCTGTATCCTCTACGGTAAGTGCACAATTAACGGTTAGTAATCCTCAGCCGCTTGTTATTTCCGACCCTGCCAACTTCGTTTGCTACGGTGCGAATGCCACGTTTACCGCCCCGACAGGCGGCAATTCCTATACGGTTACAGGACCGTCAACAAATTTCGTATCGCCGTTTAATGTTATTACCATGAACAATGTTATGTCGCCCACACACAACGGACAATACACCATAACAAGTATGTTTTCGGGCTGTTTGCGCACAGGCACAACCAATTTAAGTGTTTCGCCAAACAATCCGCTCACCGTTAATTCACCAAGTTCTGTTTGTCAGGGCGGCTCGGTGCAACTAAGTGCGGTGTTAAACGGCGGTGTAAATTACGTTTGGCTTGACAACTTTAACAGTCAAGTAATGCCTGCGGTGCAAAATCCCTTGCTTACCAATCTTCAGCCAAGTCAGTCGGGAGATTATGAGGTACATGTACAGTTTACTTTCGGACCAATTACCTGTCCGCGTTCGGCAAAAACGTCTATAAACGTAGTGCAAACGGGTGCCGTATCGGTGGCAGCTTCTCCCAATACAACGCTTTGCCAGGGCAGCTCACTTAATTTATCGGCACTTGTGCAAGATAATGCTAACGCACAGGGATTTTTCTGGAACGGTCCTGCGGGATTTTCATCTTCCGTTTCAAGCCCGAATTTATCTAATCTTTTGCCTTTACATTCAGGCGAGTATTCGGTTACTGCCATATTTTTTAACAGCACAAGTGCCATAAACTGTCAGAGAAGCGCGGTGATTACCGTGTCCATTGTGGGAACATCAGTTCCGTCGCTCACCGTTCCGGCAAATGTTTGCGAAGGGGCGAATGTTACTCTTTCAGTTGCTGCACAGGGGGCTTTGGGTTATTCGTGGATTGGACCTGATAATTTTACTTCCTCATCACAAACTCCCACAGTAACAAACACCAACTTAAATTCTTCGGGAACATATCAGGCGTATGCCTTATTTGGCATCGGCTCTGTGAGTTGCAGCAGCAACAATTCGGCTAACATGAATGTGGTGCCTGTTAATTCAATCTCTGTTATTCCGCCTACCCCTGTATGTCAGCCAAACAGTGCTTATTTTAATGCGAGTGCCATTGGAGCAAGCAGCTACACATGGACAGGTCCAAACAGTTTTTTTCAATCGGGAATTTCGCCCAACGCCGTTATATACAATCCGCCTTTAAATGCTTCGGGTGTATATACCATTACTGCCGGCTTTGGCAGCGGTGCGCTTATTTGTTACAATTCAAACACGGTTTCTTTGGAGGTAAAACCCTTGCTGCTGTTTTCTTTACCTGCTTATCATGATTTGTGCTACAATAAAGATATACTTATAACCGGTCCTGCAGGTGCTACCTCTTATTCATGGACAAGCAGTTCGGGCTATGCTTCCAATACCAAAGACCTTAAAATTCTTTCTGTTCAGCCTGAACACACAGGTACGTTTACTTTAACGGTATCGCTTGACGGCTGTATCACAAAAGAAACTACCTACATCAATGTCCGCACGCCGATAAAATTTAATTCGGTAGTACCCGAGGAACGCCTTGTGTGCAGAAAAGACACGATTATACAGCAAATATTGGTAAGCGGCGGCAGCGAAAATTATGCCTATACATGGAATCCTGCAGAATACCTCAGTTCGCCAACGGGCAGTTATGTAACCATTTCCCCACTTGGCACAATTGTTTACAATGTAACTATTTTTGATATAGCTTGTCCTAATTTCAGCATTTCGCAGTCGTTTAAAGTTTCGGTGGTTGAACCGCCCGAAGTGGACTTGTCGTTTAACACATTGGAGGGTTGCCAGCCTTTGCAATTAAGCGTAAACGCGCACATAAAACGCGGAAACGCCGAATGGATTGATTACACGTTTGGCGGGGAAACATTCCGCATTCGCGGAAACAAAGACACCACGTTTAACCACACCTTAAACACAGCAGGCATAAACACCTTAGCTTACACATCGCGCGCCATGACGGAAAGCAACCTGTCCTGTAACCGACACGAAGTACTTCCATACACGGTAAATGTATTGCCTAAACCTGATGCTTCGGTAGTTTGGAAACCCGAACTGCCGACTGTTTCCGATGAGGTAATGTTTTACGCTTCGGCAAAAACAGCAGTTGCCGAATACAACTGGAGTTTTGCAGGTGCATATATTGACAGCACTAATTCATCGGCAATTGGTCAGTCTGTGCAACGCTTATTTGAAACAGCAGGAACATATCCGCTGGTACTGATTGCAAAAACACACGAAGGCTGCGCCGATACCATTATAAGATTTTTGTATGTGGAAGAGGATTTTAATGTGTTTATTCCTAACACCTTTACACCAAACGGAGATAACGTGAATGATTTCTTTTATCCCGTTATGACGGGCGTAACCATTGAGGGTTACAATTTGGAACTATTCAGCAAACAGGGAAATAAAGTGTATTCAACCAATAACCCGATGCAGGGTTGGGACGGTACATACAAAGGAAGCCAAGCTCCAAGCGATGTGTATGTATATAAGATAACTGTGATAAGCAGTACAGGCAAGGGCAAAAAAGAATATACAGGCACAGTTTCGCTTATACGCTAAAAGTATTTTAAAACTTGTTTAAAATCCTGTTGCAAACACGCGGCAGGATTTTTTATTTTTATGAAACAAAAACTAAGAGAGAAATGAAACACTATTTGGATTTGATGCAGCACGTTTTGGACAAAGGCGCGAAAAAAACCGACCGCACAGGAACAGGTACTGTCAGCGTATTTGGCTACCAAATGCGTTTTGATTTGCAGGAAGGTTTTCCTTTACTCACCACAAAAAAACTGCATACAAAAAGTATCATTCACGAACTGCTTTGGTTTTTGCGGGGCGATACCAACATACACTATTTAAAAGAAAACGGTGTGAAAATTTGGGACGAGTGGGCTGACGAAAACGGAAATCTTGGTCCTGTATATGGTGCGCAGTGGCGCAAATGGAATTCGCCCGACGGCGTTAGCATTGACCAAATTACAAATGTGATTAATCAAATAAAAAATAATCCCGACTCGCGCCGCTTAATTGTAAGCGCGTGGAATGTAGCCGATGTGGACAAAATGAAATTGCCGCCCTGCCATGCTTTTTTTCAATTTTATGTAGCTGACGGAAAATTGAGTTGCCAATTGTATCAACGCAGCGCAGATATTTTTTTGGGTGTGCCGTTCAACATTGCTTCTTACGCTTTACTGACAATGATGGTAGCGCAGGTGTGCGGTTTGCAGGCAGGGGAGTTTGTGCATACATTGGGCGATGCACATTTGTATGCCAATCACATTGAGCAGGCTAAACTGCAACTCACGCGCGATGTGCGCCCATTACCTACCATGAAAATAAATCCTGAAATAAAATCTATTTTTGATTTTAAGTTTGAGGATTTTACTTTAGAAAATTACAATCCTCACCCGCACATTAAAGCAGAAGTAGCGGTGTGAAGCCACGAATTGCAAGAAAAACACTAATTTTTGATTTGTGTATATTAGTGAAATTCGTGGCTAAATAAATCGTGGCAGAAAAAATTTTAAATTATGATTGCAACTATTTTTCACGCAGGCAAAGAATACAAAATTGATTTTTTTAAACCTTTGGATATTTCCATGCCTTTGTATGCCGACAAAGATTGCGCAAGCGCGTGGTATGTTGAACCCATGAAATTAGAGCCTGTTGTTATGGGCACTTGGGTTGGCGATGTGAACAAAGGCGGCAGCGTAAATTTCAGAACGGTAACATTTAATCCGCACGGCAACGGCACACACACCGAATGTGCGGGACACATCAGCAAAGAATTTTATACAATCAACAAAAATTTGCAACGATTTATGTTTGTTGCAGAATTAATTTCCGTTTTACCTTTTGAATTAGAGAACGGCGATTTTGTGATTACACGCAAGCAATTGGAAAACGCCTTGCGCGAAAGCGATAAGCCCGAAGCCCTAATTATCCGAACTTTGGGAAACAACGCAACAAAATTGCACACCAATTACAGTAACACTAATCCGCCGTACATCTTAAAAGAAGCTATTGAGTATTTAAACGAATTGGGTGTAATGCACCTCTTGCTTGATATGCCAAGCGTGGACAAGGAAGTGGACGGCGGAAAATTAGAAGCACATCATGCTTTTTGGAATTATCCTGAAAACACACAACTGCACAAAACCATTACCGAACTGATTTATGTGCCAAACGACATTTTTGACGGCACTTACATTTTGAATTTGCAAATTGCACCTTTTGAAAACGATGCAAGTCCGAGTAAGCCTGTATTATATAAAGTATTTTGATTTTCCTAAAAAAAGTAACATTGAACATTGATAATTTAAAATTGAAAAAGTTGGCATACATATTCAATGTTACTTTTTCAATTATCAATTTTACTTTTTAAAATTAGCTCGCCTGTCTTCCCGCCAATAAAAACATCACTGCCATACGCACAGCCACGCCGTTTTCCACTTGTTCTAAAATAATGGATTGTTTGCTGTCTGCTACATCGCTGGTAATTTCCACACCGCGATTGATTGGACCGGGGTGCATGACGATAATTTTTTTAGAGAGGCTGTCCAACAATTCTTTGTCCAAACCGTAAAGCATGGTGTATTCGCGCAGCGAAGGAAAATATTTTATGTCCTGACGTTCTAACTGTATGCGCAGCATATTGGCTACATCGCACCATTCAAGGGCTTTGCGCAAATCCAATTCTACTTCCACGCCCAAGCTGCGAATGTATTTTGGAATGAGTGTCAAAGGACCGCACACTTTTACAATCGCGCCCAATTTTTGCAAGCAAAAAATATTTGACAAAGCCACGCGTGAGTGCAAAATATCGCCCACAATTACCACTTTTTTGCCTTTTAAATTGCCCAATTTTTCTTGCATGGAAAAGGCATCTAACAAGGCTTGCGTAGGGTGTTCATGCGCGCCGTCTCCCGCGTTCACAATTTTTGCGTTCACACGTTTTGCCAAAAACATCGCCGCGCCCGCACTTGCATGGCGCATCACTACCATATCCACTTTCATGGCAAGAATGTTGTTTACGGTGTCCACCAAGGTTTCACCTTTTTTTACCGAAGAGTTGGAAGCCGAAAAATTTACCACATCGGCACTCAAGCGTTTTTGGGCTAATTCAAAGGAAAGGCGCGTGCGGGTGGAATTTTCAAAAAACAAATTCGCTACGGTAAGGTCGCGCAGCGAAGGAACTTTTTTAATGGGGCGGTTAATGACTTCTTTAAAATTTTTAGCAGTGTCTAAAATCAACTCAATGTCGTTTTTAGTAAGTTGTTTTATTCCGAGTAGGTGATTAACGCTGAGGCTGCTCATTATTTTTTGAAAGTTTTAATTTCAAAAGCTAAAAGTAGCTTTTATATTTTAATTGAGCGAATTATTTATGAGCAGGGCTGTGGATAACCTCATCTTCTTTCTTCTCTGATTTTTTTAACTTAAAAATCATTCCTGTAATGATAGACGATAGTGTGTAAGTGATTATAAAAAACATAACATCATTTCTAAAGAAAACATCGCCGGCAAAAAAAGAAAAAGTTGCCATTATTCCTAATGTAGAAACCGTAATCAGAATAAATTTTGAAATTCTTACATCAATGTTTCTCTTTGCCAAAAAGTTAAAAACATAAATATATGCGATTAATGCCGATAAAGAAAAGAAGATACCCATGGCTAAAACATATAAAAACACAATAAAAAAGCCTCTGTCTTCGCTTTCAACAAGTGGAATTGAGATAATAACTGATGCAATTAGTAAAGTAAAAATCCAATGTTTAAATAAATACGACCAATTCATGGTTTGTGCTTTTACTTCGTTTACAAATACCTTTCCTCAATTATATTTTTGTGATGTGTAGCGTGTCCGCAAATCATGTAGCCGAGCGATAATACGTTGGTTTCGCCCAAGGTTACTTTTCCTTTCAACAGCAATTCTTTATCCGATAATTGGCGGAATTGCAGAATGGTGGCTTTTCTCACGGTGTCAAATTCTTCGGCTAAAAAATCCAAATCTGTGGTACTTAAATTGGCATTAGCGGCAAATAAATTTTCATCAAAACCCGGTAATAATTGTGCATCGCCGCGAGAAAAACGCAAGGCTCTGTAACTGAAAATCCGCTCGGTATCGTTGATGTGATTGATGACTTGCTTAACAGTCCATTTGTCTTCGGCGTATTTATGTTCTGATTTATTTTTTGGAATAGATGTTATAAACGCGAGAATTTCCTCATGATTATTTTTCAACGCCGACAAAATATCATTTTCCGAAACTAAATTAATGTAGCGTTCAAAGTAAGCGATATGGTCGTTTTTATTTGGGCGCATACTTATTTATCCAACAAGGTAATCTTGTCCTTTCCGTCACTTTCCTGCCATTCCACTTTTACGTTCTGCGATTCAATGGAATCAATGGTAATGCCTATGTATTTGGCTTGAATGGGGACATGGCGCGAAAAACGTCTGTCCACCAACACCAATAATTCTACATCTTTCGGGCGACCAAACGCCAACATCGCGTCCAAGCCCGCGCGAATGGTGCGACCTGTAAACAACACATCGTCCACCAACACCACATTTTTGTCTTCAATAATAAAATCAATGTTGGTGCGGTTGGGGATTAATGCCTTTTTACGGAAATCATCGCGGTAAAAGGTAATGTCCAATTCGCCGCAATGCACGTTTTTGTTTTTTAAAATGCTTTGCAATTCTTTTTGAATGCGCCTTGCCAAAAACACACCGCGCGGCTGCAAACCAATAATCACGGTGTTGCTGAAATCGTTATGCACTTCAATTAACTGATGACACAAACGCTTAATCGTTACATCAAACTTTGTTTTTTCTAAAAGGATTTTTGGTTGCACGTTTTTTATTTTGGTTTTAAATATAGATATAAAACACGGAGGCACAAAGACACGGAGGCACGGGGTTTTTTGATATGATTTTTCTCTGTGTCTCAGAGCCTCTGTGTCAAACTAATTCTTCTCCACCCAATCTCCATTCTCACGAATTAAATTAATCAACTCATCAACGGCAGTTTCACTCGTTACATTTTTCTTCACTACTTCTTTGCCTTTGTACAAACTGATTTTTCCGACACCTGTGCCAACATAGCCGTAATCCGCGTCTGCCATTTCTCCCGGTCCGTTTACGATACAACCCATAATGCCGATTTTAATTCCCTTTAAATGGTCGGTTCGCTCACGGATTTTTTGCGTGGTTTCTTGTAAGTCAAACAAAGTGCGCCCGCAACTTGGGCAAGAAATATATTCTGTTTTGCTGATGCGCGTGCGCGTGGCTTGCAAAATGCCAAATGCTGTTGAATTACAAACTTGCGTGCTCACAGAATTTTGTTGCGAAATCCAAATGCCGTCGCCAAAGCCGTCTAAGAACAAGCCACCAAAATCGGTGCTGCTGTGAAGCTGAAAATTTTCTTCGCTCAGATTTTTGTAATTGCGTTTAAAAATGATTGGAAGATTACAATTATTTATTTTCAATTCCGTTGCCATACGCCGCAGTTCGGGCATGGTGTGTGTGTTGTCGGAAGTTAAAACCAAACAAACGGAATTTTCGTTTTTAATTTTTTCAATAAATGTTTTTGTGAGAGTAGTTGCATTCACTTCCACAAAATTCAAAGTGTTGGATTTTTCTTTTGCCGAAAAATAATTTTCACCAATGAATAAAGGATAATGCCTTTCTTTATTTTTCCACGCTTCTGTATTGCTGATTATTCCTAACGTTCCGGGAATTTCAAAATCAATTTGATTATTTCCTGCAAAAACATAATCTACCGCCATATCATTCAAATTCCATTTGTCTAAAGGAACAGAATAATTGTAACCCACGCCAAACAAGCTCGCGGGCGTAATTTCTTTTTTCTCGCTAAAATCTGCCACCACTCTTGGAACATTGTGATTACCGATGTTTATAATTTCGCGGGTGTGATTTCTTTCGTATTCAAAAGGATTGTACGGCAATTCAAAATCAATTTCTTTTATCGGCGAATGATTTTTTCTGTTCTCATATCGTTGCGCCAACAATTTTGCAACAGGAATTTCAAATTCAGGTTCTTCGGTTAATGACACGCGAATGGTATCACCCAAACCGTCTTCCAACAATGTACCAATGCCTACTGCTGATTTTATGCGCCCGTCTTCGCCGTCACCCGCTTCGGTTACGCCCAAATGCAAAGGATAATTTCTTCCGCTTTCAATCATTTTCGCAACCAACAAACGGTACGCCTGCACCATGACCTGCGTGTTGCTCGCTTTCATGGAAATAACAAGATTGTAATAATTAGTGTCTTCGCATATCCTCAAAAATTCCAAAGCACTTTCCACCATGCCAAGCGGTGTATCGCCGTAGCGGCTCAAAATGCGGTCGCTCAATGAGCCGTGATTTGTGCCGATGCGCATGGCTGTGCCGTATTCTTTACAAATTTTTACGAGCGGTGTAAAGCGGTTGCGAATGCGCTCCAATTCTGCTTCGTAAGCAGCATCGGTATAATCAATGGTTTCAAATTTTTTCTTGTCGGCGTAGTTGCCGGGGTTTACGCGCACTTTCTCAATCACACGCGCTGCAAATTCCGCAGCGTTTGGTGTAAAGTGAATATCGGCACAAATGGGCGTATTATATCCGCGGGCAACGAGTTCTTTTTTTATCAGTTCCAAATTTTTTGCTTCGTTTATGCTTGGCGCGGTAATGCGCACCAACTCACAGCCCGCTTCAATCATGCGAATACTTTGTTCTACGGTTTTAAGTGTGTCCATAGTGTCCGTAGTGGTCATGCTTTGCACACGAATAGGATTGTGTGCGCCCATTTTGAGCGTACCCATTGTTACTTCGCGGGTTAAAAAACGGGAATATTCGCTGAGGCTGTTGCAGTATTTTTTTGGGAAATTCATTTTGTAATAGAATTGCAAAGATAAGGTCTTTATAAAAACATTAATTTTGTTTTATGCTCTACTTAAAATCTTTTACATTTAATCCTTTTCAGGAAAATACTTACGTTCTTTACAACAATGAAAAAGAATGTTTCATTATTGACCCCGGAAATTCAACAACTTCGGAAAACGACACGCTGAAAAATTTTATTTCCGAAAAAGGCTTAAAACCCTCGCGTTTGCTGCTTACACACGCGCACATTGACCATATTCTTGGAAATAAATTTGTGTTTGATGCGTATGGTTTGCTTCCCGAAGTTCACAAAGACGATGTATATTTTATTGAAAAAATGCCGCAAAGTGCCGCTTTGTATGGTGTTCCCGCAGAGCCTTCGCCTTTTCCGAAAAATTATTTAAACGAGGGCGACAAAATTCTGTTGGGAAATTATGAGTTTCTCTGCATTCACACACCCGGACATTCACCCGGCAGTATTTCGTTTTTTTGCAAAGAACAAAAATTGCTGATTGGCGGCGATGTGTTGTTTTACGGCAGCATCGGCAGAACGGATTTACCTATGGGTAATCACGAAACGCTGATTAAATCCATAAAAGAAAAATTATTGCCCTTAGGTGATGATGTAAGCGTGTATTGCGGACACGGACAAAGCACCACCATCGGCTTTGAGAAAATGCACAATCCGTTTTTAGTGTAATTCGCGGCTAACTTCGTTCAAAAAAACTGAAATTTACATTGCCGTATTTGCGGTGCTGAGAGAAGTGCGGCAAGTTTTCTAATTTAGTTTTTGCGCCGTGTTCTATAATTAACATACCGTGTTCGTTCAGCAAATTATTTTCAAATACCAATTGATGAATGTCTGCAATATTGGGCATATCATAAGGCGGGTCGGCAAAAATTAAATCAAATTTTAAGTGCGCGGTTTTTAAAAAATCAAACACATCGGCTTTTATGGTGTTGATGTTAAAATGTAACTCCTGCGAAACAGATTTTAAAAACCGGGCGCATTTAAAATTTTTGTCCACGCTCACACTGTTGCTGCTGCCGCGCGAGGCAAATTCCAAAGAAATATGTCCTGTGCCGCTGAACAAATCCAATACCGATACATTTTCAAAATCAATTTTGTTTGCCAAAATATTAAACAGGGCTTCTTTTGCGAAATCCGTTGTAGGTCGCACGGGCAGGTCTTTTGGCGTTTTAATTTGTTTGCCTTTGTGTGTGCCTCCTATAATTCGCATAAATGTTGATTGAGTAAAGTGAAATAAAAATGATTGGGAATTTTAGAAAGTTCAGGGCTTAAAATTACCAAAGGGTTGCTTGTAACAAAATTTACCTGCTTCACATATTTTTTTATGCTTTTTAAAAGCGAATTATCAAGCGAACGTTGCGAAGCCACAGCCAGCGAAGTATGCAGAGGATTGAGATTAAACTGTTCCATAGCAAACAAAAGGTAATACAACACATCTTCATCGCTTTCAAAATCAAACACGTTGTAAAAAATTAAATTGTTTTTTTCTTTGGCGGCAATTTCAAGTTGCTTGTCATAAATAGTTAAAAACACATTAGCTTTTGAAAGCGAATGTTCGCTGAACAACAGATGAATGTTTACCGCACCTGCATGGCGAATGACCGCGTTGGAAAACGTTTTTTCAAGATAGTTGAGCAATTCCTGTTCCACCGAAAAGCAAAACGACATATCTTTTATGTGGTGTTGAAACGGACTTTTTGTTAAAACATTGCCACTGCTGAATGACAACAAAGATTTTACATCAAGCTGCGAAGCATAAGCATTTGGCAACAAGGTAAACGATGAATTAAGAATTGAAATAAAAACTTTTTCAAATGGTTGGCGGTGCAGCAAATAATTTTGAACCAAAAATGCAATGCGGTCTTTCAGCGTTTGCTTAACATCGTAACTGTTATCTAATTCTGCATGACACAGTTCAACAACTTGCCTTGAACTTTGAACCGAAACAGCATACATAAATGTGGAAGAACCGATAAACACCGATAAAATCAAAGGCTCGGCAGGGCGTTCGTTTTTTCCGTAAAAAAAATGCGTTATGTAAGCCTCGTTAATCAAAAGAGGGGGCAAAACTAAGAAAAAACAAATAATCTCTTGTTTTAAACATTGGCGACTTTGAGCAGCTTTTTATGCCGTTTTATGACTGAAATAACCTGATTTTCAACACCTGTTTTTTGAAAATAATTTTAGCGCAAAACGTTGTACATTATGTAAAAAGTGCTATTTTTACGTCTTTTTAAACCACAATGCGTAAATCTTTTATTTATTTATTCTCGTTTTCACTTTTTGTTTTTACTGCCCAAGCACAAAATTTTTTGCGCCTTGGCGACTGGAAAAAGTACAGAAAAGAAGTTTTTGGAGGGGTTGGTACATCTAACTTTTTGGGCGATTTGGGCGGCGGAAACACCACAGGACGGGACTATTCCCCCGCAGATTTAAACTTTTCCACTACCCGTATGGCAATCAGCGCAGGCGGCAGATACAAATTAGAACGCTGGCTGAATGTGGGCGGTAAACTCAGCTATTTGGCGGTGAGGGGCGATGACAAATTATCCACAGAAATTTCAAGGCAGCAACGTAACTTAAATTTCAAATCCAATATTTTTGAACTTACAGGGCGTGTTGAAGCAGGTTGGCAAAAAAACAGAGTGGGGGGAACTAAATATTCAAACCACAGCTACAAACGCCTGCGCGGCAGCGGACACAGCATATATGGTTTTATCGGTATCGGCGCATTTTACTTTAACCCCAAAGGCAAAGCACCTGACGGAAAATATGTGAAACTTCGTCCGCTTCACACCGAAGGACAAGGTTTGCCCGACGGACCAAAACAGTACTCGAGAATTAGTGTGGCTATTCCGGTGGGGGTGTATTACAAATACCATATCAGCAATGTTTGGACAGTAGGCGCAGAATTTAGTATCCGCAAAACATTTACAGATTATATTGACGATGTGGGCGGTGTGTATTACGACTCTACGGCATTGGCAAATAATTACGGCGTTTTGGCAGCGCAAATGGCTGACCCGAATATTTATCCTAAGCGCAGTTATACACGCCCTGCTGCCGACGGCACGCGCGCCATACGCGGCGATAAACAAAAAGATGTGTACATGAGTTTAGAAATTACACTCAGCTACACGTTTAAAGAAAAACGCCGCTTAACACGTTTGAGAAGCAAGTTTTAACACTTTGGTGTCTGTAAACTCGCTTTTATTTTTTTGTGCTTTTTGTTTAAAAATTTACCTTTAGTACCTTACACTCCGGTTTAATTTTTAATTTTTGCGTATGAATGTAATAACACGGGTAAAATATGGTTGCACACAAATTGCCTTATGTGTGGGTTTGCTGTTATATGCAAATGTGTCATTTTCGCAATTGCCTGTTGCCACGTTTCCTTTAAATACAAAAGCAACCAAAACTTTGGTGGACAGCCTTTCCAATCAGCTTTTAAAATTTTATGTGTTTGCCGACAATGCCAAGCAAATGAGCGATTACATTAAAGAACGCTGCAAAAAAGGTGCGTACAACAATGTAAAAGACCCTCACGTTTTGGCAGCCATGCTTACCAAAGATGTTGCTTCAGTTCATCTTGACGAGCATTTTCATGTGGAGTATAATCCGAAAATGGCAAACGAATTGTTAGGTTATATTGACGATGTTCCTAAAATGGTGGCAGAGCGTTTAAATCAGGATAAACTGAAAAATTTCGGTTTTAAAAAAGTGGAAATTTTAAACGGCAACATTGGTTATTTGGAAATCAGTTCTTTTTCGCGCCTCAACGACCACTCGCAAGCCGCTGCCGCTGCCGCACTTGGATTGTTGGCAAATGCAAATGCTTTAATTATTGATTTGCGTTACGGCAAAGGCGGTTCGCCTGAAATGATTAATTACATCGTCAGCCATTTTTTTAAAGAAAAAACCCACGTTTCGGATATTTATATGCGCTGCGAAAAAACAACCTTGCCGTATTGGACAACGCCTCCAACCGACAAACATCTTTTGCCTTTAACCGAAATGCCCATTTACATTCTCACAAGCTACAAAACATTTTCAGCCGCCGAGGGTTTAACATTTGAACTGCAAAGTTTAAACCGTGCTGTTGTGGTGGGCGAAACTACACGCGGCGGCGCACACACGGTAACGTACCGCCCTTTGAGTTCGGGTTTTGTAGCCGATGTTCCGTTTGGCAGAGCGTTTAGTCCTGAAACACACGCTAACTGGGAAGGCGTGGGCATTGAGCCGGATATTAAAGTATCTGCCGAAAACGCTTTGGAAACTGCCGAATTAAAAATATTTGAAAACGCGCTTGCTAACACAAAAGATGAAAACGAAATAAAACGATTGAACTGGCAAAGAGACCTTTTGCAATCCGTAAATCACCCCACAAAAAAAGATACAGCCATATACAAATCGTTTGTTGGCGATTTTGGTGCGTATAATATTTCTTACTCGCAAGGTATTTTGTATTACCAAAAAGCAGGCAAGGCAAAATTTGTTTTATTGCCCCTGAAAGGAAACACCATGAAAATAAAAGGCGATGACAGTTTTCGCGTGGAATTTTTTAAGGACGAAAAAGGAGCGGTAAATAAAATGGCTACTTATTATGACGACTGGCGCGTGGAATACGCAGAAAAAAACCGGTAGGAAAAGAAAATTTCAACCAACATAAACCCAAAATTCCCGAAACAAACGAAGCAATCAACACCGCCAATTTTGAATTGTTGATTAACTCCGCATTTTCTCCAAAGGCTAATTGCGCAATAAAAATGGACATGGTGAAACCTATGCCGCCCAACATTCCTGCGCCAATTAAATGTTTGCGGTTTACACGTTCAGGCAAAGCACACAAACCAAAGTAAACCGAAACCAAAGAGAACAAAATAATCCCAAAGGGTTTTCCTAAAATTAATCCGAGTAAAATTCCTAAGCTGTTTGTGTCAGTTAAATTGTCAAGAGAATTTGCGCTCAACACTACACAAGTATTTGCCAAAGCAAAAATCGGAAGAATAACAGCGTTCACAGGTTTGTTTAATAAAGAACCAAGCCTTTCATTGTGTTTAAACGGAATAACAAAAGCTAACATCACACCCGCCAAAGTTGCGTGAATACCCGAATGCAGCATGAAATACCATATTACAATTCCACCCAAAATGTAAGGAATGAGGTTGTGAATTTTCAATCGGTTTAAAATAAATAAGACTAACAAAACAGAAAACGCAATCAATAAGTTTGTCCACACCACGCCCGAAGAATAAAAAAATGCAATCACCAAAATTGCACCCAAATCGTCAATAACCGCAAAGGCAGTAAGAAAAACTTTTAACGCCGTTGGTACTTTATTTCCGAGTAAGGACAAAATACCGAGAGAAAACACAATGTCCGTAGCGATTGGAATACCTACACCGCGTTGCAAAAATGTTCCGTAATTCAAGGATAAAAAAATCAAAGCAGGAAAAATCATTCCGCCCAAAGCTGCCATTATTGGCAACAGAGCTTTTTGTAAACCCGATAATTCGCCTTCGTAAATTTCGTGTCGCAATTCCAAACCAATCAACAAAAAGAAAATTGCCATTAAGCCGTCGTTGATGATTAATTCGTAATTGTGCCAAAACGTTGTGTATGCCTCGCCAACAGAGGAATTGGTAAGCACCAACGAAAACAAAGTGCAAGCAATTAAAATAATGCCCGCCGATTTTTCGCTTTCAAAAAATGTGTATATGAATTTTTTCATGTTGTTTTTTACCACAGAGGCACGAAGAACAAAAATACAAATAAAAATTCTCTGTGAACTCTGTGTCTTTGTGGTTAGTGTTCTACAAAAACTGAAAAATTTTCCGCAAAGGTTTTAAATACAAAGTATAAAAACGTGGTTTCAACCCGTTTATTTCCCATGCCTTGCGGTCTTCTAAATTAGCGTTAATTCTGTTTTGTACGCTGGCATTGCTCTTGCCGCCCACACGCATTTTTACGGTGTATTCGGGTAAATAAGAAATTTTGATTTTGTGTTTGTGAATAAAACGCAACATCAATTCATAATCTGCCGCGCTTGAAAATTGCAAATTAAATTTTCCGAATTTTTGATAACAGTCTTTCTTCACAAAAAATGTGGGGTGTGGCGGCATCCAACCGTTTATAAAAGCATTCGCTTTGTAATTTCCGCTTTTCCATTGGCGGATAATTTTGTCGGTGTTGGTTTTATCCACATAATACAAATCGCTGTAAGCCCCGTCGCAATTAGTGTTTGAAAAAAGTGCGGCGTATTTTTCAATCACATGGTTGTCAATATAAAAATCGTCTGAATGTAAAATGCCGATGATGTCGCCGCTTGCCAAGTCAATGCCTTTGTTGATTGCATCATACAAACCTTTATCTTTTTCCGATACAAATTTTGAAATCTTGCTTTTGTATTTGTCAATGATTTGCAAAGTTTCGTCTGTTGAAACGCCGTCCACCACAATGTATTCAAGCTTGGTGTAAGATTGCGAAATCACTGACAAAATGGTTTGCTCCAAAGTAGCGGCGGAGTTGTATGTAACGGTTATGAGGGAAATTTTCATTTTTTGTTTAACCACATAGGGCACATAGAGGCTATGTCATTCTGAGGAACGAAGAATCTGTTTGAGATGCTTCCTTCGTCAGCATGACACAAAGGGAAACTATGTGTTCTATGTGTTTCAATTTAATCGCGATTTAGGTTTCAATTTAATTCTGTAAAGCAATAACTACATCATTCAACGAAGCGAAATTAAAATCAATTTTTTCATCTTCCTTTTTTTCTTCCGAAATAAAAATGGTTTTCATTCCTGCGTTTCTGCCAAATTCCATATCGCTTAGGCTGTCGCCGATGATAATACTTTTTGAAAAATTAATGTCGGGGAAATCTTGTTTTGCCTGCAAAGCCATGCCAATAGCCGGTTTTCGCGTGGGGTGATTTTCTGAGCTCAAGTAAGGCGAAAAATAAACTTTATCAATTCTTCCGCCGTGATACGAAATTTCGTAGAGCATATTTTTGTGAATGAGTTCCAAATCTTCCGTTCGGTACAGGCGTTTCCCGATGCCTTGTTGATTTGTTACCACCACAATTTTCCCGAACAGAGGATTAAAAAATTTCAGCGCGTCAAACACGCCTTCCAAAAATTCAAACTCAATCCAATGCTTCACATAATCGTTTTCCAACTTTTTGTTTATGACACCGTCTCGGTCAAGGAACAAAGTCCAAGTTTTGTCAATATTTAAACTCTTTAAACTCATCTTGCGCTTTATTATAATCTTCGGGAATGCCAATGTCAATAAAATAACTTTGATATTCAAAACCAAAAATATTTAGCTCGCTTACTTTTTTTTCAAAAAAATCTTTTTCTATGGAAAAGTTTTTGTTTGGCTCTGTGTGTTTTAAAAAAATATCTTTGTTTAAAATATAAACGCCGCCGTTAATTATGCCTTGCGTTTCAATGCTGCTTTTTTCTGTAAAAGCATAAATTTTTCTATTCTCATTAACTTTAATAGTTCCGTAACGTGCGGCATTTTCAACTTTGCGCAAAGCCAAAGAACAATCGGCTTTATGTGTGGTGTGCTGACTGAAATGCAAATTCAAATCCACATCAAAAAAAGAATCGCCGTTTAAAACCAAACTATCTTTTTCAGCACATTGCTCCATTGCCAAGCGAATGCCGCCACCTGTGCCAAGAGGATTTTCTTCTTTGGCGTAAGAAATGTTTATTCCCAAAAATTTATTTTTATAGTAATCAGAAATTTTATCGGACAAATGCCCTGTTGAAAATATTATGTTTTTTATTCCGTAATGTTTTAAATAACGCAACTGATAATTGAGAAAAGGCTCGCCGTTTACCAATGCCATAGGTTTTGGCAAATCTTTTACAACAGATTGCAAGCGCGTTCCAAATCCTCCTGCCAATATAATTGCCGTTTGCAACATTATTTTTTCGGAAATAAATTCAGTTCAACCAATTCGCAAATGGTGTGCCCCAACAGCATGTGGCATTCCTGAATGCGCGGCGTGTCGTTGCTTGGAATGTTGATTAAATATTTGCACAATGATTTCATTTTTCCGCCTGTTTCGCCTGTAAAACCAACGGTTATAATTCCTTTGTTGTTGGAGGCTTCCAGAGCTTTTACCACATTCGCACTGTTTCCGCTTGTGCTCAATCCGATAAGTACATCGCCTTTTCTTCCCATAGCTTCTACCAAGCGGCTATAAATTACATCGTAGCTGTAATCGTTTGCCACCGCCGTTGTGTAGCTTGTGTTTACGTGCAGGGCTTCCGAAAAAAGCGGTGGGCGGTCATAATAAAAACGTCCGCTTAATTCGGCAGCCAAATGTTGTGAATCTGCCGCGCTGCCGCCGTTTCCGCACCACAGCACTTTTCCGTTGTGCTTGTATGTGTTTACAATTTCAGACACAATTTTTTCAACCGTGTTTAAAATTTCTTTGTTTTCCAATAATGATTTTTTCAAATCTGCCGAAGCCTGTATGCGTGATTTAATCAAGTCAATCATGCGATAAAAGTATATGTTTTTTGTGAGTTGGCGAGGGGAGAAGTCTTAACACAGAATAATTTTGTACTTTTGTTAAAGCAAAAATATATGACAACACTCACCATAAAAATTAATGAACGTAAAGGCTTGGGTAAAGCCATTATGGATTTGCTGCGTTCTTCGGCAAAAGAAAGCAACGTGATTGAGTTTGTTGAAACAAGCGACAAAGAATACAATCAGGAGTTTGTAAAAAAAGTTTTGAAGTCTGACAAGCACGACAAACGGGTAAGAATCAAAACCGAAAAGCTATGGGAAAGTATATAATTGAATATACCGAAACAGCCATTAAAGATTTATAAAAACACAAAAAAGCAGGAAACAAAGCCACGCTTAATAAAATCAAAAAAATTATAGAAGAATTAGAACTTCACCCTTATTCGGGCATAGGGCAGCCCGAAGCCTTGAAACATCAGTTACATGGTTTTTGGTCAAGAAGAATTAATCACACAGACAGATTAATTTACAAGGTGCATGAAAATATTGTAACCGTAGAAATTATTTCTGCAATGGGACATTATTTTGATAAATGACATAAGTCATTTCCATTTTTTAAATCGCGTTGAAAATGTTATGTTTGTTTGCCTCAAATCTTTTGTAGATGAATATTGAAGTTTGTTTTAGCCCCCAAAGTTACCCCTTGTTTCACAACCCGAATGCCGTAGTTGTTGTTATTGATGTATTGCGCGCCACCTCGGCAATTACCACCGCTTTTTTTAACGGCGTGGCAAAAATGATACCTGTGGCAACCGTGGAAGAAGCCATTACATACAAGGAAAACGGTTTTTTGGTTGCTGCCGAGCGCGATGCCGAAATTGTGGCAGGCTTTGATTTGGGCAACAGTCCTTTTGGTTATATGAACACCAAAGTAAAAGGCAAAACCATTGCCATTACCACCACCAATGGCACACAAGCCATTACAGCAGCAAAAAATGCGCACAAAGTTATTGTCGGAAGTTTTTTAAATCTTGATACGGTGATTGAGTTTTTGAAAAAAGAACAAAAAGACGTGTTGTTTCTCTGTGCAGGCTGGAAAAACAAATTTAATCTGGAAGACAGTCTGTTTGCCGGTGCGGTTGCCGAAGCCTTAATTTACAAATTCGGGTTCAACACCATTTGCGATTCAACCATTGCTTCCATAGAACTTTACAAGCAAGCCAAACATAATTTGTACGATTTTCTTTCCAACTCCTCGCATCGCAACCGCTTGGCGCGCTTAGATTTGGAACGCGATATACGTTATTGCCTTACACCAAATCAATGCCCTGTGTTGCCTGTTTTGGAGGGGAAATTTTTGGTGAAAGGAAATTAATTTGCCGAATTGACTAATTAAATCAATTCCTTATTTTTGTCTGTTATGAACATGAAAAATTATACCAAAGAAGATATTCTTGAAATATACAACACGCCTCTGTTAGAACTTGTTTCGCGAGCAGCGGAAGTTCACAAGCAACATCACACAATTGGCGAGGTGCAGGTGAGTTCATTGCTTTCCATTAAAACGGGCGGTTGTCCCGAAGATTGCGCCTATTGTCCGCAAGCAGCGCGTTACCAAACCGAAGTGAAAGTTCACAAACTAATGGGTGTGGACGAAGTGAGTAAATGCGCCGACAATGCCAAAGCAGGCGGAGCAAGCCGTATGTGTTTGGGCGCAGCATGGCGCGAAGTGCGCGACAACAGAGATTTTGATAAAGTGCTTGACATGGTGAAAACCATTAACGGAAAAGGCTTGGAAGTGTGCGCCACACTCGGTATGGTAACAGAAGAACAAGCCAAAAAATTGGCTGATGCAGGACTTTACGCTTACAATCATAACATTGATACATCGGAAGAAAATTATAACAGCATTATTTCCACACGCAATTACGATGACCGTTTGAGCACAATCAACAACGTGCGTAAAGCAGGATTAACGGTGTGTTCGGGCGGTATTATCGGTATGGGTGAAAGCGCGGAAGACCGAATTGGAATGTTATATACCTTGAGTTTATTGCGACCTGTGCCTGAAAGCGTTCCTATTAATGCCCTCGTAGCCGTAGAAGGTACGCCTATGGAAAATCAGTCGCCTGTGCCCATTTGGGATATGGTGCGCATGATAGCCACTACGCGCATTGTGATGCCGACAACAACAGTTCGCTTATCGGCAGGGCGATTAAGCATGAGTATGGAAGGACAAGCCTTGTGTTTTTTGGCAGGCGCAAGTTCTATTTTTGCAGGCGATAAATTATTGACAACGCCAAATCCCGAGTTTAATCAGGATATGGAAATGTTTAAAATACTTGGGCTTAGTCCGAAAAAAGCATTTGCCGGTAAGCCGGAAGAGATTTCAAATTATGTGTGATTTTATGAGCCGCACATACAAAGACAATTTATGAAACCAAACATTAGAGATTTATATTTTAAAGTGTTAGACTTTGAAGATGAACAACTCTATGAATTAGTTTTGAAAAATTGGATTATTGAAAATGGCTACAAAAATTATCTTTCAGATATTTCAAATAAACTGCAAACAGACAAAATTCACCTTTCGCAAGAAGACATTTGGGAACTTTATGCTTTAACGTGTGTATTAGATATTTTAACGCTTCGTTTTCAACCTGACAACAAAGCTGACGGTTCAGAATGGTCAGGGTCAAAATTATCAATTTCAGAGTATGTTGAATTTAACAACCTTATTGGACTTAACACAATAACGCCAACATCATTCGGTACTTTTGACTGCGAAATACTGGAAGCACACACAGGCGAAAATGATTTTCAAATTAATGAATGTCTTTTTCCTGCCGTAAAGTTGAAAAACTTAATGCTCAAAAGAGCAGGAGTGAAAATATCGCTTAACCCACAAAATTACAATTTATCCTTAATAAACAACGCCTCAATTTATTGGACTTTCAGGCGTAAAAACAGAAAATATTTTGACTTATCACAAGGTTGGGGAAGCGATTCGCAATGGCGAACGGATTTAAGGTTAGACATTGAAACAGATAACAGTTTTATCTATAATTACAACGGTAAATTAAACTTGAATAACATTACTGCCGAACAATTACATGAGATAAAAGAACAGGGTTTAGAAGTTGAAGAAGCAATAGAACTGACAAAGTATAGACACTTTATCAGTTCAACAAAAAACGGCTTGGATTTATTTCCATATCACTTTAAATATGAAGAAAAGAAAAATCACGCATAACCACAGAGCCTCAGTCCCTCTGTGTTGAAAAAAGAAAATGGCGCAATATCCCAAATACCTGTTAAAGGCTCTCATAGAGCGAGAACAAAAAGGTTTGTTGCGCAAACTCAATACAAAATTTCCTGAAATAGATTTTTGCAGCAACGATTATCTCGGCTTTTCGCGTAACGGATTAATTACACAAAAACTCAAAACAAATCTTTTTGAAAATAAATTATTCGGCTCAACAGGTTCGCGCTTGATTAGCGGCAATTCTCAATTTATTGAAGACACCGAAAAACAAATTGCACTGTTTCATCATGCGGAAGCTGCGCTGTTCTTCAATTCGGGTTACGATGCCAATATCGGATTATTGTCTTCCGTGCCGCAAAAAACCGATTTAATTTTATACGACGAACTTATTCACGCCTCTTTACACGACGGTATTCGTTTAAGCCATGCCAAACATTTTAAGTTTAAACACAACAGCATTTCATCACTCAAAAAATTACTTGCACTTCATCAAAAGAATTTTGAAAACATTTTTGTTGTTACAGAAAGTGTTTTTTCTATGGACGGCGACACCGCGCCCTTGCAAGACTTAACCGAAATTTGCCAAACCGACAAAAATATTTTTTTGATTGTGGACGAAGCCCATGCTATTGGCGTTTTCGGAAATCAAGGCAGAGGTTTGTGCAACGCACTTGGTGTGGAAAATAAAATTTTTGCGCGTGTTTATACTTACGGCAAGGCTATGGGTTGTCATGGCGCGGCAATTGTGGGAAACGGAATTTTGAAAAACTATCTTATTAATTTTTCGCGTTCGTTTATTTATACTACCGCGCCGCCGTATCACAGCGTGGAAGCGGTTTTGCACGCTTATCAATTATTGATTGAAACCAACGAAAAAGATACGCTGCAAAACAACATTGCGTATTTAAGCGCGAAAGCAGGCAAAATAAAAAATTACAATAACAGCCAAAGTGCCATCAGTTGTTTTATTACAGGCAGCAATAACGCCGCTGACCGTTTGGAAAAAGAACTGGCGCAAAAAAATATTTACGCCAAAGCCATTAAAAGCCCAACGGTGAAAGAGGGGACAGAGCGCGTGCGTTTTTGTTTACATTCCTATAATACAAAACAAGAAATTGATTTGTTGGTGGAAATTTTGGAGGGGTTTAAGAAGTGAAATTCAGGAATGATATAAATGATAGATTTGCACCTTAAACCAAATTTGTGGCTGAAATCGGCAAAGACATAACACACGCGGCAGCATTGCTTTCAGAGGGAAAATTGGTTGCCATACCTACCGAAACCGTGTATGGCTTGGCTGCCAACGTGCTTGATGAAAAAGCGGTGTTATCGGTTTTTGAAACAAAAGAACGTCCTTTTTTTGACCCTTTGATTATTCACGTTCCGAGTATTGAAGCCATTGAAAAGTATGCCACGTTTGAAGACGAACGATTAAAAAAATTAGCACACACATTTTTTCCCGCGCCTTTAACCTTGTTGTTGCCAAAAAAAAATATCATTCCCGATATTGTTACATCGGGTTTGGCTCAAGTGGCGGTGCGCGTGCCAAATCACGCTTTAACTTTGGAGCTTTTGAAAAAACTGAATTTTCCTTTGGCTGCGCCGAGTGCCAATCCTTTCGGTTATGTAAGCCCCACTGAACCCGAACACGTTCAAAAGCAATTAGGCGAAAAAATTCCGTACATCTTAGACGGCGGTAAATGCAGCGTGGGACTGGAATCCACAATCGTTGGTATTGAAAACGGAAAAATTTGCGTGTTTCGTTTGGGTGGTTTGGCAATTGAAGCTATTGAAAAAGTTGCCGGTAAAGTGGAATTACGAATAAATCATTCAAGCAATCCCAAAGCACCCGGGCAACTGAAAAGCCACTACGCACCAAAGAAAAATTTGTTTGTCGGAAATCTTAATGAATTAATTGCACAACATTCAAACAAAAAAATCGCCCTGATTTGTTTTGGCGAAAAAAAATTTACAGACAAAAATTTTTTGGTATTTAATCTCTCTGAAAAATCTGATGTAAACGAAGCGGCTTTAAACTTGTTTCGTTTTTTACGTTTGGCTGATGAAAGCGAAGCCGATAGTGTTCTTTGTGAAGAACTCCCTGAAACAGGCTTGGGGCGGGCTATTAACGACAGGTTGCAACGCGCGGCTGCGAAGATTTGACAACTGTTTCAACCATTAAGGCACTTATAACAAAACACACCCTGCAAACTGCGCTTGAATATGAGAGGGTTTATATGGAATAATTTTTACCACTTATACAATTTATTCCACCACTTATAAAAACAGGTTTTGTACTTTTATTTCACCCAAGTATATTAGCAATCAATTTAAAACCAAACAACATGAAACATCTTTTTACAACATTAGCATTAGCACTTTGTTTAAATGCAAATGCACAGTTCATTAATACTCTTGCAGGAACAGGTATTTCAGGTTATGGTGGTGATGGGGGGCTTGCCATAACAGCAAAATTTCATCAGCCCTACAAAATATGTACAGACATGGTGGGCAATGTATATGTTGCCGATTGCCTTAATCATCGTGTGCGAAAAATAGATGTAAATGGAATTATTACCACTATTGCAGGCACAGGCACAGGAGGTTTTAGCGGTGATGGGGGGCTTGCGATTTCTGCCGAGTTGAATTATCCGAGTGGCGTATGCATAGATGCTACGGGAAATATATACATAGCAGACGGATACAACAACCGTATCAGAAAAATAGACCCCAACGGCATTATAAATACTATTGCAGGAAGTGGAGCAATAGGTTACGGAAATGGCAGTTTTAGTGGGGACGGAGGACAAGCAACTTCTGCTACATTTAATTTGCCTGTTAATATGGTTGTAGATGCTATTGGCAATATGTTTATTGCAGATGCAGAAAATTATCGCGTTCGTAAAGTGGACATTAATGGCATTATCAGTACAGTAGCAGGAAATGGTACAGCAGGATATAGCGGTGATGGAGGGCAAGCCACCTCAGCCAGTTTGACGTACCCTATTGATATAACAACAGATGCTTCAGGGAATATATTGATTGCTGATATAGACAGCTACCGTGTAAGAAAAGTAAATACTATAGGGGTTATTACCACGATTGCAGGAACAGGTTCAAGCAATTATAGTGGTGATGGGGGACTTGCAACTCTTGCAGAAATAGGAGAACCAATCGATGTAGATGTAGATGCCACAGGAAATATTTATATTACAGATGTAGCTAACTGTTGCATACGAAAAATAGATGCCAACGGTGTTATTACCACCATAGCAGGCACAGGCACTCCGGGACATACCGGAGACGGAGGATTGGCAACAGCAGCCGAGATATTATTTCCGGGCGGAATGGATTATAAGAACGGTGTGTTTTACATTACTGAACTCTTTGGTCACAGTATTCGTATGATATGCAGTAATATGGAAAATACCTCAACCAGCAATACGGTTTGTGTTGGAAATTCTGCCACATTAACAGCAAGCGGTGCAAATACCTATATGTGGAGTACTTTAGAAACAGGAGCGAGCATTGTTGTATCGCCAAGTGTAAACACAAATTATTATGTACAAGGCAGAGATAACGAGGGCTGTGTGTATAACAGTCGGATAAATGTAATTGTTAAACCCCAACCCACAATTTCAGTAAGCGGTAATACTAATATTTGCATTTATGATACACTGACTTTAACTGCAAGCGGTGTAGATACATACACATGGAGCACTTTAGAAACAGGAATGAGTATAACCGTAAGTCCTACGGTTAGCACAGTATATGATGTGTATGGAACTAATAATTTCGGCTGTCAGACAAACAGTCAAATTTTTGTTTCTGTTTCGCCTTGCACAGGTGTTGATGAATTAGAAAATGGGAATGATGAATTGAGAATTTACCCAAACCCTGCTAATGAAATTTTAAATGTTGAATTGGAAATGAAAAATGAAAAGCAAATTGAAATTTTTGTTTATGATGTTTTGGGAAACACAGTCATTTATTATTCAGAATTTAACATTCATCATTCTATTGAAGTGCGCGGTTTAAAGAGTGGAATGTATTTTGTGAGAGTTGGTAACGTAACACAAAAGTTTGTAATTGCCAGGTAAATCCACGATTAATCGTGGCTCTACACAACTCAGACTTGGTAAATTCAAAAAGTTTAGAAATTAGAATTTTACTCCACTATTAATTTCTTCACCGCTGAACCTTTGCTGTTTTTCACCGTGAGTAAATAAACGCCCGATTGAAAATTGTGAATGTGAATGCGTACAGCTTCTTCGTTGTGATATTCTTTTTCAAACACCTTTTTACTCGAAACATCGGTGATTGAAATGCTGTATGTATCGCAATCTGCCACGCTGATGTCTAATTCTTTTGAAACAGGATTTGGAAAGAAATTAAATTTTATGTCTTCCGTGTTTCCCTTTACTGACAGTGCTTCCGAAGCCGTGTACCATATCGGCGAGGTTACAATCCATTGCCCGTCCATTTGCTTAATTTCCGCGAAATAATAATACTCTTTGTTTGGTGTAATGTTGTTATCGGTAAACGTGGAAGTGTTATTCTGAAGCGAGGTGTGAACCACCTGTGCATATTGTCCTTTGCTGCCGCGCCAAATCTTAATGCTGTCGGCTTGTTCGCCGTCCATATCATTATGAATAACGTTAAACGTAGGATAAATGTTTCCGCTTAACACAGAACCCATAATGTTGCCGTTCATGGTAAATTCTATTTTTGCGTTGAAGTCATCGCTGCCGTAAAAGTGCATTTGCTTCATGGCAGACATTAAATTTTGGCGCGTGAGTGAGGGCGCAAGAATTACCAAACGCCCGCCGTTGCTGCGCCCGAAGTTGGTGTAATGATTATCGTGGTCGTAACCAATGCCGATGTGATAACCAATGTACAACAGATTTTTGAAATACCCGAAATAATTTCCTTTCGGATAATTACTGTATGTGGTGTCTTTGCTTGTTGCCAATCCGCTGCGCAAAGGCACTCCCACAATGGCACTGTCGTAAGCGGCGTTGTATGGCGCGTGAGCCAAAGCTGCTGCATACGTTCCATCGTTTGAAAAATCGGTGTGATAAGGATGTGCCAGATAACAAAAAGCATCGGGATTGTTTTTTACTTTTCTAAACAAACCGTCGTAATCTGTTTTAGCGTTAAAAATATCGTAGTTGTTTCCGCTTTGCCCGCCCACGTTGCTTTCCCAGCCTATTAACTGATTAAAGCCGTAAACAATAACGTGTCCGTTATAATTGGACGATACGCCATATTCCATACCAAACAAACACAAAAATCTTCCATCTTCATTGGCTTCATCTGCCATATTTAAACCGTTTTGATAATCGGGCAGCAAAAACCCCGGATTGTTTTTGTTGGAATAATGGTTGTGTTCCGATATGCCGAGAAAATCAAAATTTTGGCTGAGTTTTGCGTAAGCGTAAGAGCCGCTTGGGGTGGATATGCCGAACGTAGCGGCATCTTTGTTGCCGTCGCTAAAGGCTGTGTGTGAGTGTAAATTTCCGAAATAGTAATTATAAGTTTGCGCAGAAAAATCAGCGCAGAAAAAAAATAATAAACCGGAAATAAAAATTTTCATGTTTTAAAGATAGGGAAATTACTTTTTATATATCAACGCCACCGCGTAAGCATTTACACCCTCGCCACGCCCAACGTAACCAAGTTTTTCGTTGGTGGTTGCTTTTATGGAAATGTCGTTTTCCGTTACTTCTAAAATGGGAGCTAAAATTTGTTGCATGGCTGCGATGTGCGGATTTATTTTCGGTGCTTCCAAACTTAAAGAGGCATCAATGTTTCCAACGGCGTAATTATGTTCTTTGAGCAAGTTCATTACTTCTTTCAACAACAATTTACTGTCTGCTCCTTTGTATTTTGGGTTGGTGTTCGGAAAATGAAAACCTATGTCGCGCAGATTTGCCGCACCAAGCAAGGCATCACAAATGGCGTGAAGCAACACATCAGCATCGCTATGACCAACACAGCCTTTGTCAAATTCTAATTTGATGCCGCCAAGCCACAACTCGCGCCCCTCGCCAAGCGGGTGCACATCGTATCCAAAACCTATTCTTATGTTCATTTGTTATTTTAGATTTATGATTTTAGATTTATGATTTTATCGTTCTCGACTTCGCTCGAACTGACAAAATCTTAAATCTCACTTCTAACTTAATCAACTTTCAATCGCTTGCACACCGGGCAGAGTGCCGTTTTCAATGTATTCCAAAAGTGCGCCACCGCCTGTGCTTACATAGCTTACTTTGTCTGCTAAATTATATTTGTTAATTGCTGCCACGCTGTCGCCGCCGCCGATTAAAGTATATGCGCCGTTTTTGGTTGCTTCGGCAATATCAAATGCTGCTTGCTTAGTGCCGTTTTCAAAACTGCTCATTTCAAACACGCCCATTGGTCCGTTCCACAAAATTGTTTTTGAGTTTTTAATTACCTCGCCAAATTGTTTTGCGCTTTGCGCACCAATGTCAAGTCCCAACCAACCGTCGGGGATTGCATTAATTGCGCTTTCTTTTTTATTCGCATCGTTGGCAAAATTATCTGCAATCACGGCATCGGTAGGAATGTACAAATTCACCCCTTTGGCTTTTGCTTTGTTCAGGAGTTCTTTCGCGGTTTCCAAACGGTCTTCTTCGCACAAAGATTTTCCGATGTGTCCGCCCATTGCTTTTACGAATGTAAATGCCATGCCGCCGCCAATTAGAATATTATCGGCTTTGTTCATCAGTTGCTCAATGATTAAAATTTTGTCGCTCACTTTTGCGCCGCCAACAATGGCAGTAAAAGGTTTTTGCGCTTCGTTTAATACTTTGTTAATGCTTGCTACTTCGCCCGCCATTACATAACCGAAACATTTAGCCTCTGCACCGAAAAATTTTGCCATAACAGCTGTTGAAGCGTGCGCGCGGTGGGCTGTGCCGAAAGCATCGTTTACATACACGTTTCCGTGCTTGCTTAATTTTTGCGCAAAATCTTCGTTGCCTTTTTCTTCTTCTTTATAGAAGCGCAAATTCTCCAACAATAATACTTCACCGTTTTTTAATGCGGAAGATTTTGCGAATGCTTCATCGCTGATACAATCATCTGCAAATTGAACGGCTGTTCCCAACTGTTTGCTTACTTCACCAACAATATGTTTTAAAGAAAATTTATTTTCTGCGCCGTTTTTTGGTCTTCCCAAATGGCTCATCAAGACTATGCTTCCGCCGTCTTTCAGTATTTTTTTCAAAGTAGGAATGGCAGCGCGAATGCGGGTAGTGTCCGTTACTTCAAATTTTTCGTTTAAGGGAACATTAAAATCCACGCGAATAACTGCGCGTTTGTTTGAGAAATTAATTGAATCTACTGTCTTCATATAATTAAATCAGGGCGCGAAGGTAATTATTTTTTGTTTGTCGTGCCCGTTGCAGTCGGCTCAAACTTTTTTCAGAAAAAACACCAAGCCAAGCGTTCTTTCCCCATTAATCAATACACTTTATTTTAAGTTGAATAACTCGGATATTGACATTTCAAAAGCATCGGCAATGGCAAACATAATGTGTAAGCCTGTGCCAAATTCTCCTTTTTCTATGCGCTGAATGGTGCGAATATCCACATCACAAAAACCCGCAAGCTCTTGTTGCGAAAACTGTTTTTCTTCCCGCAATTTTTTAATGCGTTTACCGAGTTTTTTTATTTCCGAAGCGTAGGCTTTCTGCACGAATCAAATGTGCAAACCGCGTTTGTTTATGATTACGACAAATTTGCCATAACAAATAATTTTTTGTAGGTTTGGTGGCATAAACATTGAGAGCATGAAAAAAGTAAAATCAATAAGACAACTTTCTTTTATTGGACTTGGCATAATGCTTATCTTGACTTCCTGTGAATCAATAAAATATCTTCAAATAGCAGACGGAAGCAAATCTGATGGTACACTTACATTAGTATATGAATATGGTGCTTTTGAAAAACCCGTTGTTCAATGGGACCAAGCAAAACAAAATGCAACTAATAAGTGCAAATCTTGGGGGTATAATGGTGCAGAGTTCTTTGATGTTGGGGTAACTAAATGCATTGGATATGATGGTTACGGAAATTGCATTCGTTGGCGTGTAATATACAAATGTCAATGCACCAATTAATAATGAAAAGATGAATACTAAAAAATAATATAACAAAAAAAATAAAAGAATATGCAATCAAGCTTTGACAAAACTTTTGAAAATCATAAATCAACTTTCAGACAAAAATTCGGTATAGAATGGAATGCAAATCATCAACTCTATGTAGCATATTTGCAGACAATTTATGTTTCGACATTAGCAGAAATTGCTAATAGCGGACTTGGGCAAATTTTATCCAAACAAGATGACACGCACCGATTATTGCAAAGCATAAGTCAGAAATTGGACAAAAGACAGTAGAAGAAATATAAATTATTTTACTTCGCAACCCCCGCCAATCTTTCTTTCCCAAAATCCAAAATTTTATCAATAAACTCGTAAGGTTTGTAATTGTTTATTGCTGCTTGATGAAAAATGCAAGTGGCAGGTGTCATACCCGGTAAAGAATTAACTTCAATAAAAATCACTTCGGTGTGGCAATCGCTGTACACACGCACAAAAGCATCAATGCGACAATAACCTGTAACATTCAAAACTTTTGCGGCGCGTCCTAATTCTGCTTTTACTTGGTTGCTCACTTTTTGTCTGTCGGCGGCGTTGGGTGCGTAGCGTGCGGGTGTAATGTTTTGTCCTTGTCCCGCTAAAAATTTTTCTTCCAAACTTAGAATTTCTCCGTCTGCCAAAGCTTCCGAAGCCTCAAACACTTCGTATTCCAATTGTCCTTTAGCGTTGTAGCGCGTGAGCATGCCACCTGTAATTTCCAAAAAATGCGCGGCATCTTTTTTGCTGATGAGTTCTTCCACCAAAATAACTTGCTTTTGCGGAAACTCTTCTTTGAGTTTTATTTGTAAAGTGTTGGCGGCTGTGATGTCCAACTCTTCTTCGCTGCGAAACATCAATTTGCAAAAGGCTTCAAACTCTTCCAAGGATTTTATTTTTTTTACCGCGCTGCTGCAACCGTCGTCCACAGGCTTGGCAATGAAAGGATATTTGATTGTGTTTTTCAGCGTGTCGGCAATTTTTTGTTTGTTGTTTTGCCAATCTTCTTTGTAAACCAAAATATGTTCGGCAACTAAAAATCCGTTGGCTTTTAAAATTTCGTTGGTGCGGTATTTGTCAATCGTAACAGACGAACTCTCTTTGTTTGAGCCGTTGTAAGGTAATCCGATTTTATCCAACTGCTCTTGAATTGCGCCGTCTTCGCCCGGGCGACCATGCAAAGCGATAAACACTTCGTCCGCTTTTTCTTTCAGTTTTGCAAAGGATAATTTTTCAGGCGAAGTTGTATAATTGTGGGAAGCGTATTTCTGCGTAATTGCTGCGCATTGCTGCATAATGGTTTTTATCACGGGGTGAACTTTAAAGTTCTCCACTTTTTCTTTAATGTCGTCGGCGTTGTCTTTCAACATCAAATTAATCGGAATATGATACAATTCGTGTGAAGTCGCGTTGCCCGTGAGAAACACGGGGAAAGGCGCGTATTTTTCAGAAGAAGATAATTTTTCAAACACGTTTCTTCCGCTTTCAACGGAAATATGTCTTTCGGTAGAATAGCCGCCGAGAATAACAGCTACGCGGGTTTTGTGGCTCGCAGCGTTTTTGTCTTTGGCAATTTGCTCGTCTAATTGTTGCAACAAACGTTTGTACTTGATTTGTCCTTTGGCTTGAATGTGGCGTTTGGCAAGGGAAGTACGAATAATAAAAGTTAAAAACTGCGAGGGATTTAATCCGATTTCCGCCGCTTGGTGAAAGAAAAACGAACTCGGCATCATGCCCGAAGTGGTGTTTGGGTCGTTCAAAAATATTTTTCCGTCTTTGCTCAAAAAGCCGTCAATGCGGGCGTACACGTCAAAGTGCAACTCGTAAAACAGTTTTTCACAGTCTTTGCGAATGGCTTCAATTTGCGTGTCGGGCAAATCAATGGGTGTAATTTTGCGCGAAAGCCCCGGTAAATATTTGCTGCGGTAATCAAACAATTCTTTGCCTTTTCGAATTTCAGTCGGCGGAAGCGCAATAGCCACACCGTTTTCATCTTCCAACACAATGCAGGAAAATTCTTTTCCTTCAATAAATCCTTCTACCAACACGGTGCTTTCACCGTCCAAACTTTCCAACACAAAGCCGTCCGTTTTTAAATGCGTATCTAAAAATTTTATGAGGTCGTTCGGGTTGTAAATGATTGGTGCGTTTAATTCTTTGGGAGAAGAAATGCAAATCGGCATTCCAATTCCTTCGCGAATGTCAGCCAAGGTTTTTACATAATTATTTTTTTCACTTTCTGAAAAACCTTGCCATTCCTTAGCTTCCAACCAACGTGTGAATAAGGCTTTTTCCACCGCGCTCATAAAATCCTGGTCGTTGTCGGAATTTAAAATCGTTATACCAATGCTTGAGCCTTGATTGGCGGGCTTCACCACGCAAGGCAAACCAATTTTTTCTTTTACAGTTTTAAAGTTGTTCTTATTTTTTCCCTCAATCCATTCTTCGCGGTTAATCGTCAGAAACGCGGGACTGTTAAAGCCTTTGTTTACCATCAATTCTTTTTGCAAAGCTTTGTTGATACCGATAGACGAGGGCAAAATTCCCGAGCCGCTGTACGGAATGTTATGAAATTCAAACAAGCCTTGTATGCGCCCGTCTTCGCCGAAAGGACCGTGCAGGCACAGAAACGCGAAATCAATTTTTTGTTTCAGTTCGTCAAGGCTTAATTTTTTTCCGATTGGTTTTATTAAATCGTTTTGTTGCGTTTCGTTCAAATCACCCAAATTCTCTGCATACAACTGAAAAGGCGAATCGGCAGGAAGAAATTCAACAGGCGGATAAAAGTCGCGGATAGTGCCTTTGTAAATAAATTCCCAATTCAATTCCACAAAATTCCCGAAACTGTCCACAAACACAGGCACAGCATCAAACAACGATTTGTTAAGGTTGTCGTAAACCGTGCGCCCGCCCGCAAAAGAAATTTCGCGCTCTTTGCTTTGTCCGCCAAAAATAATGCCTACCCGAATTTTATTCATTTTTTCTTTTAGTTGAGAGTTGAATGTTTATAGATGAAAGTTTAAAGTTGAGAAATAAGTTCAAAAGTATGAGAATGCGTGTTCTCACAGGGCTTTTGTTTTGGAAATAATTAACATTGGTGTGTAGAAACTGTAAGGCGCAGAGGTGCGGAAAATGCGGAGTTTTTATTTCCCCCTCGCCGCATGGCAACCGCATTCGTGATGCTCTGCAATGTATTTAATACTTTCTTTAAACAAATTAATCAAGGCTTTTTCGTTGATGTCCGAAAGTTTTTTTATGTAAATACAAACTTTGCCCATTTTGAATTTTCCCAAATCTTTCAGCAAATATTCGTGTTCTTTTAAACCTGAAAAAACATATAAAGAAATAGCCGCTTTGCGCGGCGAAAAGCCTATGATTGCAGCATCGCCTTCGTGTCCGCTTGCATATTTGTAGTGATACCAACCAAAACCAATAATACTTGCTCCCCACATTTTTGCGGGTTCGCCCGAAACTTTTTGCATTAATTCAATCAACTTAAAACTGTCTTGCTTTTTTTGTTCGGTATCGGCAAATGTGTTAATGAAATCAATCACACTTTTATCGCTTGGTTTTGTTTTTTGTTCTGCCATGCTTATTTGTATTTATCATTCAAGCCCACACCTTGCAAAATCATGGGTTTTATTTTTTCAATGCGTGCCAATTTTGTAGTTTCCTGTTGGGCTTCGTCAATGTACAGGTTGTATTCTTTTTGTCTGCCGGGCGTGAGTTTTTCAAAAGCAGTTTTTAATGTTTTGTTTTTGCTTAAAGTTTTTGCAAACAATTCAGGAACGGCAACAGGCTTAAATTTTTCGGGTTTTAGTTTTAATCCTTTTTCTTCTGCTTCAATGGCTTCTTTCACATACTCTAAAATTTTCTTCTCGTTAATTTCATCAAGGGAAGTAAACCGCCATTGGCGCAACGATTTTGTTTTACTGTCGGCACTCACCAACACTTTGTATTTGTCTTTTAAAAAAATGCCGTTGTGAAACCACAAAGCCACATGATTTTTGAAACCTAAAAAGCCTACCACATTTTTGCCCTTGTGCGTGTAAACATCAATGCCCCATTTTTTGGCGACATTTAATTGTGTTTTGTTTAAAATGCTTTGAAGTTTATCCAATGCTTCCGTCCAATCGTGTTTCATTTTGCATTTTTACTCCTTACAAACAACATTACAATTGCAGTTGTAACAATTCCCATAATTAACGCACCGATTGCCCCCTGAACAGCATAATTTTTGTAGTTGAATTGTGCTTGTGCTTCTTCTGTTGTTTTGTAATAGCCTAATTCCACAGAACGTTTTATCACGTTCGGGAAATATTCGGGCGTGATGACATAAGAAGTTATCCACTGTGTTAAAGGACTCATCACCGCAATCATTACCGACAAAATAATACCTGAAATCAAGCCTTGTTTATAGCTCATTTGTGCGTTGTAAAAATTTTTCTTTTTGTCTTTAAGTGCCAATACATACACCCAAATTGCAGGAATTGCAAACAGGTTGGTCAGGTAAAGATGATAGTCAATGTAGGTGCTGTGCAGTCCGCACAGTTTTTCCAGTACCATCCAAAGCAGGCTCATCACAGAAAAAATGACAGCCCATTTGATTTCAATTTTCAGATTTTTCATATTATTTCATTTTGATTATTTGCTTTCGCAAATATTTTTCAGTTTTTCCAACGCTTGGGGACAAGTGGTATTGTAGTAATCAATAAAATCTTCGGTTACATCTATATCAATTGTTACAGTGGTGATACCGTTGTTTTCTTCGTAAGAATAATTTTCGTGTGCGCCCGCCCATTTTTCAACTTCTGCGCCTTCGGTAATTTCATTGTCGCCGTCAAGTATGCCGTAATGAACAATGCCAACAAATTTGTTAGGAATGATTTCTCTAACTTCTGAAACCATTCCCCCGCGCCTGCCGTCTTCGTCCGTACCAACGAAATATATTTTGCTGCCTTTATCCCATTTGCCTTCGTAAGTTGAAGTGGGGTTAAATGCCGCAGTCCATTGTTCGTAGGTTTTAATGTTGTCAATACCAAGCATGGTTTTGTAAACTTTTTCGGCACTTGCCTTGATGTTGATGGTGTACTGTACTTTTTTCATTGTATGTGATGATTGTTGATTTTCTAAAACGTCTTTCAGGTTTTTCAAACCTTCTTCAAAGTCTTTGCTCATGTCAAAAAACAAGCTCATTAAATTCCAAGGGTACGGCGTTTTTCCTGTAATGCCCCATTTTACAAGGGTTTCATCGGGCGATATTTCCTCTACGGATAAATATGCATGAGCCGCATCGCCAAACCCGAAATCTAAATCGGATTCAATTTTTTCGCCCTCCACAATGTTTGTAATTATTTGTTTGCCCTCACCCATTTTTTCACCGTTCCATTTGTAAGTAAAACCAACCGTGCCGTCAGAGCCCTCATATTCTTTTTTCATGGTGGAATCCATTCTGTACCAAACACCAAAGTTTTCCTGATTTTTTATAAACTTGATGTAATCAAACACTTCCTGCCTGGGTTTGTTGATTGTGATTTCACTTTCAGCGTTAAATTTTTTCGGCACAAACAGTGCGGCGATAAGTGGTATTGCAATTAGTATCAATAATACAATGCCGATTTTTTTTGCGATTTTCATATTTGTTCGTTTTTAATTGTTATTTATATTGTTTTATGTTTGAGTGCGATATTAGTGTTTATTCAGCTTTTCCAAAAAAGTATCTTTTTTTCGGCGCGAGATTTCAATGTTTGAACCGTCGCTCATAATGGCAGTTCCGCCGTCTTCTTTTATATAACGCACCACATGGTTCATGTTAATTAAGTGATGATGATGTACGCGAATAAAATCGGCATCAGCCAACAATTCTTCGTAATGCTTTAAACCCAAACTGATTAAAAGTTTGCGTTTGTCGGTTAAGTAAAACGAGGTGTAGCTTCCGTCTGCCTCGCAGCGAATAATGTCTTTTACGTTTACCACTTCAAAGGCAGCACCTGTTGGCAAGGTTATTTTTTGAAAATGTTCGTCGCTGCGTTTTAAATGCTGAACTAAAAACTGTAAATTTTCCATGTTAGGCGCGGCATTTTTTTTCTTCACTACTTTTTCAACGGCGGCACGAAGTTCTTCTATGTCCAAAGGTTTCAGCAAATAATCGCAGGCGCTGTATTTTATGGCGCGAATGGCGTGCTGGTCGCTGGCGGTTACAAACACCACTTCAAACTGATGATTGGAAACGGCTTCCAGCAAATCAAAGCCGCTGCCGTCGGGCATACTTATGTCCAAAAAAACCAAATCGGGATTTTGAGTGTTAATAATTTCAACGCCCTCTTTTACATTTTTGGCAAGCCCCACAATGTTAAGCTCCGAAAAACTTTTCCGTATAATGTCCGCAAGCATATCGCGGCTTTTTTGTTCGTCTTCAACGATGAGTGTTTTTATCATAGCGTTTTTATTTTTTATCCGTTCAGCGGCACAAACAATTTTACCTGTGTTCCCAAAGCCTCGTCGTTTGAGCTTTTCAGGTCGGTGATGGTTACGCTTAACTGCGAGTTATTTATTTCGTTTAAAATTTTTAACCGTTCTTCGGTAATTTTCATGCCCATTGATTGGTGTTTTTTATACGGCATGGTGCGTTTTATTTCTGCCGCTTTGGCGCGCCCAATGCCGTTATCAGTTATGGTACAAATTAAAAAATTATTTTCTGATGTAAGGTGAATGGTCAATTTTCCTTTTTCGGGTTTGGTGTTTAATCCGTGTATAATAGCGTTCTCAACATAAGGCTGCATGAGCAGGGGCGGCATAATGTCGTAATCCAAATCCACCGTTTTGTCAATAATAAGTTCATAATCAAACTGCTCTTCAAAACGCATTTGCTCCAATTCCAAATACAGTTTTAATGCTTCCAAATCTTCTTCAATGGTAACAGTTGGTTTATTTGAATTATTTAAAATCAATCGCACCAAGCGCGCAAATTTGTTTAAGTATTTTATGGCTTCATCACTTTTTGCATTAAAAATATAATGCTGAATGGAGTTAAGCGAATTAAAAATAAAATGCGGGTTCATTTGCGAGCGTAGGGCTTTCAATTCGGTTTTACTCATTTCTACTTTACGCTCAAAATCCTGCTGCTGCTTGCGTTTTATGTTTATAATACGCAGCATAAAAATCAAATAAATAAGTGCAAGTATGCCTATAATGCTCAATAAAATAAACCACCACGTTAAATAAAACGGATATTTTATTTGAAAAGAAAATGTTGTGGTCATTGTATTCCAAACGCCTTCGTTGTTACACGAGCGCACTTTAAAGGTGTATTTGCCCGGTGCAAGGTTGGTGTATTTAATATAATCTTCGCTTGTGCCCGCGCTCCAGTCTTTATCCAAGCCTTCCAATTTTTTTTGATACAGCACTTTGTCGGGATTGGTTAAGCAAATGCCTCCGTAATGAAAAGTAATCGTATTAAAATCACTCGGCAACACTGCGCCGTTTTGCAGCAAAGTGTCTTCGTTCATCACTTCAATATTTTGAATGAGTGTAACATTTTCAATTTTGTTTTTCTTAAAGTTAAAAGGCTGATGTTTTATTAATCCGCTCACCGTGCCAAACCAAAGCGTTCCGTCTTTGTCTTCCCAAATGCCGTTGCTGTTGGCTTCCACGCCTGCAAAACCTTCCTGTTTTCCGAATGACGCGAGTTCAATAACATCTTCGTTTAAATATCTTTTCAAATTCAGTTTGTTTATGCCTTGATTGGTGCCAATCCACAGCGCATTTTTATTTTCGGCAAACTCAATGGAATAAATTAAATCGGAATTTAATCTTTCGTCTTCACTTATACGTTTTACCGAATTTGTTTTTGTGTTAATAACGTACAAACCATTCAGCGAAGAGGCAAACAAGTGGTCTTTAATAAAACGAAGCATTAAAAAATTTTCTTCGCCCAAGTTTAATTCTTCGCCAAGATTTATGACTTCGCCGTTTGAAAATTTAAACAAACCGCCTTTATAAACACCGATGTAAAGATTTTGCGCATCGTCTTCGCAAAAACCAAGCACTTCAAAATCTGTTTTGTCTGCAATGGGGTAAAACTTTGTTTTTGGAATATTCTTTTCCCACACCAAACTTACAAAACCATTGCTGCCACCAATCCACAAGGTGTTGTTGCGCGAAAGGTAAAGTATGCTGTGCGGCGGTTTAAATTCAGGCGGCAATGGAATTGTTTCAAAACGCTCGTTACGAAACTGCACCACACCACCGTCTGTTCCAAAAATTAATCTTCCCTCTTTATCTTCAATGCCTGCCGAACTTGTGTTGTGAGGCAAGCCGTCAGCAATGGTGTAACGTTTAAAATAACCCTGCGTGTTTTTGTAAATGCCGTTGAAAGAACATACCCACAACTCACCGCGCTTATCGCGGAAAATTTGGTAAACAAAAGCATTGTCCAATCCGTTGTCTTTGTTGAATGTTGAAAATGAATTGTCGCGGTAACGGTACAGCCCGTTGTGTGTGCCAAGCCAGATATTATCTTCACGGTCGTTAAGCGTAACAATAATTACGTTTGAATTATTTTCGCTTGCCACATTGTAATAATCAAACGTTTTTCCGTCAAAACGCAACAAGCCCGACTGAGAGCCAATCCACAAAAATTGATTGTTTTGACTGACGAGTGAAGTAATGTTTTCGTCAATTAAACCCTGCTCCGTAAAATAATTGGTAATTTTTTTATTTGAAAAATCATAAAGGCTCAAACCCTTGTCGGTAGCCACCGCCAAAAAGTTTTTAAATTTTGTGATGCCGGTAATTTTATCGGAAGCCAAGCCGTTTTTTGTGTCAAGAATTTCAAACGTTTCATCGCCGAAAAAAATTAAGCCTTTGTCTGTTCCTGCACAAATTACCGAAGTATCGGGATTGTAAAGACAAGTAATTTTATAATCTTGAAATTTTTGCACAGGCGAAATTTTTTTGTCTTTAAACACATACAAACCCTTTGTTGTGCCAACATAAACCGAATTACTGTAACACTTGCAAAGCGCAGTAACCAAAGGCGATTGCAAACCCTGCTCTTTTCCGTAATTGGAAAATTTTTGTCCGCTTAACACGCTTAAACCTTTGTTTGTGCCAACGTAAATATTTTGCGCATCATCTTCGCATATAGCGTTTACGTTTTGGTTTATCAAACCGTTTTTGCGATTGAAATTGAGAAACTCTTTTCCGTCAAAACGGCTTAAACCGCCGTAACCGCCGCTCCACAAGTAACCGTTTTTGTCCTGATACATACACGACACTTGCACAAAAGGCAAGCCGTTTTCTACGCTGTAATTTTTAAAAAAATACTGCTGCGCTTTTGTTTCTGAAACAAAAAGAATAAAAAATAAAACAATTATTTTTTTGAGCCGCACGATAGCTCTAAAGTAAACTTTAAATTTTAATTAATGCTGCACCCTAAATCAACAAATGTTGTATCTTTGCAATAACCGGAAGGAAAGCAACAAATGGCAGTTTTACACCCATATAAACTCAGACAAATCAAATCACCGCTCAATTATATTGGTGGTAAGGCGAAGCTGTTAGACCAAATTTTACCGCTATTTCCCAAAGAAATTGACAACTTTATTGACCTTTTTGCAGGCGGTTGCAACGTTGGAATAAATGTAAATGCAAATAAAGTTTACTGCAACGACATCTTGACTTATCTGATTGAAATGTATAAATCATTTCAGCAAAACGACCTTGACGCAACTATTCAACACATTGAAAGCAGAGTTAGGGAATTTAATTTGTCTTTGACAAATGAAGACGGTTACAAAAAAATCCGTTCGCTTTACAACGAACAAAAAAATCCGTTGGACTTATTTGTTTTAATTGCTTTCACATTCAATCATCAAATTCGTTTCAACAACAGCCACGAATTTAACAATCCGTTTGGACGTGAACGAAGCAGTTTTAATGCGACAATGAAACAAAATTTGGAAAAATTCATCATCAGAATTAAAGAAACAAATATTGCTTTCGTAAATGTTTGTTTTAATCATTTTGACTTTTCCAATTTTGGCTCTAATGATTTTGTTTATTGCGACCCGCCTTATTTAATTACGACAGGAACTTACAATGACGGCAAACGTGGTTTCAAAGGTTGGACAGAAAAAGAAGAAAAAGAATTGTTGCAAGTGCTTGACAATTTAGACAGCAACAATATAAAATTTGCTTTGTCAAACGTTTTAGAACACAAAGGAAAATCTAATTCAATTCTGAAAAATTGGCTTGCCCAAAAACCGAATTACAAAGTCAATTTCATTAACTACAATTATTCAAACTCTAATTATCAAACCATTGTGCGAGATAAAAATGCGAGCGTGGAAGTTTTGATTACGAATTACGAACCTGAAAGACCGCCAAAAGAGCAAACTCTTTTTGACAATATATTTTAGCATGCGGTATATCGGAAACAAAGAGAATTTACTTGATAAAATTCATCAAGTAATGCAATCAAAAAACATTCAAGGAAATTCATTTTTTGATTTTTTTTCGGGAACGGTAAACGTTGGCAAGTTTTTCAAAAAGTTAAGTTATCAGGTTTTTTCTTCTGATTTGCTTTATTTCTCTTATGTTTTGCAACGTGCATACATCACAAACAATCAAGAATTACATTTTGAAAAAATACGCAACAAATTGCGTTTTGAAACTTCAATTTTGTTTGCTTCGCCTTTGCAAATCGTTGTGGATTATTTGAACCAAATTGAACCAAAGGAGGGTTTTATTTTTCAAAATTACACTCCAAGCGGAAACAGGATGTTTTATTCTGCCGAAAACGGAAAAATAATTGATGCCATTCGTCAGCAAATTGAAGATTGGAAAGCAGAAAATTTGATTAGCGAAAACGAGTATTTTGTTCTACTTGCCTGTTTGATTGAAACTGTTCCGTTCTATGCTAACATTTCAGGAGTTTATGCGGCTTTTCAAAAAAAATGGGATGCACGAGCAATTAAAAAAATGATTTTGCGACCTGTTGAGTTTGTTGTAAACAACAAAGAAAATTTTGCGTTCAACAAAAATTCTGTGGAGTTGTTAGACAAAATTGAAGCAGACATTTTTTACCTTGACCCACCATATAACCAACGACAATATGCACCAAATTATCACTTATTGGAAACGATTGCAAAATATGACAACCCCGAAATAAAAGGCGTGGCTGGTTTGCGTAATTACGAAAATGAAAAATCAAAATTTTGCAATGCGGTAACTGCGTTACAAGAACTTTCTGTAATTGCAGAAAAAGGCAAATACAAAACCTTAATTTTGAGTTATAACAACGAGGGAATTATGCCACAAGAACAAATTATTTCAACACTAAAGCATTTCGGAAAAGTTGAATTGATAGAATTTGATTACACACGTTTTAAGAGTAATAGTAACGGAGAAAGCAAGTATAAAAAAACGATTAAAGAACAACTTTATATTTTACAACGATGAAAAATAATCTTTGGTTTTTAACGGAAGAACGCCCGAAAAAGGAAGTGTTGGCAACCATATTTCAAAAATTTTCCAAAGATTATGGCTTTGCTGTTTTCATTGATACCATTCGCATTTTTCCGATTTTGGAAAACGATAAATTCACATTCACTTATGAAGTAACAGGTTTTCGTTGCAACAAAGTAAATCGCGTTTTTATAAAAACTGTTTCGGGAAATTCAAGTTTTACCGACTTTCTGATTTTCTATCAGCAACACGAACCAACTCAAAACGATAAGCCAATTTATGCAATAGAAGAAACGAAAACGGACGACAAAGAAAGCCGAAATACGGGTGTTTATCAGCGTTGCAGTAAATTTGTTTTTGTGGATAATTATTTTCCGAACGCAAAGAAAATAATGCTCTACAATTTGCAAATTGAACAAAAAGAAAATCCAACTGAAACTTACATTTTCGGAACAAAATTGTTGCTTACGTTAGGCGTTGAAATTTTAGGAAAGAAATTAGACAGCAAGACTTTCACACCTTTCAAAAGCATTAATGAAATCATAGATTTCAAGGGCAATATGCGAAAAGCACCGAAAGGTAATATTCCTATTTTGCTCACAAAATCAAAAGACAAAATTGAAATTTCGGGACGACTTTTCAAAAGTGACGGACTTTCTCACGACCCAAACATTGGTGCGTTGAGCATTATTTCAAACGCTTTACGTTTGTTAGGTTGGAAAAAGAAAATTGAAATCACAAAACACGGATTAGAACAAAAACACGTTGGTAAAACCAACAAGTTTATTCAAATCGCAAACAAACTAAACGTATCGCTTAAAGGCTTGAATGTTCCGAAAGCCGAAATGGCAAAGGATTATTGGAAGTATGACAAAGACGGAGAAAAATTAGGGACGATTTTTATTCATTTGGTTGTAGAAAATTTTACGCAAGGTTATTCCATTTTTGAAAATCACGCAGGAAGCGAAAAAGGATATTTCATTCCGTTAAAAGGCGAACCCATTCCGCTTGCAAAATATAAAGACAGGGAAAAATATAAAGCAGGCGACAAATCAGAAATTATTAATATTCCCGATTTAGTTTTGGTTGATTTATCAAACAAGATTGTAATTGACATTGAAGGCAAAAAATATCAGTTCAGAAAAAACGGAATTGAAGAACTTGCAGGTTACGATGCTTTTGACGAAATATATGTCAAAAAACATTATCCGAAATTCAAAATTACACGAACTGTTGTGCTTTACGGAAGTCCAAAAGAAAAACTAATTGAAATAGAAATTGGATTTTTGCTCAACCAAAACGGACAACTTATTTTAGGCGTGAAAGCACCTAAACTTTTTCAAGAAGCAATCAAAAACTTGTTAGACTTTTGGAATTGATAAACAAAATGGGTTATGCCATTCCCGTTGAACAGTAATTGATGAATGATTTAAAGAATTTGGTGCAAAATTTTATGGTAACAGAACAGGTAATTTTAGTTGATGAACAGGACAATGCTCTTGGCGGCATGGAAAAATTAGAAGCGCACCAAAAAGGTTTGTTGCATCGCGCTTTTTCTGTTTTTGTGTTTAATGATAAAGGCGAATTATTGTTGCAGCAACGCGCGGCTTCAAAATATCACAGCCCAAATTTATGGACAAATACTTGCTGCTCGCACCCGCGCCCAAACGAAAATACGCTGCAAGCCGCCAATCGCCGCTTAAAAGAAGAAATGGGTATTGAAACCGAATTGCAACTAAAAGGCAGTTTTATTTACAAAGCAAATTTTGATACCGGCTTAACCGAACATGAATTTGATTACGTTTATACAGGCATTTCAAACGCTCAACCAACTATTAATAAAGATGAAGTTGAAAATTTTGTTTGGTTAAGTTTAGATGAAATTAAAGCGCAACTAAAATCCAATCCCGAAAAATTTACCGTGTGGTTTAAAATTGCGGTGGAAAGGTGGTTTGTATAGCCACTAATTTCACCAATTACACAAAACAATGCTGAAATTAAGACTTAAACTTAGTGTTATTAGTGAAATTCGTGACGGCATTTACCTCATCAAAAACAACGTGCCTTTTTCTTCTTTGTATTCTCCGCGCGAATTTTTGTAACGGATTAAATACACATACACACCGTCAGAAAAATCTTCTCCGTCCCAACCCTCCTCGCTGTTGTCGGTTTCAAACACTTTTTTTCCCCAGCGGTCAAACACGGTAACTCTGTATTCAGCTTTATCAATAAACACAGGCACGGGTTTCCAAATTTTATTTACACCTCTTGGCGCAAACGCTGTTGGTATAAAAATTGTTCCCTCCACATACACCTGCACCAAGTTAGAAAAACTGCTTTCCTTTATGTTGTAAGGGTTTCCGCTGCCCTCAATAGCTTCCACCAAATATTCTACTTTTGAACCGCTGGCGGCTTCCTCTTCAATTCTGTCGTCAAATGCCGTGTTCACAGAACTTGTGTTTGCCACAGGATTTGTTTGTTGCACATCATCAATTACACGATAGACATTGTAGCGTTCAATGCCGCCCGAAAAACCATTGTAATTATTCCAGCTTAAATGCTTGGTATAAATTTCGTTTTTGTCGCTTTCTGCTTTTAATAACATGGTGCGTGCCAAATTACTCACGGTTTGTGCGTTTCCGCAACTGTCGCGTATAATACCTTTGTAAAAATAACTTTGGCTGCTTGCTTTAATATCTTTATCGGTAAACGAAAGATTGGGACTTCCGTTACTCGGCAAAAAACCAATGGCGGTAAACGTTGTGCCGTTGCTTGAGCGGTGAATTTCAATGCCTGTGGCGGTTTTACTTGTATCTATATAAAAACGCAACTCGGCAGATGTGTTACTTTTTATGCTTGCCGATTTCAAGTAAACAAAATTGGGTGCAGGCACTTGCGTAGAAAAAAAGTAAACGCGGTTGGAAGATGAAGAAATGGTTTGTGTGGAATTTACCGCGCGTACAAAGTAACACAGCGTTTTGTCGGGCGACACATTGCCGTGCGTAAACGTTGTATTTTTTGTTGCGCCCACTTGCGTAAACGTTAAGTTGTCTTCCGAATAATAAATGCGGTATTCCAAAAATCCGTTGGGCATAGCACCGTATTCGCTCCAGGTTAAAGAAGTTTCGTAAGCACATTTATCATACTCTGTTTCCAAAAACATGGTGCGCACGCTTTCGTCATACAAACCCGGCACGGCATTGGGGCAACTGTCAATAGCGGCTACAAACAGTTTTACAGTCTGCGTTTCGGCGGTGGTAAATGTGTAAGTGTATGAGGTGTTTTGTCGCCCCTGCACCACATCAAAGGTTTGTGTAACACCTGCGGCACTGCGGTAATAAATTTGATACTTGGCAATGTCTTTATCGTAAGGCACACGCCAAGCCAACACCGTTTGTCCGTTTGGCAACACGCTGATGGAATCAATGTAAGGACGGGCGGGCGGTTTGGTATCGCTGAATTTTCCGCGCTGAATGTTTGATGAAGAAATGCAGCCGATGTTGTCTGCTAATTTTATTTGGTAGCTGATAGAATCTCCGCAAATGCTCAACGTATCGCTAATGCCAAGCGCGGAAATGCTTGCAAAATTATTCCATGTACCTGTGGGAAACTCTTTTTGTACGCTGAATGTTGCGCTGCTGCTCGGTAATTTGGGCTGATGTAAATTGTTGTATGTTAATCTTATTGCCAATGGATTATTCGGATTAAGATTGAGAAAAATAGTTCTCAACGTATCCGAAGGCGATGAAGAAACAAGGTTTCCGTTTGTGTCTTTGTATCGCGAAACCATATAGTAATACAAACTTTGCGAGCCGGGTGTGGTGGTTATGTGTGTAAACGTGGTTGTGCCAATGTTTGTAATGCTTGCATTGAGTGATGCGTAAATACCGTTTGCCGTAGCCGAAAAGTAAATGTCGTAAGAGTCAAAATTATTATTGGGATTGGTGGGCGAAATCCATGTGAGTTTCACGTTATTGTTTGGCAACACTTCCAAGCAACGCAAAGCAGGCGGCGAAACCTGCCCCCACAATTTTGAAAAACAAAAAACGAGTATAAAAACTGTGCGTTTCAAGAGTATATACAACGATTAAAGTTACATTTTATTTTACGGTTAAGTGTTTCTCTTTTCCTTTGATTTTTAAGCGTGGCGGTGTTTATTACCGCTTTATGCTTAATTTTACGGTAAATTTTGAGAAAATTTTTTATACTTATTTTGCTTTTGGCTGTTCCTGCAATTTACGGCAATCTTTATGCACAATCGGGCGGCACAAAACGCGAGGGGCGGGCAAAAGGGAAAGAACGCAAAACATCTGTTTTTAAACGCAAAAAAAGCATGGGGCACGCCGATGAATTTGCGCGCGGCAACGTGGGCAACAGGCGTTTTTTTGCAAGGCTGTTTCGCAAAGAGAAATCGGCTTGGCAATACAAACCCACAAAAAGCGGCAAACAACAAGAACGCGAAAGCAGATTTTTATTTTTTCGGTCGCGCAGCAAAGGCATTGAAGAAAACGAAGCCACCTTAAACAAACTAAACAGAGAGCGCGCCAAAAAACGGGTTCGCGGCAGCAACACCATTGCCAAAAAGAAACATAATCGGAATAAATGATACAAGCTATCTCAAAAATAAAATCCATGTCACTTCGAGTAGCCGACCATAGGAGGCGTATCGAGAAGTGCTTCCGAAAATCAGTTCTCGATACGGTTTGCAAAGAGGCAGCAAACCTACTCGAACTGACAGTTCCTGTTTTTGATTGAGAGTTTACGGTAATTATGACTTACAAAATACACACCCTTGATTTACATTTCTTAAATAACGAAAAAGCCATTGCCGCTTTTTTAATAGAAACTTCGGCAGGTTTGGTGCTGATAGAAACGGGACCAGAAACTACGTTTGAAAGTTTAAAAAAAGAAATTGCTGCCAAAGGGTTTAACTGGCAAGATGTGAAGCACGTTTTGCTCACCCATATTCACTTTGACCACGCAGGCGCAGCTTGGAAATTTGCGCACAACGGTGCAAAAATTTACGTTCACCCTGTGGGTTTGCCGCATTTGCAAAATCCCGAAAAATTGTGGCATTCTGCCGCTATGATTTATGGTGATGACATGAACCGATTGTGGGGAAAAATGGAAAGTATTGCCGAAAACCAATTGTGTGCCGCCGATGACGGAAACAAAATCAACATTGGCGATGCAACGTTTCATGTGCTGTACACACCCGGTCATGCGGTTCACCACAATGCTTATCAATTAGGAAACATTATTTTTACAGGCGATGTGGCAGGTGTGAAAATCAACAACGGTAGTGTAGTGCCGCCTTGTCCCCCACCTGACATTAACATTGAACTTTGGAAAAATTCCATAGAAAAAATACGTATCAAAAATCCCGAAGCACTTTACCTCACACATTTTGGCAGAGTAGAAAACGTAAACAAACATTTAGATGATTTAATTGTTATGCTTACCGATTGGGCAAATTACATGAAACCGCATTTTGATAATAATACCGACCCGAAAGACATTACACCGCAATTTATGGCTTACACCAAACATCAATTGATAAAAGCAGGTGTAAACGAACCTGACATACAAACCTACGAATACGCCAATCCAAGCTGGATGTCGGTGGCGGGATTATTACGTTACTGGAAATTAAAATCGCAGGGCAGAATTTGATTTTTTTTATATTAAAATTTTAAACGAACCATGAATTACCTCGCCTATCATTTTACCGTAACTCCGCCGCAACCCGGTTCTGAAATTCTTGCCGCACTCATTGCCGATTTTGGTTTTGACAGTTTTGATTATTCCGACACAGGATTTACGGCGTACATAAAAGAGGAAGACGAAAAAAATGTTCAGTTAAGCGAGTTTAGTTTTGAAGATTTTACCTTTTCATTTCGTGTAGAAAAAATTGCGCAAACCAATTGGAACGCTGAATGGGAGAAAAATTTTGAACCTGTGTTGGTAGATGATGTATTGCTCATTCGCGCACCTTTTCATGAAAAAAATGCTTCGGTAAACAACGAAATTATTATCATGCCGAAAATGAGCTTCGGAACGGGACATCATCAAACCACAAAATTAATGTGCCGCGAATTATTTAACACCGATGTAAAAAACAAGCGCGTGTTGGACATGGGCTGCGGCACGGGCATACTTGCCATTTTGGCAAAGCAGCTCGGTGCAAATGATGTGCTGGGGATTGACATTGACGAATGGAGCGTAGAAAACAGCAAAGAAAATTGCATTGTAAATAATTGCGCAGATATTGTAATTAAACAAGGCGATGCCAATTTGTTGAGTAACGAAAAAAACTTTGACCTCATTCTTGCCAACATCAACAAAAATATTTTGAAAGCCGATATTCCTGCTTACGCTGCTGTAATGAACGCAGGTGCAACATTATTTTTAAGCGGATTTTTTACCACCGATGTAGAAGAACTGATGAATGTTGCCGCAAAAAACAATTTGAAATTTGTTTATACCAAAAATGAAAATGAGTGGGCAATGATGTTATTAGAGAAAAATTAATGCCTTGTCAGTTCGAGCGAAGTCGAGAACTAAAACATTTCCCTAATCACCTCATTAAATTCTTGTTCCAAAAATCCGTTTGTACAAGAAATTTCTTTGCCGAACAACCAATTTTGGTTTCCCGAAAAATCGCAAACCGTACCGCCTGCTTCTTTAACGATGAGCGCACCTGCGGACACGTCCCAGGCATTGAGGTTGTACTCAAAAAAAGCATCAACTCGCCCGCAAGCCAAATAACACAAATCGGAAGCAGCAGAACCAATTCTTCGCAAACCGTGCGTGTGCTGCATAAAATATTTCAACGCCGTCAAATAATTTTCCAAACGCGAAAAATTATAAATCGGAAAACCTGTGGCGATTAAACTTTCCGACAAGGTTTTTCTTTCAGAAACTTTAATTTGTTCTTCATTTAAAAATGCCCCGCCGTTTTTATATGCCGAAAAACATTCATCGCGGCTCACTTCATACACAACGCCCAAAATAATTTCGCCGTTATGTTCCAACCCAATGCTCACCGCGTAACAGGGAATACCGTGAACAAAATTAGTTGTGCCGTCCAATGGGTCAACAATCCAATTGTATTCTTTTTTTTCGGTAGCGGTATTTTCTTCTGCAATAAATCCCGCTTGCGGAAACAACGCACTTAATTTTTCTACAATTAATTTTTCGGAAATTTTATCCACATAGCTCACCAAATCATTCAAGCCTTTTACTTCCACTTTGTCGTAAGAAAAATTTTCACGCTCGCCGCGAATGAATATGCCTGCTTTTTTTGCTACTGAAACAACTTTAGGTAATAAAACTGATAAATCCATAGTTGAAAATTTAACTACATAGATACACAGTTTTTCTATTCCAAATATATTTCTCCGATTAAATATAACTTTCCTTGTCCGCTAATTTCAACCCTGTCGTTTAAATAGCTGCATTGTAAATAACCTTTGCGTTCTGAAAGTTGTATTGCCGTCAATTCGGTCTTACCAAGTTGTTTTGCCCAATATGGAGTTAAGGTAGTATAAGCCGAGCCTGTTACAGGGTCTTCGTTAATTCCCGATTGCGGTGCAAAAAATCTTGATACGAAATCAACTTTGTTTCCTTTGGCTGTAACAATAACGCCGCGAACTTTTAATTTAGAAATTACGTCGAAGGCAGGAATTACGTTTTTTATTTCGTCTTCCTTGTCAAATATAAGCAAGTAGTCCGTTTTACCCTTAAAAGCTAACTTGGGTTTAATATCAAAGCAATTATTTATTTCGTCAGATAATTCTACTTGCTCAAATATGTCTGTAGGGAAATTCAGCATCAATAATTCTTCCTTTTTAGTTACTGTTAATACTCCGCTTCTTGGTGAATAAAAGTGAACAATATTTTCACTGTGATTTTCATAGTTGAATAAAACAAAAGCTGCTGCTAAGGTGGCGTGTCCGCAGAGGTCAACTTCAACTGTCGGCGTAAACCACCGTATTTGATATTGGTTGCCTTGCTTTACATAAAATGCGGTTTCGGCAAGGTTGTTTTCCATTGCTATTTTTTGCAACATATCATCACTCAACCATTGGTTAAGCGGGCAAACGGCGGCAGGGTTTCCCGAAAAAACTCTGTCGGCAAATGCGTCTATTTGATATATTTTCTGTTTCATTTCTACTCTGCAAAAATTCTATCCAAGCTATGTGTCCTATGTGGCTTTAAACATTAACCGTTCCCCAAACATACTTTCGTCAAATTTTCCATTATCAAAAACCAAATGTCCGTTTACAAACGTTTTTTCAATGCTGCTTTTAAAGGTGTGTCCTTCAAAGGGCGACCAAGCGCATTTGTATAAAAGGTTTTGTTTGTTTACGGTGGTTGGATTGTTCAAATTCGCTAAAACTAAATCTGCTGCATAACCCTCGCGAATGTAACCGCGATTGTTGATGCGAAATAAATCCGCCACATTATGGCTCATTTTTTGCACAATTTTTTCCAAAGAAATTTTTTTGTCATGATAAAAATCCAACATTGCCAAAATGCTGTGTTGCACCAATGGTCCACCGCTTGGGGCTTTTAAATACGTTTGATTTTTTTCTTCCAAAGTATGCGGTGCGTGGTCGGTGGCAATCACGTCAATCGTATCATTCAACACCGCTTCAAAAATTTTTGCGCGGTCGTAAGTTGTTTTTACGGCAGGATTCCATTTAATAAAATTGCCTTTTGTTTTGTAATCTTCGTCGCTAAACCACAAGTGGTGAATACAGGCTTCGGCGGTAATGCGTTTTTCTTTGAGCGGAATTTTGTTGCTGAACAAACTCAATTCTTTTGCCGTTGAAATATGCAAAATGTGTAAACGCGAATTAAATTTTTTCGCTAACGAAACCGCATAAGACGAAGATTTGTAACAGGCTTCTTCGCTGCGAATAATCGGGTGAAAATACGTTTCAATATCTTCGCCGTATTCAGCCACAATGCGTTTTTGATTTTCTTTTATCATCGGGTCGTCTTCGCAATGCGTAGCAATCAGCGCGTTTACTTTTGAAAAAACGTTTTCCAAAGCTTTGATGTCGTCCACCAACATATCACCCGTGCTTGAACCCATAAAAATTTTTACACCGCAAATTTTTGAGTAATCTGCTTTCAGCAATTCTTCCAAATTATTGTTGGTTGCGCCAAGAAAAAAAGAATAATTCGCCAAAGAACATTCGGAAGCGCGTTTGTATTTTTTTTCTAATTCCTCAATCGTAACCGCAAGCGGATTTGTGTTGGGCATTTCCATAAACGAGGTAACGCCCCCCGCCACAGCAGCTTTGGCTTCGGTATAAATTTCGCCTTTGTGCGTTAATCCCGGCTCACGAAAATGCACTTGGTCGTCAATTGCACCGGGTAAAAGGTGCAAGCCTTCGGCATTTATTTCAGTTGCATTATTTTTATTGTCAATGTTGCGTTCAATTTTTGCAATTATTCCATTTTCAATTAAAATATCGGAATTGAAAATTTCGTTTTCATTAACAACAGTTGCGTTTTTTATGAGGTAATTCATTGCTTAAAATTACAACTCTGAACTGTAAGTAGAAACAAAAAAGAGCGATAAAAATTATTCGCTCTTTTTAACTCTGTGTTCTCTGTGCCTCTGTGGTGGCTTACCAAATTTCCACCCGCTTATTTTCTTCCGTAAACATTTTATCGCCTTCTTTTACGCCAAATGCTTCGTAAAATTCAGGCATATTGCTTAACGGTGCAAAAGCGCGAACGCTGCCGGGCGCGTGGAAATCCAATTTCAACAAACGTGCCACTTCGGCATCGCGGGCTTTAATTTTCCAGCCTTGTGTCCATGCAATAAAGAAACGTTGTTCGCCTGTGAAACCACCTATTACAGGAGATTTCGCACCGTTCAACGCTTTTTTGTAAGCATAGTAAGACATGGTTAATCCGCCCAAATCGGCAATGTTCTCACCTTGTGTCATGCTTCCGTTTACATGAATGGAATCCAACAACACATAATTATCAAACTGCTCCACAATTTTTTGTGTTTTTGCTTTGAAGTTAGCAGAATCCCTTTTTGTCCACCAATTCACCATGTTTCCGTCAGCATCAAATTGTGAGCCTTGGTCGTCAAAACCGTGTGTGAGTTCGTGTCCGATAATTGCGCCCATTGTTCCGTAGTTGGTGGCATCATCGGCTGTTGCATCATAAAACGGCGGTTGCAAAATTCCCGCAGGAAAAGCAATTTCATTGGTGCTTGGGTCGTAATAGGCATTTACCATAGTGGCGGGCATTTGCCATTTGTCGCGGTCAACAGGTTTTTTCAATTCGTCTAATTCGTCTTGTGTCCACCATTTTGCGCTGCGGCAAACATTTGCCCAATAGCTGTCAGTGCTAACTTCCATGCCTGTATAATCTTTCCATTTGTCGGGATAACCGATTTTGCGGATAAGCAAATCCAATTTTCTGTTTGCCTGTAATTTGGTGCTGTCGCTCATCCACGTTCTGCTGGCAATGCGCTCGCGGTACGAAGCAACTAAATTGTCAATGAGTTTGTTTAACTTGTTTTTTGCTTCGGGCGTAAAATGTTTTTTCACAAACTCGCGCGAAACAATGTCACTCATGTGAGCGTCCATTACGCCGTTTACACGTTGCCAGCGTGGTTTCATTTGTTTTGCGCCACTCAACACTTGTCCGCGAAACGCAAAATGTGTTTCTACAAAATTGCTGCTCAAAAATGGCGCGGCATCCATTAATAATTGCGCTTTGGCATAGAGCTTTAATGTTTCAAGATTTTTTTCGGTTAAAAGCGAATTTAATTTTTTCATGTAATCCACATGGGCAACATTAATGGTATCAGGCAAAATATTTTTTGATTTAAAAAACAAATCCCAATTTACGCTTGGTGCAAGTTCGCGCAACGATTTTTGCGTATAAATATTGTATTGTTTTTCAATGTCGCGCATTTCATTGCGGGTAAAGGCTTTGTCTGAAAGTTGTTTTTCAAATTCAAACACGCGCTCTGCATTTTTCTTTGCATTGGCTTCGGAAACATTGATGTAAGTAAACAATTTTGCGAGGTAATTTTTGTACTCGTTTTGAATGTGCGCAGTGGCAGGATTGTGATAGTAATCTCTGTCGCCCAAGCCATAGCCGCCCTGCCCAATGCCGAAAACATTTTTCTTGCTGTTTTTTAAATCGGCAGAAACATCCCAACCAAAAAGCATAGGAATATGAAGAACATCAAACTCATTTTTCAAAGCAAAAAAATCTTCTAATTTTTTCACATTATCAATCATCGCTAATTGCGCTTCAATCGGCTTAATGCCCAATTCATCGGCTTTAGCGGAATCCATGGCGGTATTGTAAAAATCACGCAAACGTTGTTCGTCGGTATTAGCTGCCGCCGAAGTGTTTTTTGAAGCACTGTCTAAAATCAATTTTATGTTTTTGAGATTGCGTTCCAAAATTTCGTTGAAACTTCCAAAGCGCGCATCGCTTTCGGGCAATTCAAAAGTGGATTGCCATTTTCCGTTGCAAAACGTATAAAAATCTTCGCGTGGGTTTGCGGCAGAATCAATGTAGGATAAATTAATTCCCGGATTTACTTCCGCTTGTTTGTTTTCTTTGCAGCCGCTCAATATTGCTATACAAACGGCGGCAATGGTAATTTTTACTTTCATGTTATAATTTTTTTTTGAATGGTAAAAGTAATACCAAGATTGAACATGACCAACGTTTTTTTGATGAACGGTAAATATTTTATTTCACTTCAACAACCTTCATTTCATCTATATAAACAAGTATTTTTTTAACGGGATTGTGTCCGATAGTGTTCAGAGCTTGTTCGTATTTGAACAGTTGCTTAAAATATTTTTGATTGTTTTCTTTTCCTGTTTTGTAATCCATTAAAACGGTTTCGTTTTCTAAAAACACAATGCGGTCAGGGCGCAAAATTTCAGCGTTTTGTGTAATGAGTTCGGCTTCCAATTTGCAATTTACATTCGGCTGAAAATAGTTTTTCAATTCTGCGTGATGAATAAGTTGAGAAAGTTTTGTTTTTATTTCCTGCGCTTCATTTACATTCACTAAGCCTTCCGAAATAGCTGAATTTACGGCACTTTCCAAATCATCAGCCGATTTAATGTTGGATAAAATCTGGTGCATGACAATGCCCTGCAAACGCGCGTTTTCAGTTTCATCGCTGTTTGGATAAGCGGCTTTTATGCGCACCACATTATTTGGCGTTACAAAATCTAAAGGCTCTAATTCAAAAGAGGAAAAATGCTTATCGTGAAAAACCTGTTTTGGTAAGGCTTTCCCCACTTCATAAAAATTTTCTTTGGTCGGCGCATACAGTTTTGAAACGGAATTTTCAATCCAAGCATCAATATTTTTTTGATTGTTTGCAGCCGATTTTGTTGAAATAATATGCAAACGGTTTACGGCGCGGGTAAACGCCACATACAACACATTCAAATTATCCAAAATTTGCTCTTGCTGCTCTTCTTCAAATTCTGCCGTAAAACCCGCATCGGCACTTACATTTTTTGACAGCTTAATAACACTGGCGGGCAATTTTACTTTTTCGTTTTTTATGCTCACCCAATCTTCGTTTTCCCTGAAATATTTCCAATTGCAATAAGGAACTATTACCACAGGAAATTCCAAACCCTTGCTCGCGTGAATGGTCATAATTTTTACGGCATCGGTGTTTTCGGGAATAATCATGGAAGCACGCTCACCGCGACTTTCCCACCAATCAAAGAAAGAAGAAATGTTTGAATTTTTAAGAGCCAAAAATTCGCTTACCTCATCAAGAAAAAAACGAATATAATGAAAGCCGCTTTTGTTTAAGCCAAGCGCGTTGGCAATGGCAATGCAGTTGTCCAACAAATTGTTTAACGACAATTCATTTGTGTTTAAAAAAATGTTGTGCTTTTTTAAAATGTCGGACAAAGATTTTCTTTCGTGCAAATCAATTAAATGATTGTGAAATTCATCTTCGCCGATTTGTTTGGATTGCCACAAATAATTCAGCACCGAAGCCGCGCTGATAGCGTCTTCCGTGTTTACCAAATAGTTTAAATAAGAAAGCAACACATTTATTTCCAAATTATTTTTCAGCAATAAAGAGTCGGAAGACAACACAGGAATTTTTTGTTCCACCAAATAATTGGCAATTAAATTTCCATGAGAATTTTTTCTTACCAATATACATACGTCTTTGTAAGAAAATTTGTCTTTCCGTGCTTTATCAATCTGAGATTTTATGGTGTTACAGATAAAATCGTCCAAATCTTCCGATTTGCCTGTGGTTACGGTAATGTACCCTTCTTCGCTGCTTTTTGTTTCTTGCGCGTGTTTTTCGTAAATGCGTTTGTTTTCTTCGCTCAACAAATTTTCTTTCAGCGTTTCAAAAAGCTGATTGTTAAACTCCACAATGGTTTTTGTACTTCGAAAATTTGTATTCAAAAATTTTTCCGAAAAATTTCGTTGCAAAGCTTCGTTGCGCTGCGCCATAATAGGATTATCCTTTGCATTTTCAATATTCGGCAAACTCACAAATTGATTTACATTTGCGTTGCGCCAACGGTAAATGCTTTGTTTTCCGTCGCCCACAATTAAATTGTACCAACCGTTTGACAAAGAATTATCTAACAATGGTAAAATATTTTGCCATTGTAAGCGACTTGTATCTTGAAATTCGTCTAACAAATAATGTTGGTAACGCTCGCCCAAACGCTCATAAATAAAGGGCGTTGGCTCATTTTGAATGATGTCAAATATTTTTTGGTTGAACTCGCTGATAAAAACTAATTTTTCTTCCTGCTTTTTTTCTTGGCTGATTTCCTCAATTTTTTTCAGCAGCATCAGCGGATACATTTGTTTTTCCAACAAAGAACACAGTACATAGTAAGAATAATGTTCTCGGATATAATGAATGAGCGTTTGCGCAATTTTTGTCAATTCGGGACTAATTTCTTCCAATTTTGAATTGGCGTTTTTCCCTGCCCATTTATTTTCTTCAACGGCTTTGGTAAGCCTCGCACCGTTTGTGTCTTCCAACGTAACAACAGCATTCACACACTTTTTGAAAAAATTTTGTGCACCGCTTCCGCTGTACAAAAAATCATCGTCAGTCAAATTATTTTCTTTAATCAACGAAATTGCTTTTTGCGCTTCGCTCTTTAAAACAGTTCTGTATGAAAAAACAAAGTCAATAAATTGTTTTCGGAATTGCTCTAATTCCTGTGAGTTAAATTGTTTGAGTTGCTCAATGTATTTTTCCGAATGTTCTTTTAAAAGCAATTTTGAAAAATCCTGAATGTCTTTTTCGCTGTCCCAACTTTTGTTGTCTTCAGCTTTGTTAAGCGCGTATTCTTTCAAAAGTTTACTTACCTGCTCGTCTTCGCCAATTTGACTGAACAATTCCGAAATTACTTTTTCGTAAAAACCCTGTGTGTCCAATTCAATATTGAAATTTACAGGCAAATCCAAATCGTGCGCAAATGTTTTTACGATTTTGTGCGTAAAGCTGTCAATCGTACCAATGGCAAAATCGGAATAATGATGAAGAATAGCACTCAACAAAAGTTGTGCGCGTTTTTTCAGTTCGCTTTCAGAAACCTTTAATTCTTCGCACAATGTTGTGCCAATGAAAGGTAGTTCGTTATCGTGGGCAATTTTGTACAGCGCGTCAATTACGCGGCTTTTCATTTCCGCGGCGGCTTTGTTGGTAAAGGTTACGGCAAGAATACGTTTGTAGTTATACGACAATTTTTTTTCGTCGTGCAATGCCAAACGCAAATACTCTTTTACCAGCGTAAACGTTTTTCCGCTGCCTGCTCCCGACTTATAAACTACAAAGTTTTGCACTTCTTAAAAATAAAAAAGGCTGCCATTAAATGCAGCCTTTTTTTATAACACTTATTAAAAACTTTTATTCTTCATCTTCTTCCTCGTCGTCAGCAGCCTTTTTGGGTTTGGTTGGAGCTTTTGGAGCATTCGGGTCAACGAAGTCAAAGTTTAATACTTTAAATTCTACACGGCGGTTTTTCTCGTGCAAAGCATCGCGTTCTTCTTTTGAAGCCGCTTTCTTAATCAAATCGTCAGGGATTAAGAGTTGGGTTGCACCTAACCCTTTTGCCATAATACGTTTTTCGTTGATGCCTTTTTCACTTACTAGAAAGTTTCTTGAAGTGGCAGCACGCTCATCAGACAATTTCATGTTTGCTTTTGCATCGCCTTGATTGTCGGTGTGTGCGCTTAGCTCAACCACAATACCAGGGTTGTCTTTCAAAATATCAAATAAGTAATTCAAAGAATCTTTACCCGCAGGGGTTAAAGTGGCTTTGCCCAGTTCAAACAACACCTTTGGCATACGCAATACAGGTACAACAGGTTTTACACAAAAATCAGCCTGAAAATCTTTTGATTTGTCTTCGCCAACTGTTGTAACTACGCGCACATCTTTGGTTGACAAAAATCCATCTTTAGGGAAAGATACTGATTTTGAAGATTTGCTTGTTTCTGTAGAAACCGTGTAAGTGGTCGCTTCTTTTAATTTGAACGTGTAGTTACCATTTTTGGCGGTAGTTACTTCTTCAATAGAACCGTTGCTGCCAATCAGTTTTACTTTTACGCCTTCAACGGGTTCGCCTTGTCCTTTTCCTGTATTTTCATCGCCACAGTTAAACACCGAACCTTTTAAGTTAAAGGTCATTGGCGGCAAATAGAAACTCCAAATATCGTCATCGCCTTTTCCGCCCTCACGGTTACTTGTAAAGTAGCCTTTCAGTTTTTTACCTTCAAAAATAATTCCGAAATCATCGTAAGACGAGTTAATCGGTGCTTTCATGTTCTCAACAGGTTTGGTAAATTTTCCGCTCGCATCGGGTTCAGCCACAAAAATATCCAAACCGCCCATGCCGGGGTGATAATCTGATGAGAAATACAATTTTTTTCCGTCGTTAGAAACGGTAGGATAGGCTTCAATGCCTTCGGTATTAACGCTTGGTCCTAAATTTTTTGGTTGCCCCCAAGCGTTTGATTTTGCATCGTAAGTACAGCTCCAAATATCGTAGCTGCCGTAGCCGCCTTTCATTTTAGAAGAGAAATAAAGTATTTTGCCGTCAGCCGAAAGGCTTGGGTGAACAAACTGAACGGTATCGTTGCTGAATGGTAATTTTACCGCTTCGCCCCAGGTGCTGCCTTGTTTTTTTGCCATATACAACCCGCACACATTTGTTTTTCCTTTTTCTTCGGGGCAGCGTGTAAAGAAAATCATATCACCTTTTTTACTTACCCAAGGCTGACCTTCGTTTACAGGGGTAGAAATAGTAGGCGGCAATAACACAGGGGTTGACCATTTTCCGTTTTTATCTACTTTAGACTGCCAAATATCAGAGTGGTTGCTTCCCGTAACCATGTCTATGTCGCCTGTGCTGCCGTCTCTTGTAGAGGCAAAGTTAAGCAACTGATATTTTTTATCGGCAAAACAAGGCGAGTAATCACGTTGTTTGGTATTAATCATAGACATATTTTCAACTTTGTAGCGCAACGGATTATCTGTCCATTGTTGAGCCAATTGGCAAGATTTTACGCCCAAGTCTGCTTTTTTGGCATCGCCGCGTTTGTTTTTGTAGTTATTAAATTCCACAATGGCTTCATCGTATTTTTGCTGACATTTAAGTACTTGTGCCAAACGGTAATATACAATCGGGTCATCGTAATTTACCGAAATAGCTTTTTGGTAATACGATTCTGCGCCTTTGTAATCGTTAATTTTTTGACTGGCGTAACCCGCTCTGAACATGATTGTGCCTTTTTTGTCGGCAGGAGCTTTTTGATAAGCACTTTTGTATAGAGTAACGGCATCATAATATTGATGATTTTCAAAAGCCAAATCAGCTTTTTCTAATGCTTTTTGAGAAAATGCCGAAAACGAGATAGTTAGTGCTGCTACGGCGGTTAAAGTAACCTTTGTGATGTTTTTCATACTTCTTAAAATACTTTAAATAAAGTTTAGACGGCTGCTAAAATAACGATATATTTTTAAAAACGGTATAAAAAATAAAGTTTTTGTTGTTTTAATTCGGCAAGGCTGTTTTTTAATAAGCCCGATAGCCTGTAAAACAAGGCTTTTAGTTAATTTCGGCGTTAAAATTTTGGCAGGTGTTTACATACATATTCCCTTTTGCAAGCGAGCCTGCGCGTATTGCGACTTTCATTTCAGCACCAATCTTAAACATAAAAATGCGCTGGTAACTGCCATTATTAAAGAGTTGGATTTGCGCCATACTTATTTGTCAGATAAAAATATTGACAGTATTTATTTTGGCGGCGGCACGCCAAGCCTATTAAGTGTAAACGAATTAGAAAGCATTTTTGAACGTTTAAGCAGCTATTTTTCATGGAACAAAAGCACCGAAATTACCTTGGAAGCCAATCCCGATGATATTACTGAGGAAGCGTTGAGCGACTGGAAAAAAACAGGCATTAACCGCCTGAGCATTGGGCTGCAAAGTTTTAACGATGAAGAATTAACATGGTTTAACCGTGCGCATACTGCCAAACAATCGCTTGCTTCGGTAAGCATGGCGCAAGACAAGGGTTTTGATAACATTACCATTGATTTAATTTACGGCAGCAAGTTTCAAACCCTGTCTTCTTGGGAAAAAACGTTGCAGCAAGCCATTGACTTAAACACGCAACATATTTCTGCCTACAATCTTACCATTGAAAATAAAACTGCACTTGGCGTAAATTACGCAAAAGGCAAAGAGCCTGCCGTGAATGAGGATTTGAGCAGCCGACAATTTTTAATGCTCATTCAACATCTGCAACGGGCAGAGTTTGTTCAGTACGAAATATCCAACTTCGGGAAACCAAATTTCTTTGCCAAACACAACAGTAATTACTGGCTGCAAAAAAATTATCTGGGGCTTGGTGCTTCGGCACATTCGTTTAACGGGGTTTCGCGCCAATGGAATGTAAAAAACAATGCCTTATATATAAAGGCATTAAATCACAACTCCACTTTTTTTGAGCGCGAAGAACTTTTGCTTCAAGACCGCTATAACGAATATGTATTAACGCGCCTGCGCACTATTTGGGGTTGTGATGTAAAAGAAATTGAAAAACTGTTCGGAAAAAATCTGCGGGATTATTTTGAGAAAAAAGCCGTAAATAAACAACACGACATAAAAGAATACAAAGGTATTTTTACTTTAACCGAATTGGGGAAACTGCGAGCAGACGGCATTGCAGCAGATTTGTTTATTTAATAGTGTCAGTTCGAGTAGGTTTGCTGCCTCTTTGCAAACCGTATCGAGAACTGAAGCGGTAAAATCATTTCTCGATACGCCTCCTGTCGTCGGCTACTCGAAATGACAAGGATACGCCCTCATTCTTCGGGCTACTCGAAGTGGCAAAGGACTTTAAACAAATCAAGGTATAAAATCAAAAAGCCGCCTCCGAAAAATCTCCACGAAATACGAAAGCGGCTTTTCTTTTTGTTATAACTAAACAAAACCCATATAAAGAACGTGGGGCTAAAGTAGGCTACTATTTCTCATTTTGCAAGAAAAAATAAATAAGTGGTCGGATTTTCTTTATAAGTGGTAAAAAAAGAGTAAAAATTCGGAATAATGACTTTACTCCCTTATAATTTCCACACCGTCTAACTCGCCAATGATTTCAAATTCGGTACGGCGGTTTTTTGCGCGTCCGTCGGGGTTATCGCTGCCGTCGGGTTTAGTGTTGGGTGCCATGGGTTTGCTTTCGCCATACCCTTTGGCTGCCAACTGTAAGGGGTCAATGCCGCGCGAAATCAAGTAAGCCACCACGCTTTCGGCGCGTGACTGAGAAAGTTCCAAATTGGCTTTATTGCTGCCTTTGCTGTCGGTGTGTGCCGAAATTTCAATCACTAATTCGGGGTTGTCCTGCATAAAACGCAACACGGTGGTATCAATAATTATTCTGCTTTCGGGCATTAGTTCAGATTTACCAAACGCATACTGTATGTTGGGAATAAAAATTGCACCTTTTGGTTTTGGGGTAATGCGCAGGTTTTTGCTTAAATTGGTTGATGAGGTAATGTTGAGTGTGTTCATCTCGCCGCTGTTGCTCAAAAAACCTTTTTTGCGCACGGTTAAAATATAGCTTTGGTCGGCTTCTATGCGCGTTGTATAATTACCCAGCGAATCGGTAGTAATGGTTTTTACCCAAATTTTTTCGTTGGTTCGTTTATCTTTCATGTAAATTTCAATCATGGCATTTGGCACGGCAATGTTGCCCGAATCGCTGTTTACCTTACCGTTTAACCTTACTTTTATGTATGCCGTTTGTTTGTAATAATAAATGTCATCACAACAGGTGCTGTTGTTTTTTAAAGTAACGCCACCCTCGCGGTTACTTACCAAAAAACCTTCTTCGGGCAAAAAAGGCGATACGGTAAAATACGCATCGTCTGCCCCTGAATTAAAGGGTGGTCCTACGTTATCCACCGAACTGAAACGCGGTACATCGCCCAAGCCTTTAAAAATATCAAAGCCGCCCAAGCCGCCAAGCCCGTTTGAGCTGAAATAAAAAGAGTGTGTTTCGTTGTCAAAAAACGGTGTTATCTCATCTTGTGAGGTGTTTATTTTGTTACCTGCATTTTTTGCTTCCTTGTACAGTTTCTTTTTTTTGTCGTAAATGCTGTACCAAATATCCAAGCCGCCTTTGCCGTTTGGTCGGTTACTCACAAAATAAATTATTTCGCCCTTTTGTCTGTCGGTAGTAACGGCAGGCATGGTAGAAGTGTATTTCGGGTCGTTTATTTCTTTGGGAAGTTTTACGGGTTCTGTCCATGTGTCGCCGTTTTTTTCAGAAACATAAATGGCACAAATCATTTTTCCTTTTTGTGTGGGGTTGCAGCGCGTGAAATAAATTTTCTTTCTGTCGGGGCTAAAACAGGCGTTGCCCGTATTAAAATCTTCGTCGTTTAAGCTGCCGCCGTATTCTCCCGAAAAACGCCACACATCACCGCGACGGGTGGCTTTGTATAATTTTTTCTTTTTGGTTTTTACCGTGTCGTAGTCTTCGTGAATGTATTCCTGTTTATCGGTTCTTAACGAGGTAAATACCATTTCGTGTTCGGCTGTACTTATTGCCGCGCCTTCTGCATTTACTTTGTTAATGGTGGTGTCTAAAAGCTGTACAATAATTTTGTTGTCTTTGCGCATAATGGCTTGCAGCGAATCGCAAAACACAATTTCTTTGGCGGTTTGTTTTTTCAAAGTTTTGTTATCGCCTTTGTATTCTTTTTTAAACCGTTGAAAATTAATTTTTGCGCTGTCGTACAAGCCGTTTGATTTTTGCATTTGCGCGTGATAATACAGGGCTTCGGGCACTTTTTCTTTATCGGCGTTATATGCTTTTAAAAACATAGTCTGCGCTTTTTTATAATTTCTGAGCTGAAAGTAAGCCTGCGCCAAATTGTTCATGGATTTGGCATCAACCTTGGCGGTTTTTTTCATGTAGGCTTCATAAAAAAAAGCGGCTGAATTGGGGTCGTTTTGCCGCAGCGCAGTTTTGCCCATTTGCTTTAACGCGCCGGGTGAAGCGTGTTCTACAAAGGAACTGTCAATTTGCGCACCAAGCGCAAAGCTTAATAATAAAAAGAAGCATATTAATTTAATATCTTTCACAAGGCAATATTTTTTGGGTGAGGTGTGTGTTTTTTGCGCGGTAAATAAGTGCTATTTCAAAAGCACCTTTGCTGTTAGATGTTTTTAACTGAGAAAAGGTAACATCGTAACTAAAACCAATGGTGTATTGCGCATAATTCATGCCCACAGTAAAAATACCTGCATCGGGGTTGCGCTTAAAGCCATCTCGCCACATAAACCCTGCGTACAGCGAGTTGGTGAAAAAAAGTGTTTTTGATAAAATGTATTCCACGTTAATGCCGCTTACCCAGTCGCTTGCTTCGCTTGTATAACCATAAAGGCTGTGGACTTTTATTCTGAAAAAATCATTCGCGTAGCGCGTTAAAGCAGCGGTGTAAGCATGGCGTATGGGCAGGCGCGTATCATCATTACCCATAAAGTTTTCCTGTGGTCTGTTGAGGTGAAAAAATGCAGCACCAAGTTCAGGTTCCCATTTACCAAATTTGCGCGACAGCGATGCGCCCGCGCTCATGTCAAAATAAATAAATTGCAATCCGGCATTAGGCTCGTTATTTTGAAGCCCTCTGTCAAACCCTGCTTTATCTCTGTTCCATTGGCTCGGGAAGGTGTAAGAATTAAAATCGCCGATAGATTTCATGGCTATGCCGGGCTGTGCGCCAATATTCACATTCCAACCTGCTATTTTTTTGTGAAAGGCAAGCGAAGGCAAAATTTTATTTACCGTTAAATTTTCGCTGCTGTTATCGTGTACTAAAAGTATGCCTGCGCTAAAATGGCGGTTACGCGGATAAAAATTAAAATCGCCGCCGCCCGAAAATGTTGTGTAGGCTTTTATGCTGCGCCATTGTTCGCGGTAATTGCCAAACAAACGGAAATCGCCCGAATAATTGCCTGTGTTGGCAGGGTTAAGCGAAAGCGGCGAAAGATAATACTGACTGAAATGCACATCTTGCGCAACACTATATTGTGCGGCAAAACACAAAAAGCAAACAATGTATGTAATCTGTTTTTTCAAAATAGTTTAACGAAGTAATTTGAATGTACCTGTTTTTTCTTCTGTTTTATCATTAAGGTAATACTGCACCGAAACCTGATACACATACGTTTCCATATTTTGCGGCACATCGTTGTGTTTGCCGTCCCAGCCTTGTTTTATATCGTTGGTTTCAAACAACAGTTGCCCCCAGCGGTTATACACCCTAAAGTAATTTAATTTTTTAATGCCCATACCCACCGCGTAAATAATGTCGTTCACGCCGTCTCCGTTTGGTGTAAATGCGCCCGGCACTTCCACCACATACGATGGTTTTACAATTACCCTGAATGTATTTGTGTCAATAAAGCAATTCAGGTAATCGGTTATCTGCACGCTGTATATAATGTTGGCTGTGCTTGAAGACACAGGCGCAGGGCAATTTCCGCAGCTTAAATGTGTAAGTGGTGTCCATTTATAAGAATAATCGCTGCCTAAATCGCTGTTAAGCGTTGCCGTTTCGCCAACGTAAATGGTTGTATCCCACGCTTGCCTTTTTGGCGAAGCAATGACGTTTATGTTTTTTATTACCGCATCGCTCACACAGGCATTTGTGTCAGTTACGCTCAGCGTAAAATCAGAGGCTTGGGAAGCAATAAGGTTGGTAGCAAAAAATGTAGTATCTGTTAGGGTAAACGTTAAAGAGGTGATGGTGTTGGTTGGCGGTGCTGCCCATGTGCCCGACACCACCCCCTGCGAACTTGTGCCTTTGAGTTCAAACACTTTGTTGGCGCAGTTATCTCCGGTTAAAATAGTAGCCGTAGGCAGGGCATAAATGGTCATGTTTTTTACGGCAGAAACCACACAGCCCACATCGGGCGCGCTCAGCGTAAGCTGCACAGGAAATACACCGCCTGCCGTGTAAGTGTGTGCAGAATTGGCATTGGAAGAAGTAGCACCGTCGCCAAAACTCCATGTGTAGGTAATGTTTGAACTGATGGTGTTGGTAACAGATGTAAACACATCGGGAATTTTTGCGCAATGCACCGTATCGGCAAGCAAGGTTTCCGAATTTCTTTTAAACTCAGGACTTAACTGTATGATTTCTATTACCTGCTGACTGGATATATGACACCCGTCATTCGGCGATTTTACGATAGCAATAATGGTTTGTGTTCCTACCTGTGTAGCACCCGTGTATGCGTGCGCTACCGACTGTGTGTCCGATGTCAGCGTGTAAGAGGGAATGCCAAAACCAACATTGCATTGCCATGTGTCCACATCTTGCGTGTTTGTTAAAGAGGCGTGTATGGTATCGCCCAGGCAAAATGTGTTTTTGTTTACAACTAAAGTACCTTTGGTATCATACAGGTGAATAATTTTTATTGCCGTATCGGCACACATGGGCGCATCGTCAGGCTCAATAATTAACGTTATGGTATTATCAGGTACGGTAAGCGGCGGCGGTGAAAACTGCTGCAAGTTGGTAGGGAAAGTGTTGGCGTTTAATTTCCATGTATAAAAAACAGAATTGCTCGGCACGGCAGATGTGCTTGTGAATGTAATGGAGGTATTCAAACAAAGGTTTGCATCGCCTATGGTGGTAAAACTTGCAATCGGTTTATTGAAAGCAATTACCTGATTGGTTTCCGTAGCCGATATACAGCCGCCGTCATCGGTCAGCCGTATGGAAACCGTGTGAGTACCTGCTGTGGTATATCTGTGTTTAAACTGAACAGCGGTTGTGGTTGGCGTTATTAAAACTGCCGAAGAATCTGAATAGCTGACGGTGTAAGTGCCAAACTGTTGCGGAGGAGCTATTAAGGTAAACAAGGCATCATCGGGCGCGCACACCACCGCAGGCGATACATTAAAGCCTGCAAACGGATTGTTTACCTGAAGAATGTTAATGGTAGTGTCTTTACAGCCGAATGAATTTTGTGCCACTAACCGCACAGTAAACAACCGTGCAGGAGGGCTAACCGTTGCCGTATAAGAATGAGAAACGGTTTGGGTACTTACTTCGGGTGAGCCGTCACCCACATTCCATGTATAGCTTGTAATCACATCGGGTGCAACCTGAGAGGTGTTATTGAACATCTGCACAGGATTATTGTTTAAGCAAATGGGATTGGCATTAAACGTAAACGAAGGTTTGGCACTGCTTACCCTGAATTGTTTTGTGTCGGTGTGTTGGCAACCGTTAATGTCCTGTACTTTTAACGTTACGGTATAAATCCCTGCCACAGGAAAAGCTGTGGAAACAGTAGGGTTTCCAAACACTACCGGCAAAGCCGTACCGTTTGGCGAATGGAAATTCCATGTGTAATCACTTTTGTAGCACAGTTGGGCTGCACCTACAGAGTTAAGTCCGCTGAACATAATTTGGGTTTTTGAACAAGCCAGTGCGTTTGGCAAAGCAGGCAATGCAGCACCTAAAGAATTGGTAATTACCGCCTGAGGCTGACGAACGCGCACTACCTGTGTGTAAGTTCGCTGTGCGCAACCGTTGCTTGTGTTTAGCGATGTTAATGTTACCGTGTAATCTCCTGCCGATGCGTAAGTATGCGTTGTTGAATGTGAAAGCGCAGCGTTTGGCGTTCCCCCTATGTTTAGGGGTGGGGTGGCATCACCAAAGTTTAAAACTGCTGTTTGCACATCTTGCAAATAAGAATAAAAATTAACGCTGAACGTGTTGGCGCAATTGGTTTCGTGCCTAAACTGTGCAAAAGGACCGCTAACCGTAATGTTTGGTGTGGTAAACACCGATGAAGACGAGCAGCCGTGCTGCGCGCCTGTTACCGTAAAATTGTGTGTGCCTGTGTGCGTAAACGGAAACGCAGGTGTGGCATTACTCACGCAGCCCGAATAAAAACCATTGTCGCTGTTTATGTGCCAGTGCTGCACGGTTTGCCCCGGCGCAGCCTGTAAACTCAGCGTTACCGGTACTCCCGCACACACGGTTGGGTTGGCAATGCTCAGCGAAATGCTCGGTGGTGAAGAAACCATCACCGTATCCACAAAAGAAACATCGGTGCAGCCGCCAAATGTTTGAATGGTTAAAAAAGGCGTGTAAGTTCCTGCAGTACCGTAGCTGTGCGTAAACGGTGGAACAGAATAATTTGGTGCTGAGGTTGTACCCGAAAATGTTTGTCCTGCGCCGTTATTCCATGTGTAATGACTAACGGCAAACAGCGTAGATGTGCCTTTGGCAAAAAAATTACTGCTGTCTCTGAAAGTTACAGCCAACGGCGCGCAACCTTCTCTTTTATTTTTGTTAAACCATGCCGTAGGGCGTTGCAAGGTGTGGTAAGCATGGGTTATGTTTGCCGAACAGCCGTTTAGTGTGGAAGTAACAACCAACATGATGTCAGGCGAAAAGGCGTTATACACAACGTAAGGATTGTTGCTTCCCTGTGTCAGCGTAAACGTGGGCTGAAAGGCAATGGACGATTGAGGTGTGATATTATTATATACCGCAAAATTTGTTGTGGTTGCCCACGCATAAGCAAGCCCTGAGTTTGGAGCTACGCTGCTTTGATTTATTACAGATGCCGTCATGGGCGAACTGCACGATATGGTGGGCGTTGAGGGTGCAAAGGTAAACTGCGCGGTAATTTTTTCTACAAGTATGGTTTTAGTTAAAACAGAGGTGCAGCCACCCGAAGTTACCTGAATACTGATTGTTTTAACACCTCCTGTAACAGGGTCGGTATATATATGCAAGCTGTTTGTGGTTGCTCCCAACGAAGTGGTGTCTATAAACGTTGTTTGCACATTATTGTAGCCCATAAACCAGGTTGTTTGGTCGGGATATGAATTAACGGTTGCATGAATGGCACTTCCCACACAGGCTAAGGTGGGTATATCGGCAACCGATATGCTTGGCGGACTTACCAACATGGTTTGTGTTTTTGCTGTTGTACAGTTGTTGTCGTCTGTGGCGGTAAGCAAAACCGTGTATTGCCCGGGTGCAAACACTATGTTGTTCGGGTTAGACAGAGTAGAAAGCGAAGGCGTGCCGCCAACTAATGTCCATGTGTAATTAAGTGCAGACGATAACGGCGAACCGCTTGCAGAACCGCTTGGGTTAAATGAAACAAAACCACCCGGAGAAAATGTATTTGTAAATACCTGTCCGCAGGAAGTGAAATTTGGTGTGGCAGTTATGATGAGCGAAGCTGTTGAGGAAACATTTACCGCACCTGCGTAATTAATGGTGTTGGAGCAATTAAATCCTGCGGTAGTAATAACAACGTTGGGTACAAACGAACCTTTAAATGTGTATGACCCTGTTATGGAAGTAGCCGTTGTAACTGTGTTTGGATTGCCGTCTCCAAAATTATACGAAAAATTAGCCCCCGTTGGCGCACCGTTCACAGAAAGCGTTGCCGTCATAGGAAAACAATGAGAGGCGGTGGGTGAAACTGCGCTTAATGTGGCGGTGGGCAAAGGCATAACTGTTACGGTGGTGCTGTGCGTTACAGGATTACCGCCAACTATTGCCGTGTATGTAATGGTGAATGTGCCGGAGTTGGTATAAACGTTTTGCGGAGCAGAGGCAGTAGAAGTTACATTGCTGTTTAATGTCCAGCTTTCAGACGAGGGAGTACCCGAACCAGTATAGCTAAAAGTTACCGGTAGCGGAAGACAGCCTACTGACGGCGAAGCAGAAATTTGCGAGAAAGTTTTGAATGAAGCACATAACAAAAACAAGAAAACAAGAACCGAAAATTTATGCCTGTGCATTTTGATAAAACAACTTAAATGTTCGCATAAAATTAACAAATTTGTCTGAAATTACAATAAGGCATATTTAAATTTTTAGTTCATGTATTGTTTGTAGATTAGCTGTCTTATAATTTAATTGTTTACTTAAAATCCATTAACATTTGGATATTTAAAAAATTGAACCTTAAATTTGTACATAACATCTAAAGTAATTACCGTTTTGAAAAAGCTAAAACATATTTTCTACGTTCCTGTGCTGTGTTTCTTTTTATTTTACACAAATGCCCAAGCGCAAAATACCAACTATACCGTTAAACACGATACCTGCTTAAACAAAAAATTTTCAATTGTGTTTTATCTTATTCAGGACAGCACCAACTCGTTACCCGGCACGGCAAGCAGCTATTCACTGGCAGATATTGTGAATGAACTTAACACCGCCTTTTCACGCATTTGTGTGTCGTTTGAAAATTGCAAAACCGTCATCATTCCCAACAACGAATATAACGAATGGAAAATAGGTATTACCGATTCGGTTGTTATGACTAACTGGTATTACCCCAACACCATTAATTTTTACATTCCCGCCCCTGCTTCTGCTTCAATTGTCGGTACTGACCTCGGCAGCTTATACACGTATGGCTCTGCACTTCCCTTGGGCAACGTGCCTACAAAAGATTACATTGTGATGCAAAAGGAAAAATTAGGCACAAGTTTACTGCACACATTCGGTCATTTTTTTGGTTTAGAGCATACTTATGCCGAATTATCCGCCGCTTCGCCAACCGTACCAAGTCAGGAACTGGCAGACGGAAGCAACAGCAGCACCCACGGCGACAGAATTTCGGACACCAATGCCGATTGTTACCCGAACGGTTTTGAGTTTACTCCGCCTGCGCCTCCCGCTTCCCCGCAACCTTGTGCATTTGATTATTCTTCGGGGCTGAAAGATGCCGCAGGAAATTATTATTCACCGCCTGTGGACAATCTTATGTCAAATTACTTTGAATGCCGTTGCCGCTTTACACAAGAACAATACAACCGTATGGCATACATTATTTTGACAAGGCGTTTGTATTTACATTAAGAATTTAAGAAGTCGGATTGCAGATTTAAGATTTCTGTAACTTTGAACTCTCAACTATAAACTTTCAACTATTATGTCTCACATCGTAGCTCCCTCTCTTTTAGCAGCCAATTTTGCCAACCTGCAAGCCGATATTGAACTTGTGAATAACAGCAGGGCAGACTGGTTTCACATTGACATTATGGACGGTGTGTTTGTGCCGAATATTTCGTTTGGATTTCCTGTGTTAAAAGCCATACAAAAATTTGCAAAGAAACCTTTGGACGTGCACTTAATGATTGTAGAACCCGACAGGTACGCGCAAGCCTTTAAAGATGCAGGTGCTGAAATTCTTTCGGTTCACATAGAGGCTTGTCCGCATTTGCACCGCAGCGTGCAACACATAAAAAATCTGGGCATGAAAGCAGGTGTTGCCATTAATCCGCACACGCCTGTTCACACATTGGAAGACATCATTGCCGACATTGATTTGGTGTGTATGATGAGTGTAAATCCCGGTTTCGGTGCGCAAAAATTTATTGAAAATACTTACGAGAAAATTAAAAAACTTAAAGCACTTATCGCTCAAAAAAACTCCAAAGCCTTAATTGAAATTGACGGCGGCGTGGATTTAAACAACTACAAAAAATTATTGGATTGTGGCGCAAATGTTTTGGTGGCAGGCAATACGGTGTTTAGTGCCACAAATCCCGTGCAAACTATTGAGCAGTTGAAAAGCCATTAAGAAAAGGAGTGGAACTCCACACAAAATCTATGTGTTCTATGTGGTTTAATCAAACCCAAAATTTCAAATGCCGTTTTTCTTTTACTTCTTCTCTGAAAAAAATTAAGCCGAAATAAAACATATCAATGCTCAACGTTACCGAAGCGTGATGTTTTATTTCTTCCCAAGCCTTTGTCATGCCTGCGCTCCAATAAATGTCGTCAAAAATAAAAACGCTGTTGTTGTGCTTTTTTTGCAGAGCCATTTTAAAATAATTGAGGGTAGCTTCGTAAGCGTGATTGCCGTCAATGTACAACACATCAAGTGCAGGAATTTCGTTTAAGATTTTTGGCAACACCTCATCAAATTTTCCGCAAATAAAATTGATGTTTTCTGCTTTTTGTTTTTTTGCCAAAGCATTCGCAACATCAAACAAGCTCTTGCTCCCCTCAATGCTTGTAACAGAACCGTGTTTAGCAGCCTTTGCAAAATACAAAGTATTTAAACCAAGCGAAGTTCCCAATTCCAAACAATGTTTTGCCTTTAAAAAATTAATGAGTTTGTAAAAAATTTCCGATTGCTTTTGTGTGCTTATGGCTTTTGCGGCAATATCTTTTACTTTGCGTTGATTGCTTTTAAACGCTTTTGAACCTGCGCCAAAATCTTCTATTCGCAAAACGGTTTTGTCATTCAATAAATCTTCGCGCACAAAACTCAATGTTTCAAAATCGTAAAAAGCATTTTCGTTATAAAACACTTCTTCGCACAATTGGTAAGCAAAAGGTGAATGTACGCCGTGTCCTTTTCTCTTTGCCGAAAAAAAATGTTTGATAAACTGTTTTGCTTGATGAATGTTCATTGACTAACGCAATATAATTTTTTTACAGGTTCGGAAGTTTTGTAATCAGGTAAATTTATTTTTTCCATGTAATACATATTCAGTGTAACAAGTTTTTTTTCGGGGTGTTCTTTGTTCCATGTGTCCAACATATATTTCCCGTACATGGGGTGCAAAAAGGTAAAACTCTCGTTTGCCATGTTTTCAGCCAATTTGCGCCAACGGTCAGTTTTATACATGCTGACAATGTGCGCAGGTTTTGAAAAATCAACGTAATCTTTGTTGGTGCGTAAATCCCATTGCCGCCCTTGCTCGTCAATGCCATAATACACCAACCAACCGTCTTTCTTCATTATTTCAGGCGAAAACATTCCCCAGTATTGGTTTAAACGCAGAGCATTAATCGGAATTTGAAATTGTTTTTTTAATTCGTATTGAAACCAAGTGGTGGAACTTAGGTTTATGGTGATGGAAAGTATGATTACGATAATGCAAAGAAGCCTCACCCCAAACCCCTCTCCAAAAGAGAGGGGCTTCGCAGCATTTGTTCTCAAAGTTTTCGGTTTCAATAAAAACTTTTCAACTTTATCCAAAACAAATTTTGGTAAAAGCCCCAAAGCAGATACCATGCTGATAACAAAGAATAAACCAACGTAAAGCGTGAAACCAATGCCAATATGTAAAACAAGAATTAATAAAAACGCCGTCAATCTCAAATAACCTTTTTTTGAGGGAAATAAAATTAAAAACGGAAGCAACAATTCAATGTAAAAAACAAGGTGCGTTAAAATTTTTAGAACGTTTGGAAATTGATATAACCAATCGCCGACAGGCAAACGTAATTGTTCCAAACTTAACGCGTAATAAACGGCAGTTCCCTCGCTGCGCCATTCGGGTGAGGTTTTTAAAATTGCCGTAAAAAAATACACCGAAGCCAAAAGCAACAAGTACGCAAGATTTGCTATTGTGTTTTGTTTTGTGTTCACTTGATTTCTTTTTGTATCAATGGAATAGCAAGCGTTCCAAGGCAGAAAAATTCCCAAAAATAAAATCAGGCGCAATACATCATCGCCTGCCTGCAATATAAACACATTGCGGTTGTGTAACGAAACGGTGAAGAGCCAAACTAAAACGGTGCTCCACTTTGTTTTGTAGCCCAACAATAAACTCAAAGCAAATAAACCGTGAAGCGCAAACAACATCAATTCAAAACTTGTGCTGCCGCTCAAAGCATGAAAACTCCAAAAACCTTGTTTCCAGCCAAAGGTGTAAATAAACTTTGTTTGCCAAATTCCTTCATCGGTATAATGCGCTTTTAAATCGGAGGCGCGAATAATTAAATCTGCAATCACTATTAAAGCAATGCCAATTCTCAATAAAGACAAAGCGCGCAGGTCAAGCGCATAATACCTTGAAACACGAACGGCTATTTTTTTTAAACGATACAAGCGGGATAAAAATACAAAAGTCGCAAGTGTAAAACCCTGCGACTTTTTAAATAATACGATTTTAATTTATTACTGCGAGCAACCCACCACACCGCTCACCGTTACCTGAGGGAAATTGAACGTTGATTGTACACATTGTATGTTATTAAACGAAGCATTTACTGCTGCCGTAGTGCTGTTTACAACCACCACACCCGACCTTGCGCCCCAAACCACACCGGCAGGTTGGTTAGGTGCATTTTCCACGCTTAGCACACATGTACCACCGCTTGAATTTGGCGCACCCGCGATAATGGCGTAAGTACCGCTTGCAGGTGCAGTATAAAATTCAATGGTAACTTTTGTATTACCGTTAATACCCCGTAAGGTTTTACCGCCTAAGGAAGCGCAGGTAGGATTGCTCCAGCCTGTGCCGCCCACGTTGTTTATAGACGAGTTTTGAGTGGCAGGATTTGTGGCAGTATTTATACCTGTAACCGTAGGATTGTTTGCGTTCGGATTTCCGCCTGTGCCCGCATTTTCTTTGAAATTAGGCGAAATAGCTCCGCTTTCTTTCTTTTGACAAGCTACTAAAACGATAAGCACAAGGCTTAACGCACCGATAATAATTTTGACTTTTTGTTTCATTTTTTAAATGTAAAGTAATGTTCCAAATGTAGTAAAAAAAGAATGAATGCGCACAAATTTTAGTAAGGACGATTTTTTTACTCCAGCACCACCTTTTTTCTGACAACAAAGTCCTCACTTTGTACTTCCAGTAAATAAATGCCTTTGGCAAAGCTGCTGACATTAACGTTTGTTTCGGCTGAAATGTTTTTACGGCTTAATATGATTTGTCCGATGCTGTTGTATAAAACATAACCGAATGTTTTCGGGAAAACAATGTTTAATTCGTTTTGCGCAGGATTAGGATAAATCATGACAGAAGCTTCGTTTAAATTTACCTGCCCCACACCCGGAGTTGGTGTGTTTGCACAGGCAATAGAGAAAATATTGGAAGTGTTGCAACCCAAATTATCATTGGTGTAAAGGGTGTATAAACCATCGCATAAATTTGTGCAGGGCAAAGTTGTACAAGTGCTGTTAGTGAGTGTAAATGTGTAAGGATTGTTTAATCCGCTCACAATGTCCACCGCGCCTGTACACACATTGGTGCAGGAAGGGTTAGTAACCGTTAAAACAGGCATGGCAAGCGGAATAACGGAAATTGTAATTGATGCAAACACAGGCGCACAGGCGTTGTTATTACTTGCGGTAACGGTATATACAGAAAGTGTATTTGTAGGCGATACCGAAACCGTTGCTGTTTGCGCACCTGTACTCCATGTGTAGGAGTTTGCACCGCTTGCCGTAAGTGTAGCGTTGCTGCCGCTGCAAACGGTGGTGCTGCTTGGGTTCATGGTAAGCGAAGGAGGGGTATCAACATATATGCTGATTGTTTGCTGCGAATTTGGACAGGCAACATTATTTCCCGTAACGGTATAAACTGTGGCGGTTGTGGGACTTACTGCAACGCTGCCTGTTAATGCGTTTGTACTCCATGTATAGGAACTTGCACCGCTTGCCGTAAGTGTGGCATGGCTGCCGCTGCAAACGGTGGCACTGCTTGGGCTGATTGTAATTGTTGGCGTGGCGTTTACGGCAATTGTTTTTGTAACAGCCGTGGTGGTGGTGTAATTTGCACCAATTAATGTAACGGTATAAACGCCTGCTACGGAATAAGACACGCTCGGGTTAGCCAAAGTAGAAGTGGCGGACGAAGCGTTTGCTCCAAAAGTCCATGTGTAGGAACTTGCCCCCGAACTTGTGTGAGAAAAATTTACCGCCGTTCCCACACACACGGTGCTTTCAGAGGCAGTAACATTCAGAGTAGGTGTGGGAAAAGCAAGATTGATGTTATCCACATAAATGGCTTGCCCAAAATGTCCGCGATTGACAAAACTGAACATCACATTACCCTGCCCTGCCGTTAATGCCGAAATATCCATGCTGTCGGTTCGCCATTGATTAGCTGAGGGTGTAAACTGCGAGGTCATGTCGGCAGGTACGGTAGCCAGCGTTGTTCCGCCTTTCAGGTAAATGCTTGTCCAGTTTGTGCCGCAATCGGTAGATACTTTTACTTCCAACGTATCGCTGAATAACGGATTGTATCTGGCATACGCCACATCAAAACGCAAGCGCGCCGCCGCTACATTACTGAAAATAAATTTCGGTGAGTGCATTTCATCACGCTCTCCTGCCACATCTACGGTATAGTTATTAAACACCGCACAGGCACTGCTTGTTCCAAAACCGCCTACGTTTGTTATTCTTGACCAATACACATTATCGCCCGACATGGTATTGTCTGTCCAGTTGGCAGGCAAAAACTGTGCGTTTTGAAAACCCTCCGCAAAAGGAAGATTAATAGGATTTGTAATGGTAATGTATGATGTTTTTGTTTTGGTATCGTTGCCGTTAGCATTGCTTACCGTTAATGAAACGGAATACGTTCCGGGTAATGCCCACTGCACGCTTGGGTTAGAGAGTGTTGAAGTTGCGGGTGTTCCGCCCTGAAATGTCCAACTCCATGTTGTGGGCTGATATAGAGAACTGTCGCTGAAAGCTATTGCCGTATTCGGGCAGGATTCCACAGGTTTTGCGTAAAAATTTGCCACAGGCAAAGCCGTTGAAAACGAAGCGGCACACAGCATGGCTTGATAGGCTTCAATGCGCCCTGCGCCTAACTGACTGCCAACAGCGTAAGCAGCATTTCCACCCAATGTATAAATATTTACAGCCGTGTTTGAAATGCAGTTCAGCACGTCGTCTTGTGTCATGTACGGTGTTTGTGAAAGCATTAAGGCTGCAAGCCCTGCTACCACAGGTGCTGCCTGAGATGTGCCCGACATGGGCGAATAAGTCGGCGCGGTGGTATAAGGTACTGTACTCATAATACTAAAGCCGGGTGCAGCAATATTTACCCAAGTACCGTAAGAGGAAATGCCAAGTTTCACATCGTTGTTATCAACGGCTGCCACACAATACGCACGATTATATGCGCCGGGATAAGTAGGTGTATTATTGTTGTTATTTCCTGCAGAAACAATAACAATACAGCCCCTGTTCCATGCGTAATCAATCACTAACTGCTCGCTTAACGCAGAGCCGAAGCCACTCCACGAGCAGGAAATAACACGGGCATTGGCTTTTGCGGCATAAATAATTCCTTCGTAACCAAAAGGAACACTAAAAACATTGCCTGCATCGTTTTGGCACTTTACTGGAATAATTTTAATGTTCCAACCTATGGAAGCCACGCCTGTGCCGTTATCGGTGCTTGCCCCTGCAATGCCTGCGCAATGCGTGCCGTGGTCCATTAATGAATTGGTTGGCACGGCGTTTCCGTCTAAATCTGCGGCGTCCCAACCGTTTACATCGTCAATATAACCGTTACCGTCATCGTCAATATTGTTGTTGGGAATTTCGCCCGGATTGGTATAAACGTTTGCTGCCAAATCCGCATGAGTCCACATCACGGCATTATCCACAATTGCCACAGTAATGTTTGAATTTCCGTTAAAGATGTCCCAAGCATTTTGTGCGTTAATTTGATTTAAGTGCGCAGGAAATGTGGGGTCGTTGGGCATGGCATCTATTTTTGCCAAAGGCACTCTTTCGGCGTACTCAATGCCTGCCGTGTTTTTTAATTCGTTCATTAAAGCATTAACGGCTTGCGCGTTTGAAAAATAAACCCTTAAAATTCTTGGCAAATCGGCATCATCGCTTGCCTGATGAAAAGAACGCACAACTTTTGTAACACCGTATTTTGTCAAAACCCTGCCCGCTTCTCCCAAAGCAGCAACAGGAACATTGTTCGGATTTTCGCGGTAAATCGGTTTCAGGGCAGCGGGTGTAAGTTTAACATACACTTCACCGTCAATATAATCGGCATACACCGTTTGAGAGAAAAGCGAGTAGCAAGTTAAAAGTTGAAAGTTAAGAGTTAAGAGTATGATAAAAAGTTTTCTCATTTTGAAAAGAAGTTTTTAATGACAGCTAAATGTAGAGGTTTGGTTTGAAAACGGCAATAGCCGAAACCGAAATTTAACGCTTGTAAAGCCAACATTAATCTTTCTTTAATAAGATTTTGAGTATTTTTGGCTTGGTGCAAAAAATTACCATAGCCATAGACGGTTACAGCAGTTGCGGAAAAAGCACATTAGCAAAAACTTTGGCGCAAAAACTTCATTACAATTATATTGACACGGGTGCTATGTACAGAGCCGTAACTTTGTACGCGCTGCGCCATAAGCTGATTGACGAAACTACTTTGGAAGTAAACGTGAATGAACTCATAAAAAAATTACCCGATATTGAAATAAGTTTTGAATTTAATACCGCAACGCATCATTCAGATGTTATTTTAAACGGCGAAAATGTGGAAAAAGAAATTCGTACCATGCAGGTGAGTGAGCGCGTGAGCAAAATTTCTTCCATAAAAGAAGTACGCGAAAAAATGGTTACCGCACAACGCCAAATGGGAAAACATAAAGCCGTAGTGCTTGACGGGCGCGACATTGGCACACACGTTTTTCCGAAAGCAGAATTAAAATTGTTTATGACTGCCGATATGGACGTGCGCACCAAACGCCGTATGGACGAATACAGCAGCAAAGGGCAATATTTTTCATTTGAAGAAGTAAAACAAAGTTTAATGCAGCGCGATTACGACGATATTAACCGCATTGAAAGTCCGCTTATAAAAGCCGATGATGCCGTTGTGCTTGATAACAGCGAGCTTTCGCGTGAAGAACAATTGGAATTTGTTTTAAAATTAATTTCAGATTTACAGTTGATTGCCAATAAAGAGGAACAAGCGAAGCATTAATACTACACTTCTGCCGAAAAGCCAAATTCTTTTCCTGCCTGCAAAGCTTTGTTTACATAACCAATGACTGAATTTCCGTTTTTGGTTTCGCCTAAAATTTCAAAACATTTGCCGTTGTAAGTGCAGTTTAAAACGTGAAGCATTATATCCGCCTGATTTTTTGAAGAGCCTAATTTTAGTTTATCGGGGCGTAAAAACAGTTTTGTTTTTGCTTTAAATTTTTTCTCAAAGTCTTGCGGGTGCAAAATATTAAAATCGCCCAGCAAGCCTGCCAATCGGCTGTTTTTGGGTTTGTAATACACGTCCCACTTTTTTCCTGTCTGAGAAATTTGTCCCTTGTCCACAATCGCAATCGTGTCGGCATATTTCAACACTTCTTCGGCAGCGTGAGAAACTAAAATAACGGAGGTGTTATTTTTCTTTACTTCAGCAATAATAAAGGCAAACACTTTTTCGCTTAACAGTTTATCCAAATTGCTGAAAGGTTCGTCTAACAACAATACTTTGGGGATAATTGCCAAAGCCCTTGCAATGGCAACACGCTGTTTTTGCCCGCTTGACAAATGTTTGGCACGGGTGTGTTTTAAAAAATCAAGTTCAAGAAGTTTCAACAATTTGGCTGCGCGTTTTTGTTTGTCTTCGTTGGTGTAGCCAATCAGCTTGTCAAAAATATTTTCTTCAACGGTATGGTTTTCCAACACATAAAAATCTTGGCTCACCAATTTCATGTCTTCATGTCCCGGAATTAAATTAAAAGCAGGTCCCAACACTTTTTCATGTTCCAAAAAAATTTCACCGCTTTGCAAATCTTCCAAACCGTAAATACATTTTAAAATGGTGGTTTTTCCGCTGCCGCTTTTACCCACCATGCCAAGCACTTCGCCGCTGCCAAGTTGCAACGAAACATTGCGTATTCCCTTAAAATAAGTTTGATTGGTGTAATTAAACGCTATGTTGTTTACTTGTAAAATCACTCGTTAGTGCAACAAGGTAATCGCGCTTTTCAGTTTGTAAACTTTGCCGTCAAAACCTTCGGCATCCACCACAATAAAATATTCTCCGTCCACGCAGGGTTCGCCGCTTGAGGTGTGTCCGTCCCAAAAACCGTTCACTGTGTTCCAGCTGCACATTAAAATGCCGTTGCGGTTATACACCCAAGCATTCATTTTTGAAAGTCCTTTTGCAATGTGTTTATACACATCGTTTGCACCGTCGCCGTTGGGTGTAAACACATTTGGCAATCTCAGTTCAGAAACACCCTCAATGCGAAACGCGTAATGAGAAGTATCGGCACAATTATTTTCGCTCACGGCAATAAGCGTTACCGTATGAGAACCGCTTGCAGGGTAATTTTTTACCATGTTAAACGAAGAATCTTTTTTAGAAAAATCATTGTCAAACACCCAATAGCTTTTATGGCTGTTGTTTGAATAATTGGTAAGCTGCAAAGAGTTGGGAAAGCCCTCGTTGCTGAACGTGGCGTTAAATGCGGCTTCTGCCTTTCCACCAACGGTGTAGCGTTTAAATACCATAATTGTGTCTTGCGGCGAAAAACCACAGGTTAAAAGAACGGTGTAAGAACCTCCGCTTAAAAAAGAAATGCGCAAGGTGCTGTCGGTTTTATTTGGCGAAAGAAAGGAAACAGAACTTGCAGGTCTTACAATCCACGAATAAGAATTGATGGCATGAGTGGTTGCATCGTAATCGGCGTGGGCAGAAAGTGTAACCGTAACACCGCTGCACAAAGCCGTGTTTGAAATGCTTGATGTGATAGATAAGGTTGGAGTTTGCGCTTTTGCACAAAGCGAAAATAAAAAAGCGAATGTGAGTTTATAGAAGTTTCGCATAATTTTTCAGTCGGGTAAATGTACTAAAAAATCTACTGTGTTTATGTTGTCGGCAAAATCACTAATAACAGGGCATTGTGAATTTCCGAAAGGAATAAAATCCTTGCCCACCACACACTGAATATGGTTTTTATTCTCTGAAAGGTAATTTTTTACTTCATTTTCGTTTTCGTAAAACTGATAATAAAGTACGCCCACAGGCGAGTGCAGGTCGTTACTCTCGCGTATCATTAAAAAATTATTGTCTAAAAAGGGCAGGCTTTCCAACAGATAAATGGCGCGGTGATAATCGTAATTGTTGCCGTATTTTTTGTTGTTAATCACAAAGCCAAAATCAACAATGGCTTCAAAAAAATGAGCGAAATCATAATTTTTCGGCACGAGTAGTTTGCTCACATTGCGGCAACCCAAACCAAAATATTGCAAAATGTCAGAGCCTAAATTTTTTAAATCTTCTTTGCTTTCCTTTCCGCTTAAAACGGCAACCGAAGTTCTGCTTTTGCGAATAATGTGTGGGTATTTGCTAAAATAATAATGCAAATGCGTGGCGGTGTTATTGCTGCCTGTGGCGATGATGGCATTGAAATTGCTCAGTTTTCCGTCTGCAAACAAAATTTGATTTTCAAATTCGGGTTGGTAATGCACCAACAATTTTAAAAAGAACGGAATCAAAATGTTATCGTCGCTTGACAATTTTATGAGGGCTTTGTGTCCGCACAACAACACGCACATTACATCGTGAAAGCCAACCATGGGAATGTTTCCGGCGCAAATAACGGCAACGGTTTTTTGTTTTACATCTTTAACCGGGGCGCAAAATTTTGTGAGTTCATCGACATTTAAAAACAAAGCAATGTTTTTTACGGCATCGTTTACAAATGGCGGAATAAACCAGTTGTTGTAAATTTGAGTTTCTTTCACCAATGCTTCAAAGCCTTGATGTAAGGGCGTTTCAGAGGCATCATAACTGTTTGAATAATGACGATTGATAAAATTTCCTAATTGCGCGAAAGCCTCTGTTCTTTGCTTTAAAGTCATAAAATTTGCTCGTATATTTGCAGGCTTAAAACTAAAGAAAAAATATGGCAATTAAGATAACCGATGAATGTATAAACTGCGGTGCTTGTGAGCCTGAATGCCCTAACAACGCCATTTACGAGGGTGGTGCGGAATGGCGTTATGCTGACGGAACGGGAGTGCGCGGAACATATAAAGGACACAACAGCGGCGCGGAAGCTGATGCGGAAGAACCGCAAACGCCTGTGGCTATGGACATTTATTATATTGTTACCGATAAATGCACCGAGTGTAAAGGGTTTCACGATGAACCGCAATGTGCAGCCGTTTGCCCTGTGGACTGCTGCATAAAAGATGATGACAATGTAGAAACAGAAGAGCAGTTGTTATCTAAAAAAGCATCGCTGCACCTTTAAAATTTATATAGAAAAAATCAAAAAAGCCACGAGCGTTTATACCTCGTGGCTTTTTTTGTTGGAAAACATATATATCAGAAGCAAATTATTTTTTTCGCGGACACTTTTTGCAACGGTCGCCTTTTTTAAAATTTTTGCAACAATCTTTTTTCTTTTTGCAGCAATCGGCATATATACTTGTGGGGCAGTTGTTTTGAAAAAACAGTAAGGCGTTTGGTTTTTCGGTGTTCATTGGCGGCGAAATTAATTAAACTTATTTGTTTTTTAAATACCGTAAAAAAGGTACTTTCATGCTTCAAAATTTTAAATGTAGTTTGTCATTTTGAGGGACGAAAAATCTGAAATGCTTCCTTCGTCAGCATGACAAGCACTTTTAGAATTTAGACATTAGAATTTTGCCCATGCAGTTTGAAAATTTACATTCGTGGCTTGCGCCAAAATCATTGCCACTGCTCATATCAGGACCTTGCGGTGCAGAAAGTTTAGAGCAAGTGTTGGAAACCGCCAAAGGTTTGCACGTCCTAAATAAAGTGTCTTTGTTTCGCGCGGGTGTGTGGAAACCGCGCACGCGCCCAAACTCCTTTGAGGGCAAAGGCGAAGAGGCTCTGCAATGGCTCACCGAAGTAAAAAAACAATTCGGGTTTAAAACAACGGTGGAAGTTGCCAACGCGCAACACACGGAATTAGCCCTGAAACACGGCGTTGATGTATTGTGGATTGGTGCGCGTACTACGGCAAATCCCTTTAGTGTGCAGGAGATAGCCAATGTGCTGAAAGGCGTTGATATTCCCGTGTTGGTAAAAAATCCCGTTCATGCCGATTTGCAACTGTGGATTGGCGCGATTGAACGCGTGTATAACAGCGGCACTAAAGAAATTGCAGCCGTTCATCGCGGGTTTCATTTTTATGGAAAAACAAAATACCGCAACAAACCTTTGTGGCAAATTCCTATTGAGTTGCGCACTTTGTTTCCCGATTTGCCGATTATCTGCGACCCAAGCCACATCAGCGGAAACAGAGAACTCATTCCTTCGGTTGCACAAAAAGCCTTGGATTTGGGTATGAACGGCTTAATGATTGAAGCGCATTGCAATCCTGCGCAAGCATTGAGCGATAAAGAACAGCAGTTTACACCCGCACAACTGAATGAGGTTGTTTCCAAATTAGTTCTTCGCCAACAAAGTGCAAGCAACGATAAAGCCATTGACAAACTCGCGCAACTTCGCAACATGATTGACGAGATTGACGATGAACTGATGAACGTGTTGAAAAAACGTATTCAGGTAATTGAAGAAATAGGCAGGTACAAAAAAGAACAGCACATCACCATTTTTCAGTTGGAACGCTGGCAGGAAATTTTGCGCACACGCGGACAATGGGCTGATAAAATGGGGCTTTCAAGGCAACACGTAGAAAAAATTTGTCAGTTATTGCATGAGGAAAGTATTCGTATTCAGAATGGGGTAATGAATGAATGACGAAAACTCTAAAAGTGCTTGTTATAATGAACCATTAAGAAATGAAGAACATTAAGACTTCATTTTCTTAATACCTTAATGGTTACTCCACTTTCACAATTTTTTTGTGATTGCCGTTTGAGGATTTTACAAAGTAAATACCGTTTGAAAAATTACTTAAATCAATGTTATGTGTGCCTGACGGCAATTGCTTTTCAAAAACAATTTTGCCTGAAACATCTGTAATTGTCATGTGATTTTCTGTTGGTGTTTCAATAATAAATTTGCCGTTGTTGGGTGTAGGGTAAATTTTCAATTTATCATTTATAATTTTTAGTTCATCAAGGCTTGTACAAGGTGAAACAGGAACAAGAATTTGATTGTTGTTTTCGCAACCGCGTTCGTCAGTTCCGCGCACATTATGTATTATAGTAACAGGAGGGGTTATGATAATGCTTGCTCCTGTTTGTAAAGTGCTCCAAGTATAAGTGCTTGCGCCGCTTGCGGTGAGCGTAGTTGTTTCACCCGAACAAAACGGCTGAATGGTTGCAATGCGAATGGTGGGTAGTGGATTTATTGCAACGCTTGTAATTTTAAGGCTGCTGCAACCGTTTGCATCAATACCCGATACGGTGTATGTTTTTGAAGTTTGCAGTGTTTGTACAATAAAAGAACTTGTATCGCCTGTACTCCATGAATAAGAATTAATGCCGTTGGCTGTAAGTGTAAATGTTTCGTTGGCACAAATGTTGGATTTACTTGCCGTTACATTTATGCTTTGAGAACGTATGGTAAGGACTTGGTAAAATTGACATTTACCATTAGAAGCCGATGCGGAGTATGCTGTAGTGGTCGTAGGTGTTACAACAATTGTAATAGGTGTAATGGAATAAGAATAATTCCCTGTCTGATAATTATAATAATATTGATACCAATTATAGAATGCAGTTGTGTCGCTATAGCCGTATATTGTTAAGGTTTTTGTGCCGCCGCATATAGTGTCAGGAGAGCAATTAACACTAAACGAGGGAACAGGAAAAATATGAACCATGACAGACATTTGGCTTGTTGCTATACAGCCGTATTGGTCTGTTGAGGTAACATAATACTGTGTTGTGGTTGTTGGAGAAACTGTAATACTTTGTCCTTGCGCTCCTGTATTCCATGTATAAGTAACTCCCCCTATTACTGATAATGCTACTGATGAACCCATACACCGATTTATATTATGATTTTGGTTGGTAAGACCATTAAAGAGAGGGTAAACAGGGGTTTTGGGAACAGTAAACCAATTAGATACAGAACAACCCGAACTATCGCTTACACTCACTTGCCAACTACCTGATAAGGTATCCACTTGTGCGGTACTATATGTTGTTATACCATTTGTCCAATGGTAATTTAAGTTGCCTGTCGGATTACCCGACACAATAATACTCGGGCTGCTCATGCCTACACCACACAAAATATTTCCGCTTTGAACCGTGAAACTGTATGGACAAAGCGGTGGCGGTGCAGATACTTTCATGCTTGGCAAACCAAAAATAGAATAAGCACTATTGGTGGGCGTGGCTACTGAAATCACTTGCCCTGCCGAAACAAAATTACAAGCAGCACCTGCTGCATCGGGATTATTGATGACACCAATGGATTGAAAAGTTCGCCGTGCCACATATATTTTGTTGTCAGGAGCTAATTGCAAAGCGCGAAATCCAATATCGGTTGTTAAACCATAATTAGGGAGGATTACGCTTACACTTACGTTGTACACATAAACAGCAGGTAAAACCAAATTGTTTAAGTCCCATTGCTTTATGGTGGAGTTATGGTTATTATCCCCGTCCCACTGAGTGCAATAAAACTTTGTTCCGTCAGGCGAAAACTCACAACCATAGCCGCTGCCTTCTAATCTCAACGGGTTACTGACAATGCCGGTGCTGTTGTCAAAATCATACAATTCTACCAAATAGTTCATCAGCACAGAGGCTAATTTTTGTCCCGAAGGAGAACATTTCATGCTGCCCACATATTGATTGTGCGGAGTTCCCGCAGATGAAACCACCGCTACTGTGCTTATGCCTACAGCAGAAAAAAGGTAAGCTCTGAAATTGTTCGTAACCAACTCATGGGTCATAATCCAAAAATCCACGCCGTTGGCGTGTTTCACGGCGGTCAATTGTTCGGTACAGTAATTCTTAAATAACGGTGCGTTTTTTACGGTAACTGAACCCATGCCTGCTGCTAAATTCATATCCACTATAGAATAACTGATGCCTGTTGTTCCTCCCCACGCGGCAGCCGTAAAAATGTAATACAAATTGGCACTGTAAGGCAGCTTAATGATAAGTGCAGATTGAGTAGAAGATAAATCCCCCAACAATCCTGCACCATTTGCCATAACGTTGTTTTGTTTGTTCCACACGGTAATTCCATTTGTATAAAACAAGGTATTTCCTGCTGTGTCTGCTATACTTGAACAGCCTTCGCCTGCGTGCATAGCACTATTGTTTATAATGCTTGGCGGATTGGTCATAAAATCCAAGCCTACATGGAGTCCAAAATACCATTTGGTGTTTTCGTTTTGCGCTTGCCCACAATAAACAAACGCAACAAAAAACAAACGTGAAATTATTTTCCTCATGGCTTTGAGTTTTTAGTTTTATCAAAAGTAGAAATAAACAAAAGAGCAAAAAAATTATTCACACAGTCAAAAGGGTATTTCACACAGTTTTTGGTGCATTTCGCACAATCGGTATAAAAAAGTTGAAAATTTACAGTTGAAAAATGAAAAGGTTATTCCAAACAATTTATTTTACAATTTTACGTTTCTTTGGCATTCACCTTGTTTCCCGAAAAAATACATAGATACATTTTCTTAATCGGCTTATGCGGTTTGGCTTGGGGCATGATGATGGGCGCAGTACCCACAAGTGTGCCGCAATTGGTTTTGCTTGGTAATTTTTTTGCAGAAGGGAATTTTAAAACCAAATGGCTGCGTTTAAAAAACAACCGCGTGTTTTGGGCAGCAAGTTCGGTGTTTTGGATTTACTTAATCGGTTTGCTGTGGGCTGGTGACTTAAAAGCGGGCTGGGCTGATGTACAAATAAAAATTCCGCTTGGTTGGTTGCCCCTTATTTTATTCAGCGCAGAGCCTTTAACAAAAAAAGAATGGCAATTTGCGCTGTACTGTTTTTTAGTTGGTTGCTTCGGAAACACCGTTTGGTGCGTGTTATACAGCTTTGTGCTTCATCACGCCGAAGCAGGGCGCGAAACTTCGCGCTTTATGAGCCACATTCGTTTGGGTTTGTATTTGAATATGGCAATAGCCTGTTGTGTTTATTTTTTCACGCAAACAAAGCGCATTGGTTTAAAACTATTGTTTGCCGCTCTTAGCATTTATTTTTTGGCAATAATGTTTGTGTTGGGTATGGCTTCGGGCATTGCCGTGTTTTGCATTTTATTTTTTGTTGCGCTGTGTGTGTTGGTTTACAAACAAAAACTTTGGGTAAAAATTTCGGCAACAATTTTTCTTATTGTATTTATAGGTGCTGTTGCAAATTACATTCTTAAAATAAAAAACGAGCAACTTTCAGTTAAGGCAAGCGAGAACAACACCATTCAAAACGGCTATGTTTATTTGGACACACTCGGGCAAAAAGAAAACGGAAACCTTGTGTGGATTAACTTGCAAATGCCCGAACTGCAACGCGAGTGGAAACGTAAATTTCCTGCCGACAGTTTTAATTTTCTTCCAAACGAACATAACATAAACCGATTTCAGGTGTTAGTGCGCTATATGACAAGCAAGGGTTTAAACAAAGATTCGGCAAACATGGCACAATTGAGCGAAAAAGATTTTTTCAACATTCAACACAATATTCCCAATTATCAATACACCCAATGGAATTTTTTACGCAAGCGCGTTTACGAGTTGGTAAACGATTACGATGCTTTTGTTCACCGGCGTTGGGTAAACGGACACTCCTTTACCATGCGCATTTATTTTTGGCAGGCAGCCGTTCATGTGATTAAGAAAGATTTTTTGTTTGGCGTTGGCACGGGCAATTTGCAGCAAAGTTTAAACGCGGCTTACGATGACATACATTCGCCGCTTAATCAGGATTGGCGCAAACGCCCGCACAACCAGTTTTTGAGCGTAACGGTTTCACTTGGAATTTTTGGTTTACTGATTTTTATTTTCGGTATTGCTTATCCTGCATTCATATTAAGAAAACAAGTACCAAAGTTGTTTTGGGCATTTTTATTAATTGCCTTACTCTCGTTTTTCCCCGAAGACACCTTAGACACACAGGCGGGCGTAACCTTTTATGCGTTTTTTAATACGCTGTTTTTGTCCATAGGATTTTTTTCGCGCAACAAACAGTTCAATCCTCATCTTCCACCTCAGCCAACACGTTAGTATTATCAATAATCTGATAAATCTTGTTGGTTTGGTAAGCAGCGTGGTTGAGTTGATTGCTTAGCAACACAACGGTTAAAGTATCTTTTAATCTTCGGTGAAACGATGAACGGTAACCGTGCCACCAACCGTTGTGATACACTTCTTTTTTCACCGTATCTCTAAAATTTATCATACGCCAGCCATAGCCGTAATTTTTTGATTTCCATTCGCGGTTATGTGGCGTATAGGCTAAGTGCTGTGTTTCGGGTTTTATCAATTTATTTTGGTACAGGGCTTCGCTGAACAAAAATAAATCGTAAGGTGTGGAATAAATGCTTTTGTCGCCAAGTACATAATCGCTCGCGTCAAAATCTACCGTTTTCCAACGCAAATCGTAAGGTTGGGTAATGTTTGCGCCGTTTAAATCAATATCGTGAATTGTTGCACTGTGCTTCATTCCCAAAGGTTCAAAAATTTCTTCTTTCACAAACTGTGAGAAATTTTTACCTGAAATTTTTTCAATCAGCAAAGCCAGCATGGCGTAATTGGTATTGCAATAATTAAAACGGCGGTTGGGGCGCAAATACGGATACGGACGTTTTTCCACCAAAAAATTGTACATATCCACATTGCTCATTTTAAAATCCTGACGGTACAATTCATCATTAAACGCATAAATGTAATTGGGCAAACCCGAACGGTGACACAACAAATCTTTTACACGAATGTTTTCGTAAGGAAAATCAGGCAAATAAACGTTCAACTCTTTTTCAAGGTCTAATGTTCCGCGCTCATACAACATTAACGCCGCCGTTGCCGTAATTACTTTAGACACCGAAGCCAACTGAAACATGGAACTGTCCGTTAAGGGGGCATTGCGTTCCTTACTTTCAATACCCAACGACTTTTGAAAAATAATTTTTCCGCCTTTTGCCACCAGCACGCTGCCGTTAAAGGTTCGTGTTTTATATAAGTGTGTAAACAAATTATCCAGCTTGTCGGAAATTATTTGCTGGCTCTTGCTGAGTTGGTGATATTTTTTTTGTTTGTGCGCTGCTGTAAACTTTTGCAAATCGTGTAAGGAAGAATTTGAATTACCGCAACTCAAACAGGTAACAACAAATATGGAAAGAAGAATAGTATGCTTTTGGCGTTTCGCTTCACTCAACGTGTTTTTGACACGGAGGCGCAAAGACACAGAAGCACAGAGTTTTTTTATATTTTTTAATTCAAATTTCATTATTTCTTTTTTTCTCTGTGCCTCTGAGCCTCAGTACCTCCGTGTTCATCATCAAATTCCAACTCACCGTACACACTCATTTGCTGTTTAATCCACACTTTGCGCTTTGAAACATAATTGCTCGGCGGATTGGCAATGAATTTTCGCGGATTGGGTAAAATGGCGGCAATGGCGGCGGCTTCGTCTTTGTTCAGATGTTTTGCTTCTTTATGAAACCAGTGTTGCGCGGCGGCTTCCGCACCATACACGCCGTTTCCCATTTCAATGCTGTTGAGGTAAACTTCCAAAATGCGCTCTTTGCTCCACAAACATTCAATCAAAAATGTAAAATACACTTCAAAGCCTTTGCGAATGTAATTTCTGCCCTGCCACAAAAACACATTCTTAGCCGTTTGTTGCGAAATGGTGCTTGCCCCACGCAATTTTTTTCCTTTTTTGTTTGATTTCACGGCTTGTTTAATGGCGGCGAAATCAAAACCATTGTGTTCCAGATAATGTTGGTCTTCGCTGCAAACAACGGCTAACTGCAATTTGGGCGAAATATGTTTTAAACTCACCCAATCGTGTTTTAAGGTCATTTTTTGTCCGTCGGCTTTCTGCTCAAAACAGCGAATAATCATCAACGGCGTAATTGGCACAGGAACAAAGCGAAACAAAACCACCAAACCAACGGTGAACACCAAAAAAATGATGAAAATGCGCAGCAGTTTTTTTAATATAAAACGAACTAAAAACAAAATTTCTCCTGCAAATCTATTTGTATTTTCAAGGTTGGGAGGTAAAAGTTGTAAAAGGAATTAACCACAAATTTTTAAAAACTGTTTTTTACAGAAATGAAAATCCCCGCGATTAAACTCGCAGGGATTTTTTATTGTTTACAGATTTGACAACTTTTTGAATTTGTCAAATCTATTAATCTATTTGAAACAATTCCACTTGAAAAATTAAAGTGGCGTTTGGAGGAATAACTCCGCCTGCGCCTTGCGCACCGTAACCCAAGTTTGAGGGAATTTGCAACAAGGTTTTTCCGCCCACTTTCATTAATTGCAAACCTTCTGTCCAACCGGGGATTACTTGGTTTAAACCAAATGAAATGGTTTGACCACGGTCGTAGCTGCTGTCAAACACCGTACCGTCCATCAACATACCTTTGTAATGAACGGTTACTTTGCTTGTGGCACTTGGCGATGCGCCTGTTCCCTCTGTTAAGTGAATGTATTTTAAACCCGAAGCCGTTGTTTGTGCTTTGTCAAATTGTTTCAATACATTGTCAAAAGCAGCTGTGGCAGCGGCTTTTTTCTCGGCTTCTTTTTTCACCAAATTTTCCTGTGCTTCTTTAAATGTTTTAGCGGCATCAAAACTTTCGGCTTCTTTGCCTTTGCGTAAAATCACCAAACGTTTAAGCGTGTCGCTTTGGACAATGGTATCTACCACATTTTGCCCCTGAATAACATGACCAAACACAGTATGCTTGCCGTTTAACCAAGGTGTTTCAACGTGTGTGATAAAAAACTGCGAGCCGTTAGTGCCGGGACCTGCATTTGCCATACTTAAAATACCTGCACCGCTGTGTTTTAACGTAGTATCAATTTCATCGGGAAATTTATAACCCGGGTCGCCTGTGCCTGTTCCCAAAGGGCAACCGCCCTGTATCATAAAGTTGGGAATTACGCGGTGAAATTTTAATCCGTCGTAATACGGTGTGTTTGCAGGTTTTGCGGTATTGGTAATTGTGCCTTCTGCCAAACCCACAAAGTTAGCCACCGTCATGGGCGTTTTCTTAAATTCTAACAGTGTATAAATATCACCTTTGTTTGTTTCAAATTTTGCATAAAGCCCGTCAGCCTGCTTGCTTAAAAATTCTTTGTCCATTTTACTGATTTGTTGTTTTGCTTTTTTTTGCGCTACTGCTCCAAAATTGGTAACAGTAATTGCCGCGATTAATAAAACTAATTTTTTCATTTTGCTTTGTGTTTTTATTTTGTGTTTATGATGTGCTTAAACGGACAAAGTTTATTGGGCAGTTTTAACATCTATCAATTCTACTTCAAACATTAAAGGCGCATACGGCTGAATATCTTGTCCCGCACCTTGCGCACCATAAGCCAATTCAGACGGAATAATCAATTTTGCTTTGCCGCCTTTTTTCATCAGTTGCAATCCTTCTGTCCAACCTCTGATTACGCCGTTCAAGGGAAATTCAATCGGTTCGCCGCGTTCTACCGAACTGTCAAACACCTTACCGTCCAGCAATTTGCCTGTGTAGTGAACTTTTACAATATCGGTTTCTTTCGGGCTTGCGCCTGAACCTTTTTTAGTTTCAACGTAATACAAACCCGAAGCCGTTGGTTTTACGGTAATTTTATTGTCAGCCAAATATTTTTCCAAGGCAGGTTTTTCTTTCGCTTCCAATTCTTTCATCATGGCTTCTTGCTCTGCCATTTGCTGTTTGCGGTTTTCTTCTATTTCTTTGGCAGGAATAATGTCCACCATTTTAAATACGCCTTTTAAATAATCGCCCGGTTTAAAGCCCGGAAGCAATTCGTTGTATCGCTGCGTTTTTAAAAAGAACGAATCGGCAGAAATAATAAACGCCGCGCTGTCGCCTTTAGCCATCATCATCATGCCGTCTTCAAAACTTCCCTGAAAAGTTGATTTTGTCATGGCGAATTTTACGTTCCCCGAACCGTCTGCACTGTTGTTTTGAGAATTAAAAATTACAGAATCGTTGCTTTCTTTGTTAATGGTGTAGCGAATGGTAATGCCATCGCCCTCCTGCACGGTTGCACCGTCTTCATCGTGATTGAAAAATTTGTAGTGCAAGCCGTTGTCGGCTTTGGTGTAGCCGTCAAATTGTGAGTTGTTGCTGCACGCGCCAAACAACAAGGCTGTGGCGGCAGTTGAAAGTAATGTTACTTTGTTCATTTGTTTGTGATTTATTCTTTTATGTCAATTATTTTTATTTCGTACAGCAAGGGCGTAAAAGGGGGCACAGTTCCGTTGCTGCTGCCGCTTTCTCCGTATGCAAGGCGCGAAGGTAAAATTATTTTTGCAACTGCACCTTTTTTTAGTTTCGGGATAACATAATTTAGTCCTTTCAGCATTTGGTGGGGCATACCGTAAATAAGTTCAAAATTTTCGGCTTTTTCTAAAAAACGACCGTTAAGGTAATAACCCGAGTAAGCTATTTTTACAAGACTGCCGTTTTTTATTGGTTTTTCCGAGATTTCATCGGACTTGTGAAGCCAATAAAAACCTGTTTCGTCTTTTTGGGCAGCGTGAGATTTCAAATATTCGTCAATTTGGTTTTGTTCTTTTTTGCGCAAATTTTCGTTGAACGCGGAAAATTCGGCAGGAGTTAAAATTTCTTTTACACGCAGGTTAATTTTCACCGCGCTGTCGTTTTTGCTGAAAAAAGGAATTTGGTTTAATTCAAATTGCTGCAAGAAAAATTTATCGGTTGGGATTAAAAGGCAGGCACTGTCCTTTTCGGTACAGCACGACACATAATGCTGCAAAAAATTACTGCGCTGCAAACTGTCAATACGAATAAAAAAGCAATCGTTGAAATTATTAAAGCTGTCCCAAAACACAGAATCCGATTGGGTTTTAAACGTTACGGAAACTCTTGCAACATGGTTTGGTTTGTATTGAAATTTATGTGTGTCAAATGCCAGTAAACGGTAATGGTAACCTAAAGCGTGGTGAGAAAAACTTTGTTTATGTTCGTGTTTGCAGGAAAATAAAAACAATAAAGAGAAAAGGATTAACCACATAGAAACATAGTTATTCTTTGGTCGGAGGCAGTAAATATAGCTGCACAAAGTATTTGTCGCTTTGCGACAAATACTTTGTTTTCCTATAATTATGTGCATTAAGAAACTATGCAAACTATGTTAGTATGTGGTTTTGTTTGCACAATTTTTTGCAATGTGCTTTAATGTTGTGGTCGTGCCGGCAATGTCTTTTTCGGAAATTCCTCTTAAAGCGTGTTCTCTGTTTTTAAGAACAATGTTGCTTACCTGTTCCATTGCTTTTTCGCCTGTTTTTGTAATTTTTAAAAACAAACGCCTGCCGTCTTGGCTGTGGCTCGATTTTGCAAGGTATTTGCTTTTTTCCAGCAAGGCTATAATTCGTGTAATGGAAGCCTTGTCTTTAAAAACTTTTACGGCAAGTTCCTGAAACTGAATATCGGGCTCGTCCTGTATTGTTTTTAAAACCAACCACTGGTCAATCGTTATATTTAATCCTGCCTGTTTAATTTGAGTTTGTGCATATTGCCTGTACGATTTAATTGCTTTTTCTATGTGATAGAAAATTACCTTGTCTAACATTTCCATTTTAATGCGTTTTTATGTCAGACAAAGTAACAACTAAATTCCTATTCTTTCTTTCTCTGTATCAATTCCTGAATTTTTGCGCATTTTTATTTTTACCGTGTCCGAAACGGTAAAACAACATTTACACTAACTATCCAAGGCTTCCGCCTGCCCGCTGTTTCACATCGTCTGCGCCTCCCGCTTTTCTTCGGCTCGGAGCTACATTATTGTTGCCAAATTTATAGGTGAACAAAAGCGTAGCTACTCGGGTATCTCTTGTTACAGAAAAATGTTCTTTATAATTTGAAAACTCTACGTTGGCTGTAATTTTATTGGTAAAAGCAATGTCTGTAAAATTAAATTTCAAAAGGGCTTTATTATCCCAAAATCTTTTTTGAACGCCTACGGAAACAAACCATATTGGATTAATAAGGTCGTAAGCATAAATTTCACGCCACCTATAGTTACCACTTAATTCGGCAGAAGTCGTTTTGTTGATAGCAAAATTGTTTACCCAGTTAAAATTAAAGGTTGGCTTTCCCACATTGTTTATGGGCGTGTTTGCCACATTGCCGCTATAAGCAGCATAGTAAATGTTAAGGTCTGAATTTATTGACCACCATTTTTTTATTTTCAGAGGCATAGATACTCCCAAAGAATATACATCTACTTTCCCGAGATTAATATTTGTTTGTACGGTTGTGTTTAAAGCATTTTGAGAAGGCGCAAGCACTTCGGTAATGTTATTGATAGTACGCCCAAACGCTAACGTGGTATAGATTTTTTGTTTGTACACATGGCTAAATTCAACACCGTGTGTTGTTTGCGGTTTCAGATACGGATTTCCTTCTTTGTAGGTAGAGGGGTCTAAAAAAAACTTGAACGGATTGAGCTGATTGTAACTCGGGCGCATAATTCTTCGGCTATATGCTAATTCCAAACCATTTTTATCATTGATTTTATATCCCAAAAAACCACTCGGAAACAGTTGCACGTAATTGGTATCAAAACGTGTGTTATACACTATTTGCTCGCCCGTTACGTGTGTGTGTTCGCAGCGTAAACCTAATTGTGTACTCCATTTGCCAATGTCTTTGGTAAATGTGAAATAAGCCGCATTAATATTTTCTTTGTAAATGAAGTGATTGCTTTTTGTTGAATCATACACATTCTGCCCGCTGCTTTGGTCGTAGAATGCCAAGTTATTGTCTGCAACCACATAGCTTGATTTTACACCTGTTTCAATTTTGGCATCGTTCTTTAAGGGTTTAATCAAATCGCTTTTTATGGAATAAATATCAAGTCCGCCGTGCACATCGCCATAAAGCAGGTAAAAGGGTTTGAACTCATTGCCTGCAAGATTGTAATAGCGGGTGGTGAAATTTTGTTCGGTATTATTTCCGAAATGTGCGTAATCAACATCTGTTGTCAGTTCAGTGCCTGTTGAGTCAAAAATGTGTTTATAATTAAGGTTTGCCGAATAGTTATACCAATTGTCGCGTGAACGGTTGGAAGTACGGAAACTTGATGCCTTTTGATTGTTGTAATCATACACATCAGAAACATTCTCACCGACTGGATTGAATTTGGTACTTAGTCCATTCAACACAATTCCAAATGTATTTTTATCATTCATAAAGAAATCTGCGCCTGCGCGCCCAATGTGATTGCGCACAGGGAATAAAAGATAATTATCCTGCACATAAGAGCCTGTCAAGGTATCGGTATTGTAAAAATCACGGTCAAGCACCAGATGATTAAATCCTTTGCGGTAAGCATAGTTGTAACTGCCAAATACATTTACTTTTTTTTCGCGGTGATTGAAATTAATCCCTTCATTTGTTTTAGGATAAACGCCCTGCCCATAGCTCGCAGTCATGCTTCCGTTAGTGCCTAGACGCTTGTCTTTTTTTAGTTTGATATTGATGATACTGCTGCCTGACGCATCGTATTTTGCAGAAGGGTTGGCAATAAATTCAATTTTATCAATGGCAGAAGAAGGAATGCCGCGCAGGTAATTGGCAAGGTCGCTTCCTGTCATTGGTGTAGGTTTCCCGTCTATCTGCACCATAATTCCCTGTCTGCCCTTGTACGCAATATTATCAGTTGAATTTATTGTAACGCCGGGTGATTTTTCTAATAATTCAAATGCCGAAGAACCCGCCGAATTAATGCTGCTCTCTACATTCATGATTACTTTTCCGTGTTCGCGTTCAATAAAAGGTTTTTTGTGCTCAATTATTACTTCGTTTAAATTAGTAGTGTTTTTATTTAGTGTAATTGTTGGTAAAACAGTGTTTTCAGTAAGAGCAAAAACCGTACTTTTATATTTAGGATAATTGATAAGCGTGGTTTGAATAAAATAATTTCCGATGTCAATCCCCGAAAAAATAAATTCTCCTTTTTCATCGGTGAACTCTGTTTTTACTAATGAGGAATCTTTTTGTTTGATGAGTTGCACAATCACATCACTAAGCGGCAACCGAGTTTGCTCATCGGTAATTTTACCTGAAACACTTTTGTTTTTACCTTGATTTTCCTGTGCTTTCAATGCCGTTGTATTAAACACAAGCAAACAAACGATTGTATATAATTTAAAACTGCTCATACTTTTTTGTAAAACTCTTCTCTATAATCTGTAACAGAAACTCTTAATCCACCAACAATTTTTGTGTTACTGATTTTCCGTTCACAGTCATATTCACAAAATAAATGCCTTGTTCCAACGTATTGTTTTTGTTAATGGAAATGGTGTGTTCGCCTGCTGTAAAGCTGTTATCAATAACATTTAACAGCACACGACCCGTAACATCAATCACATTTATTTTAATTGCAGAGGCATCGGCTAAAGTAAATTTCAAAGTTGCTTCGTTGTCAGTTGGATTTGGATACAAGTTCAGCGACACTAATTTGTCGGGAAATTTGTTTAAACCGTCAGGAATATTCGTATTAATACCTCCAATATTAACGGCATCAATAAATAAATTGTTTCCATGCCCAATGCTGCTTTCTTTAAAGTTAAAACGAATGAGCAGCGTTGGTGAATTTTTATATTGATTCCATGCCGAACTGTTTACATGATACACTTTCCATTCTTCTTTTGAAAACGGGAAATAAGGAAAATCGGCTTCTATTATTCCGCCCGAGCCGTTTTGCATAACATTTGCATTCAGAATTGCTAAATCTGCCCATGTAGCGGCGCAATCCGAAGATGCCTGTACTTTTAAAACATCGTTATGCGATGTGCTTGCTCTTGCGTAAGCGTAAGCAAAGGTGAATGTTTTTTCGGCAATGGTTTGCATATTAATAAGAGGTAAGTAGAGATTGTCTTCCTGATTAGCTCCTGCCTCAGCACCCGACACATAAAAACTTGAAACGCCGTCGTAAGCTATGTTATCGCCAATTCCTGTCCATTCAGATGTACCCACATCAGGGTTTACAACCGACCAACCCGCAGGCAAACCACTTTCAAAACTTTCTGTAAACGCTGTGGTGATGCCCGGTGTAGCATTTTTCACTTCAACTGTTCTTGTGAAAGAACTTATCAGACCGCTTGAATTGGTTACTGTTAATGTTACGGTTGTTATTCCCTGCAAGGGAAATGTAATAGTTGTAATTGAATTTGCCGAAGCGGCTGTTGCGCTGTTGTTGCCTGTCCATTGCCATGAAACAGGCATACCGTTGTAAGAATAATCTTTTACTTCCAATGCGCCGCCCGCACACACGGTATATGAGCCGTTAGTGGAAATCCAATCGGCAATAAGTGCGCAAGGAAGTGTTCCGTCCACATCGGTAGCCGTTAAGTTTTCGGGCGTGCTTAAATTATTTCTTCCTGATGTGGCTTGACTTAATGTAAGCTGCATTTTATTGGTTTGACCCGCAGTAAAATTTCTCGGACAGTTGGAATAATCCATAAAATTTTCTGCATTTTGAAAATAAGGTGCTTGGCTAAAAGGTGTGCTGCTGCTGAAACACGGGGGACTCATTGTAAAAACGGAACATGCGCTGCCAACACCAAAATTTCCTCTGGTTATGGGTGTGTCAGAAATTCCGTCATCATTACCGCAGGCAACTCCCGGATTATTGGTATTGCCAAAAGTATGGTCTAAGTCAAGCCAGTGCCCTAATTCATGTGCGAGTGTACGAGCCTGTAAACCGCCTAAATAATCGTATCTGTACACAATGGCATCTTGTACGGCGTTGGTTGCCCATGTTCCGGGTTTGTATGTATATCCTACAATAATTCCGCCTCCTGCTACCGAACCTTGAGGAATAATATTTTTCACTACAATAATATTTAAGTATTTGGACGGTGTCCAGGTAATGCCGGCAAAATTATTTGGTGTACCTATTCCGTTATTTGCCTGATGCCAGTTTGTTCTGTCATCGTAATGATGCACAATGCCGTTTGTACACTTTCCCTGAGGGTCTTTGTGCGCCAGCATGAATTTAATCTGTGAATCAATATAACCTGCAGGAGTTTGCGGATATGTTCCGTCTTTAAACGGTTTAAAAATTAAATTCGTGTCAGCCCCTTGCCTTGAAAAATCGCGGTTCAGTTGAGCAAGGGCATCAATGCAAACTTGGTCAGCAACATTTTCAACACCATATTGGTGCAAAACGTGAAACACTACAGGAATAGTGTAATCGCTGAGGGCTGTGGTTTTGGCAGCAGCGTTTGCATTAGCGTTACGGTTGGCTATACGCTCCTCGTAAAGTTTTTGCGTCATTTTCTCTTTAGCTTCGTAGGCTGCTTTGGCTTGCGGATTGGCATGAAAGTATTCTTCCATAGCAGCATACGTATTGCAAGGCTGAATGTTTACTTCCTGCGAAAAACCTAAGGCGGGCAATAAGAAAATAATGCCGAGTGCGAATTTTGGTACGTGTGTTTGCATGTGCTTTTTATTTTTAATTGTTAGCTTTTTCATATCTGTTATTTTTAATTGATATATCAATATTTGTTTCAAAAAAATTTATGTTGAAATTTAAGAAATTACCAAATTTCCACCCTATCCTCTTCTGTCGTAAACATGTTATCACCTTCTTCTACATGAAAGGCTTCGTAAAATTCAGACATATTTGTTAATGGTGCGTATGCGCGAATACTGCCGAGTGCGTGAGGGTCTAATTTCACTAAACGTTTTATTTCTTCATCGCGGGCTTTAAGTTTCCAGCCTTGTGCCCAGGCAATAAAAAAACGCTGCTCACCTGTGAAACCTCTAATTACGGGTGATTGTAAGCCATTCAACGATTTTTTGTAAGCGTAATACGACATGGTTAATCCGCCCAAATCTGCAATGTTTTCACCTTGGGTAAGACTTCCGTTTACATGTAGCGAGTCGAGTAAAACATAATTATTAAACTGCTCAATAATTTTTTGTGTTTTTGATTTGAAGTTTTCAAAATCTGTTTCTGTCCACCACATTTTCATATTTCCGTCCGCATCAAATTGTGAACCCTGGTCGTCAAACCCGTGTGTGAGTTCGTGCCCGATAACAGAACCAATTGCACCGTAGTTGGCGGCGGCATCGGCATTTGCATCAAAATACGGCGGCTGCAAAATTCCCGCAGGAAAACATATTTCGTTTGTAGTCGGGTTGTAATAAGCATTTACGGTAGGTGCGGTCATTTGCCATTTGTTGCGGTCAACGGTTTTTTTCAAATCACTCAACTCGTCCAAAGTCCTGAATTTAGCAGCTCTGCAAACGTTTGCCCAATAGTTATCAGTTGCAACTTCCAGTTTTGAGTAATCTTCCCATGTATCGGGATAACCGATTTTTCTGATGATTAAATCCAATTTTCTGTTTGCCTGTTGTTTGGTGCTGTCGCTCATCCACGTTCTTGTGGCAATGCGTTCGCGGTACGAGTCAATTAAATTATCAATCAGCACATTCATTTTTTCTTTGGCTTCGGGAGTGAAATGTTTTTTTACAAACTCACGCGCCACCATATCGCCCATGTTATTGTCTATTACGCCATACACACGTTGCCAGCGCGGTTTCATTTTTTTTGCCCCGCTCAGCACTTTTCCGCGAAATGCAAAACTTGTTTCCACAAAATTGCTGCTCAAAAATGGCGCGGCACTCATTAATAATTGCGCTTTGGCGTAGAGTTTTAATGTTTCAATTATTTTTTCGGTTAAGAGTGCGTTCAATGCTTTTATGTACTCTGTATGCTCAACAATAACAGTATCGGGCAAACTGTTTTTTGATTTAAAAAACAAATCCCAGTTCATGGCGGAAGCAAGTTCGCGTAAAGTTTTTTGAGAATAGACATTGTATTGTCTTTCAATGTCGCGCAATTCCAAGCGGGTAAAGGCTTTGTGAGTTAATTGTTTTTCAAATTCAAACACACGCTCTGCGTTTTTCTTTGCATCGTCTTCCGATACATTAGTATATGTAAACAGTTTTGCGAGATAATTTTTATACTCGTTTTGAATGTGTGCGTTTGCAGGGTTGTGATAATAATCTCTGTCGCCCAAGCCATAACCGCTTTGCCCGATGCCGAAAGAATTTTTCCTACTGTTTTTTAAATCGGGTGAAACACCACAGTCAAAAAGCAATTTAATTCCCGTGAAATCAAATTCATTTTTCAAAACGAAAAAATCCTGCAAGTTTTTTACCTTGTCAATCATCGCTAATTGTGCTTCAATGGGCTGAATGCCCAATTCATCGGCTTTAGCGGAATCCATGGCTGTATTGTAAAAATCACGCAAACGCTGTTCATCGGTATTTGCCGCCGCCGAATATTTTTTTGAAGCCTTGTCTAAAATCAGCTGTATGTTTTTCAAGTTGCGTTCGTGAACTTCGTTGAAAGTGCCAAAACGCGCATCGCTTTCCGGCAACTCAAACGTTGATTGCCATGTGCCGTTGCAAAAGCTGTAAAAATCTTCGCGCGGATTTGCGATAGTGTCCATATAAGACAAATTAATTCCCGGATTAATTTCCGCTTGTTTGTTTTCTTTGCATGCGCTTAACAAAGCCACAGCCGTTAAGCAGGTAAACATTTTTTTCATCTTAATTTCAGTTTAAATTAATTCTTGGGGCAAATGTACAATTTTTTTTAATTAGTTGATATATCAATTAAATATTTTTTAAAGAAAAAAATGTCATTATTATAATGGGGAGTTAAATTTGTGTTTTGTGGAGGGAGTAGATTTTCTCACTTCCTTTTAATCTGTTCAATCTCTACTTTCAAGTCGCGAAGCATATTCATAATGCTGTTTAATTTTAATTCATCAGGCGAATATTCACTCATAATTAATACTGCAAGTATATTCCCAAATTTCTAAAATGTCGGACTTTTTTCAGCATAGAAATAGAAAAGATTATCCAAACGAGCCGATAATTTTACAAAACTCATCGGCGTTTAAACTTGCGCCGCCGATTAAGCCGCCGTCCACATCGGGGCAGGAAAATAATTCAGGGGCGTTTTGCGCATTGCAACTGCCACCATACAAAATGGAAATTTGCTCTGTAATTTCCTGTGAAAAAATTTCGGCAACGGTTTTTCTTATAAAGGCGTGCATTTCCTGCGCTTGTGCGGGAGTGGCGGTTTCGCCCGTGCCTATTGCCCACACAGGCTCGTAAGCCAACACCAACTGTTCGGTTTTGTTTTTAGGAAAAAAGTTTAAAACACCGTGCAGTTGTTTTTTTACGGTTTCAAAATGCTGATTGTTTTTTCGTTCGTTGAGTTGCTCACCAAAACAAAATATAACATTCAAATTATTTGTCAAAGCCTGTTCAGTTTTTGAAAGCAACTGAATGTTGTCTTCGGTAAAATATTGGCGGCGTTCGCTGTGCCCGATTAATACATAATCACAACCAACGGATTTTAGCATGGCTGCCGAAACTTCTCCTGTATATGCGCCTTTATCGTGATGATTGCAGTTTTGCGCACCCACAAAAAAATTTGCTGTATTGTTTACAATAGTTTTCACTGCTTGCAAAAACGGAAATGGCGGAAAAACTATTTTTTCAACTCCCTGAAAGGCTTGTGAACTCTGAACTATGGAAGCAGCCAATTTTTCGGCTTCCTCTTTGGTGGTGTTCATTTTCCAGTTTCCTGCTACTATTTTTTTACGTTTCATATTGTTTTTTTCCGTCACTAATTTTAGAATTTAGAAATGTAGGATTTAGAATTTTTTTCTGCTATCGTATTCTCACTCTCGGGTCTAAAATTCCGTACAAAATATCTACCACAATATTTATGACTACAAATATAGAAGCAAAAATTAAAGTCGCGCCCATGACTACGGGCAAATCGTTGTTGTTTAATGCTTCCACCACTTCGTTGCCGATGCCTTTCCACGAAAATATTTTTTCAACGAATACCGCCCCTGCCATTAATCCCGCAAACCAACCCGAAATGGCTGTAATTACAGGGTTAAGCGCGTTTTTCAAAGCGTGTTTAAAAATAACTTTTGCGTGAGGCAAACCTTTTGCTTTGGCGGTGCGAATGTAATCTTGAGATAAAACGTCTAACAAAGAACTGCGCGTGAGTTGAATAACAATGCTCAGAGGGCGTACCCCCAACGTAATGGCAGGCAAAATAAGATTTTTTAATTTCAGTTCTTCGCCGTTCCAAACATCTAATTCGTATAAACTTCCCGAAACATTTAAACCTGTATAGTTTGTGAGTACATAGCCGAAAAGCCACGCTACCAAAAGCCCCACAAGAAACGAAGGTGCGCTCATACCGAATACCGTAGCAAAAATAAAAATGCTTCTGTCCAATAAAGTATCTTTTTTTACGGCGGTAATTACTCCCAAAAAAATTCCGAACAGGGAAGCAATGATGATGGCAGCAAAAGCCAGCACAGCCGTTTCGGGTAAGGTTTGTTTTATGATGTCCGACACGTTTCGGCGCGTAATGTAGCTTCGGCGCAGGTAAGGAAATTTGAGTACAAAGGTTTTTTCTTTGCCCACTTTCAGTAAAGGAAACGCGCTGTATTTTTCGGGATTGAGATACCACAAACTTTGTTGGTCAGAAATGTTGTGAATGGAAATCGGCGACAAATCGTTGAGGTAATGCGCGTACTGAACAGTAAGCGGCTTGTCAGTTCCCAAATCGCGGTGAACAGCTTCAATGGCTTCTTTATTGGCACGCTGCCCAAGTATTACAGAGGCAGGGTCGCCGGGCAACACATTAAATAAAAAGAAAATGGTGGTAATAACCCCAAACAAAACGACAATGCCGTAAAGAAATTTTTTAAAAATGAATGTTAGCACGCTGAGGGCGAAGATAAAATTTAAACAGCTTCTTAATCAAGCGTAATAAATTCCTTAATAAACATTTTTGGGTTGAAATGTAATGCCAAGCCCTTGGAAATACCCGTATGAAATGGCTACATTTGCTTTAATTACCGCATCTGTGAGAGAAAATTAAAAATTAACCAAAAAGTTTTTGTTTTAATGAAACGGATTTAAACCCGTTCTCGTATCAGGGCTAATTTTCGTTTACGTTTTTGAAAATGTTTATACACACATAATTTTAGTATTCTTATGACATCGCTTTATCCTTTAAACAAAAAAACAAATCTCGCGCGTTTTACAGGCGTTATGGTATCGGCACATTCTTCGGTGCTATATTCTCGCGCAATGTTTTTGTTGTTTTGTGTTTTCTGCACCTCTTTTGCCACAAGCCAAACCATAGTAAATGCTTACGCTAAAGTAACGGGTATTAGCACTTCGGGCGGAGTAAGTGTGCTGTCGCTTTCTAACGTTAATCAAGCCAATCATACCTTTGCGGTTGGCGGAGTAATTATTATTATGCAAATGCAGGATAATGTCATTGGCACTAATACAACCAATGCTAATTCTTTCGGAAATTTATCAGGAATAGCCAATGCAGGGCGGTATGAGTCTGCTGCCATTGCTGCCATGTCAGGTGCTCCTAACTCCATTACATTAACCACGCTCTTGTCAAATGCTTATAACATCAACGCTAACACTTCCGTTCAAATTATAACGCTGAGAAATTTAGGTGCGTACACTACTACTGCCAACATCTCAGGCTTGGCTTGGGACGGTAATGTTGGAGGCGTGCTGGCAATTCAAGCTACCACACTTACGTTGCGACACAGAATACTAATGGACGAAAGGGGTTTCAGAGGAGGTGTCCGTTCTAATAACGCTGACCAAACCTGCGACAACTCTTTTTATACGGGCAATGACGCTAACAAAGGATTTAAAGGCGAAGGAATTTATAAAGTTACATCATCAACCTATAACAACGGGCGCGGAAAAATAATAAACGGCGGTGGCGGCGGAAGCCAAAACAACACAGGCGGTGGCGGAGGTGGCAATTATACGGCGGGTGGCAATGGCGGCAGAGGTTGGGGGTGTAGTGACGGAAATTCGGGAAGAGGTATAGGAGGCATTGCACTAAGCGGACAGATAAGCGCAAGCCGCATATTTATGGGCGGCGGCGGCGGTGGCGGACAACAAAACAATTCTGTGGGTACAAACGGCGGAAACGGCGGCGGAATAATTTTAATAAAAGCCAATACCATACGCACAGACAATACCTGCGTAAGTACAATCAGAATTTCTGCAAACGGACAGGATGCCGCCAGTAGTGGTAATGACGGTGCAGGTGGCGGTGGCGCAGGCGGAAGCATAGTGATTGATGCTGTTTTTTACAGTTTTAGTGGTTCCTGCCCTATTACCGTGCAGGCAAATGGCGGAAACGGCGGAGATGTGGGTAACAGTGGGGCGCATGGCGGCGGCGGCGGCGGCGGACAAGGTGTGGTTATTTATTCAACCGCGCAACCCACTTTAAATGCCACCACTCAAACAAACTACGGTAATGTGGGTACAGACAACGACAACGGTACAACAACAGGAAGTAATGGCGGTGGTCCTAACGGCGGTGGCATATTAGCTCCTTTGGTAACGCCTTTGCCTGTTAAGTTAATACGCTTTGATGCAACAACGCACCTGAATACAGTAGAATTATGGTGGGCTACGGCAAGCGAAAAAAACAACGATTATTTTACCATAGAAAAAAGTGCAGACGGAATAGAATTTAGTGAGTTGAGCAAAATAAGCGGTGCAGGAAATTCGCAGCGGACTTTAAATTATACTTATGTTGATATTAATCCTTACGAGGGAATTTCGTATTACCGGTTAAAACAAACAGATTATGACGGTAAATTTGAATATTCAAAAATTGTGAGTGCTAATTTTGAAATGCAAAATGTAAGTGTTTTGGTTTTCCCCAATCCTGTTTCGCAAAGTTTAAATTTAGTTTTTGATGGAAAGGATATTGGTAAAAAAACAAAAACAATTAGCGTTCAAAATATGTACGGAAAAACGCTTTTAGAATTTGAAACTCAAGATAATTCTACAACCGTTGATTTTAGTGCTTTTTCATCGGGCGTTTACATGATTAAAACCCTAACAGGCGGTATTGTTACCATAAAAAAAGTGGTGAAAGAATAAATGTTATTTCAGTAAAGACAGATAATTATCTGTCTTTACCCAAACATTTTCACATCGTTTTCTGAAATTTCTTTTCCGCCGAGAATGATTAAGCGTTCAATCACATTTCTAAATTCGCGAATGTTTCCCTGCCATGAGCGGTTTTGCAGCCATGTAACCGCTTCTGCCGAAATTGTTTTTTTTGCAATGCCCATATCTCGGCAAATGTTTTCCAAAAAATAACCTGCAAGCAAAGGAATGTCTTCTTTGCGTTCATCTAACGAGGGAACATGAATGGGAATAACATTGAGGCGGTGAAACAAATCGCTGCGAAACGTTTCTTTTTCAATTTCTTTTTCCAGGTTTTTATTGGTGGCGGCAACAATGCGCACGTTCACTTTTATTTCTTTGTCGCCACCCACACGGGTAATTTTGTTTTCCTGCAAAGCCCGCAACACCTTTGCCTGTGCGTTCAGGCTCATATCGCCAATTTCATCAAGAAATAAAGTGCCGCCTTCTGCCAATTCAAATTTTCCTTTGCGCTGCGCCATTGCGTTTGTAAACGAGCCTTTCTCGTGCCCGAACAATTCGCTTTCAATTAAATCGGCAGGAATGGCGGCGCAATTTACTTCTATTAAAGGTGCGGAAGCGCGATTGCTTTTTTGGTGCAGCCATTTTGCAACCAATTCTTTTCCGCTGCCGTTGCTGCCTGTGATTAAAACTTTGGCATCGGTAGGCGCAACTTTTTCAATCATATCTTTAATGGCTTGTATGGCGGGCGAATTGCCAATCATTTCTGCGCTTTTGGTGATTTTTTTCTTGAGCGTTTTTGTTTCGGTAAGCAAATCTGTTTTCTCTAAAGCATTGCGAACGGAAACCAACAAACGGTTTAAATCAATGGGTTTTGCCAAATAATCGTAAGCACCGTTTTTTACGGCATCAACAGCGGTTTCTATTGTGCCGTGTCCGCTCATCATAATAATGGCACTGCCGGTATTACTCTCATTTAATTTTTGCAGGAGTTCCGTGCCGTCTAATTTCGGCATTTTAATGTCGCTTAAAATGACATCATAATTATTTTTGAGTGCCATGTTTAAGGCAGTTTCTCCGTCTTCGGCTTCATCAACCTGATGTTTTTCAAATTCCAAAATTTCTTTAATGGAACGGAGGATTGCCTTTTCATCGTCTATTACTAATATTTTTGCCATACTGTTTTAATTTGATAATTAATTGATTTGATAATTTGAAGATGATTGATTTATAAAGTCAATAAGTGCACCCTCTTTTAATGAGTAAGTTGAAGCCCGCAATCGCGTTAAATGTAAGTTGTTTAAAATAAAATCTATCATCAGGCAGGAAATGACTATCATATCAAACCGCATGGGAACTAAACCTTTAATTTTTTTGCGTTGCTCTACGGTAGAATTAACAGCGAGTTGATAGATTTTTGAATAATCATTCAAATTAATGTTGTATTCCGTTTTTGTGTCCACCAAAGGTTCGCCGTTCAATTCGCCGTTTATCATTTCTATAACGGAGTCAAACGCGCCCGAAGAACCAACCAATTCAACGGGTGGAAATTTTTTTACGGCTTCAAACAAAGGCTGAAGCTGAGATGTTAAATAGGCATTGATGTTATCCGTTTCATGTTTTGTAATCGGGTTTGAAGCAGGAAATTTTTCAAGCAAACGTGCCGCGCCAATTCTAAAACTTTGTTTCCAAAAAACAGTTTGTTTGTTTGCCAGAATAAATTCATTGCTTCCGCCGCCAATATCCATAAGCAAAGAAATTTCATCAGTCAGTTTCACGGCTTCTCTTACACCGAAATAAATAAACTCTGCCTCGCGGTTTCCGTCAATAACGGTGATGTCAATATCATACTGTTCTTTTACCTGTTTCACAAAGTCTGTACCGTTTTTTGCATCGCGAATGGCAGCCGTGCCAAGCGCAAAAACTTTTTCGGCTTCATATTTTTTTATTTCCTGCCGAAATGTTTTAATGGCTTCCAAGCCCCGATTGAAAGGCACTTCTGCGATAAAACCTTTGTTAATTGTTTCTTCGCCAAGTTTTACCGAAATGCGTGTGCTGTATATTTTGGTGTAAACGCCATGCAGCAAATCAATCACCAACAGATTGAAAGTGTTTGTTCCGCAATCTATAACGGCAAGCCTCATGGCTTAAATATAAGAGGAAAAAATCAAAAGAATGTTACTTCGCCGCTTTCCACATCATAAAGTCCACCGGCAATAATAATTTCTTTATCCTGTTCCAAAGCGGCTATAATCGGGCTTTCGCGCCTTATCCTGTCAATAACATGATGAACATTGATGGTTGTTACATTTTTTACAAACACATCGTTTGCGCCTGTTCTGTTTTCTTTGGTGCTTGTTTCGTTTAAAACGGCAGGTTGTATTTTTCGGAGCAATCCTGTTAAATTACCCATTTCAATATGATTGCAAGCACCTGTAATTGCGCCGCATTTGGTATGCCCCAGCACTAAAATAATTTTAGCTCCTGCTATTTTTGTGGCATATTCCATGCTTCCTAAAATATCTTCGTTTAACACATTGCCTGCTATGCGAATGCTGAAAATATCGCCCAAGCCCTGGTCAAAAATCAGTTCGGCAGAAGTTCGGCTGTCAATGCAACTAAGAATGGCGGCAAAGGGAAATTGCCCCTCCGAAGTTTCGTTTAACTGTTCCAGCAAATTTCGGTGTGCTTTAAGATTATTCATAAATCTTTGATTGCCCTGCTTTAAAATTTGAAGTACATCAAGCGGTGTTAAATTCATTTGCGTTTTTTGCGTTTGAGTATGCATATATTAAACAAAATTTATGAAGTTATTTTTTTAGTTATCGTAGCCGAAGTTCTTTAAACGCCTTTCGCTGCTGCGCCAGTCTTTGTCCACTTTTACAAAAAGCTCCAAAAATATTTTTTTGTTGAAAAAAGTTTCCAAGTCTTTGCGGGCTTGTGTTCCCACACGTTTCAGGGCAGAGCCTTTATCGCCGATGATAATTCCTTTTTGGCTGTCGCGCTCGGTTAAAATATCTACCTGTATGCGAATGATGTTTTGTTCTTCTTTAAATGAATTAACTATCACTTCCACGCTGTAAGGAATTTCTTTTTTGTAATTCAATAAAATTTTTTCGCGGATGATTTCACTCACAAAAAAACGTTCGGGCTTGTCGGTAAATTCTTCTTTATTGTAAAACGCATCGCCTGCGGGCAGTAAATCAATAATGCGCTGCATTATTTTATCTAAATTAAATTTCTGCAAAGCAGAAATGGCAATGATTTCAGCCTGCGGTAATTTTTCTTTCCATTGCAATACTTTTTCTTCTAATTTTTCTTGGGTGGTAACATCAATTTTATTGATGAGTAGCAAAATAGGCGTTTTAGTTTTTTGAAGTTTTTGCAAATAACTTTCTTCTAATACAATATCTTCAAACACATCGGTAATCAGCAAAAACACATCGGCATCGGTAAACGCCGTAACAACAAAGTGCATCATTTTTTCCTGCAACTTGTAAAGCGGTTTTATAATTCCGGGGGTGTCGCTAAACACAATTTGATAATCATCACCGCTCACAATGCCCATAATGCGGTGGCGCGTGGTTTGTGCTTTACTTGTAATAATACTCAAACGCTCGCCCACCAAGGCATTCATTAAGGTTGATTTACCCACGTTGGGCACGCCTACAATGTTTACAAAACCTGCTTTGTGTTGTTTGTTGCTCATAAAATTTATGCAAACATAGTCATTTATAACAAGCCATAATGTGAACAGCTATGCGTAAAAAACTCTGTAAGCCTTTGTTTTCAAAGGGAAACAGACTTGTTAATAATTAATTTGGCTATACGTTATAGTAATCGTATATTTGCGCCCTCAATTAAGAAGCACAAAAATCAAACGATATAGTGCGGGATAGAGCAGGGGTAGCTCGTTGGGCTCATAACCCAAAGGTCGTTGGTTCGAATCCATCTCCCGCTACCAAAAAACCGTGAGAATTTTTCTCGCGGTTTTTTTATTTGGATTTGCTCTAAAAATTCACTTTCTATTTCTTTTTCTTGAGTGCTAATTTATTTACTCATGGTAAAAACACAACTACCTTAATGTGATGAAATGATTAAAAAACTATTACCCTGTTTTAAAAACTTACTTTGTTTTTTTATGATAACAATATCATAATGTTTGATTGTAAAATCATAACGTTTCCGAAACCTTTTGCGGTTACTGCCCCTGTACATTTGTAGCACATAAACAATTTAAAAATATATTAAAATGAGAAAAAAATTTCTATTCTTAATTTTATAAGCAAGGTAATTCCCAATCCCGCGCATGGTGAGTGCGTGGTGCAATACCCGCCGCTTGGCGGCACAACGCTCATTGAGCTGCTCAACGTTTCGGGACAGGTGTTGCAGACAATTTCTGTGCCTGCTTTGGAAAAACACACTTACGATATGCAGCAGCAACAAATAAAACTGCCTGCCGAAAAAGGCTTGTATTTTATAAAAATTACCACAGGTGTAAGTAAAGCAAGCACGGTGAAAAAGGTGGTGGTTAATTAAACGCCGTCATTGCGAGGCACGAAGCAATTCCACTCATTAGCAGATTGCTTCCCGCTCGTCCCTCGCGGTCGCAATGACGAACAAACTACATCATTGCGACGAGGCACGACGAAGCAATCCCATAAAGTGAGAGATTGCTTTCGCACAACCCCGCTCAATAATGCACTGCATTATTGCAGTGCCTCGCAATGACGTGCTTAGTAAAAAGCCGCGCAATTGCGCGGCTCTACAAATTTTTTGTAAAAAACTCCCACACCTTATCACTGCTAATCGGCAAAGCCTTAATAGAAACCTCTTCTTGCTTAATCGGGTGCACGAAATTGGTGTTATAACTGTGTAAGTGAATAAAACCGCCTTCGTTACTGCGTGGAAAACCGTATTTTAAATCGCCTTTAATCGGGCAGCCGATTGCCGATAATTGCGCACGAATTTGATGATGTCGCCCTGTAAGCAATTTTATTTTCAGTAAATGATAATTGTCAGATGAAGCTAAAAGTTCGTATTCCAACTCTGCTTTAAGTGCGTGTGCCACAGGTTTAGCAAAGGCTTTACTCGTATTAGTTTTTTCGTTTTTTAAAATGTAATGTGTTAATCTGTCCGAATTTTTCGGCGGTTTATTTTTTACTACTGCCAAATACGTTTTATGAATGGTTTTTTCTCTGAACAATTCGTTAAAGCGCGAGAGTGCTTTGCTTGTTTTCGCGAAAATTACCAAACCGCTCACGGGTCTGTCTAAACGATGAATAACGCCGCAAAAAACATTACCCGGTTTATTGTCGCGTTGCTTAATAAAGTTTTTTACTTTTTCGCTTAAAGGCAAATCGCCTGTTTTATCGCCTTGCACAATTTCAGAAGGTAATTTGTTGATGACAATAATGTGATTGTCTTCGTAGGCAATTTGCTCTTGCCAAATGGAAGTTTGATTAATTGTGTAATTCATTTATCGAATACCCGTTTTTGTTTGCCGCACTCTTATTTTAAACAGCGTGTTAAATCTGTACTCAATGCCTTTGCTCGGCTTAATGGCAGGCGACTGTGCGAGGTAGCCCAAATTGCTGATTAAAAAATAGGCTTCTGTTCCGCTTACGGCATATTTGTCTTTTGCGGTTTGTGTAAATGAAGAATTGTAGTTGTACCAAATAGCCCAATCAAATTTTGGGTTGCTTTTTACATAGTTGATAAACGTTTTCAAACTGTCGTCCACACACACGCTTACAAAGGCAACATTGTTTGCATACTTTTTTTTGAGCGCGGCAATTTTTGTCATTTCTTTTAAGCTCTCTACATTTTGCGTAGAGAAGAAATTCAAATAAATCCATTTCCCTTTATAGGCACTTAAACTTGCCATACCTTTGTTTGCCGCCACAGCCGAGAACATGGGAGCTTCTTGCCCCACTTGCAAATTATTAATGTGTGCCAGCATGGTGGAAGTAATTTGTTTATGTTCGGTATTTTTTGTGTTGGCATTTATATTTCCCAAAATAGTTTTCACGGCATCTTTATCAAAATCGGCACTGAAATAAAATTCCCACAAATTTTTTATCATCACTAATTCGCGCAAACTGTCGCCTTTTAAAAATTTATCTTCTTTCATAAATTCGTCCAGCAATTTATAATCAACTTTTGAGTTGATGATGTTGTACATGGTTTGTCCTTTGCGCACGGCAATGCGGTTGAGGTAACCTGTAAAGCAAGCGTTAAAAAAGTTCATGTACTCATAATGCCTGTATAAAATGGGTTTGTTGAGAATGTAATGGTTAATCAAAAAATTTTCTCCGCGCGACACGCTTGCATTAATGGAAGCGATAGCATAAAAAACGTGATTTTTGAAATAGGTATTTTTAATTTTTGCGTAGCGGTAAAAACAAATTTGCTCTAAAGAATCGGCATACTTAAATATAACGGCACGCGAAAGGTAACGGTTGTCTTCCTGCAAAAAGAATGTGTTGTATTGTCTTTGGTAATCAAAAGTTAAAGCGTTTAACTCTGTGCTGTCGGTGTTAAGCATACCAATATTTACAAATAACTCTGCGCCGTTTTTATAATCGTAAGCCGTTTCAATTTCAGGAATGGTAATTGTGTAAGTTGAATTTGGTTCTACATACAGTTGCGCGGCTACGTTGCCAATATTCAGAAACACAGGCTGCGTGTAATCCGATTGAAAATTTAATTCAAAATACCCGTCCGTGTCAATGGTATCCTGCGTTTCTTTTTGTTTAAAATTGCTGATGTAATCCGAAGCAAAAGAAACTTGAATTATTTTTTTGGCATAAGAGGTATGCGCCTGCCCTTTGATTAAAACGTTTTGCGAAAAAAACTTCGTCGCAAAAAACAGAACCAAAACGTATGTGAGATTTTTTTTGATAAAGGTGTAATGCTAATTATCTACTTTGGTTACGCTGAACATATTTTTGTAATTGCCCGCAATAAGGGCGGCTTGTTTTCCGCCGCTTGCAGCGTGAATATCATCAAAGCCAATTCCCGAAAAAATGCTGTCAATAATTGTTTTAAATGTTACCAAAGCCTGTTTTTCTTTTTTTGCCGTAATGTTTGTTGAAAGATTAAACGTGCATTTTTTTATAAGATTATCTGCCCCGATGTGATAAGAATACCCGAAACTGTTTGGGTCTGATGTTTTGCAACTGCCTTCCAGTTTAAAAAATATGTAACCCGAATTCCACGTCCAAAACATATCGTTGGCAATGTCCAAATCTCCTGTTTGCGCACCGCTATGGTTACGCACGCTGTCCACACCAATTAAAAATTCAATTTGCGTGTAATTTCCTGTGGGCACTTTACTGATTGTGAAACTCGTTTGGCTGTCTAAATGCTTGTTTAAATGATAACTTTCTTTTTCAGAAAAAATTGTTCCGTCAGCGCGTTTCAGCTTAATGTTTGAAATGTAATAATTGAATTTGTTTACCGTAAAACTATCGCCGTTAGCCAACGTAAACCATTGCGAGCCTGATGTTAAAACTTTGTTGTTTGCCTGCGCTTCAAAATTAAAAATAAGCGAGGTGGTGTCGGGAACTTGTGTGGGCAGAGGTTCGGGTACAATTATTACTTCCTCATCTTTTTTGCAGGAAAATAAACTAAGTGCGATAAGCGCGAAAAATACTGCGCGAAAAGTTTGTGTCATCATAGTGCCGAAATTACAAAAAATTCAGGGAACAGGGTCGTAGCCGTGTCCGCCCCAAGGGTGGCAGCGCAAAATGCGTTTTAATCCTAACCAACCGCCTTTAAATGCGCCGTATTTATTTATGGCTTCAACGGCATATTCACTGCACGAGGGTGTGTAGCGGCAGGCATTCGGCAACAGCGGACGAATAGCAACCTGATAAAACTTTACAAAGAGTATGGCTATTTTTTTGAGCATTTTTTTTGTGGGGGTACAATCAACATGACGAATTATTCGTATTCTATTACTAATTTACTGAGCGCAATCATTTTTCCTCCTTCGGTGAGGCGAATAAAATACAGACCGCTTGGAAGATTGTTGCGATGAAAAGTAACCGACTGCCCGCTGAGATTTTCTACTTGCGACACAGTTTGCCCAAAGCAGTTATCAACCGTGAGGGTGGCGTTATGAAAAAAATTATCTGTTTGCAAAGTTGTTGAGGTGGAAAAAGGATTGGGATAAACGCTGCAAGCTGTGGCAGTATGGTTGGCACTTATGCCCACGGTTTCATCTATCTTTAGTTTAAATATTGTTCCCTTATGCTTTGTGTTTGCGCCGCTTAAAGAAGTCATTCCGTACACAAAACCTCCGTTATAAACAAGAGAGCCGAAAGGATATTGTCCGTTTGAACCGGTAAAATCAAGCAATTTGGTATATCCTGTTCCGTCGGGTTTTATTCCAAATATTGTTCCATAATCGCTTATGCCACCCGCAAAAGTCATGCCGTACAAAAAATTTTTGTGATAAATAAGCGAGCCTTGAGGGGAACGCCCGTTTTCACCGTTAAAATCAAGCAATCTGGTGTATTCTGTTCCGTCGGGTTTTAGTTTAAACACCGTTCCTTTATCCTCTGTGCCACCCGAAAACGTCATGCCGTACAAAAAAATTCCGTCAGAAATAAGAGTGCCGTATGGGTACATTCCGTTTTCGCCGTTAAAGTCAAGCAATTTGGTGTATTCTGTTCCGTCAGGTTTTAGTTTAAACACCGTTCCCTTATTGTTTGTTCCGCCCAAAAAAGCCATGCCGTACAAAAAAGTTCCGTCAGAAAACAGAGAGCCGTAAGGATATGTTCCGTTTTCACTGTTAAAATCAAGTAACTTGGTGTATCCTGTTCCGTCGGACTTTATTTTAAATACCGTTCCAAAATTGCTTGTGCCACCCATAGAAGTCATGCCGTACAAAAAAGTTCCGTCAAAAATAAGAGAACCTGTGGGCTTACTTCCGTTTGAACCTCCAAAGAAAAACAGATGAGTATAGCCTGCTCCATTAGCATTTATTTTAAACAGTGTTCCATGAAAACCTTCATAAGTCATGCCGTACAGAGCAGCTCCGGAACGAAAAAGAGAACCCCAAGGATAGCGACCACCGCTTGAACTGTTAAAATCAATCAGTTTGGTATATTCTGTTCCGTCTTGCTTTATTCTAAATACTGTTCCTTCGTTATAGTCGCCTCCCCCATGCGTCATGCCAAACAAAAAAGGTCCGTCAAAAACAAGAGAACCGCGAGGCTCGCCTCCGTTTTCACCGTTAAACGTATGCAACTTGGTGTATTGCGCGCCTGCAACTCCCCAAAACAGAATACACAGGATAATTAATTTTGTTTTCATAGCTTCTGTTTTTTGTGTTTCACAAATGTAATATTTCCTTATCTGTCCTCAAACCTCTTTGCTTTTTTACTGAACATCTGAATAACAAAAGCAAAAATCATCACCAACAAACAACCAATTACATTCAGCCACAAAAAAGCGGTGAGGTTAATAATCCATGCATAAACAATAAATGCTTCGGCAATGAGCGCGGCGTAAAAAACAGATGTGCCGTTTATGTTTTTCATGTAAAAAGCTACGAGAAAAATTCCCAAAATAGTGCCGTAAAACAAAGAACCGAGTATGTTTACTACTTCAATTAAATTGCCGAGTTTGCTCGCGTAAAACGCAATGATAATGCAAAACACACCCCACAGCACCGTTGCCCAACGCGAAGCAGATAAATAATTTTTTTCGCTTGCATTTGGTTTAAAAATGCGTTTGTAAAAATCTACCACCGTTGTAGAAGCCAAAGAATTTAATCCGCTTGCCATAGACCCCATTGATGCTAATAAAATAATGGCGATGAGCAAGCCAACAATTCCAACAGGTAATTGTTCGGTAACAAAACGAAGAAAAATAAAATTGCTGTCGTTGGTATCGGCTTTTGGATTATTTTTTGTCATCAAAGCCGCAACTTCTTTTCTGATATCTTCGCTTTTTTTCTCGGCTGCCTGAACTTCAATGCGGGCAAGACTTACAGCATTTTCATCTTTTGAATGTAAAGCATTTACCAAATCGTTGACTTTGTTTTGTTTTTCTGAAAAGGCGATTTCATAATTATCTTTCAGCGTTTCAAATTCGTTTTTATACTTGCTGTTCTCTAATTGCGCGGTTTCTATTTTATTAAAAAAAACAGGCGGTGCATGAAACTGATAAAAGGTAAAAACCAAAACGCCAATTAATAAAATAAAAAACTGCATGGGAATTTTTATCAAGCCGTTCATCACCAAACCCAAGCGGCTTTGAGAAACGGAACTTCCCGTGAGGTAACGCCCCACCTGAGATTGGTCAGTTCCGAAATAAGACAGTTGCAAGAAAAAACCGCCGATAATTCCCGACCAAATATTGTAACGGTTGTTCAAATCAAAATGTGTATCAATCGCATTCAGTCGGTTCATTTTTCCTGCAATGTGCAGCGCATCGTTAAAACTTACATTGTCGGGAAGCAGATGAACAACCATGTACGCCGCTAAAAACAAGCCCGAAAAAATTACACCCATTTGCAGAAGTTGTGTGTACGACACTGCTTTTGTTCCGCCATACACCGTGTAAAGAATAACGATAATGCCGTTGAACACAATCATGTAATTGATGTTCACATTCAAAATAGTGGAAAGCACAATGGCGGGCGCGTAAATGGTTACGCCTGTAGAAAGTCCGCGTTGCAGCAAAAATAAAAACGCGGTGAGCGAACGTGTTTTGTTGTCAAAACGTTTTTCTAAAAATTCGTAAGCCGTGTAAACATTGAGTTTGTGAAAGATTGGAATAAACGTAATGCACAGCACCACCATTGCCAATGGCAAGCCGAAATAAAATTGCACAAAGCGCAATCCGTCGGCGTAACCCTGCCCCGGTGCGGAAAGAAAAGTAATTGCGCTTGCCTGTGTTGCCATTACCGAAAACCCTACATGATACCAAGGCAATTTTTTGTCAGCCAACAAATAACTGTCAATGTTTTTATTTCCGCGACTTTTCCAAATTCCGTAAAGAACAATGGAAAGCAGCGTAAGGCATAATATTATCCAATCAATTACACTCATTTAATTTTTTGTTACGAGTTTCTGTCATTTCGAGTAGCCGACGATAGGAGGCGTATCGAGAAATGACTTTATGGAAAATCAGTTCTCGATAC
>JAHBTI010000010.1 GCA_019638705.1 Bacteroidota bacterium
CATACGTTACGGTCACGAGCAGGGCAAAACTGTTGTCGGGGTCAAGATTAAAATTGTCGGCGAGTTTTTTTTCGTCTTTCAGATAATCGTCTAAGTCTTCGGCGCGAATGTCTAACCGCTGCGAGGTGTATTCAATAAACTCTTCCAAATCGCGTATTTGCTGCGGAATGTAATGAAGTTTTACGTTTTCCTGTTTGTTGTACTTAATCAGATTAATCACTTGTCGCATGGTCATGCCGTTAATAATTCTGTATCGTCCTGCATGAATGTTTATTTGTTTATCCAAACCCATTTTTGTGGCAAGCCAGTCAAAATCATGGCTGTCTTCAATAATGTTTTCTTTACTTAGATTGCGCAGCACATCGTTATAGGTATCGCTGCGTTTAATATAAAAATAAGTGTATTTTTTATTTTCTTTAAGCTGAACGGTTTCGGTTAAAATGTTGTAAATCCAAAATCCGCCAAAGGCAATAACAGCAAGCAGTATAAGCGAAATAACAGAACCTTTTTTCTTTTTTTTCTTTGCCATAGTTCGGCGTTTTTAGCGCACGCGAATTTAGGGGAAAAATCACATTGGGCGGTAAAATTAAGGTATTAGAAATAAATAAACTGTGTATCTTTACCGCTTCAAAATTCTATGAGTATTTACAACAAAATAATAAAAAAAGAAGCCTCCATTGCGGTGATTGGCTTAGGTTATGTGGGATTACCGATTGCCTTGGCGTTTGCCAAAAAAGTAAAAGTCATCGGTTTTGACATTAACGAAGAGCGCGTAAACCTGATGAAAAAAGGCATTGACCCAAGCAATGAATTGGGCAAAGCAGATTTTAAAAATTCAGACATCACGTTTACGCACAAATTAGAAGATTTGAAAAAAGCCAATTTCTTCATCGTTGCTGTTCCCACACCCATTGACGAACATAACTTGCCAGACCTGAAACCCTTGATTGGTGCATCAACTACGGTGGGCAAGGTGTTGAAAAAAGGCGATTACGTTGTTTACGAATCAACCGTTTATCCCGGTTGTACCGAAGAAGATTGTATTCCTGTGTTGGAAAAATTGTCGGGCATGAAGTTTATTAAAGATTTTAAAGTTGGCTATTCGCCTGAGCGCATTAATCCCGGCGATAAAGAACATACCATTACAAAAATTTTGAAAGTTGTGAGTGGTTGCGACAAAGAAAGCTTGGACAACATTGCAAAAGTGTATGAAATTATTGTAGAACCGGGCACGCACAAAGCCTCCTCAATTAAAGTTGCCGAAGCCGCAAAAATTATTGAGAACACACAACGCGATGTAAACATTGCCTTGATGAATGAATTGTCAATCATCTTTTCACGCATGGGCATTAACACTTACGATGTGTTGGCAGCCGCAGGCACAAAATGGAATTTCTTAAAGTTCTTCCCCGGTTTGGTAGGCGGGCATTGCATAGGCGTTGACCCTTACTACTTAACTTACAAAGCCGAAAGTTTGGGGTATCATGCGCGCGTGATTAATAGTGGGCGTTATGTGAACGACAGCATGGGTTTTTACGTTGCCAAAAATTTGGTGAAACGCATGAGTGCCGTCGGAAAAAATATTTCAAAAAGCAAAGTGTTGGTTATGGGCGCAACCTTTAAAGAAGATGTAAGCGACATTCGTAACAGCAAAGTAGCCGACATTGTAAAAGAATTAAAATCCTTCAGCGTAAAAGTGGACGTTGTTGACCCTCATGCCAACGGCGAAGAACTGAAACACGAATATGGTTTTGGCTTAAACAAAATCGGCAAAGGTTACGACGGCGTGATTGTAGCTGTAAACCACAAAGAATACACAACTTTGGACGAAAAATATTTTAAATCCTTACTCTCTGCCAAAGGCATTTTGGTTGATGTAAAAGGTATGTATCGCGGCAAAATGAAAGGCTTAACGTATTGGAGTTTGTGATAAAAAATAAAAAAGCTATCTTTGCCCGAATTTTATAAAAACGTTAAATCAAGTTTTTTACTCTTAAAATTCAAATTCAATGGCTTCTGATTTTCTTTCAAACAAGTTTGTTCCCGAAGGGCTTACTTACGATGATGTGTTATTAGTTCCCGCATACTCCGAAGTATTGCCGCGCGAAGTAAACACATCTTCTTATTTTACCAAAAACATTAAAATCAATACGCCCATAGTTTCGGCAGCTATGGACACCGTAACCGAACACGAGTTGGCGATTGCCATTGCGCAGGAAGGCGGCATTGGCGTGTTGCACAAAAATATGGGCATTGAAGCCCAAGCCGAGCAAGTGCGCAAAGTAAAACGCAGTGAAAGCGGCATGATTACAGAGCCTGTAATTTTGTTTGAGAATGCCACTATCGGCGATGCGCTCAATATGATGGCTGAAAATAAAATCGGCGGTATTCCTTTGGTGGATAAGCAAAACAAACTCATCGGCATTGTTACCAACCGCGATTTGCGTTTTGAAAAGGATTTTAAGAAATCAATTAAACAAGTAATGACCAAACGCGAAAAATTAATTGTTGCGCCCATTGGCATTAACCTGAAAAAAGCCGAAGAAGTTTTACAAAATCACAAAATTGAAAAACTCCCAATCGTTGATAAAACCGACAAATTGGTGGGGTTGATTACTTACAAAGACATTATTAAAATTAAAGTTCGTCCCAATGCCAACAAAGATAGTCAGGGGCGTTTGCGCGTGGCAGCAGCCGTTGGCATTACGCACGATACCATGCAGCGCGTGGACGCTTTAGTGGCAGCAGGCGTTGATGCCGTAATTATTGACACCGCACACGGACACAGCAAAGGCGTAATTGAAAAACTGAAAGAAGTAAAAAAGAAACATAAAACTTTACAAGTGGTTGTTGGCAACATTGCCACAGGCAAAGCCGCATTAGACTTAGTAAAAGCAGGTGCAGATGCCGTGAAAGTGGGGATTGGTCCCGGTTCTATTTGCACCACGCGCGTAATTGCAGGTGTGGGCGTGCCTCAACTTTCAGCCGTAATGGAAGTAGCCAATGCGTTGAAAGGTACAGGCGTTCCTCTGATTGCAGACGGCGGCGTGCGTTACACAGGCGATGTGGTGAAAGCTTTGGCAGCAGGTGCGGGAACAGTGATGATGGGCGGAATGTTTGCAGGCACGGAAGAAAGTCCGGGTGAAACAATCATTTTTGAAGGACGGAAATTCAAATCCTATCGCGGCATGGGTTCTTTGGAAGCGATGCAACGCGGCAGCAAAGACCGCTATTTTCAAGACATGGAAGACGATATTAAAAAATTAGTTCCCGAAGGTGTGAGTGGGCGTGTGCCGTATAAAGGCTCGTTGGCGGAAGTGATTTATCAGATTATTGGCGGCTTGCGCGCAGGCATGGGTTACACAGGCTCTAAAGACATAAAAGCTTTGCAGCAGGCTAAATTTGTTCGCATCACGGCGGCAGGCGTAAAAGAAAGTCACCCGCACGATGTAGTTGTAACCCGCGAAGCACCGAACTACCATAGGTAATTTTTAAGGTTTAGTTCTTAGTTTTTAATATCAAACACTCTGAACTAAAAACTGAAATTATTCAAAACTAAAAACTAATAACTCAACACTAAAAAAGAAATGGTATTACCAATAGTTGTTTACGGCGACCCTGTTCTTAGAAAAGTTTGCGAAGACATTGACAAAAATCACGAAGGTTTGGAACAGTTGATTCAGGATATGTTTGAAACCATGTACAACGCTAACGGCGTGGGTTTAGCAGCTCCGCAAGTGGGAAAAGCCATTCGTTTGTTTGTGATAGACACCAAACCTTTTACCGAAAGCGACGATGATGATGACGATGAATTTACACCCGAACAAAAGAAAGAATTAAAGGTGTTTAAAAAAGTGTTTATCAATGCGCGCATTTTAGATGAAGAGGGCGAAGAATGGAAATTCAGCGAAGGTTGTTTGAGCATTCCTAAAATTCGTGAAGATGTGTTGCGCAAACCAAACATTGAAATTGAATATTACGACGAAAAATTTGTGAAGCACACCGAAAAATACGACGGCGTGATAGCCCGTGTTATTCAACACGAATACGACCATATTGAGGGCATTTTATTTACCGACAAAGTGGGCGCATTTAAACGCAAAATGATTTCAGGAAAACTGAACGACATTGCAAGCGGAAAAATTGGTGCGGATTATAAAGTTAAAGTTTATAGAGCGAAAAGATAGAGGCTTTGGAAGATGCAAAAAAATATAAGTTAATGGATTTGATTGATGATATCAAAGAAGTTGATGCGATGATAAAATTGCATTCTGCCGACCGTTCTGCGCACATGCTTGAGCAATACAAATACAAAAAAGATAAACTGATAAGTTATTTGATTGACGAATTGGTTGACCCCGAAATACGCTCGGCAAAAAGTATGTTTATCATAAAAACGGTTATTGAAAAATTTTACCCTAACCTTATTAGTGAAGCCCAAGCTGACCTTGACCACAAAGAGTTAAGCGACTTGGAAGCAGTTTTAGCAACATAAAAGATTTGACAAATTTTGAATTTGCCAAATCTCTAAACACCACAGCCCCGCAAAATTGCGGGGCTGTTTTGTGTGCTTTTGTGTAAAGCCGCGATTAATCGCGGCTCTACTCTTTCACAAATTTGCTAATTGCATTTCCACACTTAACAAAATAAATACCTTGTTTTAAACTTTCAATATTTACAATACTTTCTGTTGATTTTAAAACAGTTTGACCATTTAGATTGATAAATTCAATGGTTTGATTGTTTGAATTTTCAATATTTACATACAAATTGGCAGGGTTTGGATAAATTTTGATTTGATTGTTGTTTATATATGCTGCAATGCCTGTAATGGTGCTGCAATCTATGGCTGTGATAGAAGCTGTACCAACGCAGCCGTTGTTGTCTGTGCCTGAAACGGTGTATGTAGTAATAACTGTTGGACTTACACTAATATTTATACCGTTTTCGTTTGTGCTCCAGGTATAAGTGTTTGCACCGCTTACAGTAAGTGTGCTTGTGCCTCCAATACATACATTAGCAGAATTGCTGATTATGCTCAAATGTGGATGTAATTGTAATGCATTAGTAGTTGTATTTATACTTACTGTATTTTGTGGTAATGAATTACCGATTATTGTAAGTGTATTTGTATATATAAAGGTTTTAGGATAATTAAACCACTGATTGTTGGATTGATTAAATCTATATTTAATAACAGTTAATGTATTTGAAAATGGAATTGTTGTTGATGCTCCAATAGTGGTTAAAGTTTGAGTATTACCGGTTAAAGTTAAAGAAACAGTATTATTAACTGATTGTGTTGTATAAGTAGTGTTTAAAGTAGTTGAATGTATAACAACACAATTAGTTGTATCAATAGTTGAAATAGTTGAAGTGTTTGTAATTTGGCTTAAAGTTGATATAGTAGTTGTAGTGGTTATTGGGATAACTTTAAAATATAATTTGAATCCTGAAACAATTGTTGATGACGGTTGGTATAAAATTTGTTTATTTTCTCCCGTACCACTGATATTATAACTATAATTTAACGCAGAAATAGAATTAATAAATGTTGAAGGTATAATATTATTTTCGTTCCAAATATAAATCTTTTGGTTTGGATATATTGATAAATTTGAATATAATTGAGGAATTTGAATACTAATAGTTCCAGTATTTCCAAGAATATAAATAGTATCCTGATTAATTGGATTCTGACCGTTTGCTTGAATATTTGTTAGATTAGCATTTAAATTGGCTGGAACCTGTTGAATAAATGTTGTATCAACACTACTTGTAATAGTAAAACCGTTTTGCGCATTTACTAACCCTACTGTTAAAATTGCGATAATTGTAAGTAATTTTTTCATTTTTTCTTTGTTTTTGGGTGGTTATTAATTTTTTGTTTACGATTTAGGCGTTTCACTCTTTTCATTTTCACATTTGCAACAACATAGTTGTTTTGCTATTGTATTACGATATAAATTATTGTATTTAAGATAATAACACAACCATACTATAATGCAAAACAGCAATGTAGTAGAAATAAATACTTTAGAAATATTACGCACATAATTGTGGGAATTTTCTGAAAGTAAAATTTCATCGTGTTTATTAGTTCTGTTTACAGAAGCCGTATCTGTATTATCTTGCTGTGGAGTTTGTTCCTTTACTATAGTTTTATTTTCATCGTAAGTATTTGGTTGAGTTGTTAGGGATATTTCGGGTAGAAATATTACGGACAGTAACAAAATAATTTTTAATACAAATAAAAAATACGCTTGTATTTTTAAATAATCAGGCTGATAACTAAAAATACCTTTGTCAATCCCACTATATGCAGAAAAGAAATTATCGTGGTGCGTAACATACTTTTCTCGTATTTTATGGTTTAATGCTTGGTCTCGCCTGTGTTGATAACCTGTATATACCAGCATACAGAATAAAAAGAATAAAACTAAAGCTACAACTATCGCCATTAAATAAATAGCATTCGGTTTAACGTGCCAATCATTGCTGTTGATGATTGTTGTTGCAAGCCCATAGGCTAACCCATAAAAACCAAACAGAGCTACAATGCCTATAAACAGTGTTATGTATCTATTAGTAGCATCATTCATGTTTTGAGCAAATTGCTCATGCATTTGAAACAGCAACTCTTTTTCATTAGTACAGCATTTTTCGTTTTTACTTTCGTCTTTACACATACTTTTTTGATTTTAAACTGTTATTGATTAAGTGGTTTCCGAGCACAAACATATCAATATAAATCAAAAAATAAAAATAATACATCATTTTTTGATGTTATTTGCATCAAAATCGCCTCGTAGTTTTATCAGAAATGAAAAACATTGGCGACAACATACGTTATTACCGCAATCTGAAAGGGTGGAGTCAAGAGGAAATGGCTGATAAAATAAATGTTTCGCTGCCCACCTATTCGCGCATAGAACGCAACATAAACGGCGTTCCGTTTAAACGCATAGTTCAGTTGGCAAAAGTGTTGGGCATTTCTCCCTCAGAACTTGTTACAGTAGGTAAAACCAAAAATGATTTTGCAAATGAAATAGACCGTTTGAAAAACATAATTTCAGAAAAAGACCAAGAAATTATGAAACTGCAACAAAAGGTTATTGAACTCATGGAAAAGAAAAAATAATCTTTACTGTAATAAAAAATTCCTCATTCTCCGCGCCTTCCGATAAATCGGGACAAGTGCTGTGGTTTAAAAATTCTTCACATTTTATTTAATATTTTTTTAATTTCCCCTACTCACTTTTACAGGCTTTTCGGGTTTCTCCTTTTTTTCGGAAACAAATATACAAAAACTAACCGTATATGGTTATATTGTTTGTTATTTATTTTCAGAGTATTGGTTTATGCCAAAGGTAACACCAAACGCAGCTTTCAATAAAAAATTCGGGCAATTTGTAAAAAAGAAACGAACGGAATTAAAAATGTCTCAAGCTGACCTTGCTGCAAAAGTTGGAAACAATTATCAAAATATTTCACGTCTTGAACGGGGCGAAATAAATCCAACTTTGTTTTGGTGTTATAAATTGGCAGACGCTTTAGAAATTAGTCTTTCCGATTTAATTAAAGAGTTTGGCTTTAAAAAATAAAAAAACTCTGCCCCTCTGTATGCCAAAGGGCTTGGGCATAGCCAAAAAGAAATTGTTGGATTATGAGTAGAAAAACTCACTCATTTTATTTTTATATCTTTGTGAACAATGAAATTTTACGAAAAATATCCGCAACTAAAAGAAAAGCTGTTTTTGGCAGATATGCTCACAAATACAGTTTTCTCAACCATGTCGTTGGAAAATCAGCAAGTACCTATGCCAAAGGTTCGTGAAATTGTTTTGTCTTTATTGAAAGAACAAGAATTAAAAGGCGGTCAGTTCTTTGTTAATCAAAGTCGTTAAAGGTTCAAAGTTTCCTTTGTCTGCCAGTTTCATTGCTTCAATGTAAATTTTTTTCGGCAATGCCTTTTGCTTCATATTCGTTGATGATGTTTTTATCAAACAAACCAAGTTTATTGTCGTCGGGGGAGGGTGTATAATTAGTACTGTCTTGCATTAATCAAAAGTAAGATTTTTGCCAAAACCCGAGAACAAGAAGAATGGCATCGCCAAAAAGAAATTGTTGGATTATGAGTAATTATATTTTCTATTTTGCTATATAGTGTAGCAATACTCAAACAAAAGGAGTGTTACTTTTGAGAAAATAAATTCACATGAAATTACCAAAATACCCATTGTCATCAGGCGATAAATTGCTCACGTTTGAATTTGTGAGCGAGGGGCGCAAAGGGCTTATTCATAAATTCGTGAGTTATCAGCCCACCAATTTAAAAAATGTTTACAATCTTGCTTTTGGCGATAAAGACCACACAACAGGCACTATTGATGATTTGGTAATTTCAAATAACGGCGATAGTGAAATGGTATTGACAACCGTAGTTGCAACCGTTTATGCCTTTACCGACAAATATCCTCGCGCATGGATATACGCCACTGGCAGCACCAAAGCGCGAACCCGCTTATACCGCATGGGTATTACAAAATTTCTGTCGGAATTTTCTTCCGATTTTGAAATTTTAGGCGAGCGATATGACGATTGGGAAAGCTTTAAGAAAAACGTGGAATATGACGGTTTTTTGGTTAGACGCAAAAAGAAAAAATAACTATCTTTGGAAACGCAAATCACTTAACAATGAAGCTTACAACAAAATTAAAAAAACGAAAAACGCCTATCGTAAAAATAGACACTTCGTTAAACAAATACGATGAGGTGATTTTGTTTCCCGACAAATTAGAAAAAGCAAATCAAATGCTTAAAAAAGTCGGATTACCTAAACAATGGACATCAGCCGAAAGTCGCAGTCAATAATTTAAACCCTCTTAATTGAGGGCTTTTGTTTTATTTTTTTGTAATTCAGAAACTGTTTAAATTTTATTTCGGAAAAATGTTATGAAGTATCTCGTCATTGCGAAGAACGTCGTCATTGCGAGGAGGTACGACGAAGCAATCCGTTTCAAACAAAGAGATTGTTTCGTGCCTCGCAATGACGGAAACGAAAAATCCTCATAACAAAAAAATCAGATAAAATTTAAACAGTTTCTTAATCTTCCACCAACAAAAACTGCTCTTGCACAAAAGGATTTAATTTTTCTTTCAGCGTTTCAATAAAATGTTTACCGTAGCTTAAATAAAACGAAGAAAAATTTTCGTGTCGTTCTTGCGGAACGTTATTTGGAAATAAAGCAGATTTAATTGCTCTGATGTTTGAAATTTCAGTTTCAAATTTTTTCTTGGAAGCGCGGTTGGCTTTGGCGGCAATGTTTTCCAGCGTTTTTAATTGTTTTTGTAATTGAGCCAAAACGTGTTTGTCAAGCGTTACATCAATGCTGTTTGTTTTTTCGCGAAGCGCAGCGTAAAGTTCAGAAATTTTCTCTTTTTCTGCATTTACATCAAACAAACTATTTGTTTTCACCTGAAACTCTTTAATCAAATCAATTTCGGATTTAAAAAAATCTGTTTCCGAAAATTTCAATTTTGCCATTTTGTTTTTTGTAAACTTGTCCACAAGCATTACAAAATTGCGCGGCATCAGCACAGGGAAAAATAGGTTGTGTTCATCAAACATTTTTTTGAATTCTAACCAATAGGCTAATTCGCCCGGTCCGCCAATGTAAGCCATGTTGGGCAAAATGCTTTGTTGGTACACAGGGCGCAACACCACGTTGGGGCTGATTTTTTCGGGCGTTGTTTCAATGATGTTTTCTAATTCCTGTTTGGAAAAAAAAGTGTCTGTACCAAGCAAATTAAATTGTTCGCCAACTTTTTCAATGCGTAAACGTGCATTGTCGTTCAAATAAAAACAATTTATTTCCCGCGGTTTTACCTGCGCGTGATAATTTAATTTTTCCAATTCTTTAATGGAAGAATTTACAAGCGCGAAAGGCGAATTTTCAAAAATGTCTTTTTTTAAAATGTGTTTAAACTGCGTTTTAAAATTTTTGTCGTTGCCGTCAATCGTAACCAAACCGTAATTTCCAAACAATTCGTTCACCATAAAACGTGTGGCATCAGCTAAATTTTGATGTTGCAAATACGCAGTTTTAAACAATGAAATTAAATAACCGGAATTTTCAGACTTGCCTAAAGCCTTTTCCAAAGCGGGAAGCAGCACTTCTAATTCTTTGGTTTTAAAATTCCCCACTGCGCCGCCTTGCTCACTTTTCCATTCTAATTTTTTTCCGAACACATTGAAATGATTGATTTCTTCAAAATCGTGGTCTTCGCTTGCCGCCCAATACACAGGCACAAAATCATACGCGGGAAATTCTTTTTTCAGTGCTTCTGCCAAATTGATTGTGGAAATAATTTTGTAAATGAAGTATAAAGGTCCTGTAAACAAACAGAGTTGATGACCTGTTGTTACGGTAAATGTGTTTTCTTTTTTGAGCAGTTCAATGTTTTGCAAAGAATTTTCAGAAGTATTTTTTACTGCTTCACTTTGTTTCAATAAAATGTCTGAAAGTGCTTGTCTGTTGAAATTCGCGTATGGCTTGCTGTTCAGCAGTTCATTAAAACCATTTTTATCGGGAAAGAAAGCGTAAAACGATTTGAGTGTTTCGTTTTTGTTCATGTACTCGCCCACAAGCGAATTGAGTACGCCCGAAGTTTTATAAGGAATGGTTTTAACGGTAAACATTACATTTTTTCTCCGAAAGCTAAATCGCCTGCATCGCCCAAACCCGGTACAATGTAAGAATGTGCAGTTAATTCTTCATCAATTGCGCCGCACCACAAGGTATAATTGAAATTAGGGAAATGCGCTTTTAAATAGTTAATGCCCTGTGTGCTTGCAATGACTGAAACGATGTGCGTATGTTTTGGCGTTCCTTTTTGTAACAAGGCTTTGTACGTTAAAACCATTGACGAACCCGAAGCCAGCATGGGGTCGCAGAGGATAAGTGTTTTGTCGGTCAGGTCGGGACAAGTAACGTATTCCATGGCAATTTCAAAACTGTTGTCTTTATGGTTTTTACGATACGCGCCCACAAAAGCGTTTTGTGCTTTGTCAAACACATTTAAAATTCCCGAATGAAACGGCAGCCCTGCCCGCAGCACCGTTGCCACCACAGGCTGACTGATTAATTGTTTGGTTTCCGAAATACCAAGCGGAGTGTTGGTTTGCACGGTTTCGTATTCCAATGTTTTACTTATTTCATAGGCAAAAATTTCACCTGTGCGTTCTAAATTTTTTCTGAAACGCATGGTGTCTTTTTGAATTTCAATATCGCGCATTTCAGCCACATATTGATTTAAAATGGATTGCTGTTGAGAAAAATTATGTATTGTCATGTTGTTTGTGTTTTGCTTGCTGCTAATGTACGAATGATTGTACAATGATTATTAACTTTCCAATTTACGTTTAATACGCTTTGCGGCAACAAAATAAAGAAGTGTTAATTGATGAGGCTCTAAACGAAAGAAAACAACGTGTTGCTGATAAATGAAATACTGAATTTTTTTGCTTGTGCGGTAGTTTACCTTTTTACCAAGATAACTTTCCAACTCGCTGATTTCAATAATCAACTCGGTAATGTGGCGAAGCTTTTGAATGTAATGGCGTAAATCCTCTTCATTCTCAAGTTTGTATTCTTGCCAGTTTTCAAGCTGTTTTACGAAACTTTTTGTTCTTATTATTTTTTTCATAAAAATCAGTTTCTATTTTTTTAATAGATTGTTCCATGTCAGCAACAAAATTTTGTTGGTGTACGTTTCTGATTTTAATTTTTTTGGTATGAGCCGTTTTCATCTAAAGCAAATGTACGAAATTTATTCATCAATTAACAGCGTTCAATTACCGCCGCGTAGCCTTGCCCAACGCCAATGCACAAAGTAACCAATGCGTATTTTTTATGTTGTTCGTGCAGTTCTATGGCTGCTGAATTTAAAATACGCGCACCGCTCATGCCCAAGGGGTGTCCCAAGGCAATAGCACCGCCGTTCGGGTTTATACGCGGGTCGTTGTCGGCTAATTTCCATGAACGCACACAGCCCAATGATTGCGCTGCAAAAGCCTCGTTCAGTTCAATAATGTCAATGTCATTCCAAGTTAAGCCTGCTTTTTTTATGGCGTTGTTTGAGGCTTCCACAGGTCCTAAGCCCATAATGCGCGGCTCAATGCCAACAACCGAAGAACTTACAATTCTTGCCAACGGTTTTAAATTATTTTTCTTTAGTCCCTCTTCGCTTGCCAATAACAAGGCTGCCGCGCCGTCATTTAAGCCGCTTGCGTTGCCTGCGGTTACAGTTCCGTTTTGGCGGAAAGAGGCTTTCAGTTTTTGCAAACCTTCCAAGTTCGTGTTTGGTTTTGCAAATTCATCTTTTTTAAAAATAATGGCATCGCCTTTTTTTTGCGGAATTTCAACGGCAATAATTTCTTTTTCAAAACGCCCGTTTGCTGTTGCTTTGGCAGCTTTCTGCTGACTCCACAAGGCAAATGTATCCTGGTCTTCGCGATTTATTTTCAACAATTCGGCAACGTTTTCTGCCGTTTCGCCCATAGCATCAACGCCGTAAAACTCTTTCATTTTCGGGTTAATAAAACGCCAGCCAAAACTGCTGTCATACATCTGTTGGTCGCGCCCATACGCCGAACTTGCTTTGCCGATTACCCAAGGTCCGCGGGTCATGTTTTCCACACCGCCCGAAATCATCAAATCTGCATCACCCGTTTGAATGTAACGCGCCGCATCAATACTCGCACTCAAGCCCGAAGCGCATAAACGGTTTACGGTTTGCCCTGCCACCGACATTGGTAAACCTGCCATAAGCGAAGCCATACGCGCTACGTTGCGGTTATCTTCGCCCGCCTGATTGGCGCAGCCGAGAATAACATCGCCCACTTGTTTCCAATCCACCTCAGGATTTTTTTTCATCAGTTCTTTCAGTACAAGTGTGGCTAAATCGTCTGCTCTCACGGCTGCCAAAGTTCCGCCGAAATTGCCGATTCCGGTGCGCACGCCATTTACAATGTATGCTTGTTTCATATCTAATGTTTATTGTTTTTTAGTTGCGGTAAAGAATGTTTATTCCTCCACCGCCATTTTTTTCAAAGCATTTATCAAATCTTCGCCGCGAAGATTTTTGTTGATGATAATGCCTTTGTCGTTGATTAAAAAATTGGTGGGAATGTTGCTTACCTGATATTGCGCTGCTGCTGTACTGTTCCAGCCGCCAAAGTCGCTCACATGAGAAGCCCAGATTAAACCGTCGTGCGCAATGGCTGATTTCCACGTTTCAAGTTTTACATCTAAGGAAACGCCGTAAACCGCAAAGCCTTTTCCCTGTTTAAATTTTTTGTCTTTAAATAAATTATACGCGCGTACTATTTCAGGATTTTCGCGGCGACACGGTGCGCACCAGCTTGCCCAAAAATCAATCAGCACTATTTTTCCGCGCAACGAAGATAATTTCACCACTTCACCGTCGGGATTTTTTAATTCTATTTCGGGTGCGGTATTGCCCAAATTTAAACCCACAGGCGCATCGGTTTGAAACGAAGAAAACACGAGCGCAATTAATATGAATGTAAAATATTTCATTGTTCTGCTTTGCGAATAATTTCCGCGCCAATGGCGTTGAGGCGCGTATCAATGTTTTGATAGCCTCGGTCAATTTGATTGATGTTAAAAATGGTGCTTTTGCCTTTCGCGCTCATGGCAGCAATCAGCAACGCCACGCCCGCTCTGATGTCGGGACTTGTCATTTCAATGCCGCGCAGTTGCACTTTTCTGTTTAAGCCCATAACCACGGCACGGTGCGGGTCTGACAAAATAATTTGCGCGCCCATGTCAATCAGTTTGTCCACAAAAAACAAACGGCTCTCAAACATTTTTTGGTGAATGAGCACGTTGCCTCGCGCCTGAATAGCAGTAACTAAAGCAATGCTGATGAGGTCGGGTGTAAAGCCGGGCCAAATAGCATCACTCACGGTGAGAATAGAACCGTCAATAAAGGTATCAATTTCGTAATGCTCTTGTGCAGGAATGTAAAGGTCATCGTTGCGGCGTTCCATTTTTACGCCCAGTCTTCCAAAAATTGTCGGGATAATTCCCAAGTTTTCGTAGCTGACATTTTTAATGGTGATTTCCGATTGCGTAACGGCTGCCAAGCCAATGAATGAACCAATTTCAATCATATCGGGTAACAAACGGTGTGTTGTGCCTTTCAGTTCTTTCACGCCTTCAATGGTCAATAAATTTGAACCGACACCCGAAATTTTTGCACCCATGCTGTTGAGCATTTTGCAAAGTTGCTGCAAGTAGGGTTCGCAAGCCGCGTTGTAAATGGTGGTGATGCCTTCGGCTAAAACCGCTGCCATGACGATGTTTGCCGTGCCTGTAACAGAAGCCTCGTCCAGCAACATATATGTGCCTTTGAGGTTTTTGCCTTCTACTTCAAACAGTTCTTCATCGTGCTTGTAATTAAATTTTGCGCCGAGTGCTTCAAAGCCCATAAAGTGCGTGTCCACACGGCGGCGACCGATTTTATCACCGCCCGGTTTTGGCATATAGGCTTTGCCGAAGCGTGTGAGCATTGGTCCTACAATCATCATGCTGCCGCGCAAACCGCCGCCTTTCTTTTTAAATTCGGGCGAAACCAAGTAATCTACATTGACGTTATCGGCTTGAAAGGTGTATTCTTCGTGCGCGGTTTTTTCAATCTTCACGCCCAAATCGTGCAGCAATTCTATGAGTTTGTTTATATCAACAATGTTTGGAACGTTGCCGATAGTTACTTTTTCTTTGGTGAGCAGCACGGCGCAGATTACCTGCAATGCCTCGTTTTTTGCGCCCTGCGGAATAATGTCGCCTTTTAATTGTTTACCGCCTGTTACCTCAAAAATTGCCATATTATGAAAAGAGAGAAAATTAGTTTTTGCGATTTTTATTTTTGTGTTTGTTTTTGTGCTTGTTGTTTTTGTGGAAGAATTTTTTCTTGTTGTTATTGTTGTTGTTTTCGCCGCGCAACTCTTGGTGTGAGCTGAGTGTGGTGGTTTCGTCCAACTTCAATTCGCCGTTTGAAAGCTCGGAAAGGTTTTTCAAAACCACATCGTCGGTAATGTTATCCTTGTTCCAGTTGTAATACGATTTTTTTAAGTGATTGGCTATTTGCCTTGTCAGCTCAGCTTTTTCGGCACCTTCGGGATATTCTTTCGCTTTCCTGATAATGTCTTCAATCGTTTTTCCGTAATGTTTGTAACGAATGCGCCCTTTGGGGTAATTCAACCGTTGCGGCTTTTCGTTAAACGATTCCTTTTCAGGCAAGGGATAAGGACTGTCCACATCTAATTTAAACTGAGAAATGATGAACAGGTGGTCCCATAATTTGTGTGTGTAATCCGACTGGTCGCGCAGGGTGGGATTAAGCTGCCCCATCACCTGAATAATGGCTTTGGCGCAGAGGTTGCGCTCATCGCGGTTTTCAATGGTGCAGCAATGTTCTATCATGCTTTGAATGTTCCGTCCGTATTCGGGAATTATCAACCGTTCTAACTGTGTATTATATTCCATTTTTGTAAAGTGCGAATGTAGTGAATATTTCATACATTATTTACTGCTTTTGTATGAAAAGCCAATATTTTTATCCGCCAAAAGCATTGATTTTACTGATAGTTGAGCGCGCTACCAATAATCCAAACAGCACTTTTAAGAAAATAATTTTCAAAATTTTTCTTGATAATTCATTTTTTCAATTTACATTTGCGAACGAAATTTTTAAAAATCAGAATGAAAAACAATTTCACATATTCTTTAAAACCAAATCAGGACGGGCGTTTTCGCCACTTTGACTTTATTGGGGTATGTAAAATTATTTTTTAATAAAATAGACAAAAAGAAAATAATTTTTTGAAGACCCCGATAGATGTCGGGGTTTTTTATTGACCAAAAATTAAAATGTTGTGGTTAGTGTAAAGGTAAACACGGCGGTTTGTGGCATCGCAAATGAGAGTTCGAGTCTCTCACTTCAACCAAAGAAAATTTCGGTTTGTAGTTTAATTGGATAAAACTTATGATTACGAATCATAGATTTGGGGTTCGACTCCTCACAAACCGACTATAATGACAGAATAAAATATGATACTAAACATTCACAGCAAAAATCCGAACTTGTTGGATTTGCTTAATAAAAATCCCAACACCGATTTCGGCTTGTATTTTATGCCTCTGCGAAACGGTCAGGTGGCGGGTATTGCCGTTGATGAACACAATTATCAGGTGGTTTTTCAAGACAGCAAATACAGTTATTTGCCCGAAGAAAGCAATCAAATAGATTTTCAAAGCTATTGCAATCCTTTGGCGGTACTGCATTTGAGTAATGAACTGTTCAGACAAATTTTAACTGAAAAAGAAAAATATTTTTCGGAAGAAATTAAATGGCTGAAAAAATTAAAAAGCGACATTGATGTTTTCCCTTGCAGCATTGAAATTCCTACGTTTTATATTGATTCGTCGTGGTACAGAAACGGAACATTTTTGTTGAGCAGATATTTTAAAGGCATAGAAGTTCAACATACAGTCGGGAAAAATTTTCATTTAAAAATTACGGCAAACTCGGTGTTTGAAGCGTTTAATTTATTAAACCTCACGGCTCTGTTGGTGCATTTAACCAACCAAAGCGGCATTTATACATTTATTGACGACAGCTTTGCGGCAAAGTATGTGCGTATTCTTACCAACATGGAAAACGTGCCTTATTTTGTTTTTTATCTGTTCATCAAACGTGCCATGCGTTCCGAAAATCAGTTTAAGCAACTGAAACCGATTTTTGAAAACTATCTTGCAGGGCAGGGCTTGCAGGCTGATTTAACGTTTAACGACACGCACTTTGACAGAATAAAATTTATTATTGACCGCTTGGATTTGACCACAGCCGTTGTGGATTTTGGCTGTGGTGAGTTTAAATATTTTAAACGCATAAGCCGTAAAAATTTTACCGCACCTTATTTTGCCATTGACAAAGATGATGACGTTGCCGAACACGCCGAAAAATTAATGGCAAATCCCGAAAACGGAAATTTGTTTTTTTATAAAAGTTTAGCCGAAGTTCATTACAAAGAAAAAGTAAACATCATTCTTTCGGAGGTGATAGAACATAATCCCCTTGATGAAGCAAAAAAATTAGTGTGCAATTTATTGAAACTGAATTTTGATAATATGTATCTCACCACGCCAAACCGCGAGTTTAATGTGTATTATCAAATGAATGATGAAGCCATGCGCCACGATGACCACGATTTTGAGTTGAGCGGGGAAGAATTTAAAACGTTTATTAATGACTGTTTACAAGAAACACAAAACATAAGCGTAACGTATTTCGGAACGGGCGATATAATTAACGGTGTGCAACCGACACAAGGTGTCATTTTTTCAAAAACTTAAAACATGGAAAATTTAGAATTAAAAAAAATAAAATCAAGAATTGATTTTTTCTGCCGTAATAAAATCAATGCTTTTTCACCAACCATTTCGCCTGCGCCAAAATCGTTTGAGCGCGGCGAGATTGAAAGTTTGTATGAGGGCATCAGATTTTTTATGCGTTACGGCGAAACGGAATTTGTTATTCAACAAAAATACATGGGGTCGTATTGCGACATTTATTTGCACCGCAATTTAAGCGACACCTATTTTGTAAGCCGAAACGGTTTTAAAATTAATCACATTAATCTGGAAGAGGCAAAATTGTCTTTACAGGATTTACACAAACGTTTGGATTGGGAAAATGTTTCGCTTTACATTATTCAATCTGAATTAATGCCATGGAAAGTTTTGGGCGGAGGCTTGATTGATGCTGAATTTTACGGTTACTTAAATGCACATCAAAATCATTTACGGTTTTTACAAACCTCGCCTTTGTACGAAAAAATTGAACAGGTAAAATCATCGGAAGCCTACAAAAATTTTGTTGCCGATAAAGAAACGTTAGACGAAAAAGCTCTGAAACAAAAGTATCCCTCGCACATTGTTCGTCAATACGAAAGTTTGTACAACTTTGATGTGAAAGATTTGGCGCAATACAAACAAGCTACCGAGATTTATCAAACACAAATTGACCATTTTTCGCGTGAGGGAAACATCAATTTTAAGCCCTTTAATATTTTAAAAATTGTTTACGAAAACGGAACGGAAGACATTGTAAACGACAATCTTTCTTACACCAAAGTAAATGCCGATGAATTTTTGCATTTGAAAATTGAAAACGAAGAAGCATTGAAAACGCAATTTTCTGAAATAGAAAAATGGTATAAAAATTTGGCTGAAAATTTGGAAGAAGGCGTTGTTATTAAACCCCGCAGGGCGTTTATAAAAAATATGCCGCCCGCATTAAAAGTGCGTAATCCCAATTATCTGGTAATGATTTACGGTGTAGATTTTGCGCGCAACTTTGATTACTATATTCAGAGAAGAAAAATTGATTCAAAAATCAGATGTTCAGTAAACGACTGGGCGATTAATTATGAAATGCTCAAAGTGCCTTATAAATCTATTAACGAAGAAAATTACAAATTAAAAAATTTGGTGTTTGACCGCATTATGGGCGAAGAAGTAGAAAATAAATTAGATTCAAGACTTTAAAAAAATGAAAAATCCTAAACTATTAGTATTAGTCGGTGCGCCCGGTTCGGGAAAAAGCACCTTTGCAAAATATTTTGTGCGTACCGAAGAAAACTGGGTGCGTGTATGCAGAGATGATTTTCGCATGATGCAGTTTTCGGCAGAAAATTTATTGCCCGAACAGGAAGATTTAATTACAAACATGATTGATGCGAGCATTGACACGCTTTTGCGCCGCAGAATAAATGTGCTGGTTGATGCTACGCACACACAAAAATTTTTTATTGAACATTACATTACCAAGTTCAATATGCAAGCCGATATTTCTTTTAAAGTGTTTGATGTGGCTGTGGAAGAACTGAAATGTCGCGTAAAACAACGCGAGGAAGAAACAGGAAAATATATTCCCGAGCGTGTTGTGGAAAAATATGTGCGTGATTTGGAAAAACTGAAACAGGAATTTGATTTTTCAACCCACCATAAAGTTTTTCAAAAATCGCTTGAATACCGTTTTCAAAATACTGAATTACCAAAAGCAATTATTTGCGATTTAGACGGAACGCTGGCATTACTGAACGGACGAAATCCTTACGATGCTTCACAAGCAGACAAAGATTTACTGAACGCACCTGTGGCAAACATTTTGAAAAATTATTATCAAAGCGGATACAAAATTTTGTTGGTTTCGGGCAGGGAAAACAGTTACGAAACACAAACAAAAGTATTTTTGGAAAAATACCACATTCCATACAATGCTCTGTTTATGCGCAAAGCAAACGATTACAGAAAAGATTCGGTAATTAAAAAAGAAATTTTTGAAAGTGAAATAAACGAAAAATATTTCATAGAATTTGTGTTAGATGACCGCAATCAGGTAGTGGATTTATGGCGCAAACAATTGCAACTTCCCTGCTTTCAGGTTAATTACGGGGATTTTTAGAAAAAAACAATACCGTTTACACTAAATTTAAACCAACACCACCTTATACTTCTCTGCCATTTTTGCGAGCTGCTCATCGCTTACACCGTGACTATTTTTCCCCTTGTGGCGGTGTTCAACGGTAAGGGTAAAAATTTGGTAATTAAATTCGGCAGCTAATTTGAAATAAGGTTCTAATTCCCATTCTAAAGTAAAGGTATTGTCCACAAAAATTTTTTCGGTTTGCTTCTGCATAAATTGACCTGTTTTCAATTCGCAATCTTTGTACGCCAAGTGGTTTTTGTCAAATTCAAAGTTGTATGTTCCTGTTGTGGGATTGGTAAAAAAATCGTCAATGCTCAGCACGGGATATTTTCCGTTTTCGCTCAGCACCTTTGCCAATGTTGATTTTCCGCTTCCGGGCAATCCACGTAATAAAATTAAAAACATAGTCAAAAATATAATTTTTCAATACAAGGTAAGATGTATCTTTGAAAATTACTTGTTTAATGTATGTCCTATCACAAAATTCAGAAAACAAACGTATTAGTTACAGGCGGTGCAGGCTTTATAGGTTCTAATGTGTGCGCCGATTTATTGAAACACGATAACCAAGTTGTTTGCTTGGATAATTTCTCAACAGGAAAAAAAGAAAACCTTAACCCTTTTCTTGGCAACAAAAACTTTACGCTCATCACAGGTGACATCAGAAATTTTCAGGATTGCCGAAATGCCGTGCAAGGCGTAAACATAGTGTTACATCAAGCGGCTTTGGGTTCTGTGCCACGTTCTTTAAACGACCCGATTACCACCAACGAGGTAAACATCAGCGGATTTTTAAATATGCTTGTTGCAGCGCGCGATGAAAAAGTAAAACGTTTTGTGTACGCTGCAAGTTCCTCCACTTACGGCGACAGCACGGCTTTACCAAAAACCGAAGAGCTTATCGGGAAACCCTTGTCGCCTTACGCGGTTACAAAATATGCCAATGAATTGTATGCCCATGTGTTTGCATTAAATTACGGCATGGAAATTATAGGTTTGCGTTATTTTAATGTGTATGGTCGCAATCAAAGTCCTGAGGGGGCTTACGCGGCGGCCATTCCAAAATTTGTAAAATTGTTAATGGCACATCAGTCGCCTGTAATTAACGGCAACGGCACAAACTCGCGCGATTTCACTTACATAGATAATGTTATTCAAATGAATCATTTGGCGGCATTAACCGAAAATAAATCTGCACTCGGGCAGGTGTTTAACACAGCCGTTGGCGAGCGCACAGACTTAAATCAACTCACCTCTTTATTAAAAAAACAGTTAAGTGAGTTTGACAGCAAAATTGCAAGCGTAGAAATTACATACGGCAAAGAGCGCGCAGGCGACATTCCACATTCTTTGGCAAGCATTGAAAAAGCAAAAAATTTGTTGGGATACAAACCCACGCACAACTTGGAGCAAGGTTTAAAAGAAGCCGTGAAATGGTATTGGGAAAATTTGCGGTAGATTGTTTTTTATTCTTTCACAAATTTCTGTTTACGTTTCTTACTTTTGTCCTCATGCTCGCCATTCAAAATACCGAACATTTCAGAATTGAAAAACCTGCCATTGTTACCATTGGCACGTTTGACGGCGTTCATTTGGGACACCAAAAAATTTTGAAGCGTTTGCAGGAATTGAAACATGAAACAGGTTTGCAAACCGTTGTATTAACCTTTGAACCGCACCCGCGCAAGGTATTGTTCCCCGAACAAAAAGATTTAAAGTTGATTACTTTGGTTGATGAAAAATTAGAATTGCTTGATAAATACGGCGTGGACGTAACGGTGGTGTACCCGTTCAGCAAACAGTTTTCGCAATTGAGTTCCGAATTTTACGTTAAAGATATTTTGCTGAAACAACTTAACGTAAAACATTTGGTGATTGGCTACGACCATAAATTTGGACATAACCGTTCGGGCGACATAAATACTTTGAAACACTATTCATCAGCCAATAATTTTACCCTTGAAGAAATAAGCGCGCAAGACATTGACCGCATTGCCGTGAGCAGCAGCAAAATTCGCAAGGCTTTGGAAGAAGGCAATCTGAATTTGGCTTCCGAATTTTTGGGACATGATTTTTTTCTGAACGCGCAGGTAATAAAAGGCAAGCAATTAGGGAAAACGCTCGGTTATCCCACCGCCAACTTAAAGTTAGAGAGCCAAGAAAAAATTATTCCGAAAATCGGTGTGTATTTTGTGAGTTTGCGTGTGGAGGAAAAAAATTATTTCGGTATGATGAGCATAGGTGTAAATCCTACAACCGATAACGACAACACAGTAAAATTAGAAGTAAACATTTTTGATTTTGACGGAAATATTTACTCAAAAAACATTCAGGTAAATTTTTTGAAACGTTTGAGGGACGAAAAAAAATTCAGTAATTTAAACGAGTTGAAAACGGCATTACATCAGGATAAAGAAACGTGCCTGCAATTAATTTCTGAACAAAACACGTTGGCATGAAAAAAATAGTTTTCCTAATATTAATTTTAGCACTTCAAGTGCGCGCTCAAACCGAATTGTTAGACTCTGCGGCTTTGGCTCTGCATCAGGAATACACAGGGTTAAAAGCAGCATTGGAAGAACCTCACAACGTTATTAAACTTACTTTGCGCAAACAAAAATACACGCGCTTTCCGCCCGAAATTTTTCAATTTAAAAATTTACAATACTTGGATTTGAGCAAAAACAACATCAAAGAAATTCCCGACAGCTTGTATTTGCTTAAAGATTTGCAATACCTCATTTTAAGCAGAAATAAATTGGTGGCACTTCCAAACAACATTGGCACGCTTAAAAATTTACGCTACCTCAATGTAAACCAAAACGAGATTGCGCGTATTCCTTACACCTTTGGCGATTTGGAAAATTTGGAAGTATTGGATATGTGGAGCAATGAATTGGAATACGTTCCCGAAACATTGAGCAACTTAAAAAAACTGCGTGTGGTGGATTTGCGCAACATTCTTATTCCGCAAAATCATCAGGATAACATACAAGATATGTTGCCCGATGCTACCATTTATTTCAGTCCGCCGTGCAGGTGCGCGTGGTAGTTCTCGCCTTTACTCGAACTGACATTAAAAAAATTGTTTCATTTCTTCCGCCATTTTCTTGGCTTCTTCGGCGGCTTTTTCGGCAAAGTCTTTGCCGTTGCTTGCGTAAATAATGGCTCGGCTTGAATTAACCAACAAACCAATGTCTTTAGTTAAACCGTATTTGCAAACTTCCTGCAAACTTCCTCCTTGCGCACCCACACCGGGTACAAGCAAAAAATGATTGGGTATTATTTTTCTTATTTCTTCAAACATTTGTGCTTTGGTTGCTCCTGCCACAAACATCATGTTGTCGGGTGTTCCCCATTTGGCACACGTTTCAATCACGTTTAAATAAAAATCCTTTCCGTTTATGTTTTGTTGCTGAAAATCTGCCGAGCCTTCGTTGCTTGTTAAGCCCAACACAATAGCCCATTTGTTTTCAAACTGCAAAAAGGGTTTTACCGAATCGCTGCCCATGTATGGCGCAACGGTAATGGCATCGGCGTGCAAACGGTTAAAAAATGCTTTGGCATACATGGTGCTTGTGTTGCCTATGTCGCCGCGTTTGGCATCGGCAATAACAAAATGATTGGGATAATTTACTTTAATGTAATGAATGGTTTTTTCCAAGGCTTCAATGCCTGTCAGTCCGTAGGCTTCGTAAAAAGCATTGTTTGGTTTAAAACCAACGCAATAATGCGCAGTAGCATCAATAATGGCGCGGTTAAATTCGTAAATGGGAAATTTATAGTCTAACAAATGCTCTGGCATTTTGTCCACATCGGGGTCTAAGCCCACACAGAGAAATGTTTTTTTGGTTTTAATTTGTTCTATCAGTTGTGTTCTATTCATAGTTTTATAATTCAAATCGGTAAAGATAAGCGTTTACGGAAAGGTAAGCCACAAATTTGCTCAAACATTGAAAGTGAAAAGGGCATATCTGTTTATCGTTGAAAAATCCTAAATTTAGAACGGTGAAAGTTTTGGCAAAAAATAATATCAAGAAAATTCCCAACGAGGTTTATGTGCAACGTTACAAAGCCTTTCTTCGCTTGGTAAAAATCAGCAAAATGCTGCAACAAGCTAAAATTGTTGTTCATACCAATAAAAAATAAACATGGATTTTTTAGATGAAGAACTTATTTCCTTGTGGAAAGCCTTACAAAAAAATAAGGTTAAATACATTTTGGTTGGCGGCTTTGCTTCTGTGCTGAATGGTTACAACCGTTTAACTGCCGATGTGGATATTTGGATAAAAGATACCACCGAAAACAGAAAAGCATTGAAAAAAACGTTACAGGATTTGGACTTAAACGTTCCTGATATAGAACACATGGATTTTATACCGGGTTGGTCGTCTGTTAGTTTGCCATCGGGGTTTGAGTTGGACATTATGACTTCATTAGCAGGATTTGAACAAGCAACATTTGACGAATGTTATGTGCAATCCAACGAAGCCCTTATTGAAAATATATCCATTCGCTTTTTTCACATTAATCAACTCATTTCTTCAAAAAAAGCCGCTAATCGCCCAAAAGACAAATTAGATGTGGAAGAATTAGAACGAATAAAAAAAGAAAATCAATCGTAAGATTAAGAAACAGTTTAAATTTTATTCCGTGAAAATAAAATGTTATGAGGCAATATAAATTCACTTCTCGATACGCCTCCTATCGTCGGCTACTCGAAGTGACAGACAGCGCGTAACGGAAAAATAAAATTTAAACAGTTCTAAACAAATCTTCAATAAAAAAACCTCTCAAAATGTATTAATGAGAGGTTTTTCTTTTATAGTTTTTTCAAAACTTACTTCTTACGCCGCTACTTCCACTTTTGGTGCAGCCGATAAAATTTCTTCGTTTGCGGCTGAAGCGTACTGGCTGAAATTTTTAATAAACTGTTCTGCCAAATTTTTTGCTTTGTCGTCGTAAGCATTTTTGTCTTTCCAAGAGTCGCGCGGGTTCAGCAATTCAGCGGGAACACCTTCGCATGATTTTGGAAATGCCAAATTAAAGAAATTGGTTTTTCCGTATTCTGCGTTGTCTAATTTTCCTGTTAATGCTGCGGTAATCAAAGCGCGTGTATAAGATAATTTAATGCGGCTTCCAACTCCGTAAGAACCACCAACCCAACCGGTGTTGAGCAACCAAACGTTTACTTTGTGTTTTTTCAATTTTTCGCCCAACAATTCTGCGTATTTAGTTGGGTGCAAAGGCAAAAATGCTTTGCCAAAGCAAGCCGAAAATGTGGTAGTCGGTTCGGTAATTCCCATTTCAGTACCTGCCACTTTTGCGGTGTAACCCGAAATAAAATTATACATAGCTTGCCCTGTGGTTAATTTGCTGATTGGAGGTAACACACCAAAGGCATCGCAAGTCAGGAAGAAAATATTTTTAGGAATATCGCCAACGGCAGGTGTTACGGCATTGTCAATATAATTTGCGGGATAGCTTACGCGCGTATTTTCTGTGCGGCTGATGTCGCTGTAATCAACAGTAGTGGTATTTTCGTACAAGCCGATGTTTTCTAACAACGAGCCGAATTTAATGGCGTTGAAAATTTGCGGTTCTTTTTCGGCGGTTAAATCCACACATTTTGCGTAACAACCGCCTTCAAAGTTAAACACCGCTTTGTCGCTCCAGCCGTGTTCGTCATCACCAATCAATTTACGGTTGGGGTCGGCACTCAAGGTTGTTTTTCCTGTGCCAGACAAACCGAAGAAAATAGCAGTATCGCCCTCTTTGCCAATATTTGCTGAGCAATGCATGGACAGCACGTTTTTCTCGTGAGGTAAAATGTAATTCAACACCGAGAAAATTGATTTTTTAATTTCGCCTGTGTAAGCACTTCCGCCAATTAAAATTACCTTTTTAGTGAAGTTGATAATGGTGAAATTGTGTTGGCGTGTGCCGTCAATTTTAGGGTCGGCTTTAAAGCCCGGCGCGTTAATAATTACCCACTCGTGTTTAAATTTTTGAATTTCTTCAAGGGTTGGGCGCAAAAATAAATTGTATGAAAATAAATTGCTCCAAGGGTATTCGTTTACTACACGAATATTGATACGGAAAGTCGGTTCGGCGCAAGCATACGCATCGCGCACCCAAATTTCTTTTCCGCCCAAATAAGCCAACATACGGTTGTGCAAAGCATCAAATTTATCGGCTTCAAAACGGTTGTTCACATCGCCCCACCAAACGCTGTCTTTTGTATTTTCGTCGTAAACCACAAATTTATCTTTTGGCGAACGCCCTGTAAACTCACCTGTATCAACTGCAAGCGCACCAACATCGGTTAAAAATCCTTCGCCACGAACAATAGTGTCTTCCACTAATTCGCTTGGGTGAAGATTCCAATAAGCCATTTCAACGTTTGAAAGACCTAATTCAGCAACTGAAGCGTTTTCCGCTTTAATTCCAATTTCGTTCATTTTTTAGTAAGAGGTATGATTAATGTGGGGCGAAAGTACAAAAAAAACAGTCGCGGGTTTTATGAATTTATTGTACTTTGTTAAAACAAAAACTTGTACATTATAGTTGTAAATTATAATTCAATCACCTCATAATCACCATTTTTCCAAATTCTTTTCTGAAATATTTGTCGGCGGAAGTAGCGTTGTGTTCTACATGGCTGCCGTTTAGTTTGGTAATGACATGATACAGGTAAACACCGTTTGCGAGGCGGTCACCAAAATTATCGCGCCCGTCCCAAGCGTATTCGCTGATGTTTTTGCCGATGTGTATATAACCTAATTCGGAGCGAGTAATTTCGCGCACAATTTTTCCTGTAATGGTCATAATGCGAATGGTAAACACTTCGGGCACTTCGCTGCCTGTGAGCGTAAACACAAAGCGTGTGCTTGTGGTAAAGGGATTTGGATAATTTACCACATTAGTTACCGTGGGTTTATTTTGAATTTCAAACTGAATGCTGTAATCGCTTGCGCCCGAAGTATTGTTGCTTCTGTCGCGGGCTTGCACGGAAAGCGTGTATTTTCCGTCCACAACTAAACTTGGATTGTATAAAATGCTGCACGAATTTTTCGGCAATTGCGCAGGCGTAAATTGCAAGCCCTGTGCAAAATAAATCCGTTGGCGTGTGCCTTGATTTGGTGCTTGCAAATACACGGCAAAGGCACTTGTGTCGTTCAACGCTAAAAATTTATTCTCGTCTTTCAGGGTAATTAAAATATTCGGTTTGGCAGAAACAATATCGCCGTTCAAAATGCGAACACCGTCAAAGGTTACGTCCAACAGGGGATTGGTAATATCACCACGCACATTAAACGCATAACGCCCAATGTTGTTAAACTGATGTTGCTCATGCTGATACTTTGCGTTTTGCACAGGGTTTACATAAATCCACAAAGCATTATTTCCTTGCAGTTGATAGGAATTTATTTTTACGGTATCTATTAAAACCTGATGTGGCGCAAATCCTGCCGCTTTCATCTTTTGCGGCAGCACCGTTTTGTTGCGGTTATTATCTTCAATCCAATACGTTACAACCAAACTGTCGGTAAAGGTTTTTTCGCCAACGTTTTCTATCGGAAAATGAAAGGTAACATTATCGCCCTCCTGCAAACTGTCGTTTATGCTCTTAAATCCTTTTAAGGGATTTATGGCACATTCGGGAGCTTCTTCGTACAACACCTGCCAGCGTTTGAGTTGCGGCGAAGTGCGGAAAGCATTGTCTTTCATCAGCGCAACTAATTTTAAAAAAGGATATATTTTTGCATCGGCGTAATTGTATAAAGCCAACACATTGGCACTGTCCACAGGAAAAGCCTTTAAGGTGTCTTGCTGTCCGTTGGCGCGAATACCCACAAGTTTCAGCACGGTTGTATCGCCTGCCCCCGCTTCCAAACTTTTTACCTGCCAGTGCAAAGAGTTCCATTTTGAAGACGGACCAATGATTTCGGAAGCAATGTAACCGCTGTTCCAGCGCGTTTTAATGGTATCTTCCAGCGTAATAATGGCTTGTTTGTTTACACCGCTTACCAAATGTCCTTGCCCTGCGCTCATACCTTTTTTACCGAATAAAATACAGGCTACCGTATCGGGAACGTTTTGAATGTTTGCGCCAATGCTTGCAAACGCCGAATACAAAGAATTTGAGTAAGTAGAAAGCTGAGAATATTTTGTGTTGCCCGCCAAATTTGCGCCTGTGGTGTAAGCCAGCACATAATTATTTTGCGGCACGGCATTCAGGAAATTTTCTATGTCGGTTTGCCATGTGCTTGGCGAGCCGCAAGCCGACCAGTTTCCGAACGAGTAAACATAACGCTCACCGTGCTCAATGCAATTATTAAATGTTCCCGAACAGGTGTTGGGGAAATTATCGCAACGCAAATACTGCGGTTTTCCTGTAATGCTGTCAAACACGGCAAAGTTCCAGCCGTCAAACGCGGACGACCAGCCTTCTTTTAACTCGGCATTAAAATAATAATTGAACGCCGGCATACCCAAGTAAGGAAAAATACCGCTTCGGCACATAACGCTGTGCTGATTGTTGTGAAACACAAATTGCCGTAAGTTTTTGTTGTATTGCACATATTGATAGGCATTGTTTTTAAACTGATGAAAATGTGCCTGCGCCCAACCGCGTTTTTCGCCAATGGTTTGAAAGGAGGTTTCTTTCCACGAAAACGATTGCTGCGGGGAAACGCTGTCGCGGCTTACGCGCCAAAAATAAACCGTGCTGTCGGCAAAAGGTAATTTTACGTTCCACTCCAACACACCGCCTGTGCTTGTCATAAGCGTTGTTTGAATGGGCGATAAAAATTTATCGCAGGTGTCTAACTGAAAACGGTAGCTTGTTCGTGGCGCAAACGGGTCGGTGGTAGAGGCTTTGAGTGTGATTGTGTTTGTTTTTGGCACAACGGCGTATTTAAAAGGGTACACAGGCATAATGTCGCCACCGGGGATAAACAGTTCTATTTTTCCGTTGGTGGCGTTGTTCAGTTCGTTGCTTTCGTTTATGTCGTTGTAATAATCAAGTTTTGCGGTAAAATAATTTAAGCCGATGCCACGGTTAAAATCCAAAGGCATAAAAAATTTAATGCTGCTTTTAAATGTGGCTGCGCGTGTGCGTTTCAACACAGATACCGAATCGCCGTTGGCATAAAATCTTTCTATGCGAACAGAAAACGTATCGTTTGGCGCAGCACCCAAATTTTTGTAATTAATTATCACGCCAACGGAATCGGTGTAGGTTTTTAAATCAAACAACACATCGCTGTTGTTTAAACTGTAATCGGGCAAAGCACCGTTGCTTATTTTTATGGCAGGGTCGCCGTGCAGCGTAACATTAAGCCCCACAAATTTCATAAGCATATCATTGGCTGCCGAATTGTTTCGGGAGGCTTCTTTTACCATATCCCCTACGCCCTGATTGTATTTGCTGTACGAGAGCGCGGTATAAAACTGCGCACAATAGTTGTGCAGCGCGTAATCAAACGCCAGCGATGTGGTGGCTAAAAAACCAACGCTTCCTTTTTGTGAGGCAAACACAAAGCGGTTGCTCACGGCAGCATGATTAAACAGGTGAACATTGCCTGAATAACACGAATTGGACACCACAAAAGGATATTTGTCTTTGTTGTTAAACATATCGGGGTTATCAATTGCCCAGTCAAAATTATCGGTAGAGCCGTGTCCGAAAAAATTAAACACCGCACAGCCTGCATTTACAGCGTTTTTAACGCTGTCGCTCACATTGGTTTCAATGGGCGCGACAGAATTTTTATTGAACGTAAGCACATCGCCGCCAAAAAAATCGTTGCTGATAACCTCTTTATACAAACTCATGTAGTTGCTTATGCTGTTTATCAGTTCAGGAGTATCGCCGCCCACAAAATGCAGCACACGTTTTTTCCACTCGGCTGCGCCTGTGCTTTCGTGCTGCTGCACTTTGGTTAAATACGTTATTACCTCATCGTTGGTTAATGCCGCCAGTCTTCCAAGCGGCATATCGGGTGCAAAAAATGCGGTATCGTTTTGCGATAAACCCGAGAGCAACAAATTATCGCAGCTTGGCACACCCATAGTCGGCACAAGGTTTTGAACCTGAGTTGCCGCGCCAAGATTGGAAACTTCTATGCCTTTACCGATGAGGAAAAAATAATTGGGCTGATGTGCCAAACTGTCTTTCAAAAATTTGGCAAAGTTGCGGATTGACAAAGGGTGTTTGTTTATGCCGTAAGCAAATTGTTCGTACAGTTCCTGAACATCGGCAGTTATTACATGGTAGCCGCCGCCTGCTGCCGACTGGCGATAATTGCGATACGCCATTGCCGAGGCTTGCAAACTTTTGTGATAAATAATAACGTAAGGTTTTGTGCCCGAAAAGTTTTTGAAATTGGTAAACGTTCCGTTTTCATTGGCTTTAATTAAGGTTGTAACGGGGATAATTTGCGTTTCAGCCGACAGCACACATAATTTGTTATTTACCGCACCATTGGGAATAACCGCCCGCAACTGCGCACCCTGCTTTACGGCAGTCATGCGTTTTCCGTTGCTTACATCTAACAACACCGCACCCGGGTAATTAAAGTTTTGAAAATTGAAAAAACTTTTTGAAGCGTTTGTATGGTTATTAATTACGGCTTTGCAAAACGGCTCGTTGTTTAAGTTGAGGGTTTGCGGATAAAAAACATGAATGTAATGCAGCAGGGTGCTGTTGTTAAATTCGGCAAACTCGGCATTGGCTGCCGAAGCCAACGAAACAGTAAGGGCATCGTTTAAATTTTGGGCATTGAGCGTAAGCCGTTTTCTTACAGGCACAAAACCTCTGAACAGGGTGTCGGAAAAAATAACAGGGGTATTTCCCTGCGTGGTGTATGACAACTGAATTTGGTGGTCGTTTTGCACAGAGCTGTTAAAACTCATGCCCGAATAATTTACGGTAATGATTGCCGATAAATTGGCAGCGGTGTAAGAATTAAGCGCGGTAAAATTTGCCGACACGGAAGCACCTTTGTTAAAAGGCAATCCCCAGCCTTCGGCTTGTGTGTAGCGCGGATTGCTTACCCCTTCATGATATTCGCCTACGGTATTGTAGGTATGTTTTACGCTGTAAATTTTTTCGGAATAAAAATGTGCAGCAGCAGGGTAAGCCGCCGAATTGGTGTCTGTTTCCAACACATAGCGTTTGTTGTTTTCGGAAGTAGTGAGTGTGAGAAAGGCATACACGGTATCGTTAAACAACGAAACGTAAGGGTTTGGCAAATAGTTGATGTTGCTGTAAATGGCAGAGTCTGCTTCGCGCATAGCGGGGTTCGCATAAAACTCCAAATAATCATCTGAATTGAATTGGTTATCGCTTTCGCCTTTTATGTACAAAAACTGTTCTTTGCCTTTTAAAAATAACTGAAAGTTTTTTGGATTAACCGTGCTTAAATTGTAATAGTTGGCAAGCGTTGTGGAATCAATGCGGTAAATGCCCTCTTTAAAAATCGGGATTTTAAAATACTGTTGGGAATAATTTATCCACCCATTGCCATACTGTGCTTGCAGGGCAAGGCTTAAAAAGAACAAACATATTGCGAAAATATTTTTTTTCACGTTTTACCGAAATTATCACAAACATAGTAAAATATTCAAACGTATGTATGCGCTGCGCGTGGCAATTGCAAGGTTGTGCTTTGGCACATGGTTTTTGTGGCGAGCGAGAGGAACGAAAAATAAGCCTTGATTATTAAAAAAGATTTTATCACCTTTGTTAGTCTGTACCTGAATGAGTATCAACATGAAAAAAAAAATTATATTTTTTTTGTTAGCTTCTTTTTTGTTGGCTTTTTCTTGCGTTGCTCAATTCTCTTGTTCTGATAAATTGATTTATGGTTCAGACCTAAATGACCCTAACCAATACGTTAGGGTTTATAATCCTGCGCAACCTGTTTCTGCCAACAATCCCTCTTATACAACCATTCCGCTCCCTACAACGGTAATTCCCGGTTCTGACATAGCTCTTATGCATAACATAAACGGGGGTAGCCCAAGCCCGACCTTATATTCAATGCTACCAAATAAAAATATTTGTTATTGGAACGGTAGTGTGTGGGTGGACACGGGACATCATTCTGGCAGTAATAACACCTATGGGTTTGCAGGTTGTGGTACTTACTTGTTCGGTTTGAAACCAATTGGCGGAGGAGTTCTTGAAATATACAGATATGACGGTACAGCTTCGGCTGCTTTGCTAACAACTATTTCTTTACCGTCTTCCTTTTTGATAGGAGATATGGTAACAGATTGTAATTGTAATTTTTACATTCTTACTTCAGATGAATTACTAAAATATAATTCTAACGCACAGCTTATAGCAACATATACCATAAACCCTGTTAATGGATATTTTTCTGCTGGAGGTAGTCTCGCTGTCATTGGAGACACCATATACACACAATTCACTCTTAATGTTGTAAAAAAAGGTGTTATTACTGGTAATTCTGTTGTTACCATGTCTTCCTATACGGCATTTATAGGCGGAAGTGATTTTGCCTCCTGTCCCATATCCACTATTGTCAGTACTCAAGCCTCTATTAATTCAGGTACAATAGGCTGTAACCCCTCATCATTAAACTTAGCCGTAAGTGCCACCCTAAGCCCATTAGATTATAACTGGAGCGGTGTTGGCATTGGAACATCTGTGCAAGGTGGTTCTGTTATGAGCGTAAGCAGCGCAGGTATTTATACCTGCACCCTTACACAGGAAAGCTGTGATTATGTATTGGCTACGGTGGTAAGCACCGTAACAAGCAATACTACGGTGGTTAGCCCACAAATATTACCCGCTTCGGCGGTGTGTGTAAATGCTTCGCCTTTGTTTTCGTCCATAACAAACACGGCATATTCGTATCAATGGCACAATTCCGCTTCGGGCGCGGTGGTTAATTCCCAAAGCATTATACCCAACACGGCAGGTAATTATACCCTAAAAGTAACTGATGTCAGCAACGGTTGCTTTGGCACAGCCACCGCAAGCGTGTTGGCACAACCGCAAATTACTTTGGGTGTAAGCAGCAACACCATGTGTGTGTATGCTTATGATATTAACCGCATTATTGCCTTAACGCCAAGCGGTGCTATACATTATTCCATTTATGCAAGTTCGGGCTTTACCGTGCCTGTTGTTCCCTCGCAGCCCATAGTGGTGCAGCAAACGCAGCCCATTAATGCCTTTGGCGGAGGCGTGGGTTCTGCTACCTTGGTGGGTTCTAACGGGGCTTGTTCGGCTTCGGTCAGTGTCAATTTTTCGGTATTGCCTGTGTCCGCATTGGCAATCACACCCTCGTTGGTAACGGTGTGTAAAAACACCAAGCAAAGCTTTGAGGCTGTTGGTGCAAACGTAAGTTCTTACACATGGCAACCGCAGTACGCTATCAGCAGCTCGTCAAACGAGAAAAAAGTAAATGTAAACATTGTTGCACCGCTTACGGTATCACTTACAGGCACAGATGTATTTGGCTGTGGCACAGGTGTGGTTACCGCCGCCGCCGATGTGCTTCCCGATTTGCGTGGCAGTTTACTAAATTATGCAGACACATACTGTGCGCCCTTTTGCGCTGCTTTTAGTTTTGCGCCTGCCGCAGGTTCGGGAGCTGCCAAAGGTGCTTGGCAGATAGAAAATGTAAATTACAAAGCAAATTCATTCACCCATTGTTTTAAACAGGCAGGCGATTATGTCATCAACGGCATTTTAACGGACAGTATTCACGGTTGCTCTAATTCTGTTTCCTATTCGGTGCAAGCCTATCCGCGCCCCACAGCAGATTTTGAGTTTACACCAAAACAACCCATTGAAAACAGCGAAGATGTTATTTTCACCAACACATCATCAGGTGTGTTATTAGACAGAGAAGCCGTTTGGTTTTTTCCAAACACTAACCTTGTTTTTGGTGAAACGGCTCATTTCTTTTACAAAGATGAGGGAATTTATCCCGTAGCCATGCTGGTACGCAACAACTACGGCTGCACCGACACCGCCATAAAAGCCATAAACGTGCTACCCGATTTTTTTGTGTATGTACCAAATACCTTTACCCCAAACAACGACAATTTAAACGATGAGTTCAGAGCCGTAACACGAGGCATAAAGGAATTTAAACTGTCTGTTTTCAATCGCTGGGGCACAAAAGTGTTTGAAAGCACCAATGTCAATCTGGGTTGGGACGGCACTTACAAAGGTGAACCCTGTAAAGTTGATGTGTATGTTTGGAAAATTACCGTTGTAAATGCCAAAGAGGAAAAGAAATTGCAGGGAACGGTGATGTTGGAACGGTGATTTTACAACTTCAGTTCTCGATAAGGTTTGCAAAGAGGCAGCAAACCCACTCGAACTGACAACTCCTTTGTCACTTCGAGTAGCCCGAAGCATGAGGGCGTATCCTTTGTCATTTCGAGTAGCCGACGACAGGAGGCGTATCGAGAAATGATTTTACCGACTCCAGTTCTCGATACAGGTTTGCAAAGAGGCAGTAAACCCGCTCGAACTGACAATTTTTAAATGCTTTATCTATTTTGTTTGGATTTTATCTGAATAGTGAGTAACATTAAACGATAAAAAAACGTTTTTTACGCCTATATGCACAGATTTATTGAGAAAGTTATCGGGTTAGACTTAGTAGCAAAAACCCCGCTCGGCAGAGCCAAAGCATTTATAAAATTCAGGGTTTTGGTGAGGCGCGAATTAATTAACTCTTTTCTTATTGTTATTGGCGTGTTTTCAGCCGCTTTTGGCTTGGAAAGTTTTTTGTTGCCCAACAATTTTATTGACGGCGGCATTACCGGCGTTTCGCTTTTGGTAAATGCCCGTTTCGGTTGGAATTTATCGTGGCTCATCGTTATTCTCAACCTTCCTTTTGTGTATTTGGCATACAAACAAATCGGCAAAAACTTTGTTATTAAAACCGCTTTGGGTATTGCGGGCTTGGCACTTTGCATTGCTTTTGTACACTTTCCCATTCTTACAGACGATACATTATTAGTTGCCGTTTTTGGCGGTTTGTTTTTGGGCGCGGGCATAGGGCTTACCATGCGCGGCGGCGGCACTATGGACGGCACGGAGGTAATGGCAATTGCACTGAGCAGAAATTCAAGTTTAAGCGTGGGCGATATTATTATGATTGTAAACGTGGTGATATTCTCTTTCGCGGCGTGGTTGCTCTCTTTTGAAACTGCCCTGTATTCCATTTTATCGTACTTTAGCGCGTCAAAAACCATTGACTTTATTATTGAGGGGATTGAAGAGTATATGGGCGTAACCATTGTATCAGCTAAAAACGAAGAAATACGCAGCATGATTATTCACGACATGGGGCGCGGCGTTACGCTGTATAAAGGCGAGCGCGGTTACGGAAAATCGGGCGAAAAAGGCGACGTGAATATTATTTACACCGTTATTACCCGTTTGGAAGTGGCAAAGCTAAAAACAGAAATTGAAAAAATTGACCCGGCGGCATTTGTGGTGATGAACAGTATTAAAGACACCAAGGGCGGTATGATTAAAAAAAGAGCACTTCATTAAGTTTAAAGTTGAAGATTGGAGTTTGAAGTTTAAAGTTGGCAGTTTTAGAATTTAGAGTTTAAAAATTAGGATTTAGAATTTAGAAGAATTATGTGGAAAGCATTTTCAACACTATTATTAAGAAATAAAATTACGTTTACAACCGTTGTGTTAATTCTCTCGGCGTTTATGGGCTACCAAGCCTCTAAAATGGAACTGAGTTACGAGTTTGCAAAAATTTTACCCGACAGCGACAGTACCTTTATTGAATATCAAAATTTCAAAAAAACGTTTGGCGAAGACGGCAGCGTCATGGTAATGGGCTTTGCCGACAAAGATTTGTTTCAGTTAGAAAAATTTAAAGACTGGCAGGAAGTCAGTAAAAACCTGAAAAACATTGCGGGTGTAAAAAATGTGTTGTCTTTACCCACCATTTACAATTTGGTGAGAAACGACAGTTTGGAAACATTTGAGTTTGTACCGCTTATTCAGGACAGCCTAAAAACGCAAGCCGATGTGGACAAGCTGAAAAATGACATTTATGCTTTGCCTTTTTACGAAGGCATTTTGTATAACAAAGAAACAGGCGCAAACATTGTTGCCATTACGTTCAACAAAAAAGATTTGGACTCAAAACGCCGCCTGGATATGGTAAAAGAAATTACCGCCTTGGGCGATGAATTTGCGGAAAAACACCAGGTAGAAATGCACTATTCGGGTATGCCATACATTCGTGCGCAACTGATGACAAAAGTTTCGCAGGAAATGTCGTTGTTTTTGGGATTGGCGGTGTTGGTTACAGCCATTATTTTATGGGCATTTTTCCGTTCGTTTTCTACGGTGTTCTTTTCACTCATTACCACTATCATCGGCGTGGTGTGGTCTATCGGCATTATGCAGTTATTCGGGTATCGCATCACGGCATTGTCGGGATTAATTGCACCGCTTGTTATGGTAATTGGTTTGCCCAACTGCATTTTTCTCATCAACAAATATCAAAACGAATTTTTAAAGCACGGCAATAAAATAAAAGCCATTGCGCGCAGTGTAGAAACGCAGGGCGTAACGTTATTTTTGGCAAACATCACCACCTCAATCGGCTTTGCGGTATTGTATTTCACCAAAAGTTCCATGCTGGTAGAATTTGGCGTGGTGGCTTCTATCAGCGTAATGACCACTTTTTTTATTACGCTGATAATGATTCCGATTATCCTGAACATATTGCCTACTCCAAAAGCAAAATATACCAAACATCAGGAGGGAAAACGCATTAACGGCATTTTAAATGTTATTGACAGATTGGTGCAAAATCACCGCACGGCTATTTATACCATTTCAACCGTTGTGGCTGTGCTTGGTATTGTTGGCATGAAATTTATTGACATGAACGGTTATGTGGTGGACGATTTGCCAAGCAAAGACCCTGTTTATACCGACCTGCATTTTTTTGAAGATAATTTTAAAGGCGTGCTTCCGTTTGAAATTTCGGTGGATACCAAAAAACCAAACGGTTTGTTTGCCGACAATGCCCAGGCTGTTTACAAAGTAAAACTATTGCAGCGCACCTTTGAAGAATACGACATTTTCTCAAAACCCTTGTCAATAGTGGAAGGTATAAGTTTTTCGTATCAGGCATACAAAGGCGGAAATCCGAAATTTTATAAAGTGCCGAGCGTAACGGATTTAAAAAAGTTATCGGACTATCAAGGCTCGCTGAAAGGGCAAGGCAACAAACTGCAAAGTTTTGTGGACAGCACCAAACAAACAACACGCATCAGTTATCAGGCACGCGACATAGGCTCTAAAAAAATGAAACTGCTGATGAACGAACTCCGCCCGCGCATTGATTCTATTTTTGACCCGAAAGAATACGATGTTCACGTTACGGGACACAGTTTGGTGTTTTTAAAAAGCAACGATTACCTGCTTTCCAACCTCATTGAAAGTTTAATTATTGAAATTATTTTAATTGCCATTGTGGGCATCGCGCTGTTCCGTTCGGTGCGCATTATTTTATTGTCAAAACTGCCCTGCTTAATTCCTTTGGTTATTACGGCAGGCGTTATGGGCTTTTTAGACATTCGCTTTAAACCTTCCACCATTTTAATTTTCAGCATTGCCTTCGGCATCTCGTCAGACGGCACGGTGTATTTCCTTTCCAAATACCGACAGGAATTAAAAAAAGGTGCAAAATCTGCGGCAGCAGCCATTTCTGCGGCTATTAAAGAAACAGGTTTAAGCATGGTTTACACGGCAACCATTTTGTTCTGCGGTTTTGCTATTTTCTCGGCTTCAAGTTTTGGCGGCACACAGGCTATGGGCGTATTGGTTTCGCTTACTTTGTTAATGAGTATGTTTACCAATTTAATTTTGTTGCCTGCCATTTTACTTTCTATTCACAACCGCACAGTTCCAAAAGAACTGATGGCAGATATGGACGAACCTTTGGTGGATATTGAAGAAGATGAAGACTGAATTAAAAAGTAACATTGAACGTTGATAATTGAACATTTTAAATGTCAGATGTTCAATTATCCATGTTACTTTTTTTCAAAAGCGAAAAAACATTTTTCTACCTTTATGAAAGTGCTCAAACCTTTCTGTATATTTTTTCTTTTTATTTTAGTTTTTTCATCTTGCAAAAAGCCGAAAGAAAATACGCCTGCACCTGCTCCACCGCCAAGTAATCCGCCGGCTATGCTCTGCGCTACTTTGTCTGCACCGCCCGTAGGCTTCTATTTTAAAGATTCTACCATAAATGCCAACCAAAACATAAAGGCTTTTTTTTATAATCCGTTAAAAGACAACGAAATTATTTATGTGGCAGAGGGCGACGGCTTTGGTTACAACAAACTATACGCATACAGCATTCTCACAAAAAAAACCATTTACTTGGGAAATTGCTGGAATTATTTGCCGCAGGTAAACAAACAGGGTTGGATTGTATTCAGCAGCGCAGATTTTAATATTTACAAAATAAAAACCAACGGCGACAGTTTAACGCAACTTACGTTTAACCATTTATGCCATAATCCGCAATGGGATTATACGGGTAAAAAAATGTATTATTTTCAATCGGCATTTAACGCGCAGCCCGCGCAGTTTATACAGGCAAGCACCAACGGAAACCCTGAAAATTCTTTGCCTGCCGAACTTTCGGTATTGACTATGTGCAAGAAAAAAAACGGAATGGCTCACTTAAAACACACCGGCGGTTACGTTTCGGTTTACTACACCGACATCACCGCAAATTCCGAAACACTTATTTTTACCATGAAATCGGTTTCCGCATCATCACCCGAATTAACGTTTGGCAATTTAACTTTTGACAACAACGATGAAAACCTGTACTGGAACACCAACGAAGGGATTTATACTTACAACTTGGAAACAAAACAAATTACCCAACGCTTAAAAAACTGCGAAACCCTGATTTATACCTGCCCCATGACTTCCTTTGACTCTGATGAAATAAGCTACTCCTGCCACATCATAAAACAATTGGATTACATCACACTTTTTCATGCTTACAAAACGTTTCAGATAAACACCAAAACGCAGGCAATAAAAGAATTTAAGGTGTTTTAATTAACAAAAATCTCCTTTTCTGTTAAAAATTAATTCCTCTCAAACCTGCGTTATTATTGTACTTTAGCGGTTATGACGAAAGCGAGCGAAGTGAAAGAAACCCCCTTAATGAAACAATACAACAGCGTAAAGGCAAAATATCCCGATGCTATTTTGTTGTTTCGTGTGGGCGATTTTTACGAAACCTTTGGCGAAGATGCGGTGAAAGCTTCAAAAGTGTTGGGTATTGTTTTAACCAAACGCGCCAACGGCTCTGCTTCTCATATTGAATTGGCAGGCTTTCCGCATCATTCGTTGGATTCGTATTTACCGAAACTCGTTCGTGCAGGTTATCGCGTTGCAATCTGTGACCAGTTGGAAGACCCGAAACTGGCGAAAGGTATTGTGAAACGCGGCATTACCGAATTGGTAACACCCGGCGTAAGTTTCAACGACAAAATTTTAAATCACCAGCAAAACAATTTTCTCGCTTCCATTCATTTTGAAAAAGACCAAGCAGGTTTAGCTTTGTGCGATGTTTCCACAGGCGAGTTTTTGGTGGGACAAGGTTCGCTACAATACATAGAAAAATTATTGCAAAATTTTAAGCCGAACGAATTGTTGTTTGAAAAAAATAAACGCGCGCGTTTGGACGAATTGGTGAGTGAACGTTTTTATTCCTTTGGTTTGGACGATTGGGCATTTACTTACGATTACGGTTACGAAAGTTTGACGAAACATTTTGAAACAACTTCTTTAAAAGGTTTTGGCATTGAAAATCAAACGCTCGCCATTCAAGCCTGCGGCGCAATTTTGCATTACCTCAACGAAACCAAGCACGACAAATTAAAACACATTACCAAAGTAAGCCGCATTGAAGAAGACAATTATGTGTGGTTAGATAAATTCACCATTCGCAATTTGGAATTGTACGGCACTAATCACGAAAACGGAAAAAGTTTAATTGACGTGATTGACAAAACCGTCAGCCCCATGGGTTCGCGCTTGCTGAAACGCTGGCTGGCTTTGCCTTTGAAAAACAGTGATGCGATTAATGAACGTTTAAACGCCGTTGAATTTTTTGTGTTGCATCAAGACGAACGCGACAACTTAATTTCTCTTTTAAAAGAAGTCGGCGACTTGGAACGTTTGATTTCCAAAATTGCGGCGGCGCGCGTTAATCCGCGTGAGTTGGTACATTTAAAAACATCGCTGCGCATCATTGCAGAAATAAAAGAGAAAATAAAATCGTCTGAAAACAATACGCTGCAAAAAATTGCCGACCAGCTTAATCCTTGTGAACTCGCGCTCTCTCGCTTAAACAACGAGTTAAACGAAGATGCTCCCGTAAATGTGCTGAAAGGAAACGTAATCAAAAAAGGTGTGAATGCAGAATTAGATGAATTGCGCGAAATTGCATTTCACGGTAAAGATTATCTCTTGCAAATTCAGCAACGAGAAACGGAAAAGACAGGCATTTCGTCGCTGAAAGTGGCTTATAACAATGTATTCGGCTATTATTTGGAAGTTACCAACGTTCATAAAGACAAAGTTCCCAACGATTGGATACGCAAACAAACATTGACAAATGCCGAGCGTTACATCACGCCCGAATTAAAAACCTACGAAGAAAAAATTCTGGGCGCAGAAGAAAAAATAATGAACCTTGAACAAAATTTGTTTGAAACGTTGGTGCGCGATTTGAGCGAATACATTGTTCCCATTCAATTGAATGCAAGCCTGCTTGCCAAGTTAGACGTGCTTTGCGGCTTTGCGACTTTGGCGAATGAAAATAATTACAACCGTCCGAAATTCAATGACGGTTTTGCGATTGACATTATTGAAGGGCGACACCCTGTGATTGAAAAACAATTACCTGCCGGAAATGACTATGTAAGCAACTCGGTTTATTTGGACAACGACAACACGCAAATTATGATGATTACCGGTCCGAACATGAGCGGTAAATCTGCGTTGTTGCGACAAACGGCTTTGATTGTCTTGCTCGCGCAAATAGGAAGTTTTGTTCCCGCGCAGGAAGCAAATTTGAGTATAGTAGATAAAATTTTTACGCGCGTGGGCGCAACCGATAATATCAGTTCGGGCGAATCAACTTTTATGGTGGAAATGAACGAAACGGCAAGTATTTTAAATAATTTGAGCGACAGAAGCTTGGTGTTGCTTGATGAAATCGGTCGCGGCACTTCTACTTACGACGGTATTTCCATTGCGTGGAGCATTGCAGAGTTTATTCACAATCAACCGACAAAACGCGCAAAAACCTTGTTTGCTACACACTATCACGAATTAAACGACATGAGCAATTTATTTCCGCGCATTAAAAACTTTAATGTGAGTGTAAAGGAAAGCGGAAACAAAATTATTTTCCTGCGCAAACTCGCGGAGGGCGGCAGCGAACACAGCTTTGGTATTCATGTGGCACGCATGGCGGGAATGCCGAATTATGTGATTGAACGCGCCAACGTGATTTTAAAAAAATTGGAAAAAGAACACGAGTTTGAATTGCAAGGCTCTGAAACGTTAGTAGCAAATGGTAACTCAACGCTTCCAAAAAATAACGGCGAAATGCAGTTGAGTTTTTTTCAACTCAATGACCCTGTGTTGCAACAAATAAAAGAAGATATTTTGAAAGTGGACATCAACACGCTTACGCCTGTGGAAGCCCTGATGAAACTGAATGAAATTAAACGTGCTTTGGGTGAATGAAATTTTTTAAAATTATTTTTCTGACACTTGTTTTTTGTCTTGCAACACAATTTGTTTCAGCACAAGACAGTTTGCCGAAAAATAATTTTGCTCCCGCTCTCATCATTTATCCCGCTTACACGCCAAAAACCTATCCGAGTGCAACCAACAATTATGTTTCTGTATTAATTGGTGGGGGTATTAATTTTAAACTCAACGGAAAAGACAAGTGGCATCAACATTATAATTTTCCGTTTTTTGGTTTTGACCTGTTTTACGGAATGTTTGATAAGTCTTCGGAACTCGGTCAGGTTATAGGTTTTACGCCTTGTATGCAAATTTCAAATGCCAAAAACGACCGAAAAATGAAATTGAAAATCGGGCTTGGCGCGGCGTATTTTAATAAACCGTACAACGTTGTTTCTAACCCGAATAATTTTTACATCGGTTCTCATTTTACCAACATGACCGCAATTTCTGTGTTGTGGGAACGCAAATTGCAAAACAATTTTTATTTCAGTTACGGCGCGGGCATTGTGCATTTTTCAAACGGACACACGCGCTTACCCAATGTTGGTTTGAATTTAATTTCATTAAACACAGGCATTCGCTTCAATAAAAACAATGCGACTTACACGCACAAAATTGACAGCGTAAAAAACAGAATTACTTACGCCGTAAAATTAGGTTTGGGTATGCACTCCTTCGGCGAAACTACCAAAGCCATTGGCGGACCTGATTATCCGAGCTACCATGTTTCGTTGTATGCTTCAAAGCCGTCCAAACAAATTCATATTTGGCAAGCGGGAATTACGCTCGCATACTACACAAGTTTTTACGATTATATCCGCAGCCAACAAATGGATTATAAAAATCCGCGCATGGCTTCTTCAACGGCTTTAATTTTTGCGGGACACGAATTTGTATTCGGGAAATTTGCTTTGAGCACGCAGTTGGGCATTTATTGTTACAATTCGTTTTACATACGGCAAAAAAAATTAAGCGGCAACTGGGACGGAATGATTGAACGCATAGAAGCCTTTAATACCAACCGTTTGGGACTGATGTATTATCCGCTCAAAAAGAAAAACACGCTTAATAAATTGAATAATCAATTATTTTTCGGCGTGTTTATTAAAGCCAATTTTGCCCAAGCGGATTTGTTTGAATATAGTGTGGGGTATGTGTTTTAACGGTTCGGGCTTTGCAAATCGAAGTACAAATGTTCAATAAACGCACTGCTGTTCGTTTACGCACAAAAGTTTCATAGAAGTACTTCACCCCCCTATTGCGGCAATATCATGTTGGCGGCTGCCCTACTGTTCGGAGTGATGTCGCCTCGTTTCATTCAATGATAATTTGATTGTCAAATAGTGATTTGAAAATTGAAAACGATTGCTCGTTAATGTCTTCACAACTGTCAAGCATAATAGCGTAAAATATTTTTCCTTTAAATCTGTCTTTGCTGTCAGATGCTCGGTAGTAGGTTATTTCATTTGAATTTCCTTTTGGTAGCGAAACAGGATTTTCTAAAAGCAAGCCCGCATATTTCGGTCTGTCTCGTTCAATGCCTATCATATACAAATGTCCGCCACCGATGTCTTGATACATTGTTTTGTCTTTTATTTCGTAAGCGATTATCTTGTCATATTTATCTGAAAAAGCAATTTGTTTTTTGTCCGTATATTTTGAAACAAAAACATTTATGTAATCACTCAACTTGTCTTTGTCGTTTGCTGTTTTCATTATGAGTGCAATGGTGTAACTAATTTCTCGTCTTTTTTTATTTGCAATTTTCGGTGGATTCATTATAAACACTGCTTGATTTTTCTGGTAGTCATAAATCTGCAAATCCCAAATTGAGTCAACTATAATTTTTATTCCCAATGGTCGTGAAGTAAAAGTTGTTTTATCACTTTGACTTGCTGTCCAAATATCTTTCTTGTCATAAGATTGATTTTTGTCAACGGGAACAATTCGCTTGTAAATTGTTTCGCCAAGTTGTTGCTGAAAACTTCCTTCATTTCCCGAAATACTTTTTACTTTGTCCATTGCGTAAATGCAATGCGAAGGCATATTTGTTACTGCTGTTGCCCAAGCGTAATCGTTCCAAAAGTCGGCAGGTTGTTGAGTAGGTAAAATCTTTTCTGCTTCAAGAAAATTGTCAATGGCAGAAGTCGGGACATTTGAAAGTGCATAGTGATAACCAAGAAACCAATAAACACGAAAATCTTTTGGACTGCTCTTAACTGCCTCGTCATAATTTTTTACGGCAATGCTGTAATAAGCGGTGTCGTCCATGTTGTAGAGATAATGTGCAATGTCGCCAAGAAGCAAATAAGTTTCTGTGTTCTTTGTCTTGAGTGCTGAAAAACTTTTGTAGTGTCCACGAAGTTGGTTTATCAAATCTTCTTTCGGCTTGTCGTAACTCCATTCATTTGTCCAATGGTCGTAGTATTGTTTGTTGTCCTTAACGAAGTTGAATACAGTAATAAGTTTGCTGTCATTGCTGATTTTTGCAATGTCAATGTGGTTCACATTTGCAAATGTCTGAACTGTTAGTAAGGTCAGAAAAGTCAAGATATATATGTTTCTTATCATTTGTTTTTTGTTAATGTCATTTTATGTAGCGATGTTCCACAGGGTTGCCACTAACTCCCAAATATACACAACCCTATTACATCAATCAATACAAAATGGACAACTTTCCGCCATAAAATAAGTTTTTCTTAAATCAAAAATCCCCCCTGCCCTCAAACAATAAAAAAACAAAACAGTAAAACATTTTGTGGTTTAATTTTACGCTAAGGAATTAAACAGAAAAAAACGGGAAAGCAAAAGTTGAGTTTATCAAAGTGTTAATACATAAAATTATCCCGAAAAAAATTAGATACAATGAGCGAATATGTATTCATTATCAGGAAATACGGCGTAACAACAAGCACCGACAATCCTCCCAAAATGGCACAGCCAAAAATATAAACGAGCGACAGAGTATCGCCAACTTTTGCAGAAATTTCAGCAAGCGTTGCAAACTTTTGAAAAACCACCATATACAACAGCCAGTTAAATACTGCCAGTAAAGCAAGTTTAATAAAATAGCTGATGTAACTTTCATAAAAATACTTTTTGCCTGTGGTGTGGTTTACCGCCAGCTCAAGCGTGTTTGTTTTTGTATTTACCACGCCCGAAATGTCGTCCCCGTCTTTTAGTTCTTTCAGCATAGCCGTATAGTGCGTGCGCCCTGTATAATGCTTGCCGTTAATAGAAATATGTATAATGTCTTTTGTAGTATAGTCGGTTTCCCCTGAGGTATTCAAGCCTGTTTCAAGTATTTCTTCGTCTTTGCGACCCGAAACCGTACCTTGCACGATTACTCTGTTTTTGTTATTCCATTTTTCCATAAAATTTTCATCTTCGTTTTGATGGCACGAAATTAAACCCGATGCTAAAATTGACAGGGATAAAATTATCTTTTTCATTGTTTCTAAAGCAAATTATGAAAGGGGTCTATTTTCTTAAAATTTTTTCCATTGCTTTTCCTTTTGCTAATTCGTCAATCAGTTTATCTAAATAGCGGATTTCCCGTGTCAACTTTTCTTCTATATCTTCTACACGATAACCGCAAATTACACCTGTAATTTTCGTTGCGTTCGGGTGGATGTTTGCCTGACTGAAAAAATCTTCAAAATTGGTTTTGTTGTCAAGGTGTTTTTGTAATGTTTTCTCGTCATAACCTGTGAGCCAAAATATAATTTCATCAACTTCGGCTTTGGTACGACCTTTTTTCTCGGCTTTTGTAATGTAATGCGGATAAACTCCTGCAAAAGACATTTTGTAAACCCGTTCTTTATTTTTGTCGTGCATTTTATTGTATGTCTAATTTTTTTTTGTTAGCGACACTGGTGTTTTATATTTTGTCCCACTCCCAAATTCCATATTTCAACTCGTTTGTGAGTTTGAAATCACAAAATTTTAATGTCAGTAAAATGATATGTCTAAAATCTTTTAAAAGTGTCATTGCTTGGTTTAGCAGTGTTGTTGGTTTTGCTTGCCGCTAACGAATTAAAGAGAAAAAATTGAGATTGTAAAAAAAACATTTGCTACAAACCATAGCAAGGTTTTATTGTAAAAGAAAGTAGTTTTGTTTTCAAAATGAGTAAGGCTCATACATATAAATTCATGTAAATTTGTAAAGCATTTTCAAATGGAACAATCCAACATTATCATATACAACACGCCTGACGGCAAAGCCCGCGTAACGCTTTATGCCCGCGATGGCAATGTGTGGATGAACCAAAATCAAATAGCCGAACTTTTTGACACCTCCGTGCCAAATATCAGTATGCACATGATGAAAATATTGAGAGACAACGAGTTGAGCGAAAAATCAGTTGTTAAGTATTACTTAACAACTGCCTCCGACGGCAAACAATACGATGTGGCTTTTTACAGTTTGGAAATGATTTTGGCTATTGGTTTCAGAGTGCGCAGCAAACGCGGAACGCAGTTTCGTATTTGGGCAAACACCACGCTGAAAGCGTATATGCAAAAAGGTTTTGTGATAGATGATGAGCGATTGAAAAATGCTGACGGCAGACCTGATTATTTTGATGAACTCTTGGAACGCATACGCGACATTCGCGCTTCCGAAAAACGTTTCTACCAAAAGATAAAAGACTTGTTGAGTTTGTCGTCTGACTACGATGCAAGCGATAAAGCCACGCAAATGTTTTTTGCCGAAACTCAAAACAAATTGCTGTATGCCGTTACGCAACTCACCGCCGCCGAAATAGTGATGAAACGCGCCAATCCCGAATTGCCCAACATGGGCTTAACCGCATGGAAAGGAAATATTGTAAGAAAAGGCGATATTATTATTGCAAAAAATTACCTGTCGGAAAATGAAATTGACACGCTTAACCGACTTACCGTAATTTTCTTGGAAACTGCCGAACTGCGCGTGAAAGAACACAAAGACCTGAACCTTGATTTTTGGAAAAATCAGGTGAATAAAATTTTGGAGTTTAACGACAGAAATGTGTTGAAACATACGGGTTCAATTTCTCACGAAGAAATGGAAAAACGTGCAGCGGAATTGTACGAACAATTTAATACTAAACGAAAATTGTTTGAGGCTCAACAAGCCGATGAGCAAGATAAAAGAGAACTGCAAGCGGATAAGGAATTGAAAGAGTTGCAGGATACAATAAAAAAACGGGAAAGCGAAAGCTGAGTTTATTTCCTGTACTTTTTTCTACAACAAAACCCTTATCAATTTCCCATTAGAAGTAGAAATAAAATAAGAGTTGTTTTGATTGTATGACACCGACAACAAATCAACATCTGTATTCAGTTCGCAGAAAGAAAAATCGTTTCCGTTTTCGGTAATCATAGCATTTCCGTTGTTGCCAACAACTATTCCTTGATTTGCATTTTTAAAACAAATGCCGTTCCAGTTCATTCGCTTTTTATAAGAGCGATTGTGGTCAAAAATTTTTTCAAAGTTTTTTCCGCCCTTACTTATTTTATAAATGCCGCCGTTGTAACCGCACACATAACTTAATGTACTGTCAAGCGTGTGGCAGGAAGTAAAAAAATCACCGTCAAACTCTGTGGGCAGGGCATCTTCGCCGTTTGTTGTTTTATAAACAGTTCCGTAACCCATCAGCAAATAATTTCCCCCGCCAATGTATGCACCGCAACGCATTTCGTTTATCAGTCCTTTAAATCCTATCCAGTATGTGGGAACTATATTGTTGTGCAGCCAATTAATAATGCCCACATCATAATTTGTACCACCCGCAGTAAGCAACAGGTTTTCGTTTCCGAGCAAACAATGCAAATTGCCGTAATAAGAGTTGTCGGAATTAACTTCGTTTCCTGTAGAAAGCCATGTGTTGCCGCCGTCAATAGTTTGCAAAAGCAACAAGTCTTCACCGCAGCAATAGCCTGTGCTGTCGTTTACAAACAACATATTGTATAAACTTGTTTTACCGTCAAACACTTTAGTCCACGAAATGCCGTTGTCTGTGGATTTATAAATGTAGCCCGATTGTGATTTTTCGCCGCCGCAGAAAAAAACAGTATTCATTTTCGGGCAAATAACTTTATTAATGCTTGTGTTTACAGGCGTTTCAAGCCACTCTGTTGGTTTGGAGATTGTTTTTTTCCTGCAGGACAAACCGAGCAAACAAGCAAACATAACTATGAGAAAAACCCGTGCGATGAGGCTAAAATAGTAAGCTTAAAAGTTATCTGAAAATTTATTTTATTTTTTTGCCGAAAATGAAAAAATACATACATTTGCACTCCTCAAAAACAGGAAGTACGCGAAAGTAGCTCAGTTGGTAGAGCGTAACCTTGCCAAGGTTAAGGTCGCGGGTTCGAGACCCGTCTTTCGCTCCACAAAAAAACCTCTCTCAAAAAGAGAGTTTTTTTTTAATCCCCCTGCCTGGGTGGTGGAATTGGTAGACACGCAGGACTTAAAATCCTGTGACCTCACAGTCGTACGGGTTCAAGTCCCGTCCCGGGTACAAGCAAGGCGGACTTCTCACTGCAAAAAGAGAAGTCCGCTTTTTTTTATACCTGATAGTTTTGTGAGATGGCTTCGCAGCCACATATACCCCAAAAAATTCCGCCAAAAAACAGCCCTTTGTGCGAAATACCCTTTTTTTTGTGTGAAATACCCTTTTAACTGTGTGAACGAACAGCGCATTGTAAAAATAACTTTGTACTTTACCTGCACTTAACCATTAAAAAAATACAACATGAAAACGAGCATTACCTTTTTACTTTTTTTATTGCTTGCCTTTTTTGCTGCGCAGAGCCAAACACAAACTTGGCAATGGGCAAAGCGCGTGGGTACTGTAAACGACAATAACGGCAACCCTTTTAATCCTACATACAACGAGGCTATTAGTGATGTGAAAGCAGATAAATACGGAAACTCCTATGCCGTAGGCTATTTTTATTCTGACCCTACTTTTGTGAATGTAACTAACGGACTGCCCGCCACAGGCGGTTATGGTGGACTTGACGGGTACTTAATAAAATACAACTCTTGCGGTAGTACTGTGTGGTGGCGCAGAGTTGGGAGCGTGGGCGATGATGGATTGAGTTCATTGGTATTTGATAATAACGGAAACATACAGGTATTAAGTGGTGCTGCCTCTACTGCCACTATTGACGGTAATAATGGAATAGATACGATAATTAGCGGTGGTGGTACATTTATTGCAAAATTTGATACCGCAGGAAACTTTATAAACAAATTAGATGTTCCGAATGTGGGCAAACTATTTATTACAAGTCAGGGAGATTATTTTTTGACAAATGGAATAACAGGAGCGAGGGTAAACACATTGGGGGTAACAACAGCCACTTATGCTTATGCTACTGCTACTGCGGCTCCTGGCATTTACGGTATAGCCCTTGACAAAAATGATAATGTATATCTCTCAGGTAACTTTAATAAACTCATAAATATAGCACAAGGAACGACCTTAGTGCCTGTTGGGACAACTGTATCTCCTAATACTTATTATCCAAATAGCTTAGTGATGAAATTTTCTTCTACTGGAACTCTGTTATGGTACAACACGAGTAACAATACAAACATTGGTGGTGATGTTTTAGATGGCGGCGCAATACTTGATACTTCTCAGAATGTGCTTTATTGTGGTGGGAAGACAGGTTTTGGAACAAATGTTGTTTTTGGTTATACAGTTAATGTTGTGTCCGTAGCGGGAATGATTTTCCGCTTTGATTGTAACACGGGAAATTTACTATCTGGAACAACTGGTACTTTTAGCTTAAACGGCAAAATAAAAGTAGATTGTTCTGATATAGACAACTATGTTCACTGCGATGGATTAATTTTTGGTAATAACAATACTCTAACATTTAACACTATTACTGTTAGTGCTAATGGACTGCGACAAAGTTATATAGGTAAATTTGATGCGTCAGGCAATGTTATTAATATAACTATGCTGCCTCAATCAGGTTCTCTACACGAAGCAATTAACGGTTTAGACGTAAACGAACAAGGCAACGTATATATAGGCGGTATGTTTGGCGGCACATTAGACAGCGCAGGTACAGCCGTAAACATCATAGGCGGTACAGTAGATGGCTTTGTAGCCAAATATGGTTTTGCCTGTAACAGCAGCGGCACCAGCCTAAGCCCGCTGCCCCCTACAAGTTTGGCGGCACAATACCAAGCCACACTTACCAATTATGTAACATGGATAGATAATGCGCAGTATGAAAACAACTATGAGTTGTGGTATAATACCAACAGCAACCCTACATTTTCTTTGCTTGCCACTTTGCCCGCCAATACTACAAGCTATACGCATACGAGTTTAGCATACAATACCACCTACTGCTATAAAGCCCGCGCCGTAAATAACATAGGTGCAAGTTTCTTTACCAATGTGGGCTGCGCCGCTACCCCTACTACCGGTGGCGGTACAGGCACAGCCCCCAACGCACCGCTTAACTTAACTGCCGTAAACAACGGCAGCCTCACTAATAACGTAGCGTGGAATGATAACAGCAACAATGAAGATAATTTTGAGTTGCATTACACAACAGGCAGCGCAGCAAATTATTCATTGTTGGCTACACTACCTGCCAATACTACAAGCTATACGCACACAGGTTTAAGCTATACAACTACTTATTGCTATAAAGTAGCGGCTACCAACAGCGCAGGCAGCAGCGCGTTTAGTAACACGGCTTGCGCTACCACGCCCGCCGCGCCTGATAGTACCATAGGTATAGTTAAGTTGAAAGATGAAAGTTTAACCTTGAGAGTTTACCCGAACCCTGCCAACACAGAAATTTATTTTGATGTGCCAGGCAACGAAAAACAAATACATATTGAGTTATACAATATGCTCGGCAGTTTGGTAATAAGCAAAAAGAATTACACTAACCGCAGCGCAATAAGCATAAGCACACTGAGCAAAGGCGTGTATTACTACAAAGTAATACTGCCAAAAGGCGAGTTTGCGGGTAAGGTGGTGAAAGAGGAATAAATGAAAACAAATTGCAGGTGAACTGTGTTGCCGGACAGAAGATAAAAAATAACTTTGTGTTTTAAAATTAACCTAATCTCTATGACCAATTACATAAACATTGAAGGTATTAATTTATACGCTTACCACGGTTGCTTGGAAGAAGAAGCAAAAATTGGCGGCGAATACATTGTGGACGTGTATATGAGTACCGACTTTTCTAAAGCCGCAACATCTGACAACCTCGCAGAAACCATTGATTACTGCACGGTGTATAACATTTGTAAAGTTGAAATGGCAATTCGCAGCAAGTTAATTGAAGCCGTTTGCGGGCGTATTTATCAAAAATTAAAATCGCAGTTTTCTTCCCTTAAAACCCTGCATGTAAAAGTAACCAAGCTGCTTCCGCCTATGAACGGTAATGTGGACAAGGTGAGTGTGGAAATAAAAGACTGAAAAATTTAATTAAAAAAAGCTCCGGCATTTCTGCCGGAGCCAACCCATGAAAAAAACTAAACTAAAATTACATCTAATTTTAGTAAGTCGGCGCAAAACTAACCAACAAATGTATTTTTTCCAAATACTTTTTCAAAAAAAACGCATGAAGTCATACTGAACAATTTCAGCATCTTTGTCGGATATTTAATTTTGCACTTTCAGTTTTAATTTACGTTTTCTATGAAAAAATACCTTTCACTCATTACTTTCAGCCATACCATTTTTGCATTGCCTTTTGCTGTGATTGGTTTTTGTTTGGCAATCCGTTCGGGCAACGCACAATTTAGTTTTGAAAAACTGTTGTTGGTGTTGGCTTGCATGGTGTTTGCACGCAGCGCAGCTATGGCATTTAACCGCTTTGTGGACAGAAAATTTGATGCCATAAACCCGCGCACCGCCAAACGCGAAATTCCTGCGGGCGTAATTTCGCCTAAGGCTGCACTTACCCTGGTAATTTTGTGTTGCGCGGCATTTGTGCTTTGCGCTTATTTAATAAACACCTTGTGTTTTTATTTATCGCCCCTTGCCTTGCTTGTGGTTTTGGGTTACAGTTATACCAAACGTTTCACGCCTTTGTGCCATTTAATTTTGGGTGCCGGGCTTGCGCTTGCGCCCATTGGTGCATACATTGCGCTCACCGAACAGTTTGCGGTTTTACCTGTTTTAATCAGTGTGCTGGTGTTTTTGTGGGTAAGCGGTTTTGATATTATTTATGCCCTGCAGGACGATGAGTTTGACAAAAGCCAAAATTTAAAATCCATTCCTGCCTACATGGGAAGAAAAAATGCCTTGCGCCTTTCTGAATTTCTGCATTTGCTGGCAGCAATGATTGTGCTTGCAGCTTACTTTGCAGGAAACTTCGGTTGGTTGTATTTGTTGGGTGCAGCAATGTTTATCGGCTTGCTGATTTACCAACACATTTTAGTAAAACCAAACGATTTAAGTAAAGTTACGCTCGCTTTTGGAACTACAAACGGTATGGCAAGTGTAATTTTTTGTGTGTTTGTGTGTTCGGATATTTTCTTGTTGTAGAAAATTAAAAAGCTGTTTTAAATTCCAAACATATATCCGATAGTGGCGGTAAGCTGCCCTGTGAAAAAGTGATGATTGGCGTTTCCGTTGCCCTTGCCTAAAACCAAACACCGGCGGTAATCGGCATAAGAGGCTTTTCCTGTAAATTCAAACAAGCCGTGTTTTAAAAACTCCAAGCGCAAACCTCCCTCTGCACCAACAATCCAACCTGCTATGTGCCAGTTGTTATTTAACCGCTGCCCGAAAATTGTAACATCGGTACGCGGAAAAACAATGCCCGCCCCCGACTTTACTACCGCCGAAGCAATAAATTTTTTTGAAGGTTTATACAATTCAAATTTTCTAACGGCGTTCACCATCCAAAAATTTGCACCGTCGGTGTGTTCAAAATGTAAAAAATTTCCGCCCATCGTGGTGTCTTTGTCAATGGGCACACCGTCAATTTCACCTTTAATGCGCATACGCTGTCCGTCAGTTACCACATATTTTGTGTGGTCGTAATTCATTTCAATGCCCCATTTGCTGTTAAACATATACCCCACGCGAAACACAAATTGCGGAATGGTAACATTAATCACATCTTTCAGTTTATCAAAATCGGGTCTGTCGCCGGCGGTAACGTTGTAAATTGTAAAATCATAATTATCGGGCATACCGCGCAACTCGTTGTATTTACCCGAATGATTTTTAAAATGAATGTTGCTTTTGCTGTACCATGCGCGGGTGTAACCCCAGCTTAAATAAACCTGTCCGTTTTTTTCTTTTAAAAGTTTCAGCGTATCGGTTGTTTGCGAAAAAGAAAACGTGCAAACAAGTGTAAAACAGAGCGCGAGAAAATAGTTCATATTAAAATTTAGCCGCGTGAAGGTAACGAATATTTCCACTCAGGCTTATTTCCACTTTTACGCCTGTGTCCACAAGGTTTTCGGCTAATTCAGCCCATTCAAAAAAACAATAGTCGTTGGAAGCCAAATAATCTTCAACGCCAATGTCCAACAATTCTTCCAAAGATTTTAGGCGGTATAAATCAAAATGAAAAATTTTTCCGTTTGGGTACGCATACTCGTTTACAATGCCGTAAGTGGGGCTGCTGAAATTATCGGTGCTGCCAAGTGTTTTACAAAGTTCTTTTATCAACGTGGTTTTTCCTGCACCCATAGGCGCGTAAAACAACACTGTTTTTTCGTTGCCGATAAAATCAAGCAATGTTTTTGCAACCTGCGGTAATTCTTCAATTGACGAAATGCTTATATCCAAAGTGTTTTTCATTTCTTCTTAAACACCGAAATTGCCAAACACAGCCAACCGCCGATAAACAGCAAGCCGCCCAAAGGTGTAATCGGTCCAAGCACGCGAAGAAATTCCAAACCTGATAAACCGCGTGTACACAACAGATACAGCGAGCCGCTGAACAAAATAATGCCCCACAAAAAAAGCGTGTAAGCGGCGTTTAACAATTTTACATTACCAAAATGTTGTTTCAATAATACAATGGCTAACATAGCCAAGGTGTGATACATTTGATATTTTACGGCGGTATCAAAACCGTTCAGTTGGTCTGCGGTAATTAAACCCGTAGCTAATTGATTTTTTAAAGCATGTGCGCCCAATGCGCCAAAAGCTACGGCTATTGCGCCAAGCAAGCCGATAGTGAAAATTTGTTTAGGTAAATTCATGATTTTATTTTTTGTTTCTGCCACGAATTTCACTAATTCACACAAATAATTTGTGTAATTCGTGAAATTCGTGGCTTTTACTTTTTCTTTTTCAAAATTTCTTTCATTATTTCTTCATCAGTTTTTCCGATGAAATGAAGCGCACCCTTTGCGCTTTGGGCATAATCACTTTTTGGAAATTCGTTAATTATTTTTTGATAAAGTTTTTTGGCGTGTTGCTCGTCATTCAAATAACTTGGTTCATCATATAATTGTGCCAACAAAAACAAAGCAGCAGGGCGGTTGTCAAAATTCGGATAATCTTCAATGCACTTATCCAACACCAATTTTGCCTGCGGAAGGTTGTTAATGCTTTTTGCCACCTGTGCCGTTTTAATTAAAAACATGGGCGCGAGGCTGTCGCTGTGGCAATAGTAAGCAAAGTCGGTAAAGTCTTTAATGGCTTGCTTGGCAGAGGTTTCGTTAATTGCGGTTTGCGACAATAAAATACTGTCTGATTTTCTTGCTGCGAGAAACAATTTTTTGCAATCGCTTAAATAATTTTTTGCAAGGCGTTTGTTTGTGTCAGGGGTTGAAGTTTGATTTTCTTTTTCGGGTTGTTGCGGTGCAGAACAAAAGGTGAAAAAGCATGAAAGGAAAATGAATGACAAAAAAATAAAATTTGGTTTCCAAAAAAAGTTCCTGTAAACCGCCGTATTTCTGATGCTGTTTTTACTCACAGCGCAAAATTACCTGTTTGGGTAACAGATGCCAAATTTATTCTCCGTAAAAAAATACAAGAAAGAAGTTTAACTTTGCGCCATGACATCAGAGGTTTTTACGTTTATTCGTTGGCTGCACGTTGCTTGCGGCTCGGCGTGGTTCGGCGAAGTTGTAGTGATAAATTTTGTGCTAATTCCTGCATTATCAAAATATCAGGGTGCTGCACGAAAGGATTTTTTAAACACCATTTTTCCAAAAATATTCCGTTTGGCATCGGTGTTAGCAGCAACAACAGCCATAACAGGAGGTTTTTTGCTTTACAATTTTATAGGTTTTGACCTCGGGCTTTTAACACAGCGCGGCACTTGGGGTTGGTCAATAATGATTGCAGGCGGACTTGGCTTGGTGCTTACGCTGTTTCATTTTTTTATTGAAAATTTACTGGCACGCAGAGTTGGTGTGGGCAACAGCAATATTTCGCAAGATACGGTGGAGGACATTCATATAAAACTGAAAATTATTCCGCGACTGGGAATGCTTGTGATTACCATTATATTTTTGTTGATGCTTAACGCAACGCACCGCCTCATCGGGTTTTAAATTATCATCAATTCCTTTTCGTCAGCATCAAACAAATTCAATTCTTTGGCTTTGTTAAACATGAGGTTTATGGCTTCACTTCCTGTTTTGCCAAGTTCCACCGAAAAATCGTTTACATACAGGGCAATGTGTTGTTTCATCACTTCTTCGCTCATGGCTTGCGCGTGTTGGCGCACATAAGGCATGGCACTTTCAGGGTTTTGAAAAGCAAACTGCACACTTTTTCTAATGAGGCGGTTTACTTTTTGCTGTAAATCCTTATCAAAATTCCGTTTTATCACAATGCCGCCCAAGGGAATTGGCGCGTGAATTAAGCTGTCCCAGTATTCGCCCAAATCCATAACTTTTTTTAACCCTTTGGCTTGGTATGTAAAACGGTTTTCGTGAATGATTAATCCCGCGTCCACTTCGCCGCGCAACACGGCATCTTCAATGTCTGAAAAAAGATATTCTGCTTTGTTTTTCAAATTGGGGAAAGCCAGCGATAACAAAAAATTTGCGGTTGTCATTTTACCGGGGATTGCCACTTTCATCTCCTCCACTCTTTCAACATTAAAATTTCCATTTTCAACTAAAAGCGGTCCGCAGTTAAAGCCCAAGGCACTGCCCGAACGCAACAAAATATAATTCTGCAACACATAACCGTAAGCATGGAAACTTAATTTGGTAATGTCCAATTCGCCGCGCACAGCCTTTTGATTCAGGGTTTCCACATCTTCCAATTGCACTTCAAAATCCAAACCTTCGGTGTCAATTTTTTTGTGAACCAAGGCATCAAAAATAAAGCAATCGTTGGGGCAAGGCGAATAGCCTAAAGTTAATTTTGTGTTCATGTTGTTTTTGCCACGAATTTCACGAATAATAGTGAATGTTGTTACGTCGAGTAATAGTGAATGTGTCACGTCGAGCGAAGTCGAGACGTGTTTCTGTAATGTTCATTTCTCGACTTCGCTCGAAATGACAAAATATTTATTCGTTCATTAGCGGCATATATCTTTTAAAAGTTCAATTAGTGTTTCATTCAAATTTTTTATCGCCAAGGGAATGTTCCAATTTCCTTTGTTACGTTTTTCCACTTGGTTGCTGACAGCACGCAGTTGCAAGGCTTTCCAGTTATTGGCATTTGCCGCATGAATAAACGCCGCGCTTTCCATAGTTTCAATATCGGGATTGTGTTTTTTTACAGCACTTGCTATGCTTTGCTCGTTGCCGTGAACGGTGTTTACCGTAATGCCTTTTGCCGTTTTAATTTGTTTGGTAAAATCATTTTCAAAAACGGAATTTAACTTCACACATTGCGCAGCAAAACCCAATTCGTCAATGCTTAAAAATTTTCCTCCGTCTTCCGCGCCCATTTCACTAAAGCAATCTTCGTTCACCTGCACAACATCGCCAATGTTGTGTTTATTAAAACTTCCCGCAATGCCCGCGTTAATTACCAAATCAAATTTTTCGTGGTGAAGTTTTCCCAATTCAAATGCCGTGTTTACCATGCCCACGCCTGTAATGCAAATTTTTACAGATACGTTTTCTGTTTTAAAATTTTTGAGAAACGCCGTGCAAGGCTCAATTTCAAACGGCGTGGCACTTACAAGCAGGAGTTTTATCATGGCGTAAAAGTAAGATTAAAAACATTTAAACCACATAGACACATAGAATTGCAGAGTTTGTTGCCGAAGAATATAAGTGTTAAAGGCGATGCACTAAACGTAAAGGTGTTGGAGCAAACTCGTATTTTTTAGTGATGCGCTCTGTCTTCTTCAAAACTATAAATCACTAATCCACTTCTCATTTTCGGCTCAACCCAAGTTGATTTTGGCGGCATAATGTTGTTGGTGTCGGCAATCCATTTTAAATGCTGCATGGTTACAGGATATAAACCAAAGGCAATTTCCGCTTTTTTATCGTCCACCGCTTTCTTTAAGGCTTCTGCACCTTTAATGCCGGGAATAAAACCAACACGTTTATCCGTTTTTAAATCGTGGATATTAAAAATGGGCGATAAAATATGTTCGGTTAAAATAAAAGCATCTAAACTCCCGACAGGATTTTTACTGTCAAACGTGTTTTCTTTTGCAGTGAGCGAATACCATTGTCCCGCAACGTACATACTAAATTCATGTTGTTTTGTTGGTTTAAAAATGCTTGCCGAAATTTCTTTTACTTCAAATGCTGATTTCAACTTTTGCAACAAATCTTCAACGCTCAAACCGTTCATGTCTGTTACCACACGGTTGTAATCGTATATTTTCAACTGACTTTCAGAAAAGAAAACGCCCAAATAAAAATTAAACGCTTCTTGTCCGTTGAAATTTTTTTTCTCTTTTCGTTTCACGTTGCCAAGCAGAGTGGAGGAAGCTGAACGGTGATGTCCGTCTGCAATATAAATGGCAGGCATTTGTGCAAAGCGTTGGGCAATGGTTTCAATGGATTTGGTTTTGTTAATTACCCACAAGGTATGCTGCACTTTGTCGGTGGTGGTAAAATCGTAATCGGGGCGATAGTTCATTACATTCGTACAAACTTGCTCAATTTCTTTATCGTCAGGATAACAAAACAAAACAGGCTCGGCATTAAACTCACACACTTCCAAATAATCTTTCAGTTTTTCTTCGCGCTCAGTTAAGGTTTGCTCGTGAATTTTAATCACGCCGTTAATGTAATCGTCAATGCTGATACAACCGATAATACCAACATAAGTAGTTCCGCTTTTTATTTGGCGGTACAAATAATAACAGGCTTCATCATCGCGCAAAAAAACTTTTTGGTTTAAAAAATTGCGAAACTGTTTTTTTACTTTCTGCAAACGTTCTTTAGACCCTGCGCGTGTTCTCACGCCATCGGCAAAGTCGGGATTAATGACGTGCAAAAACGAAAAGGGATTTCCCGCCAATTTATCTTTTAATTCGGATTTATTGTAACCGTCCACACTTCTTGAAGCGACAAGATGAACTTTGTCGCTCGTAGGACGAATTGCTTTAAACGGCAAAATGTTAGCCATATTTATTAATTTATAATTTCTGATTTTGGCATTTTGAGCAATAGAGATTCTTCGTTCCTCAGCATGACAAAATCTTACTTCAAAAAATCTTAAATCTAACTTTTCAGTGCTTCAATTAATTTTTCTGCCAACTCAATGCCGATGCGTTCTTGCGCTTCGTTGGTGGCTGCACCAATGTGCGGCGTTAAAGAAATTTTCGGGTGTTTCAAAATTGCTTCATTTGGTGTCGGTTCGTTTTCAAAAACATCTAAACAGGCGTGTGCAATTTTCCCTGAATTTAATCCTGCAATCAAATCGTTTTCGTCAATCACACCACCGCGCGCGGCGTTTACCAATATTACGCCATTTTTCATTTGCTCAATTTCTTTGGCGGTAATTACTTTTCCGCTCGGAACGTGCAAGGTTATCATGTCGGAATTTGAAATCAATTCTTCTAAACTTGTGGTTTTTATTTTTACGCTTACATCATTTGCGCCATGAATAGTTAAGGTTACATCTGCTTCTTTCACAAAGGGGTCAAACGCCAACACTTTCATACCGCAACCCAATGCAATTTTTGCAACGTATTGCCCGATGCGCCCAAAACCAATAATACCAATGGTTTTACCGTTTAGTTCAATGCCTTTGGCGTATTTCTTTTTTAGTTCGTCAAATTTTGTATTTCCGTTTACGGGTATTTGGCGGTTGCTTTCGTACAAAAAACGCACGGCATTAAACAAATGCGCAAACACCAATTCCGCCACTGAATTGCTTGAAGCTGCCGGCGTGTTAATCACCATAATATTTTTTGATTTGGCATATTCCACATCAATATTATCCATGCCCACACCGCCGCGTGCAATTACTTTTAAATTGGGGCAAGCATCAATCACATCTTTGCGAACTTTAGTTGCGCTGCGCACGGTGAGAGCCGAGTAATTTTTTTCGTTTATTTCTTTGGCAAGATTTTCCTGCGCTACTTTTTCGGTAATCACGGTGAACCCTGCTTTTTCAAGCATGGCTTTTCCTGCGCTGTCAATGCCGTCGTTGGCTAAAATTTTTTTGCTCATAAATGTTTGTTTAAGGATTAAATATATAGAATTTAAAAATTAGAATTTAGGATTTAGAAATTAGATTTTTCTTTTAATCATTCAATTTCAGCACCGCCATAAACGCGCTTTGCGGAATTTCAACGCTGCCCACTTGCTTCATACGTTTTTTTCCTTCTTTTTGTTTTTCCAACAATTTGCGTTTACGCGAAATGTCGCCGCCGTAACATTTTGCGGTTACGTCTTTGCGCATGGCGCGAATGGTTTCGCGGGCTATAATTTTTGCGCCGATTGCTGCTTGAATAGGAATTTCAAATTGCTGGCGCGGAATAAGTTCTTTCAGTTTTTCGCAAATCTTCTTTCCGAAATTGTAAGCGTTGCTGCGGTGAATGAGTGCGGACAAAGCATCAACTTGCTCGCCGTTCAACAAAATATCCAATTTCGCCAAATCCGATTGCTTCATGCCGATTGGGTGATAATCAAAGGAAGCATACCCTTTTGAAATGGATTTTAAACGGTCAAAGAAATCAAACACCACCTCGCCCAAAGGCATTTCAAACACCAATTCCACGCGGTCTGCCGTTAAATAATTTTGATTGACGATTTGTCCGCGTTTTTCAATGCACAAGCTCATCACAGCTCCGATAAATTCTGACTTGGTAATAACGTTGGCTTTGATGTAAGGTTCTTCAATAAAATCAATGCGTGCAGGGTCGGGCAAATCAGTCGGATTATTTACCACCACAATTTCTCCGTCTGTTTTGTGCGCCAAATACGATACGTTGGGAACGGTGGTAATTACCGTCATGTTAAACTCACGTTCCAAACGTTCTTGCACAATTTCCATGTGCAACATTCCCAAAAATCCGCAACGGAAGCCAAAGCCAAGCGCGGCAGAACTTTCAGGCTCCCAAGTTAAAGAAGCATCGTTCAAGCGCAATTTTTCCATGCTGTAACGCAGTTCTTCAAAATCTTCGGTATCCACAGGATAAATGCCCGCAAACACCATAGGTTTCACATCTTCAAAGCCTTTAATGGCTTCTCCGGGGTTTGCAGAAGCGGTAATGGTATCGCCCACTTTTACTTCGCTGGCTTCTTTAATGCCTGAAATGATATAGCCTACATCGCCTGTGTTTACTACATCACGCGGCTCTTGCTTTAAGCGCAACACGCCAATTTCGTCGGCATTGTATTCCATGCCTGTATTCACGAATTTTACCTTTTCACCTTTCTTGATTGTGCCGTTGTAAATGCGGAAATAGGCAATAATTCCTCTGAACGAATTAAATACCGAATCAAAAATTAATGCTTGCAAGGGTGCGTTCGGGTCGCCTTTTGGCGAAGGAATACGTTCTATAATCGCTGCTAAAATATCGTTTACACCCAAGCCTGTTTTGCCCGATGCGGCAATAATATCTTCGCGTTTGCAACCGAGCAAATCCACAATTTGGTCTTTCACCACTTCGGGTTCTGCGCTCGGCAAATCTATTTTGTTAAGAATGGGAATAATTTCCAAATCATGTTCCAAAGCCAAATACAAATTGGAAATGGTTTGCGCTTGTATGCCTTGCGCTGCGTCCACAATCAATAACGCGCCTTCGCAGGCGGCAATGGAGCGCGACACTTCGTAACTGAAATCCACATGACCGGGCGTGTCAATTAAATTCAACACATATTTTTCGCCTTTGTAAACAAAGTCCATTTGAATGGCGTGGCTCTTAATGGTAATGCCGCGTTCTTTTTCCAAGTCCATGTCGTCAAGCACTTGGTTTTGCATATCGCGTTTGCTTACGGTGTTGGTAAATTCAAGCAAGCGGTCTGCTAAGGTGCTTTTGCCGTGGTCAATATGGGCAATAATACAAAAGTTGCGAATGTGCTTCATCTCTGTTCTCTGTCTGTTTTTTTTGAGGAGCGCAAATATAAGGAAATGTTGAGAAGTGGAAAGCTGAGAGTTTAAAGTTGAAAGGAGGAAGTTGTGTTTATTTTTTGCGTTTTTCTACGATTGCATTTTTGGGTAAAAAATCTTTTGGTGAACAGTTGAAAATTTGAGCAAGTTTATTAATGTGTTTCAAATTGTATTTAGCATTTGATTTGTGGCTTTCAACATCGCCAATAAAACCAATGGATAAATCTAAATCAAAAGCCAACTCTTTTTGAGAGATACCTTTTTCAATTCTCATTTTTCTCACAGTATCTATAACATACTGTTCTATTGGTTCTAAATCCAACTTGCTCATTGTATTTTACAACAACCAAGTTTGGTTTTGCCTAAAAAATATTCGCTCGTATATATACGAGTATTAAATTTAGTTTGCTATATTCGGGCTTTAAAAGTATGGAAACTCATTTTGAAAACATTAGAGAGATTGTATTAAAAGAATTAGACTCCGCTGAATTTTTTATTTATGCGTCTGTCGCATGGATAACAGATTATCCAATTATTGAGAAGCTAATTCAAAAAATCGAATCTGGAATACGTATAGAACTCATAATAAACGATGATGATAGATTTGAAAAAAGAAAAGTGCAATTTGACACTTTTAGGAAAGCGGGAGGAAATCTTTATTTATATAAAAATGATGTCGGTTTAATGCATAATAAATTTTGTGTTATTGACTTTACAACAACATTAACGGGTTCATACAACTGGTCGCATGCTGCGGCAACTGTACACAAGGAAAATATTATTATAGCTCGTGATGACACTAAGTTTAGTAAAGAATTTGCACGAGAGTTTAAGAAAATAAAAAAAGAATGCGTTTTATATGCTGGCAAACAAACAAACTATGACGTTAGTAACTATGCTTATATTGATTCTACTTATTATGGTATTGATTATGTTGAAAAAGATGGAAAATATTACGAAGTTCCAATTATTATTTATAACATCAGTCAGGGAAATAAATTCGGAATTATACAATTTCAATTAAGTGAACCAACCCAAACTCCTCCCAAAAAAATATTTGGATTTTGGACAGAGCCTATAAGGAAACCGCCTGAAACATATAAAGATTTTGAGTGCTTATTCCCTAATCTTTCCAATGAAGAACTTAAGAAAAAAGTTAAAAACGAGTTTCCCGATTTTAAAGAAAGTTCAGGCGGACTAATAGTTGAGGGTGGTAGGACATGGTATAATTTTGAGTGTTTGGACCCGAATTTATTAAAATACGTTATTCAATAATTTTTTCTACTTAAAACAAAACACAATATGAACACCTATTACATAATTGGAATATACTTACTTATCGGGCTTGTATTTTCTTTTTTACCGTCATTAAATCCAATATATAAATATATAAAACAAGGTTTCAAAGACATGGTTTTAATGCCTTTGAATGAGAAAGAAATTACACATAAATTTTTTTCAATATTGGGGCTGTTTGTCCTTATCATAGTCATAAGTTTTATTATGTGTTTCTACCCTCTGCTTCTCATATTAAAACTCAAAGAAAACCGCAAACTTCCAAAAAACAGTAAGGACGGTTTAGACCACCGTAAACCTTGGGAAAGGTGACAATGATTTGATTTTGACTAATTGTTTGCTAAAAACTATCGTAAACATCTTTTCTGTCGCCAATTTGAATAACGTCCACAATCAATTTATTATCTTCTATGGTGTAAACAATCCGATAATCAGAATAACGAACGCGATAAGCATTTGCGTAACCTTGTAATTTTTTGCAACCCGACGGGCGCGGATTTTCTGCAAGCGAACGGATTAACGCATCAATCTTTTCCGCAAATTTTTTAGGAATTTTTGAAAGCTGTTTTAAAGCCCTTTCTTTGATTACAACTTTGTACCGTTGCTCACTTTGCTTTGCCGAAGATTTGTTTTCTGGCTTCTTCATAAGAAACAGATTTTTCGTTTTTGCTCAACTCTATTGCAACAATATCTTCAATGTCTTCCAACAATGCCACAAGGTCATCTTTTTTCTTTAAAGACTTTTTTGCTACATCAAAGTCAATAAGCAAACCACTATGATTGCCTTTTACGTCTGTGATATATTTAATTGTTTCCATTTTTCAAATGTATCAAATCTTTCCCAATATCTTTTCTGAAATGTTTTTCACGGTTTTATGCTCAATTAATTTACCTTGTTTAATTTCTTTTTGAGACTGCGCGTTTCGGGCATAAAACTCCTCTAAAGTAAAAGGTTTCAGCACTTCGTTTTTATGTTTTATTTCGGAACTCAAAATAGTATGCACGGCTTTTAATAGTTGTTCGCTTTCAACAATATCAATGGCTTTATGCAATTCTCGTTTTATGGCTGTCTTGGTCATCTTTCTTTTGGAATTTAGGAATTATACAAATTTAATGATTTTATTTTCCCGCGCTCGTAACAAATCAGAAATCAGAATTTCCTTTAATAAACCTCAAATTTCTCTTCAACCCCTTATACTTCGTGCGTTTTACGGCAGAGTGTTTAAAAATGATATTAAATGTTTCTTCGGTTATTTCGTTCCATTCTGCTTCCGAAAAATTTAAAAGCCCGTGTGTGTTATTAAATAAAGGTTCGTTGTGTGTTTTGCTGAAAGAGTTCCAGGGGCAAACGTCCTGACACACATCGCAGCCAAAAGCCCAGTTGTCCATTTTGTTTTTAAACTCGTTCGGGATAGCTTCTTTTAATTCAATCGTCAAGTAACTGATACATTTACTTCCGTCCACAACGTAAGGTTCAACAATGGCTTGCGTGGGGCAGGCATCAAGGCAGCGCGTGCAGGTGCCGCAATAATCTTTAATTGCGCCATCGGTTTCCAATTCCAAATCAATAATCAGTTCGGCAATAAAAAAGAAAGAGCCTTGCTGTTTGGTGATGAGGTTGGTGTTTTTCCCCACCCAGCCCAAGCCGCTTTTTTTTGCCCATGCTTTGTCCATAACAGGTGCGCTGTCCACAAAAGCTCGACCATTGATGTCCCCGATTTTCTCTTTTAAGGAAAATAAAAATTCGTGCAGCTTGTTTTTGATGACTTCGTGATAATCTGTGCCGTAAGCATATTTACTGATTTTTGGCGCGTCTTCACGTTGCGTTTGTGAGGGATAATAATTGTATAATAAAGAAACTACCGACTTCGCGTTTTCCACCAACAGGCGCGGGTCAAGGCGTTTGTCAAAATAATTTTCCATGTATTTCATTTCACCATGCTTGTTTTGCTTGAGCCATTTTTCCAAACGCGGAGCTTCTTCCTCCAAAAATTGAGCTTTTGAAATGCCGCAAAAATCAAAGCCCAAACGGGCGGCTTCGCTTTTTACAAGTTGTGTATGTTTATGAATGCTCGTATTCAAGGCTGTAAAAGTAAATTTTCTTTATTATTAACAATTTTATAGCCTCACAAATTTGGAACATTGAAAGAAAAAGGCATACATTTGCAGCATAATTCAAAAAACACTTGTAAAAAACTGAATTTCAGTTGTTTGTAAACAAAGATTTGATTAGCAATAACGTAACAAATAAATAATATATATCATGAAAAATCCTGTAATTGATACTTTAATTGAAAACCAAACTCAATTTGTAAATAATTGGTTAGAGTCTGCAAAAAAAATGCAAACGGCTTTTACAAGCGGAAACATTGTAAGCGAAGGACAAAGTTTGTACAAAGAATATTTTGACAAACAAATGAACCTCCTCAACAATGTTCAGCAAAATTCTGCCAACCTGTTTGGTGCGCAAAATGCAAACAATCCTCAAGAATTTTTTAAAAACTGGTTTAATCAGCAAGCGGCTTACGCCAAGCAAATGGCTGATTTTAATCAAAGCATACAAAGCAGCATTGCCAATTTCGGTAAACCGGCGCAAGATTACATGAGTTCTTTCGGGCAAAGCAACACAGCGTTTACCAATATTTACAATACTTGGTTAAACACTTTAAATACATCTTACGACAGCATGAGCAAAAACATGAGCGGTTCGTTTAATAAAGATGTGTTTGCAAACTTCTTTCAGGGCAACCAAACTTACGCTAAAATGCAGGAGTTTTTTCAGCCCATGGTAAACATGATGCAAAAAGGAACGTTTAACGCCGAAACATTTAAAAATTTGTTTACCGCCGAAAGCTACGCCAATCTTTCAAAACAAATGTTTGGCAATTTGTATAACGAAAGTTCGGTAAAAGAATTTTACGATAAAGGCATTCAGCAACTGCAAAACTTTTTTGCCAACCAAAACAATTTGGGCAAAGAATATTTTGCACAAATGCAAAGTTTAGACAAAAACTTTCCGCAATTATTTAATAATGCTGCCACCGAAAATTTGAAAAAATTCCAGGAGCAAATTCAAAACGTATTCGGTAAAACATTTGAACCGTTGATGAATGTAGTGAGTGCAGGCAAAGACAAAGAAAATGCCGAAGCCTTAATTTCGTTAATGGACAGAGTGGCTGACCTTAGCGTGAAACAAGCCGAATTGCAGGCGTTTTTGCAAACCACCACAAAAGCAAGCATTGAAACCATTGCAAAACAATACGCCGAAAAATACAACACCGGCGAAATTCCTGCGCAAATACCAACTGCACAAGAATTGTACGGCGAATGGGTAAAAATAAACGAGCAGTTGTTTACCGAATTATTTGCCAGCGAAGAGTTCAGCAAAGTAAAAGGCGAAGCCTTGAATTTGAGCATGGATGTAAAAAAACATTTTGAAAAACAATTTGAGCATTTCTTTGCAGGTTATCCCGTAGTATTTAAAAGCGAAGTGGAAGATTTGCAAAAAACCATTCACGATTTAAAAAAGCAGGTAAAAGAGTTGCAGTCTAAAGTTACAATGGGCGGTGCTGAATTGTTTGAAGAAGAAAAAAAAGCAGGTAAAAAAGCAAAATAATTTATAGTTTAGTTCTCATAGCTATAAGAATAAAAGGTCGTTTCGTTTATGTGTTTGGCGGGCGACCTTTTTTATTTTACTTTTAGCCCAAATCCTTTGCAATATGGAAAATAAATTAATTGAAGAGTTCAACGGCATCAGTTCTAAACTGCTGAAAAGTGCGCAAACGCTTAATCAAATTACCGAAGTGGACATTGCCGCCACGCCCAAAACTGCTGTATATTCCGAAGACAAACTCACCTTGTATCATTACAACCGCGAAGAAAAAGCGGCATTAAAAACTCCCGTGCTGATTGTTTATGCTTTGGTAAACACTTACAAAATGCTGGATTTGCAACCAGACCGCAGTTACATTAAAAATTTGCTCGGCGCGGGTTTGGACATTTATTTAATTGACTGGGGTTTCCCAACGCAATCAGACCGTTATTTGAGCATGGACGATTATGTGAACGGTTACATAAATAATTGCGTGGATTTTATTCGCAAAAAACACCGTGCAGAAAAAATAAATATTCTCAGCATTTGCCAAGGCGGCACGTTAAGCGTCATTTATTCATCGCTTTATCCCAACAAAATAAAAAATTTGGTTACACACGTTACCCCTGTTGATTTCAGTACCAACGACGGTTTGTTGTTTCGTTGGAGCAAAGACATGGATTTTGACAAACTCGTGGAGGGCAATCATGGGCTTATTCCGGGCGAATTTTTAAATCAGGGTTTTGATATGCTCAAACCCATGATGAAAGTGCAAAAACAACAGGCACTTACCAATTCGTTAGACGATAAAGATAAATTGCTCAACTTTTTGCGCATGGAAAAATGGATTAGCGAAAGCCCAAACCAGGCAGGCGAGTGTTTCCGTCAGTTTATGAAAGACCTGTATCAGCAAAACAAACTCGTAAAAGGCGAATTGGAAGTTGGCAGCAAAAAAGTGAATTTAAAAAACCTTACCGCACCGCTTCTTAATATTTACGCCACCGAAGACCATTTAGTACCACCCGCTGCAACTATTCCCTTAAACGATTATGTTGGCAGCACAGATAAAGAATTATACAGTTTTAAAGGCGGGCACATCGGCGTTTTCGTAGGCGGAAAATCTCAAAAAGAACTTGCACCTGCGGTGGTAGAGTGGTTGAAGAAAAGAGATAAGTAAGCTCAAAATAAAGCCGTCAAGCCAAAATGTATTTTTCCGTTTCGTAAGTCAAAGCCGCTGTTAAACTGATTTCCCAAAGCGTAAGTAAGAGAAAGTATTCCTGCTTTGGTGTCAAAATTCACACCTGCACCAAAACTGATTGGCGTGTCTTTTATGTAAGGCTTGTTACTGTTGTTTTCATAAAACGCCCCTTCGGTAAACAAAAAAATGTTTGAGTTTTGTGCAAACAAAAATCGGTATTCAATCGTTGGAATAATGTATGTGGAAGTGTAAATACTTTCTTCGTCAAAACCGCGCAAGGTTTTTAATCCCCCAATACGCAATAATTCATTTCTGAATAAAGTATTTCCAAACACCGAAGCCGCTTGCACCGAAAGTTTCAGCACATTGTTTCTGTAAAGCGGAATGTAAGCTGCCATGTTGCAGTCAAACTGAAATTGAGTGGAGCGCAGCAATACGGTTTTATAAACGTCCGAATTTATTTTCGGGTTTTTATTGATGCTGCGTGTTCCTGTTTGTCCGTTCATGCTTAAAGAAATGCCTTTATGCGGATTAAAACGGTAATTCAGTTTTTCAAAAGTCAGTCCAAGCCCATAAGATTGTGTTGTAATGTCGGCAAAATCGGGTAGGGTAGTGGCGTATTCCAAACCGCTTGTAGAAATTAAATTGCTGTTGCGTTGCTTGTAAAAAACTTTCACGTTGTTTAGTCCGCTGAAATAATATTGCAAACCAAAATTGTTGTTTATGTCAATAAACGAAGTATCTTTTTTAAAAATTTTCAGGGCATAATCCACACCAATCGGTGTTCCTGCAATGTAAGGATAAATTACGCGACTGTTAAAATCAGGCGTTTGCGGTTGCAGTTGCCGCCACTCCAAATCAAACGTTTCGCCGTTGCGAAAAATACCGTTTACTAATTTCAGTTTCACATCGCCTGTAATAATTGTTTTTTTTCTGTTGGCATCAGGCAGAAACCCGATAATCCCGTCAAACTGCGAAGCATTTTTTTTATCCAAAAATAAAATCAATCGGTTGGTGCGGTTGGTAAGGCGCACAAGTTGTGTTTGCTTTTCGCTGACAAAAGGCAGTTGTTTTATTTTTTGCGAAATATTTTTCAGAGCCTCTTCGTTGTACGGCATATTTTCTTTTATGGATAAATAACGGTTCAGAAATCCGCGACTGACTTTTGCCGTTCCCATAACAATAATAGAATCAATTTTAAAAAATTTGTTTTTCTGAACGTCCAATGTGCCGCTTAGTTCATTTTCGCCAATTGTAACGCTGTCAATACGCACCGAAGCAAAAGGATAGCCGTTGTTTTCATAATAGCGGATTATTTTTTCAAAACTTTTTGCCACATCGTTGTACTTAAACGGCTTGTTGAAATATAATTTTTCGCTGATACCAAGTTTTGAGGCAAGTGTAGGATTAAGATTGCCCAATTTTAAATAAGCTGTTTTATAAAGGTTGTTTTCGGAAATAATTGCACTTACCGAACTGCTGTCCGAAAATAGTGTGTCAGCCGAAGCCAGCAAATACCCTTTGGATTGCAGGGTACGCACAATGTTTTCAATTTCTTTTTGCGCCTCGTCTTTTGAAGAAAATTTTCTCTTGTAATTCATTTTCTTCACTTCATTTTTTCCTTCGCCTGAAATAATGTTTAAAGAAATAGTTTGCGCCCGCACTTGAAAGGCAAACAACACAACGAAAAAATATGTTACTGTGAATTTCAATTTTTCTGTTTACCGAAATTTAGAATTTAGACATTAGAGTTTAGGATTTAGATATTAGGATTTAGAATTTTATTTATAACGTTTGATTTTTAAATTCAGTATCTTTCGGCAAACAAATTTAGTCATGAAAACCATTTATTTTTTCTTAGCCTTTTTATTTTTTACCTGTTCTATGTCGGCGCAGCAACCCATTCAGCTTGGCAACATTAATATGCCTGTGGGTGGCGATACGCTTCGTTACAGCAATACAAGCATTCAGTCCATTGGCAATTACACCCAAACAGGAGCAAATTTTCATTGGGATTTCAGCCATTTACAGTTTACAAGTCAGAGTGTGCGCCAATATAAAAACGCCAACCAAACACCTTATGCTTTTTATTTTTTAAGTTCGGGTGCTTACGGAGAAAAAATTGCCGATACCATAGATTTGCTGATTATGCAACTGACGAATTATTATAATTTTTACAGAAAACAAACCGCGCCTGCCGCTTATGTGGTGGAGGGGGTGGGCATAACATTTACAGGCGTTGCCGTGCCAAGTTATTACAGCGACAGAGATGAGTTGTATAAATTTCCGATGACATATCCGCAGCACGACAGCAGCACGTTTCAATTTTCAACCATAAGCAACAGCATGATACCGATTTCATATTCAAAAAAAGGCTATCGCATTACGGATGTGGACGGTTGGGGAACAATTACTACGCCTTTTGGTACGCAAGAATGTTTGCGCTTGATTACTACACAATACTCCCGCGATACGGTCATCATAAATATTTCGGGACTTCCTTTTCAGTTGCCGCCTATCGGTATTCCTAATTATCAGCGCAGCTATCAGTGGCTGACTAAAACAAGTAAAATTCCCTTTTTGGAAGTTACAGGAAATGTCATCGGAAATAATTTTTTGCCCACCACCGTGAGATACCGTGATAGTGTGCGAAGTTTTACGCCTGTTGAACCACCCATTGGAACAGGCATTGAAAAACACAAAGACATTAGTGGTTTAGAACTTTATCCCAACCCTGTTTCGGATAAATTGTTTTTACTGTTTCAAAAGCCCGACACCTATAACATTGAAATTTACACCACAGACGGAAAGCTCCTGAAAACCCTGCAAACAGAAGCATTAAACAGCACGCATGGTGTTGATGTGGAAAATTTGCCTGTCGGATTGTACGTTATTAAAGTGGCTACGGATAAAAAACAACAGTGCTTTAAATTTATTAAGCAATAAGAAAAACAGCTAATTGAAAATAAAAAAGTCCGCTTTATGTAATATAAAGCGGACTTTTTTATAATGGTTTGAAAAAATTTATTTTTTCTTTTGGTAGCGGCTGCGGAATTTGTCCACGCGACCTGCCGTATCCACCAATACTTGTTTGCCTGTATAAAAAGGGTGCGAAGTCATGGAAATATCCAATTTTACCAAAGGATATTCATTGCCGTCTTCTTCCCATTTGGCTGTTTCTTTTGTTTCGGCGCAAGAGCGGGTTAAAAAAGAGTAGCCGTTGCTCATGTCTTTAAACACACATAATCTGTAATTCTCAGGATGTATTTCTTTTTTCATTGTAATGTAGAATTTTAAAAATAATTTCGGGCTGCGAATATACGCCATTATTTTTAAATGCAAAATTATATTCATTCAATTTCCATTGAAAAAAGCACATTACTAAGCTTTTGAATAAACACCACACAAAAAATGTATGAGATATGTTTGTTTTTTAAAAATCTTTAACTACTTTAGCAGCCCAAGTACGGAGAATATAAATTAAAGAACGTGCTTGTACTAACTATATCTTATAACAGAGTATGAAAAAACTTTTTATTACGGTTGCCGTTGCATTAACTGGTTTTACTGGGGTTGTGGTGGCACAGCAAGACCCTCAGTTTACGCAATTCATGTACAACAAGTTAATTTACAATCCCGGTTACGCAGGTACTTCGGGTGCTGTTTGTGGGGTTGCTCAGTTTCGCCAGCAATGGGTTGGTTTTGCGGGCGCACCTCAGTCAATAGCCTTAGCGGCAGATATGCCCCTAAAAGGTTTGCCTTTGGGAGTTGGTTTAAATATTATGAACGATAAAATCGGTCCTATAAGTACCACCTTTATGCGTGCAGCAGGTTCTTATAATGTAAAAATAGGAAAAGGCAAATTGGGTTTGGGGCTTGATTTGGGTATTTTACAAAAAAGCCTTAATGACACTTGGATAACTCCTGAAGACCCGAGTTTGAAGCAAGATGTAGCACTTTCCGCTGACGGCTTAACTAAAACAACCTACGACATAGGCTTTGGTGCATTTTACCAAATTCCGGGTGAGTTTTATATAGGCTTATCATCTACGCACTTACCTGCACAGGGTATTAAAAAGGGAGATATGACCTTTAAATTAACACGCCATTATTATGCTATGGCAGGTTACACGTTCAAATTAACACCTTGGGTTAAATTTACGCCAAACGTATTATATAAATCGGATATTTCTTCCACCTCTATAGATGTAAACGGCACGTTTATGTTCTTTGATAAATTTTGGGCAGGTGGCACTTATCGCCACGAGGACGCAGCAGCAATTTTAATGGGAGTACAATTGCCTTTTGGACCGGGCAATACTTATGTGGGAAAAGTAGGGTATTCTTATGACATCACTTTGTCACAAATGGGAAGACACAGCAGCGGTACACACGAAATTATGTTAGGCGTGTGCTATACTCCTAAAATTGTTAAACCAACAACACACGGCACAGACCGCTTTTTGGATTAAAAAAATGTATATTTGTAACCTTTTTTGAAAAATTTCGTTCCAATCACTTCAAACTAACAAAAATTGTTAATAACTTTCGCCCCGAAAGAAAAAGTAACGTTTGTTAGAAACGTGGTTATAAAGAAAAAATAAAGTAATATGAAAAAACTTTTGATATTAGCTTCTTTTGTTGCACTCGTTGTAGGGTGTAATCAACGAACAGGTGAGTTGGTTGGTGTTTTAGACCGCGAGAAGTGGTATCAGCCCGACCCTTTTGGAACTTTGTTTATTCCTATGGGAAGTTATCACATGGGACCTGATGACGAAGAAGCCCCTATGGCTCACACCACCAAATCAAAAATGGTTTCGGTTCAGGCATTTTATATAGATGACTCTGAAATTTCCAATAATGAATACCGCCAGTTTATTTACTGGGTGCGTGATTCCATTGCCAGAAAGTTATTGGTAAATAACGGTCAGGAAGAAGAATACGGTATTCCCAAAGATGAATTTTTGGAACTGTGGCCCGTGTACAAAGGCGATGATGACAAATATTTGCAGGAAAACTATATAAACTGGGAAAAAGAAGTAAAATGGGATACTGACGATGAAGACATTCGCGGTATTTTACAGCCTATGTATTTACCTGAGGGCGAGCGTTTTTATAACCGCAAAGAAATTGATACCCGTAAATTAAATTTTGAATATTACAGGGTGGATATTCGTTTGGCGGCTGCTAAATCCAATCGCTTTAAGCCAAATAAATCTCTTGACTTTTTAGACCAAACGCACCCGTATAAGCAAGCCGAATATATTAATGGCGTAACGCTTAATGATAATAAAGGGCAAGCAGGTACAACAGGCGACAAAACAAGCATAGCAGGTACAAAAAGCGGTGGTTCAAGCGATGTGGATAAAAACAGTATAGGTGCGTATGATGTATCTACTCAAACTGTGGTAATAGGCGGTATTCAAATGCCGAGAGAAATCAGAGGAACTGACCGTGCCGTGTTTGTTGTAAAAGACATTATTAATGTTTATCCTGACACCTTGGCTTGGGTGCATGATTTCACCTATTCATTTAACGAACCGATGACCAATATGTATTTTTGGCATCCTGCTTATGACGATTATCCTGTTGTAGGCATATCATGGAAACAAGCGCGTGCATTTACTATTTGGCGTTCTAATTTGTTGAATAATTATCTTATCGGCACAGGTCAGTCTATTGTAAACGATTTCCGCTTGCCAACTGAAAGCGAGTGGGAATATGCTGCCCGTGGCGGATTACAAAATTCTCCATATCCTTGGGGCGGACCTTATATCAGAAATGCTAAAGGCTGTTTCTTGGGTAACTTTAAACCAATTCGTGGCTCTTATATTGACGACGGTGGTTTCCATTCTCTGTATGTGTATTCATACAACCCTAACGATTACGGTTTGTATTGTATGGCAGGAAACGTATCGGAGTGGACAAGCAATGCCTTTGACGAATCGGCTTACGATTTTGCACATGACCTGAATGCCGACTATGTTTACGAGGCTCAACAATATGACCCCAATGTATTGAAACGTAAAGTAATACGCGGTGGTAGTTGGAAAGATGTAGGCTATTACTTGCAAACAAGCACCCGCACTTACGAATATCAGGATACTGCAAAATGTTATTTAGGTTTTAGAAACGTAATGACTTATTTAGGACGTTCTAAATACGATAACCTGTAAACGAAATAAAAACTAACAAATAAAAAATAAACAAACAATTAAATTATAACAAACACAATTAATTCAAAACAGCTATGAGTAAATTACCTAAAGTAAGAGGCAAAGCCAAAATTATGCATATCGGTTCATGTTTTGGTGCGGCAATCGTTATCCTTGGAGCCTTATTTAAAATTATGCACTATCCGGGTGCCGAGATTATGCTTCCCGTAGGTTTGATTACGGAAACCGTCCTCTTTGTCGCTTTTGGTTTGGATATACCGCACGAAGAAGTTGACTGGACTTTAGCCTATCCTGAACTGGCAGGTATGGGACACGACCATGCTCATGCTGCGCAAGATGATGATGAAGACCTTACCAATCTGCCTATCACGGCACAATTGGATAATTTGCTGGCTGATGCCAAAATAGGACCTGAATTAATTGAAAGTTTAAGTTCGGGCATGAGAAATTTGGGCGACAGCGCAAATAAAATTTCTGACATTACCAACGCTGCCGAAGCTACTAACGAATACGTTGATAATGTAAAAACAGCGTCTAAAAATGTATCGCAATTGGCTGATACTTATGGCAGAGCAGCCGCTTCTATGGAAGATTTGGCAGCTAACAACGATGCCAGCTATGCCATTGGCGAATCTATCAACAAAGTTTCTAAAAACCTCTCTGCTTTAAATGCTACTTACGAATTGCAATTGCAAGGCAGCCAACAACACCTGGAAGCTACCAACAAATTTTATGATGGTTTGGGTGAGTTAATGAAAAACTTGCACGACTCGGTTGATGATACTAAAAAGTACCGTCAAGAAATGTCAACCTTATCTTCTAACTTAACGGCTTTAAATACTATTTACGGCAATATGTTAAGTGCTATGAATGTAAGACCACAGTAATTTTTGGTAACTAAACTTCATTTTTGAATTATTTAATTAATAAACACTAACGGACTTTAAAAAATGGCAGGCGGAAAAGAAACCCCCAGGCAGAAGATGATTGGCTTGATGTACTTGGTACTCACTGCCATGCTCGCTCTTAACGTATCTAAAGCAATTCTCAAGGGTTTTGTGTCGGTAAACGATAATTTGGAAAAAACCAAAGAAAATTTAACACGAAGCAACAAACTCATTGCCGATGCTTTCAAATCAACTATTGACGGTAATCCTAAGGCTGCCCCTTACTACGCTGAGGCTATGACAGCCCAAAAAGATTTGAACGAAATGTTTAAATACGTTGATGAGGTGAAAGGTAATTTTATGGGGAAATGTATAAAATGGGACGAAAAAAACGGAAAAGTTTTGGGAGATACCATTCATTTAAAATACATGGGAAAACCTTGGTATGATGTGATTGATAATTATGATGTTCCGATGCAGGTTTTAATAGGAACAAACAAGCATAATCCTAACAAAGGACCTTTGACGGCTTATGAATTAAAAACAAAATTAGAAGCCCTGCATACCAAATTAGTGGCACAATTGGATAAAATGCAAAAAACAGACGGCTTGCATTTGTTGGCTGATGACTATAACGGTTTAAAGAGTAAATTAGATGTTTTAAAACCGGTAGCTAGTGGGGTTATTGAAGATAAACGCGAACTTACTTGGGAAGAGGAATTAACAGACCATTTGCCTATGGGAGCTGTGTTTGTAAACATGAATACCATTCAGGCAAATATTAAAGCTGTGGAGTCTGAAATTTTAAACGTGTTTAGTTCGGCAAGCGGTAAATTATCTATTAAGCCCGACCGTTTAAGTGCCATGATAATCGCACCTTCGGCTTATATTTCTCAGGGCAGTAAATACACCTCCGAAGTTTTTCTCGGGGCAAGTTTCGATAAATTACCGGAGGGTGATATGGAAGTGTTGGTGGGTGTTGATTCTGCCGCGGCTGTGAAAGGAGCAAAAGGAAACTCAATAAAAGTAGAGAATGGGCGCGGACAATACGAAATTGGTACAAGTGCTTTAGGCGACCAAAAATACAGTGGGGTAATTAAATTTAAAAAACCTGACGGCACGTTTGAGTATTATCCTTTCCAAGGCGAGTATAAAGTAGCACCGTCTGCCTTATCTATTTCTGCCGACCAAATGAATGTATTTTATGTAGGTGTGGAAAACCCTATTAGCGTTGGTGTAGCTGGCAGGTCGCCTCAGGACGTTTCCATTGTTCCTACAGGTGGTGGTGTAAAAGTTATACCTGGAAAATCGGCAGGACAATACAGTTTAACGTTTACAAGTCCGGGTACTTGTTCAATTACCGCTATGGTAAAAGACGCTGGTAAAATGACAAGTGCAGGGGTTAAAGTTTTTAAGATAAAGCCTTTACCGAAACCCGAACCAAGAATTAACGGCATATTTTCGCCTCTTGAGATGAAAAAAGCCGAATTGGGACTTGTGAGTTCTATTGCTGCGGGGGCTTCGGGCTTTGATTTTAAAGCTAATTATGTGGTAACAAAATACGCAATTACGGCTAAGGCTGGAAGTATTAAAGTGGTTGAGGGTACAGGAAGTGCTTTGAGTTCAGCTGCAGTTCAACTGCTCCAGAAAGCTGATGTAGGGTCAAAAATTTATGTTGACTTAGATGTGAGAGGTCCAGACGGAAAAATAACAACAGTTACACATGGTATAAAAGTTGCCCGATAATAATTTATAAATGTTAATTAAAAAATAAGTAATATGAAAGTGTTTGGTCGTGTTTTTGTGTTTATGCTGCTTGTTTGTGCTGCAAATAGTTTGTCAGCGCAAAGTGGAAGTGGCGAAAATGAATTTAGAGACGGTGTGTATGATAAAGAAAATGCCATCAACAAGCGTTACATTCCATACACACATTTGCGTCAGGGCGATGTAACTTGGGAAAAACGCGTGTGGCGCAGATTGGATATGCGCGAGAAATTAAATCAACCGCTTTATTTTCCTAAAGAATTTGTTGTTGGTAGAACCTCATTGGTTCAAATGGTTTTAAAAGGAATTAACGAGGGTAAAATTACCGCTTTTGAAAATGACGAGTTTAATACTATTCTTGATAAGGCCTCCGTTATGGCTAAGATAGTGAAAGCGTTGGATACAAATATTTTTCTGTATTGTCCTCCTGAAATTAAATCTCAATGTGGCATTTGTAAAAGAGCAGACGGTGATATAGATATAGATGAAGAAGGTAATCCTTTTGAGTACGGAACAATTATAGCTTCACCTGTTTGCCCTGACACTACAGGGGAAGCATTCGGAGGGCGATTAACTTCTGTCAGCATTAAAGAAGATTGGTTTTTTGATAAACAAAAATCAACTTTAGAGGTTAGAATTTTGGGCATAGGGTTTAATGCTCCTTATGAAGGCAAGGAAGACCTAGGGGAGTCACCTATGTTTTGGATTTATTTTCCTCAGTGCCGTCCTGTGTTTGCAAGAAATGAGGTGTTTAACACCAAGAATGATGCAGAGCGCAGAACCTTTGACGATATATTTTGGAAAAGACTGTTTGCCAGCGCTACAACTAAAGAAACCAATGTGTATAACAGAAGCATTGAAATGTACACCAAAGGCATAGATGCTCTTTTAGAATCAGACCGTATAAAAGGCGATATTTTCAGGTGGGAACACGATTTGTGGCAATTTTAAAAAGGGATATTATAAAAAGCCGTTCGTAAGAGCGGCTTTTATTTTTTGTGCCTATCCAAAAACACGGTTTTCATAAACTCGCTGGCAAACACAAAATCGGTGAGTTCTTTATTGTCGCTTTTCAACACTTGATTTTTGTCGCCCGTCCACCGGTTTTCGCCTTTGTGCACAAACATAATGTTATCGCCAATTTCAATAACGCTGTTCATGTCGTGTGTTACAATAATGGTGGTAATGTTAAATTCGTAAGTAATGTCTTTAATTAAATCGTCAATAACAATGGATGTTTTCGGGTCAAGTCCCGAGTTAGGCTCATCACAAAACAAATAGTTGGGATTGTTGGCAATGGCGCGTGCCAACGCCGCACGTTTTTTCATGCCTCCGCTTAATTCGGCAGGATAAAGTTTGTTTTTTCCCTCTAACTTTACGCGCTGTAAACAAAACTCAACGCGCTCCATTTTTTTTTCAAAACTCCAGTCGGTAAACATATCCAAGGGAAAACGCACATTTTCTTCCAACGTTTGAGAATCAAACAAAGCACCGCCCTGAAAGAGCATACCTATTTTTTTTCTGATTTCTTGTTTTCCGTCAGAATTTAGCGCAGGAAAATTTTGTCCATCATATAATATTTCGCCACTGTCCACCTCATGCAAACCCACCATCATTTTCAGGATAGTTGTTTTTCCGCAACCGCTTTCGCCAATAATTAAATTGGTTTTGCCCTGCGTAAATTCAAACGATACGTTTTTTACCACTTGCCGCTCTCCAAACGATTTGTTTATGTTTTTAATTGCTATCAATGCCCAATAAATAAGTTGGTGTAAATTAAACTGAACAATAAAATTAAAATGCTGCTGTAAACTACGGCATTGGTGCTGCTGCGCCCCACTTCCAGCGCACCGCCCGAAGTGTAATAACCATAGTAAGAAGAAACCGAAGTGATGAGAAAAGCAAAGGTGATACATTTGGCTATGGAAAAACCCACTTTCCACGGCATAAAAAACGCCTGAATACCGAACACATATTCGTAAGCGGTGCAAGCTCCCGACGAAACCCCCATAATAAAGCCGCCTACCAAACCAAGAAACATACTTAGTATAACCAAACAGGGAAAAATAATAATTGCTCCTGCAATTTTAGGGAAGATGAGATAACTTGCCGAATTAATACCCATGATTTCCAAAGCATCAATTTGTTCGGATATGCGCATAGCACCAATTTCGGAAGCGATGTTAGACCCAACTTTTCCTGCCAAAATTAAACATAAAATGGTGGAGCTGAATTCCAAAATCATACTTTCGCGGGTGGTGAAACCTACGGTATATAAAGGTACTAAAGGACTGTCAACCGCATACGCCGCCTGAATGGTGATGATGCCGCCCATAAAAACAGAAATGATTGCAACAATGGGCAACGATGTAATACCAATGCTGTCAATTTCAAAAATTATTTGCCTAAGATATACCCGATAATTTTGCGGACGCTTAAACACCCGAAACATGAGCATAAAATATCTGCCTATGTGAAAAAACAGTTTCAAAGAGATAAAAATTTGAGATTTGAAAAAGAAGAGAGAATTAAGGAAGAGTAATTCATAATAACGAAGCTAAAAGTAGTAAAATATTCGTGTATTTTTGCAGCTATGATGAAACGTTGTTTTTTGATTTTTTCGGTATTTGCACTTTTGCTTGGCGGTATGGAAAGTTGTTTTCTTAAAAAAAACCGTTGCGATACTTGCCCTTCTTTTAACAATAACAAAAAACGCAGGTAAATAACATCATTCATTCAACTGTTGCCACAGCATATCTTTTAATTGCTGAATATTTTTTTGTGTGGCTGATGAAAAGAAAATATACGGTACTTTGTTTTTTCCTTTCAGGCGTTTGTTCAAGTCTTTGCGCATTTCGGATTCCAGTTCCTCATCTAACAAATCGGCTTTGCTTATTCCCAAAATCCTTTTTTTATCCAACAAATCGGGATTAAATTTTTTCAGTTCGTTCAGCAAAATTTTATATTCCTCTACAATGTCAGGGCTATCGCAACTTACCAAAAAGAGCAGGGTAGAGTTGCGCTCAATGTGTTTCAAAAACCGTAAACCCAAACCTTTGCCTTCGTGTGCGCCTTCAATAATGCCCGGAATATCTGCCATGACAAAACTTTTATAATCATGGTATTTTACAATGCCCAAATTGGGTACAAGCGTAGTAAAAGGATAATTGGCAATTTCGGGTTTTGCCGCGCTCACCACCGAAAGCAAAGTTGATTTTCCTGCATTGGGGAAACCAACCAAACCAACATCAGCCAGCACTTTCAACTCCAAAATTTTCCATTCCATTTTTCCTGCTTCGCCGGGTTGCGCAAAGCGCGGACTTTGCAGCGTACTGCTTTTAAAATTAGCATTTCCCAAACCGCCGCGCCCGCCTGCCACTAAAATAACTTCTTGTCCGTCTTCGGTAATTTCACATTCCTGTTCGCCTGTTTCTGCATCGCGGGCTATTGTGCCGAGCGGCACTTCCAAAATTTCGTCTTTGCCTTGCTTGCCTGAACTGTTGGCACTTGAGCCGCTTTCGCCGTCTGCGGCAATAATGTGTTTGCGGTATTTGAGGTGAATGAGTGTCCACAATTGTTTGTTGCCGCGCAAAACAACGTTTCCGCCGCGCCCGCCGTTTCCGCCGTCGGGTCCACCGAGGGCGGTAAATTTATCGCGGTGAAAGTGCATAGAACCTGCGCCGCCTTTTCCGGTGCGGCAACAGATTTTAACGTAATCAACAAAGTTTGTGTCCAATTTTTTTGAAGGTAGATTTATGATTTTAAGATTTAAGATTTGCTAAGTTTATTCAAATCTTAAATCTCACTTCTTAGTTCTTAAATTATCTTTTCTTTTTTTTCGCAGCTTTTTTAGGAGTAACTTTTTTCTTTATTGCTTTCTTCACTACTTTCTTCACCATTTTTTTAGCCGATTTTTTTACAACTTTTTTAGGTGAAGATTTTTTCTTTACAACTTTCTTAACGGGTTTCTTTGCTGATTTTTTTACAATCTTTTTGCTTGCTTTCTTAACCACTTTTTTCTTCGCAACACTTTTAACTTTAGACTTTAAACTTTTAACTTTTTTCGCGGCTTTTTTCTTTTGCTGTCTTCTTAACACACGCGCTTCTTCTTCCTCTTCGGCTTCCACGCGCTTAATGGCATCAATTTCCAAAAGCAGTTCGGGCGCAATGTCGTCGGCTACATCAAAATCTTTTATGGTCATGTCCAAATGTTCAATATCGCTTTCTAATTGCGTTAAATCGTTTTCGGCTTTAATAAAGGTAATGCGGTCAATCAGGGATTTAAAAATTTCGTCAATGCTGCCAATACCTTTAATGCTGTGAAATTTGCCCTGCTCGCTGTAATAATTTTTCAGAGGCAGGGTTTTGTTGTTGTATTCTTTAATTCGGTTACGAATAATGTCTTCGTTTTGGTCGTCGGCGCGCCCGCTGTCTTTCCCGCGCAGCAAAAGGCGTTTCACGAGTTCTTCGTTATCCACTTCTAAAGCCAGCATGCCGCTTATTCCCGTTCCTTTTTTTTGCAGCAAATCGTCTAAAGCCACAGCTTGTGCGGCGGTGCGCGGAAAGCCGTCAAAAATAAACCCTTTGGTATATGGATTTTCGTCCAATTTACTTTCAATCATGCCAATGACGATGTTGTCGCCAACGAGTTCGCCTCTGTCCATAACGGCTTTGGCTTGTTTGCCAAGCTCTGTTCCGCGGGCAATTTCGGAGCGTAAAATATCGCCTGTGCTTAAATGCACAAGGTTGTACTTGTTAATCAAATTTTCGGATTGCGTTCCCTTGCCTGCACCCGGAGGTCCGAATAAAACGATGTTGAGCATTTTTTCCATTTTGTGGTTTTTTTTATTTTTAATGTTAAGCTGATATGTAAATTTCTTTGAGATTTCTGCCAAGTCCGTTGTAGTCCAAGCCATAGCCAACAACAAATTCGTTCTTTATTTTGATGCCAATGTAATCAATTTTACATTCTTTTTTATAAGTGTCGGGTTTCATCAAGGCGGTGGCAATTTTTATTTGCTTTGCGTTTTTGTGCTTTAAAATGTCTGTTAATTTTTGAATGGTAGTGCCTGTGTCCACAATATCTTCTACAATTACAACGGTGCGGTTTGTTACATCTTCCGTCAATCCAATTAATTCTGTAATACTGCCACTGCTTGATGTGCCGTGATAACTCGCCACTTTAATAAATGAAATTTCGCAGGGAATTGTAATTTCTTTCAGTAAATCGGAAGCAAACATGAAAGCACCGTTTAGTACCACCAAAAACAAAGGCAAATCGTTTTTTAAACTTTTGTTTATTTCGGCAGCCGTGTTTTTTACGGCAGCAGAAATTTCATGTCCTGAAATAAAAAGTTTGAACTGTTTGTCTTTTATGGTGATTGTTTGGCTCATAAAAAATGAGAAACAAATATAAAACAAAAAAACCCGCCAAGTTTTACCTCGCGGGATTTTTTATTTTTCTTCTCGTACAAGAACATTAAATCTGCGCGTCTAACTTCGCCGCCAAAGCAGATTTTGGCACAACGCCCACTTGTTTGTCCACTACTTGCCCGTTTTTGAAATAGAGTAAAGTGGGAATGTTGCGAATGCCGTAGTTCGCGCTGATGTTGGAGTTCAAGTCCACGTTTACTTTTCCTACAAGGGCTTTGCCTTCGTATTCTTTTGCCAATTCTTCTACAACGGGACCAACCATGCGACAAGGACCGCACCATTCTGCCCAAAAGTCCACCAACACGGGTTTGTCGCTTTTTAATACTAACTCTTCAAAGTTTGAGTCTGTGATTTCTACTGCCATATTATTTTAATTTTAAATTGTTATTTGACTGATTTCAATTTTTGTTCCAAGCCAAAAATAAAGTCTTTATGTCAGATTTTTATTCCCGTTTCAGACAATTTGTTCCACTATTAACTAACAATAACGTTGTTCCTTCGGTTTAAGAATATTCCAATTCCCACTGTAAGCAGCAACAAAACCGAGCCAATTAAAGCAATCGTATTGCCTGTGTGATAGGTTTTCGGTTCAAACTTAAATTCAATTTTGTGTTTGCCGGCTGGAATGTTTAAACCGCGCAACACATAGTTTACTTGCGCGTGAGGTTTTAACTCGCCGTCAATGTACGCGTTCCAACCGTGAGCGTAATAAATTTCAGAAAATACCGCAAATTCTTCTGCTGAAGTTTCGCTTTCATACACCAAATTGTTCGGCTCGTAAGAAAGTAATTTGATTGAGCCTTCGCCTTTGTAATTTTCTTTAATGGTTTGTTCTTTAAATTTTTCATTAACGATTGCCTGCGTTTTTGTGTCAATGCGTTTCAAACTCACAATTTCGCTGTCGGGTGAGTTTACAAATTTCAAATCTTTTACAAACCACACATGTCCGTTAGCCACCGTATTTTTCAGAGGAACTGCCATATTTCCGTCTTCGCCCATAGGCAAAATAAAATAGCGTGTGTTGAGCATATTCAGCACGTTTAAATTGGAAAATAAATTGGCGAGTGCGCTGTCGTTGTTTGATGTTTTAGATAAACCTCTGTACAGCATATTTATTTCGGAGCGTAAACAAAACTGAATCAAATCATCGTATCTTCTCAATTTTGCGCCGTGATAGCCCCCAACGGATTTATGATAATACGAAGTAGAAGCATCGTTAAATGAACTCACGGTTAAATTCAACACACGGTAATTTGGGTCGGTATCTTGCAAAATTTCCTCATCAGCCGCCGTTTTGCCTGCAATGTACTGTTGGTTTTCTGCTTTGCTGATAAAGGATTTATTATTTAGGTAACGTTGGTCAATGGTGTAAAGGTCAATCACAATAAAAATGCCGAGCGAAGCAAACAACACTTCTTTTTTGATTTTGTTGGTGAAGTAAAGCCACAGAGCAAAAAATCCCAATACAATAAAAATGAGCGAGCGTGCCGCATCAGATTTAAAAATGGCAATGCGTGCCACTTCAATTTGCGGCATCAGTTGCAAAACATAGTTTTTTATTTGTTCTTCGGGATAACCCGAATCTTTGTAACGCGCAATCATTTCGTGTTCTTCGCCCTGAGATTGAAAGGTATTAAACACTTCGGGCGCGAGGTAACACAACAAACAAAACCCGCCCACAACAGAAGTGATGATGACAATCAGTTTTTTTAAGGGAACGCTTTTTTTAATCAAGCGCACATGAATTTTTTCTTCCCACGATTTAAAGTTCAGCAATTCGCTTACACCCAAAATTGCCAATAAAGGCAAGGTAATTTCAGGAATAATCATAATCATGCTCACGGCGCGGAATTTGTTGTAACCCGGCACATAATCCATAAAAAAAGAAGTCAGGCTCATAAAATTATGCCCCCAACCCAAAGCAACGGCAAGCAAGGTAACCGCCAACAACGCCCATTTAATCGGGTTTTTAATTACAAACAAGCCGATTAACGCCAGTAAAATAATAATTGCACCCATGTAAACAGGACCTGAAGTACCGGGCTGGTCGCCAAAATACGCATCGCTGTTGCTCACCATTTCGCGAAATTCAGGATTTACTTTTTTTAGTGCATCGGGTTTTATACTCCCGATTGCCGCGTTTCCGCCTCCTTTGTAATTTGGAATTAAAAACGAAAATGTTTCGCCGATGCCGTAACTCCAACTTGTTGCGTAATCTTTGTCCAAACCGCCCGACACTACGTTTTTGTTGCTTGTCATGTCTGCATTAATTGTCAGTTCGGCTTTTCCGCGATTGCTTAATTTTCCGTATTCGTTGGTGGTTAATAAATTTCCTGCGTTTGGAAGAACACCGATGAAACAGGCGAGCAGAAAAAACAAAAATGCTTTTGTAAACGTTTTTAATGCTTTTTCTTTCAGCGCAATGATGAAATACCCGACAATTAAAAAACCAACGATAAAATAGCCGTAGTATGCAATTTGAACGTGATTGGCGTTTAATTCCATTGCCGTAAACAGGGCAGTTACCGCCAAGCCAAGCCAATACCGTTGTCGGAATAACAAAATAATTCCGCCGAGTAAAGCAGGCAAATAGCCCAAGGCATTGGCTTTTGAGTTGTGTCCCGCAGGAATGATGATGAGAAAATACGAACTCAAACCGTAAGCCAAGCCGCCCACGAGCGCGAGCCAAGGATTAACTTCCAAGCACAAGAGCAAAATAAAAAATCCCAAACAGTACAAAAACAAATAACCGCCGGGGTGAGGCAAAAAGAGTTTGAACAATTTATCCAACGCGCCCAACCAGTTTCCCGAATACAAGGTGGAAACCTGATACGCCGGCATTCCGCCAAACATGGAGTTTGTCCAAAGCGGCTCGGCGTGGTGTTTGGCGCGGTAATCAAATATTTCTTTGCTCATGCCTTTGTGCATGGCAATATCGTGTTGGCGCAATTCTTTGCCGCTTAACAAAGGTTTAAAATAAATTAAAGTGAGAATGGCAAACACCGCAATGGCAACAGCGTGCGGAATAAGTTTTTTGTAATTGAAATTCATAACGACAATTTAATGAGATGACAAATATATTAATTGATTGCAGCTTGCTTAAACTTTGTTTGTTTTTTTGCCTATTTTTGAAAGGCATTAAAAACTAAACAATATGAAAAAAATAATTTTCGCTTTACTGATTGTTGCCGCAACCTTTTCTGCCTGCAACAAAAAAAGAAACAAAACTATAACAGTTGTAAGAGATTGCACAGGAACGTATTTGAATTGGGACGGAAAAGATTATAAGGTTTGTAATTTTGAATTCCTTAAAGGAGTATCAGTAGGGGCAGAGGTAAAGGGAACGTTTACGAAAATAAAAGAATGTTCTCGCTATGATACGATTCCTGTTTGTTATATGGCGCACCCATTTGAGAGTTGGATAGAAGTGGAAAAGATAAAGTCAAGTTCCCGTTAGAAAAATAATAGGGTTTGTTACAAACTCAAATTATCAATCAATCTTATTCTTCCTACAAAACAAGCAATAAGCGCAATGCGGTTTTTGCTTTCGTTAAGGTTTGAAATGATTTGCAAAGTGTCGGCATGGCACACTTCAAAATAATCTAATTTCATTAAAGGCTGTTTTGAAGTTTCGTTTTCAATAAATGTTTTTCCCGCTTCAATGCCTTTTTGTAAAATAATTGTTTTGGCTTCTTGCATCAGTTTTGGAATAACAGAAGATATTTTTCGTTCTTCTTCGCTCAACAAAACATTGCGCGAACTCATAGCCAAACCGTCCGTTTCGCGCAGAATGGGGCAGGCAACAATTTCAATCGGCGCGTGCATTTGTTTTACCAATGCTTTCACAATCATTACCTGCTGATAATCTTTGCTGCCAAAAAAGGCTTTGTCGGGCGTTACAATTTCAAACAAACGTTTTACAACCTGCGCCACACCGCTAAAATGCCCTGCACGAAAATGCCCCTCCAAAATTTTATCCAAATTGCCGAAATCAAACAGTTCTTTTTCTGTTCCATTGGGGTACATTTCATGTACTGAGGGCAAAAACAACACATCGCAGCCGTTTTTTTCCAATAATTCGGTATCTTTTTCGGGTGTGCGCGGGTAACGTTCCAAATCTTTTTTGTCGTTAAACTGCGTGGGGTTTACAAAAATGCTGCAAACAGTAATGTTGCAGTTTTTTTTTGAAGTTTCGGTTAAAGATATATGTCCTTTGTGCAGAGCGCCCATAGTCGGCACAAAGCCTATGCTTTTATTTTGGTCTTTTTGTTGGGCTATAAACCGCCGTATATCTGCTATTTGCGTGAAAATTAGCATAAAATGAGGGTGTAAAACTACATTTTACTTTGAAAATTGAAGAAAATTTTATTACTTTTGTATGACTTAAAAATTTAAAAAGGAGTTATTATTAGTATGAAGAAAGCAAAAGTCCTTTTCGTTTCTCAAGACATTACACCGTATTTAGACGAAACACACGTTGGCAAAATTGCCAGAAAATTGCCGCAGGGTATTCAGGAACGCGGTAAAGAAATCAGAACATTTATGCCGCGATACGGCAATATCAACGAACGCCGTCATCAGTTGCACGAGGTAATTCGCCTTTCGGGAATGAATTTGGTGATTAACGATGTTGACCACCCCCTGATTATTAAAGTGGCGAGTATTCCCACGGCGCGTATGCAGGTTTATTTTATTGACAACGAAGAATACTTTGCCCGCAAAGGCACGTTAGCCGACAAAACAAGCGGAAAAGCCTTTGACGATAATGATGAACGCGCCATGTTTTTTGCACGCGGTGTAGCCGAAACGGTAAAAAAACTCGGCTGGCAACCTGACATTATCCATTGCCACGGTTGGTTTACATCGTTAGTGCCATTGTACATTAAAAAATATTATCAGGAAGACCCGATGTTTGCCGAAGCAAAAATTGTGATGTCGCTATATGATGATGCGTTTTCTAAAAACCTGAACAAAAAATTTATTGACAAGCTGTGTTTTGACGGCTTCAATAAAAAAGATGTGAAACACATTGCCGAAGAAGCCAACTATTGCAATATGCTGAAACAATCTATTGAGTTTGCAGACGGCATTATTCAGGGTTCGGAAAAAATAAATGCCGACGTTGAAAAATTCATTAAAAAATCGGGTAAGCCGTTTTTAACTTATAAAAATGAGTTGGAATACATGGACGCTTTCAACGAATTTTATGATGAAATGTTGGAAGAAGTTAATGTGTTAAGCTAAGTATCTTAAAATAACATTTAAACGCAAACATTCCCGCGGGTTTTTATACTCGCGGGAATTTTTTTTGCGAAGTTGTCTAAAGTCCAATAAAATTGTCAGTTCGAGTAGGTTTGCTGCCTCTTTGCAAACCATATCGAGAACTGAAGTCGCAAAATCATTTCTCGATACGCCTCCTGTCGTCGGCTACTCGAAATGACAAAGAATACGCCCTCATTCTTCGGGCTACTCGAAATGACAGAGGGACTTTAGACAACTTCAGCACAATAATAAATTTTTTAATCTTTGAATACACCCGAAAATGCTAAATTTGCGCCTTTTAAAATTTAATTAAGTGGATAAAAAATCGTTAATCGGATTAGGCTTGATAGCCTTGATTTTGGGAGTTTGGTTATACCTGAGCGGACCTACAAAAGAACAAATAGCCAACAGCAAAAGAATAAAAGATTCTATTGATTTGGTTGAAAGAGAAGCCGCCGCCAGAGAAATGGCGTTAATTGCGGCGGAGCAGGCAAAATATGACACGCTGAAACAAGCGGTTGTTGTTTCTGATTCTGTAAAAGAAACAGTTTTAGAAAATAAGTACAAAGATTTTTCGGTTTCGGTAAACGGACAGGAAGAAACGTTTGTGATTGAAAACGAAAATGTAAAAGCAACTATTTCCAACAAAGGCGGGGTGATTGAAAAAGTGGAGTTGAAAAACTATCACCGTTCGGGCAAAACCGAAAATTTGGTGTTGTTTGACAAAGACACTACGCGCCGTTTTGCCTTGCAGTTACACGCCTACAACGCCGATAATTTTTCAACCGACGAATTTTATTTTAAAGTTGTAAAGCAAAACGCCAACGAAATTACCTTGCGTTTGGAAACTGCAAAGCCCGGCAGTTATATTGAATACACCTATTCTTTGAAACCAAATGACTACATGGTAAAGTCAAACATTCGCTTTGCGGGCATGGAAAACATTCTTAATCAAAACGAAGAAGAAGTGGAATTGAATTGGGGAATGCTTTATCCAAGCCAAGAGCAGCACATTGCAAAAGAGCGCGAGGTGGCAACGGTTTATTTTAAGCAAGACATTAACAGCCCCGATTACATTAATCCGACTGCCGACGAAGCAAAGGAAATTAACGAAGCCGATGTGAAATGGGTGTGTTTTAAACAGCAATTTTTTAATGCTACCATTATTGCCGATAAAGTGTTTCCGAAAAGCGGAAGCCAAGTTACGCTTACGCAATTACCCAACTCCGACGAGTTTGTAAAAAGAGTTTCGGCGCGTTTGAGTATTCCGTACAATCACACGCCAAACGAAAATTTTGCATTTAATTTTTATTTCGGACCCAATCATTACAACACGCTCAAACAATACGATTACGATTTGGAAAAAATTATTCCCATGGGCTGGAGTATTTTCAGCTACATCAACAAATGGTTGGTAATTCCATTGTTTAACTCGTTGGGAAATTTAAACATGGGCATTGTGATTTTAATTCTCACCTTAATTGTAAAAATTATTCTGTTGCCAATTGCTTACAAAACCTACATGAGCGGCGCAAAAATGCGTGTGCTGAAACCCGAAACCGACGCGCTCAACGAAAAATTCGGCAAAAACGCCGACCCGATGAAAAAACAACAGGAGCAAATGGCGTTGTATCGCAAAGCGGGCGTAAACCCTTTGTCGGGTTGCATACCCTTGTTGTTACAATTCCCGATTTTGATTGCGCTCTTTAACTTTGTGCCTGCTGCTATTGAATTGCGCCAACAAGGATTTTTGTGGGCTGATGATTTAAGTACCTACGACAGTGTATGGACATTTGGCGAAGTACCTTTTATCAGTTGGGCTTACGGCGACCATGTGAGTATGTTTGCGCTTTTAATGTTTGTGAGTACGCTCATTTATACTTACATGAACAGCAACATGATGCCGCAAAACAATCAGCAAATGCCCGGCATGAAGTTTATGATGTATTTTATGCCTGTTATTTTCCTTGCCGTGATGAACAGATATGCGGCGGGTTTAAGCTGGTATTACTTTTTGGCAAACGTGTTTAACTTCCTGCAAAACTATATTATCAAATTAATAGTAAGCGATAAAAAAATTCGTGCAAAATTAGAAGACAACATGAAAAAGCCCGTGAAAGTTTCGGGTTTCCAAAAACGTTTGGCAGAAATGGCAAAACAACAACAGCAAATTCAACAACAGCGCGCAAACCCTAAAGGCAAGAAAAAATAAACCATGAATTTAGACCTGAAAAATAAACGGGCAGTTGTTTGCGGCAGCACACAAGGTATTGGCAAAGCCACAGCAATGGAATTGGCAACGCTTGGCGCAAACGTAACGCTGGTAGCGCGTAACGAGCAAAGTTTAAAACAGGTAAAAAGCGAGTTGCCAAACAACGGTTCGCAACTACACTCGTATTTGTGTGCCGATTTCAGTAAGCCAAATCAACTGAAAGAACTGATTGAAAATTTTATTCAGCGTACAGGAGTTGTAAATATTTTGGTGAATAACACAGGCGGTCCGGCAAGCGGCGCAATTATTAACGCCAAGCCCGAAGAATTTCTTTCGGCGTTTAATCAGCATTTAATTTGCAACCATATTTTAGCGCAAGCCTGCATGGAGGGCATGAAAAACAGCGGCTACGGGCGCATTGTAAATATTATTTCCACGTCGGTAAAAGCACCTTTGCCTAATTTGGGTGTGAGCAATACCATTCGGGCAGCCGTGGGCAACTGGGCAAAAACTATGGCAAACGAGTTGGGAAAATTCGGCATTACGGTAAATAACGTGTTGCCCGGAGCTACGGCTACGCAACGTTTATCAAGCATTATAGAAACTAAAGCAAGCAAAACGCAAGTCGGCAACGATGAAATAAAAAAAGAAATGCTTCACGAAATTCCATTGGGGCGTTTTGCCGAAGCCTCTGAAATTGCCAATGCCGTAGCTTTTTTGGTTTCGCCTGCTGCGGCTTATATCAACGGAATTAACCTGCCTGTGGACGGCGGAAGAACGGGAAGTCTTTAAATTAATTTACGGGCTTGCTTAAAAAATCAGCCATAATGAAATCTTCCAGCGTGTAACGTTGTCCATTCACAAACACTACAATCCACGCATCTTTTTGACCTTTTGCAATGGCTTTTTGGCGATGTTTTTCGGCATCTTTCACTACATTAAACTGTTTTTGAGTAAAACGTGTAATGCCGTCATCGCCCGCAATGGTTTCCACTTCGCCCAAATTTTTTAAGTTGATGTATTTAAAGTTTTCAGGATTGCGGTATGCACCAATTTGTACTTTAAACACAATACCCTCACCGCAAAAATTCCCTGCAATTTTCATTAACTCTTTATATACTTCAGGTTCGTTTAAAGATTTGCCTTTTATGTTTGAAAAATCAGGCACGTTACCACTGCAAGGAATTGTAACTTTTTTACCTGTTTCTTGTTGTTTTGTTTCGGGTTCAGAGTTTTTTTCTGTTTCATTCTGCTGATTAACATTTGCCGATTTCTGACTTGCGACTTGCGACTTCCCACTTGTTTCTTCTTCCGGTGTTTCAGATTGCTGATTTATGTTTTCAGACTGACGATTTTCATCTTCTGTTGTTGTTTTTTGTTGTGTTGTTTTAGGTTCAGAACTGTTTTGTGTTTTTGTATTTTGATTTACGACTTGTAACTTCTCACTTGTTTCTTCTTTTGCTGTTTTACTCTGTTTACTGCCAACTTCCGACTTGTGGCTTTCTTCTTCTTTTGTTTCTTGTGGCTTTGTTTGAGGTTCAGAGTTTTTTGCCCTTTCTGTCTGCTGACTAACATCTGCCGACTTTTGACTTATAACGTCTGACTTTTGACTTACTTCCTCTTTCTGCCTTTCAGCTTGCAACCTGCGACTTTCTGTTAATTTGCGGCTTTCTTCTAAAAACTCTTCATCGGCTTTTGCCATTTCCTCCTGTTTTTGTTTTACGGTTTCGGGATTAGCTGCTGCAAATTCTTTACTGAACAAATGAACATCTTTTTTTCGTTCGCTGAACTCGGTGAGGGTTTGCAAATCAACATCAGCTTCATAAGGTTCGTAACCCTCAGATGAAATTTTTACACGATATTTTGCTCCGGGTTTTAGCGTAACAAGATATTTTCCCGAATTGTTGTTTGAATAAAACTCGTATAAACTTTCATTGGTTAAAAGATTTGTTATTTCAATTTTTGCTTCTACGGGAGTTCCGTTTCCGTAAACAATACCTTTGTGTAATGAGATGATTAACGGGTCGCCGAATATACCCGGATTTACGCTGTAAATGTCCTGCGAACCAAAACTGCCTTTTCCGGCACGGCTGCTGCTGAAATAACCTCTGCTGCCTTTTGAGTTGATAACGTAATAACGGTCGTCTTCGGTGGTGTTTACAGGCACGCCCATATTTGTAGGTTCACTCCAAGTTCCGTCAGGTTGTTTGGTAGTAAACATAATATCGTAACCGCCTATGCTGTTATGACCTTTTGAACTGAAAAATAAGGTAACGCCGTCAGGGTGAATAAAAGGCGCATCGTCATCGTAAGGTGTATTAATTGTTTCGCCAAGATTTTTTGCTGCGCCCCAATCACCTTTTACCAACTCACTTACCCAAATATCTCTGCCGCCAAAGCCGCCGGGGCGTTCGCTTGAAAAGTATAAGAGTTTTCCGTCAGCCGAAATAGAACAAGAACCTTCCCAGCTTTGAGAATTAATATTTGAATTGAGCGGCGTTGCTTTAGAAAATTCTTTGCCGTTAAAATAGCTTACATAAATATCGCCCGAATTTTCGTTGTTACTCATAAACGTAAAAAGTGTGCGCCCGTTTGGCGAAAGGGCAATGGCGGCATCGTTTGCTTTTGTGTTTAAAGTCTTAATTGGTACGGGAACTCCCCAAACCGAATCGTTTAGGCGCAGGCTCATGTAAATATCGGTTGTGTAAACACCGTTTGGGTCATATTGTAAAGCATCGTCCATTTTGCCTCCTACGCTTTTTCTGCCCTGATAGGTAAAAATCATCATAGATTCATCGGAAGAAATTGCGGGCGTTGATTCCAACTCATTCGTATTTACCGGGCTTCCCATATTAGTAACGTCTAATTCGTTTGGTGTTTTTGTAATTTCTTTTGCGTTTACACATTGCCTAATAATGAGTTTGGCGTTTGCCAACATTTTTTTTTCTTCTTTTTTCTTGCTGTCGGCAAGTACTTCGGTTAATGGCAAAAGAACCCTAACGGCTTCGTCAAATTTGTAATTGATGTGATAAGCTTTTCCTAAATAAAATTCCGCATCGTGGGTTTTTGATTTGCTGCTTAGTTTTTGAAAAATACCAATGGCTTCTTCTGTTTTACCCGGATAGCCTAAACAGGCAATTCCCAGTTTAAGTTCGTAATCTTCATTGCTCGGCGATTGTTTGTGCAGCTTGGTAAAAAGTTCATAAGCCTTTACATAATCTTCATTATTAAGTGCTTCGTAAGCTTTGTCTTCCGTAGCGTTTTTTGATTGTGATACAGCAGAACCGATGCCAATAAATATCAACAATCCTGCAAATATGTATTTCATCTTAATCATAATACAGCCATGTAGTTTTAGTATGTGTAGTTTTAGTAAAGGTTGAGAAAAAAGTTGTTTTTGCTGTTGTAAGCACACAAAACTTATTAAGACGACTGTGTTTAATAAGTTATAAACTGATTGCAGAAAATGGAAATTCCCATTACATTTATCCGCGCATTTATTACATGACCAAGCAAGAACGCTATCAAAAGGTATTGCACTATTTTGAAACCAATGTGGGGTTGGCTGAAACCGAACTGAATTACGGCAATCCTTTTGAATTGCTGGTTGCGGTTATTTTAAGTGCGCAATGCACCGATAAGCGCGTAAACTTAACAACACCCAAATTGTTTAAAGATTATCCCGATGCCGAAAGCATGGCTGCCGCTACACCCGACACGATTTTCAGTTACATTCGCAGCATCAGCTATCCCAACAATAAAGCCAAGCATTTGGTAAGCATGGCTAAAATGCTGCTTAATGATTTTGACGAAAAAATTCCGAGCGAGGTAGAACAATTGGTAAAACTGCCCGGTGTGGGGCGCAAAACTGCCAACGTGGTGGCTTCGGTAATTTATAACAAACCCACCATGGCGGTGGACACACACGTTTTTAGGGTAAGTAACCGCATTGGGCTAACAAATGCAAATAATCCTTTGAAATGTGAAAAGGAATTAGTTAAATTTATCCCCGAACAATTAATACCACGCGCACACCATTGGTTGATATTGCACGGAAGATATGTGTGTGTGGCGCGGAAGCCAAAGTGCGGGGAATGTGGGATAGCGGAACTCTGTAATTATTTTGAAAAGAATTTTCTCAAACAAAAAATAAAAGTAACAACAGTCAAACAATTAAAATCAAAATCGTATGGCAAAGAAAAAAGCAAAAAAATCAGCCAAAAAAGCGGTAAAAAAAGTAGCAAAAAAATCAGCTAAAAAAGCCGCGAAAAAGTCTGCTAAGAAAGCAGCGAAAAAGGCAGCGAAAAAGAAAGCCGCTCCTAAAAAAGCAACAAAAAAATCAGCCAAAAAATCTGCTAAAAAAGCGGTGAAAAAAGTGGCTAAAAAAGCAGCGAAGAAAAAAGTTGCCAAGAAAGCGGCAAAAAAGAAAGCAGCTCCTAAAAAGAAAGTTGCTCCTAAAAAGGCAGCGAAAAAAGCAGTGAAGAAATCTGCTCCAAAAAGAAAAGCAGCACCTACAAAACCTGCCGCAAAACCTGCAAGCAGTTTTGGCAGTTCAAGTTTCGGCAGCAGCAGCGCAAGCCAGTCGTCTTCGCCCGCTTCATGGTCATGGTCAGGCAGCAACTGGAAGAAAGATGAAGAAGAATAGTTTAACAAAAACTTCTACCAAAAAAGCAGAAACTTTTGTTGCGCACACTACGCATTTAAAGCCCGGAAATAAAGCACCGGGCTTTTCTGCTAAAGACCAAAACGGACAGCTTCATAATCTTAAAGATTATGCAGACAAAATTTTGGTGCTGTATTTTTACCCGAAAGACAATACTTCCACCTGCACCGTGGAAGCCTGTAATTTGCGTGATGAATACAAATTTTTGGGCAAGAAAAATTTTGCCGTGGTGGGCGTAAGTGCCGACAGCGAAAAATCGCACAGCAAGTTTGCCGGAAAATACAGTTTGCCTTTTCCTTTGTTGGTTGATGAGGATATGAAAATTATTGCAGCCTACGATGTGTGGGGCAAAAAACAACTCTTCGGCAAAAAGTATGAGGGCATTGTGCGCACCACATTTATTATTGAAAACGGTAAAATAAAAGAGGTGATAAAAGATGTGGACTCAAAAAACCACGCACAACAAATTATTGAGGCTTACGGCAAATAATTTTTTCAATAAAAATTTGTGTGGCGAAATAAAACGCTTACATTTGCACTCCCGAAATTAAACGCGGAAAAACGGTTTGGTAGTTCAGCTGGTTAGAATGCCGCCCTGTCACGGCGGAGGTCGCGGGTTCGAGTCCCGTCCAGACCGCCACTATTACGGCTCAAATGTTTTAAAATCAAACATTTGAGCTGTTTTTATTTTAGTTAATCCCCTAATTTTCCCCTTTTTTTGCTAAAAAACCCCATTTTTAGGCTAAAGTTTACCTCAGCTTTTATAATGCCATTTTGCCGAAATCGGAAACATAGTTTTTGATATTTCAGCCAAACAAAAAACCTCAACTTTTCGGCTGAGGTTTTGCAAAGTTGTTTTTTGAAAACGGGAAATTACACCCGCTCTAAAATAAAATTCCCGTCCACGCCTAATTTTTCGTGTACGGCTTTTAAAAATGGTACATCGGGTTTGCGTTTGTGGTTAAGTATTTGGCTCAGCTTTGCCGTTCCCATATTCAGCATTTGGGCAAGTTTGGTTTGGGTAATGTTAAGTTCCTGCATTTTTACCGATACCACGTTTTCAAGGGTTACGGGCAAAGGCATTACTTTTAATACTTCGTCCTCGTATTGTTCGGCAAGTAATGAGAGTTTTTTAAGTTCCTCATTTTCTTTTTTGCTCAAACTTTTGAACCCGCCGCCCTTTGTGGCTTTTGAAAGATAGTTTTCTATCATTGCCATTACTTGGCTGTATTGTTTTTCGGTTCTTACTTTGTCTATCATGGCTCTATATTTCTGAAATGTTTTTAATTTTATCGTATTCGGCGTGCGTACCAACAAAGCGTATGTACACCGTGCGAATATCAAAATGTATCATTACAATTAAACGAAATTCGTTACCCTTAATATTAAACACAAACCTATCATTGCCTACATAGTCCACAAAACTAAAATCATTTCTTACCTGTGCTATGTTTTTCCACTTTGCCGCGCTCACAATACTGTACCAATTATTCAATGCTTCGGCTGAGGTTGGGTGTTTTACTCCAAATTCGTTTAACTTCGTTTTTGTAATGATAACCATTATACGCCCCAAAGGTATTATTAATATTTCAGAAAATGAAATTTATTTTAAATATTGAAATTTCAGAGTAAATAAAAAAACTCAAAATAAATTTTAATCACCGTTTAATCTTTTTAGTAAATCTTCGTGAGATAATTTTTCTACTGTATTATTTAGGTTCAAAGTGTCCCCGTATTTTTTTGGAGCAAGTTTTGCAACCGCAAACTTTAAAGTGTCAATGTATAGCCGTGCCGCTTGTATTCCCTCGTTTGTTAAATATTTTTTTGTGTCGGTTTCGCCGCCGCCCTTGCCGTGTGTTAAAGTTTTTTTCATTAAAGTAACTTTTTTAGCCGCTCTAATCATTTCGTTAAAAAAAATATCCGCCTGTGCCTCACGCGCATGCGCGTAATAGTTACACTTTACAGTTTCGTTTAACCTAATTGACTTATTTAAGTGCCTGTAAAACTGAACCTTTGAAGTGTTATGTTTTCGGCACACGGCTGTAATTGATAAACTTGTTTCTGCAATAGTATCACATATTGCAAAAAACATTTTGTCTGTAAATTTTGTTTGTGGTTTTCTTTTCATTTTGTTTTAAATTAAAGTTGCTTTAATGTATGCTGTATTTTAAAGTTACTTTTTTCTATTTCCATTTTCCCACCGTTTACAGGTACATTTATATTTGTAAAAGGTGGGAATTTTTGCTTTGTATTTTAGGGCGGTTTGTGTGGCATGAGTACCGCCGTGTCCGCTCTCGTACTTTGTAAATTAAAAAATACCAAGTGTTGTAAAAGGTGGGAATTTTTAAATAACATTTCTTTATTTGGTAAAGGCTTCGGCTGTTTTATTGTGGTTAATTCGTTTAGTTTTTCGTGGAGTGCTTTTAAAATATCCGTGTGCAGAGTTGAGGTATCGTATTCTTTCCTCAGCTTGTTAAACTTTTCTTTTGCATAGCGGCGTTGCTCTTTATGGTAATTTGCCCAAGTGTTGGGGGTACGGTGTTCTAAAAAAAATTCCTTGTCTTTTTGCTTCATTAGCTTTTTTGTTGCTCTTAGGTTGCTGTTTTTATAACCGCTATCAAAGAAAATCACGCTTTCCCACATCTCACATAATAGCGGCTTTAGGTTGTTTAGCTTGTCAATATCTAATAAGTCGGCAAGTGTTGTTATTCCGTATGGGCTTAATGATTTATTGAACTTCAAAACCTTTTCTATACGGAAAATGTTTGTGTTGTAAATACCCGCCTGTAAACCTTTGTTGTAAATTTTAATTTCATTGCTTTGCCTTTCAATTTTATACCCGAAAAATCCTTTTCGTTTTTCAATACCAAAAGTTTTGTCTTTGTGTGTTATCAAACCCCTTATAATTTGGTTCGGGTGTATTTGCGTGTGAAGATTAACACCAACTTCTAACTTTTGCAAAATTGCCAAGTGTGGATTAATTCCAAATGTATTTTGTAATGTGTTAATGGTTTGCGCTAACATAGTTACATCAAAATCAAAAGCGTTATCTAAACCTTTGTTGTAAAACTTAGCAAGTGAGCCGCAAACTAACATTACGGGGTTTCTACCATTTACAGTTGATTGTTTAATGATAAAAGTTAAACCGTTGTATTCCGCTTCTTTGGTTTCACTTAATATTTCGCCTGTATTTCGGTCAATGTGTTCTATCAACAGCCATTATTGACGAAGGCTGCGACATCGGCGAAGGCACAAAAATCTGGCATTTTTCTCATATTATGTCCAAAGCAAAGTTGGGTGAAAATTGCAATATTGGTCAAAATGTAGTGGTGTCGCCCGACGTGGTTTTGGGGCAAAATGTAAAAGTGCAAAACAATGTTTCCATTTACACGGGTGTTACCTGCGATGACGATGTTTTTTTGGGTCCTTCCATGGTTTTTACCAATGTCATTAATCCCCGCAGCGCGGTAAACCGCAAACACGAATACGCTAAAACGCATGTTGGCAAAGGTGCGAGCATTGGTGCAAATGCAACCATCGTATGTGGACACGACATTGGAAAATTTGCTTTTATTGGCGCAGGCGCAGTAGTAACTAAGACTGTTCCCGCTTATGCTTTGGTAGTTGGAAATCCCGCCAAACAAATTGGTTGGGTGAGTGAATATGGACATCGCTTGGAGTTTGACAAAGACGGAATTGCGGTTTGTCCTGAAACAAAACAGGAATATAAATTAGAGAATGGAAGAGTAAGCCCCCTCTAACTCCCCCAAAGGGGGAGAACCTGAAAAGTAGTATTGAACATTGATAATTGAAAAAGTAAAAAATAATTAAGTCCCGCAAACTCCTCCCTTTGGGGAGGTTGGGAGGGGCTGGTAAGTTTAGTTTTATGATAAAATTCGGTATAATCGGTCAGGGACACATTGGGCAGCGACACGCAGAAATGGTGCGCAGAAATTCAAATTGCGAATTAGTTGCCGTGTGCGACATTCAAGCAAAAGAAAAAATCGGGTTAAATGATTTGAAAGAAAAATTCTATTCAAGCATTGAGGATTTATTGAAAGCTCACCCCGAAATAGAAGTGGTAAATGTTTGTACGCCAAACGGATTGCACGCCGAGCACGCTTTGAAAGCCTTGGCAGCAGGGAAAAATGTGGTGATTGAAAAACCAATGGCATTGAGCAAAAGCGATTGCGAAAAAATTATTTACGAAGCTCTGCATCAACATAAAACTGTTTTCTGCGTGATGCAAAACCGCTACTCACCGCCAAGCGCGTGGCTAAAGGAAGTAATTGAGAACAAAACACTCGGCGATATTTACATGGTGCAACTCAACTGCTATTGGAACAGAGATGAACGTTATTACAAAGCAGGCGGCTGGAAAGGCACGCAGAACTTGGACGGCGGCACGTTGTTTACGCAGTTCAGCCATTGGATTGACATTATGTATTGGCTCTTTGGCGACATCACTAACATTCAGGCGAAGTTTGCCGACTTCAATCACCAAACGTCCACAGCCTTTGAAGACAGCGGCTTTGTGAGTTTTGATTTTGTAAACGGCGGCATGGGTTGCATTAATTATTCAACTGCTGTGTGGGACAAAAACTTGGAAAGCTCCCTTACCATTGTGGGCAGCAAAGGCAGCGTAAAAGTGGGTGGACAATACATGGATAAAATTGAAGTGTGCAACATGAAAGATTACACCATGCCCGAGCTTGCGCCCGTAAACCCCGCCAACGATTACGGAGCTTACAAAGGCTCTGCCAACAACCACAGCAGCGTCATTGAAAACGTGGTGAACACTTTAACAGGAAAAAATAAAATTACTACTAATGCTTTGGAAGGCTTGAAAGTAGTGGACATTATTGAACGCATTTATTCGTTAAGACCGAAAGGGGTTTTGAAAGGTTTGAAATTATAAGAAGCAATTTTTCAACTTCTCATTTTTCTACGAATAAAAAATATCAGTGCCAACAAGAAAAATGGAACAGCAATTAATAGAGCATTTTTTAAATCGCGTATTTGTCCTTCTTGTCTTTGATGAGAAACATAATTTGGGTCTTGTCTTAACTGAGCAGCACTAACACTCTTATCATATTTAGAAGCACCGAAATCCTGTGTAGGAGTTTCTAAAATCCAACCAGAGGGAGTATCATCTCCTTGTAAATCTGCATCTTTTGGAATAATATAATTTTCATATTCTCCAGAATATTTTTTATCTGATATATATGGATTTTTATTATTATTTCCTTTTGGCATATTTAATTATGTTTTAATGAATTTATCTTTGAAATATAGTTGCAATATTATTCTTCTGAATTTGATACAACCACTTCGTTTGGTTTTGTTTTTAGTTTTTTTGAAAAACCTATAACAATCAAAGCTATGGACGGCAATAAAAAAGTAAATATGCTCCAAGAAACCGTATCTCGGTTTTGTCTTTCGGCAATTTTAACTATCCACGCCGAAGCAAATATTCTAAAAAATAACATAAGCCACAGCCATTGAGGATTTTCAGAAATAAAATTGGCTAAACCTATACTAAGAACTAAACTGCCTATACCTGCAAAAACCGTTTCTATTTCTCTTTCGTATGTGAGGTCGTATTTTTCATTTTCAATTTTTTCAGTTTGTGCCTTTTTTGGTTTAATACTTCCAAAAGATAAATTCACATTTACAGTTTGCGGATTTGCAACAACCTTTTCTGTTGTTGCGCTAACCTCATTGACATTAGCAGATTGTTTTGTGCCACAATGCGAGCAAAAAACACTATCGTCGTCTATTTGTTTACCACAAGATTTACAAAACATAGTTTTCGTATTTTAATTAAACATTATCTATAAAAGACCAACCAAATTCACTTTCAAATTTTCTTCTGTATTCGGTATCAATTTGCTTAGGGGCTTTTCGTATATATTCTTCGGCAGTTTTTCTTGTGTTTATATCTATATCTAAACCGTTGAGATACTTAATTGCCACATCTATACTTGGCGCAACATTTCTATTACCATTAAACTTTGGTGGAAGATTTGTCCATATCACAGCATCTAAATCCATTTTCTTTGCCCATTCTTGGATTATAGTTTTGATAGTGTCATTATCACTAATTTTTTCATCTTTCGTTACTGCTGCTATATGGCTCTTGAAATTTTCATCAGAAATACTTTCTCGCACTTTTAATGATTGTTTCGCTTTTTCTAAATCATCAGTAGCCATTAAAGCCCAAAGCGTTCTGATTGGCTTTGCGTTTTCATAAATCACAAGTGTTAGTCTGCCGTCTTTGGATTGTCTTACAAATTCAATCGGCAAAAATGGTCCGTCCATAAACCATTCTCTGCGTATCAATAAACTTTCGGGTCGCCAAATCAACGAGCCCCAACCTAAACAAGCTATTTTCATATCGTTTTTTTACGGTTTATATACTTTTTTGTTTTACTCAATGCAAGCGTACAACTATTTTTTTACGCCTGCAAACTTTATCTTAAATTTGTGCTGCTTAACATTATAAAACTCTAAACACATGGCACGCATGGCACAAGCACAAAGCATAGAAAGTCAGATAGCAAATTACGTAAGTAGTTTACCCGACAAAAAAAAGAAAGTGGTTTTAACCGTAGTAAAAACTATTGCCGAAGACAATTACGCCGCAGAGTTTGAAAAAAAATGGGCTGAGGGTGGTCATACCCTTGAAGAATCAAGAAAAATAGTATTGAAGCATATTGATTCTTTGAAATGGAAGAAGTAATAATCTTCAAGACATCAGTAACCGCGTACTTGATTGAATTGGTTGATATTCTTTTTGCCGAAGATTATTTTTCATACAAAGAAAGTTCGCAAGAATATGTAAACAAATTGTATGATAATATATACGCCGACCTGCCGAAAAGTATTAAACACCACCAAACTCCCTTAAAGCTAAAAAAGTACGGAAACTTTTACCTGAAAGTAAAAGGGAGTAAACGTACTATGTGGTATGTGTTTTTTGATAAATATAATCACCGCTATATTGTTGAGTTTATAACCAATAATCATACGCCGCAAGGTGCACACTTTAATAAACTGTAACAACAATCAAAACATTTTCAAACCAAAACTCATTTCACCGCTTACAATAAAATAACAATCTTTTTGCTGTTCTTTTCAGTATTTTCGCTGCGCTGAATTACCACATGAACAAATTATTTTCCCTTCTTCTTTTTACATTCTTTTCTCTTAATGCTTTGGCGCAAGTTCCCGCAGGAGGCAACAAGGGCATGATGAACGCCATGAAAGACATTCGCGGGCGCGTGTATGGAACATTAATTGATGCCAAAACCAAAAAACCTGTGGAATTTGCTTCAGTTACGGTTTTGTGGTGGAACAAAGACAGTTTAATCGGCGGTGCGCTGGCAAACGGCAACGGTGAGTTTAATGTAGAAAATCTTCCGCCTATGGGAAGTTTTCGCCTTCGCGCTACGCAAATCGGTTACAAAACCTTTGAAACAAAAATTTTTATTAAAATCCCCGATAAGTTGGAACAGGATTTAGGCAACATTCCATTGGAATTGGACGAAAAATTGTTGAACGAAGTGGAAATTACCGCCGAAAAAAATACGGTGGTGATGAGCATTGACAAACGTACCTACAATGTGGACAAAGACCTTTCTACCCGTGGTGGCACAGCGGTTGATGTAATGAAAAATGTGCCGGGTGTAACGGTGGACGCAGAGGGAAACGCGCAGTTAAGAAATCAGTCGCCCATTATTTTTGTGGACGGAAGACCAACTACCATGAGTTTGCAACAAATTCCTGCCGACCAAATTGACCGCATTGAAATTATTACCAACCCTTCGGTAAAATACGATGCAAGCGCAACGGGCGGAATTTTAAACATTATTTTAAAGAAAAATTTAAAGCCCGGTTACAACGGCATGGCAATGGCTTACGTTGGCACAGGCGACCGTTACGGCGGTATGCTGAACCTGAACGTGAAAGAAGGCAAATGGAATTTTTCGGCAACGTATCATTACAATCAAGCCATTAATCAACCCAAAGGTTACACAAAAAAAATTAATAAAGACAGTGCAAGCGGCAGAGAATTGAGTTACTACAATTCAGAAAACAAAACACATTCAAAAAATATGTTCAACTTCGGGAAGCTGGGCGTTGATTATTCCATTAACAACCGAAATACTTTAAGTTTGAACAGCATGATTATGGGCGGAAAATTTTTGACCTCCGACCGAATGAATTATGTGTTTGAAGACAGTCTTCATACCGACACCAAAACAGGTTTGCAGTTGAACGACCAGCACGCGGCATTTCAAAATTACAACACACAGTTGCTTTGGCGTAAAACATTTCCAAAGCAGGGAAAAGAACTGACGGCTGATATGAGTTACAATTTCAATACGTCAAAAAATGGTTATTTGTTTAACAACAGCAGCGAGTTTCCTACTTCGCAAGCCCTGTATCAAACAAATGCGGGAACAAATCGTGCCAATCAATATGTGTTTCAAATAGATTTTACAAACCCCATTGGTGAAGTGAAAAAATTTGAAGCGGGCGCAAAAGTGTTTTACAAACAAACTTTAACGGTAAACGATGCTTCGGTTGCCATTAATTCGCAAGACAGCTACACACTTGACCCGTACACAACCAATCATTACGTTATTAATGAAATGATAAATGCCGCTTACGTTAATTATAGCGACAGTTTATTTTGGGGAATAAATTATCAGGCGGGTTTGCGTTTTGAAAGTTCCATGTACAATGCAAACGTTACCGATAAAAACATACAGTTTTCGTACAACTATCCCACTTCTGCCGAAGACCTGATGAAATCTGTATTTCCGGCGGTTTACTTTTCAAAAAAGTTTGAGAACAATAATGAGTGGCAATTAAATTTTACACGCAAAATAAAACGTCCGCACTTTTTTCAGTTAATGCCCGTGAGAATGTTTTCAGACCCGCAAAATTATCGCATTGGTAATCCATTGCTGAAACCTGAATTTCAAAACATCGGTGAATTGAATTATAATAAAACATTTACCAAAGGAAGTTATCTCGGTTCACTATACACGCGCTACGAAGAACAGCCTATTACCGATGTGGCGTATCCCGCGCCGGGCGATACAAACAATGTGCTTATCAGCACAACCGTAAACGGAAAAAACAGTTTACGTTACGGTATGGAACACACGTTTAAACGCACATTTTTTAAAAAACTTGATGCTACCTTAAACGCAAATTTATTTTACATCACTATTCGCGGGCAAATTGACCCAAGTAATTCGTTTGTTGTAGAAAACAAAGGTTGGGCATATAACACAAAAGCGGTTTTATCATACCGTTTTCCAAAACAATGGACATTGCAGGTAAACGGAAATTACGAATCGCCGAGAATCCAATTACTCGGAAAAACGTTGCCGATGTACAGCATGGACATTTCGCTTGCAAAAATGATAGGGAAGTGGAGTTTTAATGCTTCTTTAAATGATGTGTTTAATACGCGCCGCATGGGAACAATGTATTACACTCCGTATTACGACCAGGAATTGTCGCGCCGAAGAGAAACACGTTATGTGCGTTTTACGGTAACCTATATGTTCGGCAAAATGGACGCTTCTATTTTTAAACGTGCCAAGCAAATGCGTGGCGGCGACCAACAGCAAGGTAATCAGGACGGGTTGGATTTTGGGAGGTAGGTATAAATAAAACTTCTTTCTAAATGACTTTTGAAAGTTCAAAACAAGTTGAGAAAGTTCTATGAACTACTATCTTTCAAGTGCTACCGTGCCATTCAGCACTTTTTCCTCCTTAGCACTTACAACGGTAATTTTCCAAACATAGCTATCCGCTTTTGCGGGTTCACCTTTATAAGTGCCGTCCCAACCCTGATTGACATTGGTAGTTTCAAAGATTTTTTGTCCCCAACGGTTGAAAATTTGAAAACGATACTCCTTTTGTCCCCTGACGATTGGCTTAAACGTTTCGTTTAAATTATCGCCGTTTGGGGTGAAAATATTGGGAACAAAAATGGTAAAATCAGACTGAACATAAATTGATTTTATAACTGTGTCCAAACATTGGTTTTCGCTTTCGGCGATGAGAGCAACCACATAAGTACCTGTATTTTCAAATAAAATACTTGTATTTTTTTCTTGGCTTGTTTGATTGATAACGGAAATATTCCATTCAAATTTTTCTGCGTTTTTGCTTGTGTTGATGAATTGCACTTCATCTAAACTTTCAATGGGTTGTGTTGGGGTGTATGAAAAATCAGCGATTGGCTGAGGATAAACAATCACTTGTGTAACGATTGAGTTAGCGCAAGAATTTTCATCTCTCACATTTGCCTGTATGCTGTGTGTTCCTGCTTGGTTAAAACAATAATTTACGTTGTTACCTGAAAAATTTTTGTTGTTCATGTTCCAACTTACATTCATCAATGTTGTGTTTTGCTTGCTTGGCACAAAAACATATTCGTTGCAAAGCGGCACACAACCCTCCATATTTTGTGCTTTTACAAAACCTGTTGGCAATGGATTAATGGTTATGCTTTGCGTTTTTGAATTAGCGCATGAATAAAAATCATAAACCGTCAGCGTGTAAGTTCCCGAAAAACTTTCGTGATTGGCTATTATTCTTAGTTCTTCAAAACCCCACAAGGTTTGTCCGTTGGGTGCAATCCATTGGTAAGCCATGCCACCGCTGCCTTTCAGCACAATGCTGTCGTTTACACACTTTCCGTTTTTGATAAGTTGAATGTTTGGATTTGGCAAGGGTCTTATTGAAACGCTTGCAACCGCCGCGTTGGTGCAGTTATTTAAACTTGCTATTACGGTATAAGTTTGTTGTGTTTGCGGGCTTGCAAAAACAGAGCTTCCAACATCTTGGTTTAAATCTTTATTCGGCAGCCATGAATAGGAATTTCCAACTGTTCCGCTTGCTTTTAATTCAATGGAATTTCCTGTACACACATACGATTGTGTCGGCGAAACATAAACTTCAGGTATTGGATTTACCGTAATGCTTGTGGTTACAATCGGTGAATAACAACCCAAACTTCCGCCCACAACTGCAAACACCGAATTAATGCTCGGATTTGTTACAGCGATATTTCCATAAGTGTAAAGTGTTGAATTTGGCGTTGAACTTGACCATGTGTAAGAACTCGCGCCCTGACTGGTGTATGTATAACTCTGTCCTGCACAAATTACAGGCGTAGTGCTGTTTACTGTAACGGTTGGATTAGGAATAACAGAAAAGTTGGCTGTGGTGCTTACGGTGCAAATGCCGTTGCTTCCCAAAAGTGTCGCTGTTGTTAAGCCTGCTGGTACATAAGGTGGTTGCGAATTAAGTTCCGAAACAGGATTTACAGAACTTGAATTTGCAATTTGATTAGGCGTTTGCAGCGTATAAGAACTTGCGCCGCTTGATGTGAGGGTAATTGTGTTTGCAGAGCCGCTGAATGCCTGTGCGCACATACTTGGGCTGCTTAAACTTATGGTGAGGCTTGGCGGCGACACCACATTTACATTTATGGTATTACTCACAAAGCAATTATTGTAATCGTAAGCATTTGCCGTAAAAGTGTGAACGCCTGCATTGCTTGGCGTTACCGTAAATTGTGAACCCGAAGCAGGCGCGCTTAACCAAGAATATGAATAGCCGCCAACACCGCCGCTTGCGTTTGCCGTTAAAGTAAAATTATAACCTGTACAAATGTTTAAGTCTGTACTCGCAACATTGAGCGTTAATGCAGGTGGTTGTGTGATTGTGAATACTGAAAATATTTGACAACCTGTGAGGGCATCGGCTACGCTTACACTCCAGTTGCCTGCGCTTAAATTGTTGGGTGAAGTATTTGTGTGTGTTGTTACACCATTGTTCCAAACATAGTTTTGATTTGGAGAACCGCCGTTTATATTAGAAAAGTTGGCTGTACCTGTGGTTGCGCCATTACATAAAAATGAACTCGTGTGATTTAGATTTCCTGTAAGCGGAACAAGCGGGGAAAATATAACGGTGCTGTCTGTATAACAACCTGTGCCAACATCATGCACAAAAACCGTATATGTATTTGGATTTAGATTTATGGCGACTGAATTAGTTTGCCCTGTTGGTTGCCAAGTGTAATTGTACGAGCCAACACCGCCGCTTGCCATTACGGTGGCTGAACCGAAATTAGCGCAGGTAATGGAATAGGTTGTAAACGCAAGTGTA
>JAHBTI010000011.1 GCA_019638705.1 Bacteroidota bacterium
TGATTGTTATGTGATTATGCGCAGGATTTGGAAACACTTTAATTTCAGAGTTAGTATGTTGTTTGGTTAAGCCGAGTGGTCTTGAGTTGTCACCCATAAAAGATGAAGCAGGTGCATCGCAATAACAGGGGGAGCTACGATGGAATTATACCCCCCTTCTTCATCAAGAAGCCGCAGTTCAAAATGCGGCTCTAACGGTGAGCCTGAATGCGGTGTGATTTCGTAAGAGCCGATTAACTGGTGGTCAGGCACACGGGGGCTAGGTATGTTTCCTGTAATAACCACCGAAGAAACCTGATACAACTGTGTTGGAACTGCAGCAGGTGTCGAAACGGGATAGCGCGCTGGCGATAATCGTTTGGTGACTGGGCTGCCGCCTGCCCAATGCAAAAAACTGCCGTAACAGACAGCACAAGTGCTTTTGATTTTGCTTTTTTCATTGTAATTAATTTTATGTTTAACGAAACGAAGCTATAACAAATTGAATAAAAAATAATCATTTATAATTAAAAAAGATTTCTATACCTTAGCCTGTCTGTACCTGAAAACAAATGCTAACAGAATAAATGATTAAAGCAAAAAAAATAATTTTCATTACGCAGTTTGTATTACTTTTTTGTGTGCCAAGTGCAGCACAGTTTACTTGTCCCGATAATTTAATTTATGGGGTGGGGCAAAGTAGTTTTGTATCGGTTTATAATCCCTCGCAACCAATATCTACCAACAATCCTTCTAATACAACAATTCAAATTCCGAGTACATCTGTCCCGACTGTAGTACCTGTATTGGCACTTCTGCCCAATATAAACGGCGGTAACCCAAGTCCCACCTTATATTCTATTTTGCCGAACGATAATTTTTGTTACTGGAATGGCAGTTCATGGGTGGACACAGGACATTTTTCTTGGAATGGTGTAAATGGTGGGTTGGCAGGTTGCCATACCTACCTATATGGTTTTAGATATTTTAGCAATGGGCATGGTGAAATATACAGGTATGACGGTATGGGACAGTCCACTCTTATCCTTGCTTTCAATTTCCCAAACCCTATAGTAATGGTAGCAGATTTAGTAACTGATTGTAATTGTAATTTTTATTTACTTACTTCACAGGGTTTACTCAAATATAATTCCAACGGCACTTTGGTGGCGACCTATCCTAACGTTAGCAACGGCGATGATGGGGTGGGTATGGCAATAATTGGCGATACAGTCTATGTATCTACTTTCTTCCTACAAAATCACTATATATATAAAGCGGTTATTTCGGGTAGCCAAATAATCACTACACCTCCTCAGATTGTAAATCAGATACCACTAACGAGTGATTTAGCCTCCTGCCCGCGTGCCATATCCCAAACCATAAGCACCCAAGCCACCATAAATTCAGGCACAATAGGCTGTAATCCCAATACATTAAACTTAGCCGTAAATGCCACCCTAAGCCCATTAAATTACAATTGGAGCGGTGCAGGTATTGGCACATCTGTGCAAGGCGGTTCGGTTATGAGCGTAAGCAGCGCAGGCATTTACACCTGCACCCTTACACAGGAAAGCTGTGATTATGTGTTGGCTACGGTGGTAAGCACGGTAACAAGCAATACTACGGTGATTAGCCCGCAAATATTACCCGCTTCGGCGGTGTGTGTAAATGCTTCGCCTTTGTTTTCGTCCATAACAAACACGGCATATTCGTATCAATGGCACAATTCCGCTTCGGGCGCGGTGGTTAATTCCCAAAGTATTGCGCCCAATACGGCAGGCAATTACACCTTAACAGTAACCGATGTCAGCAACGGTTGCTACGGCACAGCTACGGCAAGTGTGTTGGCACAACCGCAAATTACTTTGGGTGTAAGCAGCCATACCATGTGTGTATATGCTTATGATATTAACCGCATTATTGCCTTAACGCCAAGCGGAGCTATACACTATTCCATTTATGCAAGTTCGGGCTTTACCGTGCCTGTTGTTCCCTCACAGCCCATAGTGGTGCAGCAAACGCAGCCCATTAATGCTTTTGGCGGTGGCGTGGGGTCTGCCACTTTGGTCGGTTCTAACGGAGTGTGTTCGGCTTCGGTAAGTGTCAATTTTTCGGTATTGCCTGTGTCAGCATTGGCAATTACGCCCTCATTAATAACGGTGTGTAAAAACACCAAGCAAACATTTGAGGCTGTTGGTGCAAACGTAAGTTCTTACACATGGCAGCCGCAATATGCTGTTACTTCACCTCACGGCAAAAAGGTAAATGTAAACATTACTGCACCGCTTACGGTATCGCTTACAGGCACAGATGTGTTTGGCTGCGGCACAGGTGTGGTTACCGCCGCCGCCGATGTGTTTCCCGATTTGCGTGGCAGTTTACTAAATTATGCAGACACATACTGTGCGCCCTTTTGCGCTGCCTTTAGTTTTGCGCCTGCTGCGGGTTCAGGGGCTGCCAAAGGTGCTTGGCAAATAGAGAATGCAAATTACAAGGCAAATTCATTCACGCATTGTTTTAAACAGGCAGGCGATTATGTCATCAACGGTATTTTAACGGACAGTATTCACGGTTGCTCTAATTCTGTTTCTTATTCGGTGCAAGGCTATCCGCGCCCACAGGCAGATTTTCAGTTTACACCAAAACAGCCCATAGAAAATGACGAAACGGTTATTTTTACAAACACATCATCGGGCGTATTATTAGACAAAGAAGCGGTTTGGTTTTTTCCAAACACTAACCTTGTTTTTGGTGAAACGGCTAATTTCTTTTACAAAGATGAGGGGATTTATCCAGTAGCCATGTTGGTAAGGAACAACTACGGCTGCACCGACACCGCCATAAAAGCCATAAACGTGCTGCCCGATTTTTTTGTGTATGTACCAAATACCTTTACCCCCAACAACGACAATTTAAACGATGCATTCAGAGCCGTAACGCGGGGTGTAAAGGAATTTAAACTGTCTGTTTTCAACCGCTGGGGCGCAAAAGTGTTTGAAAGCACCGATGTCAATCAGGGTTGGGACGGCACTTACAAAGGTGAACCCTGCAAAGTTGATGTGTATGTTTGGAAAGTTACCGTTGTAAGTGCCAAAGAGGAAAAGAAATTGCAGGGAACGGTGATGTTGGAGAGATGAGCTGCTTTTTTTCAAACTTCCATCAAATACCCACACTTAAAATGTCCTTTTGGACAGGCTTTATAACCGTGCAATCCGCAAGGTCGGCACGATAAATTTTTTACTTCTTTTATTATGGAAACATCGGATAAAGGCGTAAAGCCAAATGCAGGAACGGTACTCACAAAAAACGCCGTTACAGGCGCGTTTACCGAAGAAGCCAAATGCAGAGGTGCGCTGTCGTTTACATAATTCATTTGCGCGTTTTTCATTAAAGCACAAGATTGCAAGAGCGATAATTTTCCTGCCAAACTAATTATGTTTTTGTGCGAAGAATGTTGTTTTATTTTTTCGCAAAGGGCTGTGTCGCTTGCTGCGCCAAGTAAGTAAACAGTTGTATCGGCAGAAATTTTATTGCACAATTCAATCCATTTTTCAAAAGGCAGTTGCTTGGTAAACCACACCGAAGCAGGCGCAAGACAAACATAATTTCCGTTTTGAAATTGTTTTACAAATTCAAAATCAGAAGTTGAGGGATATAATTTCGGTTTAAAAACTTTGCTGTCTGTAAAATCCTCTGTCAGTTGATTGTAACGTTCGGTTTCGTGCGTGCCGTTTCCGATACTATGTTTAGGTGCGTAATTAAACAAAAACGAAAAAGGATTTTGCTTGTAGCCTGCAATGTGCCTGGCTTTTGAAAACCCTGCCAAAAAACCCGAACTCGCAAAGCGGTGGCAATTAATCACGCAATCGTATTTATTTTTTCTGATTTTAGATAAAAGTGCAAACAAGTTTTTGATTTTATTTTCTCGCTTTTCCCAAACCAACACCTCTTTCAAAAAGGGGTGATTGCTGTAAATGCTTTCATTTCCTTTTCTTACCAAAATGCTGATTTGTGCATTTGGAAAATAAGCGTGCAACTTTTCCAAAAGGCTTGAAGCTAAAATGGCATCGCCGATAAAAGCGGTTTGAATAACGAGTATGTTTTTGTATTGTGCCAATTTTAAACCTAAATATAAATTGTGCTTGCAAAATAACGCAAAAAAACATTTAACCACATAGAAACATAGTTTCATAGTTCAACTATATTTTGATTAGTTTCACATAGTGTCGCGCAGCGACAATCTCTGTGAACTTTGCGCCTCTGCGGTGAAAAAAATCTATGTGTCTATGTGGTTTTAATATTGAACAAGTTTGTAATATTACATCATGGTTTCTTTCGGAAAATTGTATTTGTTGCCTGTTCCTTTAAGTGAAAGCAAAGCAGAGGATTTTATTCCTGCTTATAATTTTTCAATCATTCAACATCTCACAAAATTTATTGCCGAAGATGCCAAAACCGCCAGACGGTTTTTAAAGTTATTCGGTTACAAAAAAATGGAAGAAGCCGAAATTTTATTGCTGAACGAACATACCAAAGACAATGAAATTTCGTCTTTACTTGCACCATTATTAAACGGCGAAAATGTAGGATTGATGAGCGATGCCGGTTGTCCAGGCATTGCAGACCCCGGCGCGGAAGTGGTGAAAATGGCGCACCAAAAAAACATAGACGTTGTGCCTTTGGTTGGACCAAGTTCTATTGTGTTGAGTATTATGGCAAGCGGCTTTAACGGACAAAATTTTGCATTTGTCGGTTATCTTCCCATTGACAAAACTCAAAAACAAAAACGTTTAAAAGACTTGGAAATAGTGGCTTTAAAACACAAGCAAGCACAATTTTTTATTGAAACGCCTTACCGCAACGAACAATTATTTGAAACGTTGCTTTCTGTTTTATCGCCACAAACGCGCTTGTTTATCGGCAAAGACATTACATCTCAAAATCAAACTTTAGTTTCCAAAACCATTTCGGAATGGAAAAAATTGCCGAAACCCGCGCTGCATAAAGTTCCTGTGGTGTTTGGGATTTATTAATGTCAGTTCGAGTAGATTTGCTGCCTCTTTGCAAATCGTGTGCCAACGCTGAAGCTATGGCGTAAGCGTTATCGAGAACTGACTTCTTGGCAATCAGTTCTCGATACGTTTCTTCGCTGTTGCTACGAAACTACTCGAACTGACAACGGCATTCATTACTTCTTAAAAAGTTTGAACACTTTTGGCAAATTATTCACACGCAAAAAAGAAAAATTGTGTTGTGTGCCGCCAAAACCTTTGTAGAAATTTGCCAAGCCTTCGTTTACAGAGCCGCCGCCAAAATCAAAACATTCTACTTTGTCAGAGAAAAAATTAATGGCGTGTTCCATTAAAAGGTGCATAGAACCCGAATTGTCGGCTTTGTCGGTGTTTGTGCCCTTTAAAAATAAAGCATAACGGGAATTAAAAACAAAATGTGCTATTGCTTTTATTTCATTGTTTTGGTTTACGGTTTTTAAAGTGAGCAGCGATTTTTCTGCTATGCAATTTTTTAATAAATCTGAAAAACGTTTTACTTCCAATTTTGGTAAATGCAATTCTTGTAACAAAAAAGGGTTTAAAATTTTTTCGGAAAGTGAAATAATTTCGTTTTGCGGAACTTCTTCAATTCTCAATCTGTTTTCTTTTGCTTTGGTAATGTTGCGTTTGGTATTTTGATTAAAAGAAAAACCGTTTTTATATTCAATTACAAAGGTATGTTTGGGTTGAATGTATTTTGACTGAATGTGGTTGGCAGAATTTAATTCGTATTCAATCAGTTTAAAATGTTTTAAAATATATTGATGAAACAATTTTTCGCGTTCATCATCAATCACACCAAATGCGCCAAGCTGCGAAGTGAAGTAGGGTTGAGGCAAATAGTTAATCCCCAATTTGCGTTTCCATGTGAGCGGAAAAACGGTTTCGTAATCGTTAATCACAAGCGCACCCCAATTTTTGGACATGGCATTTAAAAAACAAGAATGTGCGTAAACCGTTGGTATTTCTGAATTAAGAACGACATTGTTCCATTTTGAAAAATCAATGTCTTTGTGTGTTATGTGTTGTAAGGAAAGCAATGTTTTATTTTTTCTCTGCCAAAATCTGATTGTAAATTTCAATCATGCTCGCTAAATTATTTTTCCAATCGTAGTTTTCTTCTGCGTGTTTTCTTCCGTTTTTGGCAAGTTGTTCGTGCAAATTTTTGTCTGAAATCAAACGTTCCAAAGCCGCTTCTAATTCTTCCACATCGCCTGCGCTTACTTTTAATCCTACTGTATCGTCGCGTACAACTTCTTTTAAACCTCCTACATTGCTTACAATTACAGGCACTTCGCAAGCCATAGCTTCAATCACCGAAACACCGAAACTTTCGTACTGACTTGCATTTACCAATACATTCAGCATATTGTAATAATTGCTCACTTCCTTATGCGGAATGCGCCCCGTGAAAATTACGCGGTTGGAAATTTCCAAACGCTCGCAGAGTTCTTTTAACCGTTCTTCCTGCGAGCCTTTTCCTACAATCATTAATTTTATGTGCGAATGTTTTGTACTCAAATTGGCAAAGGCTTTTATCAAAACATCAAGATTGTAAATGCTTTCTAAATTTTTTACGCTGCCAATCACAAAATCATTTTCGTTGAACAATGATTTTACTTCTTTCTTTTTAAATTCGTTCAGCGAAATGCCGAAAGGCACGATTGACACAGGTTTTTTAGTGATGTTGCCCATGTATTCTTCAATGGTTTTTGAGGTGGCGCAAAGCAAATCTGCTTTTTTGAAATTGTATTTTAAAATGGATTTTGCGAAATAATTTTTGTTCGGAAATTTCATCACATCTGTTCCCCATGCAGAAATAATGAAGGGGTGAAAATCCGTTAATGCGCCAACCAAACCGTAGCTTGTGGCATAATGTGCATGTAAAATATCGGGTTGAAAATGCTTGATTATTTTTTTCAGCACCGTAACATATTTTACATACGATAATTTTGTGAGCGTGCGTTCTGCATTTATTTTTTTATCAGGCTCAAAAAAAATGGTAATGTTCGGGTGATTGTGCCATTCGTAACTTGCTTTGTTGAAGCTGAATATACCAACCTGAATACCTGAATTGGCAAGCCCTAACGCCCATTTTTCGGTGTGTTCACTGTTTGTATCGGATAGTAAAAGGATTTTCATTTCTAAAAAACTTTTTGTTCGTTTAAGAAAATATATCTGTTCAGTTTTTTGAATGTATAAACGTAAGCCTTGAATTTATATTTTGCCGAGTTGATAAACGGAGCCAAACACAAAAACAAAATTATTCTTGAAAAAACCTGCATATAACTTAAAACAACAGAGAGTATAAATGTAAGCAATGAATGATGTTTTTTGAAATATTTTATTTTGCTGATAATTTGGTTTGAAACAGGAATATTAAAATTTGTTTTGCTGCTTTTTCCGCTGTGGTGAATAACTTGTGCCTGCGGTAAATACACGATATTTCCTGTTTTGTGGGCGCGAAAACAAAAATCAATATCCTCAGTCCAAAACAAATTTTTGTCCAATTCGCCGATTTCGGTAACCAATTCTTTACGAAAAAATAATGCGGCACCCGAAGCAGTTTCAATTTCGGTTTCGGTATTAAACCTTGAAACAGGATAATTTTTGAAATTAAAAATGCCGTGCAGGAAAAATAATTCCAAAAACAAATCGGCAAGTTTGTGATTTTTCCAAGCGGATTGCTGAATACTTTTATCTGAATTTAATAATCGCGGTGCAACAATTTTTGTTTTCGGATTTTTTTGCAGATGTTCTTCCAACAAATTCAAAGTGTTCGGAGAAATTTCGGTATCGGGATTTAAGAGAAATATAAAAATTCCGTTTGCCATTCTTAAACCCTGATTGTTGGCTTCGGAAAAACCAACGTTATGTTTGTTTTCAAGTAGAATTACTTGCGGAAAATGTTTTTTGATTTCAGAAACGCTGTCATCAGACGAATTATTGTCAATTACAATCACTTCAATTTCCGATTTTTTTTCGCTTTCAAAAACAGTTTGCAGGCATTTTAAAATTAAATCCCGCACCTTGTAACTGACAATGATGATTGAAATTTCAGGCTTCATCTTTTTTGTATGAATTAATTGCCAAACCCGCTACAAACCAATACAAAGCAATGAGCGGAAAAAAATCTAACACGTTGCTGAAAAGCGATTGAACGTGAACAACGATGAACAAACCCAAAGCAAGCAAGGCTATTTGGTTTTTGTTTTCTTTTATTTTTTTGATGAGCGTGTTCAGCAAAATTCCTGCAAGCGAAAGATAAGTCAGCAAACCCGGCACGCCGTTTTCACACGCCATTTTTAAATACCAACCATCGGTGCTGTAAACGGCTGCTTTGATATTGGGTTTGTCAATTAAATGCGTGAAAGCAACCGCACCCGTTTTCCCGAAACCGTAGCCAAAGGGTTGCGCCAAAAAATTTTCAAACGTTACCTGCCAACGGTTTACGCGCGAAACATCGTTGTCCATATTAATTGTTTTGGCAGAGGAATAAAACAACCATTTTATAAAGTCTAAATTTTGTGTGGCGTAAAACGAAACCGCTAACAGCACGAGCAACATTCCAATTCCCGAAATAAACGAGAGTTTATATTTTTTGTAAATGAGCAATAAAATAACAAACGCCAAACCAAAACTCATCATCGGTCCTCTGGAAACCGACAGTACCAAGCAAAGCCAAAGCATTAAATAAATAAACAAATCTTTGTAAGAATTACTTTGAATATATTTTTGATAAAAATAAATGAGCGTAAACGCCATTGCCGTTGCAAACAACACAGGCGTTAAATACAAAGAACCCATTCTTGTAATAAAATATTGCGCCAACGGTTTTCCTGTTATGGTAACAATATATTCGTTTGTTTTCGGAAAAATGAAATACAAAATCAAACCGATGAGAGCCAAAATAACGTACACCGAAAAAACAGAATGAAGTAATTTTTTGTTTTGCTCAATCGTTCGCGCGTTAAATAATCTTGCCAAAAAATAAAACGCAACAGGCAAATAAGTGATGCGAACGGAAAGCAGCGCGAGCTTGTCTTTATCAGAAAGGGCAAAACCGTAAATTAAATTAAACACTAAGAAAAGCGAAACAACGCTGTCAAAAAACTGCCATTCAAAACGCAAATCTTTTTTTGTGATGTAAATGTATGAGCCAAAACATACAGCCGCGAGAAATAAAATATCGGGACTGAACGCCAGCAATGCTTCGGATAAGGTTGTGATTGATTTTGCGCCTGTGCTTAAAACCGTTATGGTAGGAATGACGCAGGAAAACGCAAACATTGCCACAATTAAAACCGATACTAAGAAAAACGGAGATTTTTTATCTTTCATAAGCAAGGCAAATATAACATTCCAATCTTTTTTTCAGGTCTTTTTTGAAGAAAACATATTACATTCGCCGCTAAATGAAACGGTTAAAAATTGCATACCTCACGAGTTCAAATCCTTTGGATAAAAAATCGTGGTCGGGCATACATTATCATCTGTTTCACTCGTTGATTAAACAAGGTTGCGAAGCGGAATATTTGGGAAAGCCCGATGTTTCGTTTGCCGTTTTTATAGGAAGAATAAAATCGTTTTTGGCGCAAAAAATTTTGCGTAAACGTTATGATTACGGACATTCCACATTTTTGTCAAAACAATATGCAAAGTATTACACCAAAAAATTGCGCGAAAAAAAATACGATTTAATTTTTGCGCCTGCCGCTTCCACCGAAATTGCGTTTGTGAAAACAAATATTCCAATTGTGAGTTTGTCTGACACTACGTTTTTAAACATGGTGAATTATTATTTGAATTTTACCAATCTCACTCAATCTTCTTTCAGTCAGGGAAAAAAAATTGAGCAAAGTAATTTGTCAAAATCTGCTGCAATTTTGTATCCCTCGGCTTGGGCGGCAAATTCGGCTATGAAAGATTTTAATATTTCTTCCGAAAAAATAAACATCATTCCTTGGGGTGCAAACTTGGAAGATATTCCAAGCGCGGATAGTGTGTTGAACAAAACGAAATCGGAAACCTGTCGCTTGCTTTTTCTTGGTGTGGATTGGGAAAGGAAAGGCGGTGAAATTGCCTTTAACGCATTGCTTGAATTAAATAACATGAACATTGATACAACTTTGCTTGTATGCGGTTGTGTTCCGCCCGAAAAATTTAAGCACGAAAAAATGCGCGTTATTTCTTTCATTAATAAAAATAATCCCGAACAGCGAAAAGACTTAAACGACATTTTGTTGAATACAGATTTTTTAATTCTTCCCTCAAAAGCCGAATGTTTCGGTGTGGTTTTTTGCGAAGCGAGTGCTTACGCCATTCCAAGCATAACAAGCGATACAGGCGGAATTGAGGGTGCGGTAAAAAATAACAGTAACGGTTTTCGTTTACCCGCCAATGCCACAGGTTTGGATTACGCAAAAAAAATCTCAGAAATTTTTAAAGATAAAACTGCTTTTGAAAATCTGAAACAAAGCAGCAGAAAATTATACGAAACAGATTTGAATTGGGAGGCTTGGGCAAAAAAAGCAAAAGCGGTGTTTGAGAAAGTTTCTTAACAATTAACAGGTTCTATTTATCACCCAAAAAATACGCACAAGTGCGTATTGATTTTTTTGAAAAGATTTTGTAATATTGTATTTAATTAACAAAAACCAATATTATCATGGCAAAAACCAAATCACACTTTTTAAGCATTGCAGTAGCTGCGCTGCTTATTACATCTGACATGAAAGCCCAATGGTATGGGCAAATCTATTACCAACACAACAACGTTACCCTTTCATCGGGAAAGCGAACACCGATTGCGGGCAGTTTTATTTTAGGCAGTTTCATTCCCAATAAAGCTACAGCCGCCCTTCACGATTTTTCCATTGATGTGGTTGACCAAAATAATGCAACGTATTCGGCTTGGGAATACCAAATAACAAATGATTGCAATGGGGTTATTAACTCTAATTTTAATTGTAACGGCATTACCGTAATAGAAAACTCGGCATATAACGGCACAAGTGTTCTCGAAAAATATGTGTTGGCAGGTGGAACTGACGACATGATATTTTTTGCCTCACTTGGTATTACAGGCAATATTATTAATCAAGTGGGGTGGAGTTATGCAACGTATTACAAACCTGTTATCAGAGAATCGGTTTTAACCCCGGGTGAGTTTTACATTTGCGCCAGCGACGGATTTATCTCTTAATGTAATGAGAGTTGATTATATGGGAAATCAGATTTGGGGACATGAATTTTCTTATTCTACCACCGATGCCTTTGATGCCCGCGACATTATTGAATCGCCTTACGGCTCCATAACAACTCCAGAAGTAATTGTGGTGGGACATTCTGAAAGTCCGTATTCTTATCCTCAATCAAGTGCCGCCGACGGCTTTTTTTTAAGATTAAATGCCACAAACGGTAATGTAATTAATGATGTGGTTTATAATCAACCCGCACCGCTTATATTAAATTATGAACCCGTTTGGGCAATTCCCTATATTGACAGTGATAATTGGTTTTCCTCTATTGAAATTGCCGATTCTCCCACCGGCGGTTCAACTTCCGGGGGCGGTAAGGGCTTTGTGTTAGGCGGACAAGCCGTAATGCCGGGTATGCTTGCAAATTACGATTATCCGCAATGGGTGTGCAAGTTAGACCCCACAGGTATTGATATATGGTCAAGCCTTATTGAACCCTCATGGGCTACTTTCGGCACATGGTCGGGTATGCAAATATGTAGAGTACAGGAACGCTACAACACCAATACAGCACCGCCTACTTACGAATATTACGCCACAGGCAGCAAGGACTATGCTCCTGCAACGGAGTTGGTAGTGTATAAATTAGATGACAACGGTGATGTGTTGAGTTTTCCTCCCACTACTGATACCGAATTTCATTATGCGGCTTTAACCACTCCTGCAAAAGGGCTTAGCAATTACGGCGACCTTAGCCTGATTGAAACAGGCGGCTTGAGTTTTCCTGACGGTGGCTTTCAGGCTTACGGTACCACCGTAGGCAACCCAAGCAATGATATGATAGTGAAAGCCTATTTTAACGGGGAAAGTAACACTCCGGCCGGCTGCAATGCTAACATTCAGAAAATAAATGGCGTACATAAAGCTGTAATTAAATACCCCGACTATTCATTCGGTTCTACTTTTCAGACGGCTGCCATTGGTCAATGTGGCAGTATTTTGTTGTCTCAGCTCACTAATCTCATAACTGCTGCACCTTGCACAACACCTTTGAACACTAACGGCAGTAATGCAAGAGCATTATCTCTTACAAACTATGAGCAAACCAAAGAAGATATTAAACTGTTCCCAAACCCAATTAAAAGCAATGTTATTTTAAGTATGCCTGTTTCCAAAAGCGGACAAGCCTTTGTTTATAACAGCACAGGGCAATTGGTAAAAGCCATTGATTTTGACAATACAGAAGAAGTAAGCATTGATTTTGCCGAATTAAAATTACCAAGCGGTTTTTATGTTATAAAAGTGAAAACGAAAACTGCCGAAACTACGTTTAAAGCAATTTACAATCCCGAATAACCTTATTGAAAAACCAATTGCCATGAAACAGATTTATTTCCTTTTATACATACTCTATTCAACACTTGCTTTTACCCAATCTACAAGCACGTTTCAAACCGTAAACAGCAAGTGGTGTTTTGGCAAAAAAGGTTATTTAGATTTCATGACTGCCCCACCCACTGTTGATAGTAGCGCGGTTACACATATGGGTGCGAGACCTGTGTCTGTTGCTGATGCCGACGGCAACTTGTTGTTTTACTCAGACGGAGGACGTGTATGGAATAAACAACACATGATAATGGCAAACGGAAATTTTACTCCCGATAGCAGCGGTGCTTATAATGCTGTTGTCATAAAACAGCCTTGCAGTTCCACTATATATTACATATTCTGTATAAAACAAAACACTGGTAGTGGCAATGGCAACACAATGTTATGTTATCATACAATAGATATGAGTTTGGCAGCGGGTATGGGCTCTGTAACTGCGTATAATATTCCTTTGACTTCAGGCAATTTCGGAGAACCGCTTCACGCTACCAAACACGCCAACGGTATAGATTACTGGATAATGATACATGAAACGGAGACAAATAATTTCAGAGCCTATTTGTTTACGCCAGTAGGAATAAGTGCTACTCCCGTCATTTCTTCAGTAGGTTCAATATTTGCTTCTTATACTAATAATGGTGGACATGGGAATTTGAAATTCAGCCCGACGGGACAAAAAATCGGAGTTACCGTTCTATCCTCCAGTGTATCTGTCGGTATAGCCGGTATAATAGAACTTTTGGATTTTGACAACGGTACAGGTATAGTCAGTAATCCTCTTACTTTAGCTACGGATTGGGGACCGTATAGTTGTGAATTTTCTGCCGACGGCACAAAATTTTATAGCTGTGGAACATTATTTACAAACCGACTAACACAATGGGATTTGAGTGGAGGGGGTGCTTCGGCTGTTCTTTCTTCATCTGTTGTTTTGTACAACGGAGCCTCACAGGGCTATGTGAATTTTGGAGCTATGCAGTTAGCTCCGAACGGAAAAATATATATTTCGGGCATACCCACTACTTTTAATGGTGCTACTGATAATTATTCTCTTAGTGTTATTAATAATCCCAACACGGCAGGTTTGGCTTGTAATTACTCTCACCTCACTCAAGCTATCTCATTAAACACAAGTTATTATGGGTTTGGTAGTGGAGATTTTTCCTATCGTATTCCCAATATGCTTTCTTTGCCCTGCGCAAGTAATTTTAATTTATCAAGTAACAATGTTACTACTTGCTATCAGGCAGCCACAGGCAATGTTTCTGCCATTAATTTTGCAGGCTGCCCAAGGTTTAAATGGAGTAATGGTATAAACACTTACACCACACAGCAAGTCAGCACACTAAGCGCAGGCACATGGAGTGTAAAAGTAGCCGATGATATGGGTTGCTATACACAACGTGTATTTACGGTTTCAGAGTTGCCGCCGCCCAGCACAACGCCAAGCATTACAAGCAACGGTAATATTGCCATTTGTGCAGGCGATACAATTACACTAAGCGCAAGCGGTGCAAATTCATATTTGTGGAGTAACGGCGCACAAACACAAAGCATTACCGTTGCGCCAACACAAAATTCAACTTATTACGTTACAATTACAGATGCAAACGGTTGCCTTGTAAACAGCACACCCATTACCGTAAGCGTTAGCGCAGTGCCCGCATTAAGCATAAGCGGCTCTACTATTTATTGCAGCGCACAAATAGTTACACTCACCGCTTCGGGTGCCTACAATTATTATTGGCAATGGGGCGGTGCTCATGCACACGCTTCCTCACCACAAATTGTTCTAAAACAGGGCGTAACCACCCAATACACCCTTACAGGCACAAACGAGTACGGCTGCAAAAGTGTAGAGGTGGTTACGGTTACTATTGGCTGCGTGGGGAGTGATGAGTTAGAAGTTAGGAGTGATGAGATGAGGGTTTATCCTAATCCTGTAAATGAAATTTTAAATGTTGGATTGGAAATGATAAATAAAAAAGCGGTTGAAATTTTTGTTTACGATGTTTTAGGCAGAGAGGTCATTCATAATTCTACATTTAACATTCATCATTCCATTGATGTGCGCGGATTAAAGAGCGGAATGTATTTCCTAAAAATCGGAAATCAAACGCAGAAGTTTGTGAAGGAATAAAAACACCCAATTTCGTATTTGAGAAAGTTTTATCCCAAATACATTAACTCCTTAAACTTTTCTTTGTTTTCTGTAATGTATTTCGGAAAAGTGTTGTCTAATTTGATGAACGAATATTTAAAATTTCGCCCAAAAATATCTTCGCCTTTGTAAATCATTTCCTTGATTTTTTCGGGATTTTTGTATTCGGGCTTGTTGTATTCGTTATGCGCAAAGGCTTCCAATTTTTTTATAATGCGTTCCACACCGCCCAAGTAAGAAAAATGCCAACCGCCGTTTTTTACAAATGTGTATTTCTGTTTTCTGAAAAAATGAATAATGTTCCAAGCCAAGCGGTGCAGGGGTTTTGGGTGATATAAACTTTGCAGCAACATGGCATTTTCACGCAAGGTTTGCGGCAATTCTAATTTGTAATAAGGCAACATAATTGACCCGTGCCAAGAGTAATTTTTGTTTGAAGCCTCCACGCAATTCACAAAATAGTAAAACATACGTTGCTTAAAAATTTTAATGCCGTTTGTATTTTTGTACTCAGCAATTTTTTCGGGATTGGGAATTTCGTCCACATCAGAAATGATGATTGTGTCATCGGCTTTACAATGTTTCAATCCTTCTTTAATCCTGTTTCGCTGATGATGTTCATACACCCATGAATTGTTATTCGGATTTTCGGGATAAGTGTCCACCACCACATGAATAATTTTATCGGCAAAGGCGGCAAACTTTTCTTTGTTTTCCTGAAAAACTAAAGGCTTCGGTTTTCCCTGATGTGTACGGTTTGCCTCCACCAATACAAATTTATCCACCACGCTGTTGAGGGTGTTCAATCGGATTTCTAAAATCTCCAGTTCATTAAAAAAAGTGAAACAATCGTAAACCATAAATTTAATTTTTTTGTTTGCTGATGTTGATTAATAACAAAATTAAAAGTATTGATAAAATGGATTGCGTAATTGAAATGAGCCACAAAGTAATATTGATATTTTGAAAATACCAACCGCCCACGCAAAATGCAATTAAGAAAACGATGGAAGAAAAAACGGAAAAAATCAACACATGGCGTTGTTTGTTTACTATGGAAGCAATTTGCGAAATGGGTGCGCGGATTAAATCAAAAAACGTCCAAAAGGCTAATATTTTCGCATATTCGCCTGATATACTCCAATTATTTCCAAACACAAAAGCAAACAATTCTTCACCGAAAAACATTAAAATAACAGGAACAGGCGAAGCAATTAATGCCAAACGAAAAATTGTTTTTTTCACTAAAGGCAATAAGGAATTTCCGTTGCGGTAAATTTCCGATGCTTCTGCAAAAAAAACGTGCGCAACAGGCGTTACCAATAATCTCACAGGAACTTGCAGCACGCGCATCCCCATAGCAAAGTAGCCGACTATTGCCGCATCAAAAAAATAATCTAACAATAACGCGAATGCGCTCATCTGAAAAATTTCTACAAAACCTTGTGTCACGTTTATTTTCGGAAACTCGTTGTATGTTTTAAATGTTTGTTTTAATTCCTGAAATGAAAAAGCAAATTGCTTCAAGGGGAATTTTTTAAAGACAATAATCAGCAGCAGCACAAACGAAATAAATTGTCCTGCCAACGTGCCGAACAATAAACCGATGGAAGAAAATCCTACCAACAATAAAGAAACCGTTCCGTTTACAATCGGTTCTATCACCCGTATGCCCGAAATGTTTTTAAAATTTTTGATGCGCACGTTCCACATCCAGCAAATTTGAAATCCTGTTAAGAAAATGATGGAAGGAATTAAATAAAACAGCCAATCAGAAACTACGGGCGTATTGTAGAGATGAAAAATTTTAACGACAATTACGCCCAACAAAGCAATTACACTTGTAAAAATTAAAACCCAGAACGAAAGGGAAAATAATTTTTTTGCGTCTTCATCGTTATTGCTTGCCACAAGAGCCACGTCAAATTTTGCCGCCGAAAAAACGGTGATGAACGAAACTATTGCCATAAACACCGACAAATAACCAAATTGTTCGGGCGTGTAAATTCGCGTTAAAACAATGTTGAATGAAAAATTTACGACCTGCGCCAAAATCGAAGCAGAAACTAAAGTTAGCACGCTTTTGAAAAAATTGGATTTGCTTTTAATTGCCGAAAACACAGACGGTATCTTTTCGGCAAAAGTAGGTTTTCATACTGATTAACAAACAAATTTTATAGTAATTTTGTTCTCCAAAAGATGCACACCATAGAACCATATTATAACTGGCGACATTTATACGTGGCAGCGGAAGACCCGCAATCGCCGTTTTATGGGCGCGAATACAGCGAGTTTGAATACAGCAACACCATTTACAATTATTACATTCACCCGCAGTGGGACGATATTGGCAGCGAAACGCTTTACATAAAAATTCTGTTTGTGGATTATCACGAAAAATACGCAATCATTGAATTAATAGGCGAATGGAACGATGCGATTAATAACGACATTATGCTTTTGAAGCGCGATTTTATTGACGAATTAAACTTTTACGGCATAAACAAATACATTTTAATCGGCGAGAACGTGCTTAATTTTCATTACAGCGACGACAGCTATTACGAAGAATGGTTTGAAGAAAACGGCGAAGGTTGGATTGCTTTATTGAATTTCCGCGAACACGTTCTTAAAGAATTTAAACAAGCCAATTTGGATTATTATTTTATTTCGGGTGGCGAGTTGGACGATTTTCATTGGCGCAAATTCTCACCCGGGCAGGTGTTTGGTAATGTGAGCAAGATTATTAATAAGAGATTGAGTTAGAATTTAGATATTAGCATTTAGAATTTCCCCCAATTATGTTTCACTTTTTATTACGCACCATTCCTCGCCCAATTTTAATTTGGTTTAGTTTGGGTTTCAGCAAAATTGCGCCAATCATCTATTACGGCACACGCTACGAAGACCCGATTACAGGAAAAACATACCGCAAATTTTTACCTTACGGCTATGCAGGGCGAGCCAAACGCAAAAATGTATTATGTCCGGGCAGCTTGTCTTTAGAGCGACACAGGTTATTGTGGTTGTATCTGAAAGCAAAAACAGATTTTTTTACTAAGCCGTATAAAATGCTGCACATTGCGCCCGAACAGTGTTTTTACAAATTGTTTAAAGCGCAAAAAAATTTAGACTACACAACGGGCGATTACAACAGCCCCATTGCCGATGTGCATTTTGATTTGCATCACGCGCCGTTTGAAGACAACAGTTTTGACGTAATTTTTTGCAATCATGTGTTAGAACACGTAGAAGATGCCGAGCAATGTATGCACGAACTGTATCGCATTATGAAACCAAACGGTTGGGGAATTTTTCAAGTGCCCTTAGATACAACACGCGCCACCACTTACGAAGACAAATCAATTACAAGCCCCGAAGAACGCGAAAAATATTTTTGGCAAAAAGACCATGTGCGTTTGTTTGGTTTGGATTATAAAGACAAATTAGCTGCCGCAGGATTTGATGTTACCGTTGATGATTTTGTGAACACGCTTAGTCCCGAACAGATTGACAGATACCGTTTGCCCGCAGGTGAGATGATTTATTTGTGTAGGAAGTTATAAGTCGCAAGATTTTAGTCATTAGTCGTAGTCTTGTGATTTTTCGGACTTACGACTTGTATCTTCTGACTTGCGACTAAAAATAAAAAAGCCCTGAATTTTTATTCAGAACTTTTCTTTCAGTTACTAACAGATTACTTTCTTTTGCCTTTTTTAGCTGCCGCTTCAATCGAATCAGTTTTGGCTTTTTCAATAGAATCTTGTCTTTGTTTTTCTTCAGCGATAGCCTTTTCAGCTTCCTCCAAAGCAATGGCATCTTGTTCTGCTTTTTGTACCTCCTCAATAGAATCCTTTTTTCTCTTTTCATCAGCTTCTATTTCTTCTTTAGAAGGACCGCAAGCCACAAACACATTTGCCATAGCGGCAAGGGCAATAATTGATAACACCTTTTTCATTTTTAATTGATTTTTTGTTTTAATGTTTTAAAATTTTGCGTTTAAAATTACAGGTTTTCAATATACAAAAGCCAAAAGGCGCATTTTTTTTCTTCTTTTTCAATGCCTCAATTTGTTGATTTTTACCACAATTTTATTGCCTAAATTTGTGCCGATTTTATGTATCAGTTAGCTAAATTTTTTCTCTTTAAACTCAATCCCGAAAAAGCACACCACCTTACCTTTTCCTTAATTAAAAACAGGTTTGTTTTAAGAATTATCGGTGCTTTGTACAATAAACAGCACGCCTCGCTCAAACGCACCGTGTTTGGTATAGAATTTAAAAACCCTGTTGGCTTGGCAGCAGGTTTGGATAAAGATGCCGTTGCTTTTAATGAGTTTGGCAAAATGGGTTTCGGTTTTGTTGAAATCGGCACACTTACCCCCAAGCCTCAATCCGGAAATCCGCCCCCGCGTTTGTTCCGTTTGATAAAAAACGAAGCCTTAATAAACCGAATGGGTTTTAATAATCAGGGTGTCATTTCGGCAACGCAACGTTTGCGTCAGCGGCACGACGATACCTTGATTATTGGCGGAAACATAGGCAAAAACAAAATTACACCCAACGAACGCGCTGTGGACGATTATGTTTTTTGTTTTAACGAATTGTACGATGTGGTGGATTATTTTGTGGTAAATGTATCTTCGCCCAACACGCCCAACTTGCGTGCTTTGCAGGATAAAGAGCCTTTAACCGTTTTACTGAACACACTCCAAAAATTAAACGAAAGCAAACGCAAACCCAAGCCCATTCTTTTAAAAATTGCGCCCGATTTAACCGACACGCAGTTAGACGACATTATTGAAATTGTGAAATACACCAACATTGCAGGTGTAATTGCAACCAATACCACCATTAGCCGCGAAGGTTTAAATTACAAACAAACCGACATTGAAAAAATCGGTGCGGGCGGATTAAGCGGAAAGCCTTTAACCGAACGCAGTACCCAAGTTATCCGTTACCTGAAACAAAAATCGGGCAATGCTTTTCCTGTAATTGGTGTGGGCGGTATTCACAGTGCCGAAGATGCTTTGGAAAAATTAGAGGCAGGAGCAGACTTAATTCAACTCTACACAGGTTTTATTTACGAAGGACCAAAACTGATAAAAGAAATTAACGAGCGTTTGATTAAATAAAAATCACAAAACCATTAAGAAATGAAGAACATTAAGCCTTAATTCTTAATACCTTAATGGTTCATTACTGCAACTCAAAGTAAATGGTTTTTACTACCGCCGACACGCTGGTAATAATCATTTGCACCCCAATACCAATAACAATAAAGCCCATTACTTTTGACAGCGAAGAAATTCCTGCGCTGCCTGTATATTTCATTAAACGCGGCGCAAATTTGAAAATAAAATAAATGGAAATTGCCACAATAATAATAGCCGTAATGGCAGAGGCATCTTGCCAAAAGGCTTGGTTTCCATTTTTGGCACGGGTAGAGTAGAGGGTAATTAAAAACGACATACTTCCCGGTCCTGCCAGCAAAGGCATTGCCAACGGCGAAAACGAAATGTCTTCTTTTTTATCGCTTTCTTCTTTTATTTCATCGCTTTTCAGTTCTTTTTTGTGCGTTAAATTCAGCAGTTGCCACCCCGAACGGAAAATGATTAAGCCGCCCGCCACACGCAGTGCAGGAATGCTGATGCCAAAAAAATGCAACAAATAAACGCCCAAATAATATGTTACCATACAAATTATAAAAATGTAAATGCAGGTTTTTTTGAGTGTTTTTAATTTGTGCTCTTCGCTGTAATACTGCGTTAAACCAATATATACAGGCAGCGCGCTTAAAGGATTTATCAGAGAGAAAAGCGCGATAAGTATGGTAAGAAACACAGAGGGGTCAAATTCCTGAAACATGATTGGGGGAAATTCTAATGTCTAAAACTCTAAAATCTAATTTTGTGGCTTTAAAAACTACGCAAATTTTTTCTCAAATTCTTTCATCACGTCCACCAACACCTGCACACTTTCCAAAGGCAAGGCATTGTACAAAGAAGCGCGATAACCACCCACATCGCGATGCCCGCGAATGCCGCTGATATTGGCTTCTTTCCAAAGCTTGTCAAATTCAGCTTCTAATTCTTGTTTATGAAGCAAAAAGCAAACGTTCATATTGCTTCGGTCTTCTTTTTCAACCGTGCCAAAGAACAAAGCATTACGGTCAATTTCGTTATAAAGCAAATCTGCTTTTTGTTGGTTTATTTTTTCAATCCAGGCAATGCCGCCGTTTTTCTTTAACCATTGCAAAGTTAAAAGCGACACATAAATTGGGAACACAGGCGGGGTGTTGTACATAGAACCGCCTTTTATATGAACCTGATAATCCAACATGGACAACATTTTGCGCCCTGTTTTTCCGAGTGCGTCTTTTTTTACCATAATCATGGTGCTGCCCGCAGGTCCCATATTTTTTTGCGCACCTGCATAAATCACATCAAAATCTTTGGCGTTTATTTTTCTGCTGAAAATATCCGAACTCATATCGCACACCAAAGGAATGGGCGATTTTGGGAATTGTTTTAATTGTGTTCCGTAAATGGTGTTATTGCTGGTAATGTGCAGGTAATCCGCATCTTTCGGAATGTCGTAACCTTTTGGTATGTATGTGAATTTTTTGTCTTCAGACGAAGCTATCACGTTTGTATTGCCAATCATTTTAGCTTCTTTAATGGCTTTGCTTGCCCAAACGCCTGTGTTTACATAAGCGGCTGTTCCGTTTTCGCGCAACAAATTGTATGGAATCATGGCAAATTGCATACTCGCGCCGCCGCCGAGATACAACACTTCGTATTCATCGCCCACTTCAAATAATTCTTTAACAATGCTGCGCGCCTCGTCCATTACCTTTTCGTAGTTTTTGCTTCGGTGCGAAATTTCCAATAAAGAAAGGTTCATGTTATCAAAATTGATACAAGCCTCACTTGCCTGTTTTAACACTTCTGCGGGTAATATTCCGGGACCCGCGCTAAAATTGTGAACTTTGTTCATAATGGTTGTGATTTAAAGGTGCAAATGTAGTAATTGCCATTGGTTTGCGACAAGAAAAATTGTAAATTTGTGCTACTTTAATAATTATGGAACAGATAACCGTATTCAATAAAAAGAACTCTGAAAAAATGCGTATCATGTTAAGTCTTTTTATTTTTAAAGAAGACGGAACGCATATTGTATATTCTCCATCGTTAGATTTATCGGGATATGGAAAAACAGAAACCGAAGCAAAAAAATCTTTTGAAATTGTGTTGAAAGAAACCATTCTCTACGCTTTAAACAACAATACGCTTAACTCTCTTTTAATTTCTATGGGTTGGTTCAAAAATATAGGGGCTAACATCGTTTATAAATCAGCCAATATCACTTCAAAATTATCTACTAACGATTATTTACAAAATGTGATTAATCAACACAGTGAAGTGAAGTTGAAAAACAATGTTGAATTAAGCTTTGCTTAATTTTAATTACTTGAAAACATGTTAATTAATATTTTATTTAGAATTATTCTAAATAAAAAACCTTGCTTAGTTTTGTCAGATTATATAAAAAAATACCACATCAAATTCCATTAATTGGCTTCGTTAAAAAATATTTCTCTTAAAGATTTTCGGAAATTCTTAAAGCATGTTGGTTGCGAACATAAAAGAACGAAAGGCGGACATGAAGTTTATACAAAACAGGGACTTTTAAGACCTGTAATCATTCAATCTCACATTGACCCAATTCCTATACACATCGTAAAAAACAATCTCCGTACTCTCGGTTTATCAATACAAGATTTGGAAGAGTTTTTAAAATAAATTCAATCCCTCAACAATTTAATATCCCCGTTTTCAAGCGTAAGAATAAAAAGATGTGGATTTATTTTTTGTATGTCTTTTACATTTATATAAAGTTCCAAACCTGTATTATCAACAATCTGTTTTTTATCTTCATTGCCAACGGTGTAATGATGAGCCGACAACTTTTCAATGTCTTCCTCACTCGCATAAATTTCTTTGCCCGAAGTGTTGATTAAAACGTTTTTGCCGTTAAAACTTACAATTGCCAAACTGTCTTTAAAATCCTGCGCCAATTGATATTTGTAAGGAATGGCAACAGTGAGCTTCCTGTCTAAAAAACCATATTTACCGTTTTTCTTTACGCGAATTAAATTTTCTGAAGCAAAATTTATTTCATCATACGTCCCGAAATTAATTTCAATATGTCCGTTTGGGTTTACAAAGGCTTGCTTACCTTGTTTTAAGAGTTTAAACAATTTTCCGTTGGTGTAATAATCAGTCGGTTTTTCTCTTGCATACTCGTAAGCAACGGGTGTAAAAAAACAACTTTCTTGTGAATTGAAAAATCCGTAATTACCATTTTGTACCACAATATAAACCGCAGCTTTGGCTTCAATAATTTGTTCGTACTCGGGTTCTAAAATTTTTATACCCCAAGCACTTATCAAACCGTATTTATTGTTTTGACGAAACACGGCAATTTGTTCTTCGTTAAAATCTGAAATCCATTCAAACTCGGCTTGGTATGCCACATCTGCCACAGACACGAAACCGTAATTTCCGTTTTCAACGTAATACGCATAACCGTTTTTAAAATCGCCCAACTTTTCAAACTTTGGTGAAATAATTACTTGTCCAAAGCGGTCAAGCGCACCGTAGCGGTTATTCAACTTCACCACATACACCGAACTTGACAATTCGTTTATTTCATCATACAATCCTGAAATTGTTTGCCCGCGACGGTTAATAAAAAACCATTTGTTATTTTGTTTCACGGGCGCAATGCCGTTTTTAAACATCAACGCATCATCGTAAAATGTATTAAACGCATTGGCGTTTTCTTTGTCAATAAAAAATACAGTATCGTTTTTGTTTACCACCGAAAGTCCTTCAAAAAAATCGCCGGCAGCATCATACACAGGCGCAATAACAAATTTCCCCGCCGTATCAATAAAACCTGTGTAATCATTTTTTTGATAAGGCAGCAACACAATTTTATTCAACTCCAATTCTTTGAGTACGGAATTTTTTAAAGGGAAATCGGGATATTTTTCTACAAACTTTTTCAATTCAGAATATGAAAACGATTTTACCGTGAGCGCAAACAGCAAGTTCCAAGCCTCCAAATTTTGCGGAGCTTCGGGGTAATTCTTTACAAAATTAGCCAAGCCCGCTTTGTTGTTTTTTTGACGATATATGTCAAACAGTTTTTCGTAAGCGGTGTTGCGCATTACGTTGTCTGGATTATTGTCTAAAAACTGAATAAAAGACAGTGCCGTGCCGCTTGCCGTTGTTTCATTGTAAATTTGATGTTGTTTCAGCAAGTCGGCTTCTTTATAAAAAACACTTTGCGGATACATCTTCAAAAACTGATGGGTGCTGTCGCTGTGATTAATTTGTTTGATTTTGTTGAACTCTAATTTGTCGCGTAAATAAATTGCCCGATTAAGCATATCTTCCGAAGCTAATGTGTTCTCTTTTAAAAAAGTATTGTAAACAGCAAGCGAATTTTCGTTTTTGGCTCGGCGGAATTGCGCTTGCGTTACGCTGTCAATCAATGCTGCAATGCTTGTGTGGTTTATCAAAAATCCCGACAAATTTTTTGGGAGAGGTTTTGTGTTGTACGACTTGTGGCTCAAATACGCATATTTTCTCGCGCTGTCAAGGTTGTAAAAAGGATTGTTGTTTCTGATGAAAATTGTTGCCAAACCGTATTGTGAATATGGGTTCGGCGTTTTTTTTGCGTTCAGTTGCAAAAATATTTTTTTTGCTTTAAAGTAATCGTGCATGGAAAGTGCCTCAAAACCTTTTTCCAATTTTCCTGCTTGCAAAAGGCTTGCAAGAGAAATGAAAAACAACAGAACTATTTTTGATTTCACATTCATTTTGAACGTGCAAAAGTAAAAAATCCCATTCATATCTTTTTATGAACGGGATTTTTACGTTTTCAGTAGAGCGATGCAATTGCGCGGCTCTTCAAATTACACTGTCGTTTTCGCGCTTTTATTCATAAACACAAATTGGTCGTCAAACACATCTAAAACAATTTCTTGGTCTTTGTTTATTTTGCCTGAAAGAATTTGTTTAGATAATTCGTTCAACACTTGTTTTTGCATCACACGTTTTATCGGACGTGCGCCGAATTGCGGGTCGTAGCCCAACTGTGCCAACCAATCAATGGCTTCATCACTGGCAGAGATGATGATGTTTTGTTCTTCCAATTGTTTGCGAATGTTGTTGAATTGTATGCGAACAATTTCGGCAACATCTTCGCGGCTCAAAGGCTCAAACATAATCACTTCGTCAATGCGGTTTAAAAACTCGGGACGAATGGATTTTTTCAGCAATTCATACACTTCACTTTTTGTTTTTGCCAAAATTTTGTCTTTGTTGAAGTCATCTAACTTGTCAAAATTTTCCTGTATCAAATGCGAGCCTATGTTGCTTGTCATAATGATAATGGTGTTTTTGAAATTCACGGTGCGACCTTTATTATCGGTCAACCGTCCGTCGTCCAACACTTGCAACAAAATATTGAACACATCGGGGTGCGCTTTTTCAATTTCGTCTAACAACACTACGCTGTATGGTTTTCTGCGCACGGCTTCGGTCAGTTGTCCGCCTTCTTCGTAACCCACATAGCCCGGAGGCGAGCCAATTAAGCGGCTCACAGCATGACGTTCTTGATATTCGCTCATGTCAATGCGTGTCATGGCGTTTTCATTGTTGAACAAGAAATCTGCCAACGCTTTTGCCAATTCCGTTTTACCAACGCCTGTTGTGCCTAAGAAAATGAACGAGCCAATCGGGCGTTTTGCATCTTGCAAACCCGCACGGCTGCGGCGCACCGCATCGGCAATGCTTTCAATGGCTTCGTGCTGACCAACCACGCGCTTGTGTAATTCTTCTTCCAAATGAAGCAATTTATCTTTCTCGCTTTGCAGCATACTTTTTACGGGAACGCCTGTCCATGCGCTAATCACGGCTGCAATGTCTTCGCTGTCCACTTCTTCTTTCAAAAGTTGCGAGCCGCTTTCTTTGGCTTTGCCGAGATTAGTTTCAAACTCAACCAATTTACTTTCTGCTTCTTTTATTTTGCCGTAACGTATTTCGGCTACTTTGCCGTAATCGCCTTGCTTTTCAAAGTTGGCGGCTTGCAATTTCAATTCTTCAATTTGTGCTTTTATTTTTTGCACGCCTTCAATCATTTCTTTTTCAGATTGCCATTTTGCTCTTAAAGCTGTGCGCTTGTCTTGATATTCGGCAATTTCCTGATTGAGTTCCTTTACCCGCGCTTCATCGTTTTCACGTTTGATTGCTTCGCGTTCAATTTCCAACTGCATAATTTTTCGTTCCACTTCGTCCAACTCAATGGGCATGGAATTTATTTGCATACGCAATTTGGAAGCCGCTTCGTCCATTAAGTCAATGGCTTTGTCGGGCAAAAAACGGTCGTTGATGTAGCGTTGCGACAATTCAACGGCGGCGATAATTGCTTCGTCTTTTATGCGCACATGATGATGCGTTTCGTATTTTTCTTTAATGCCGCGCAAAATGGAAATGGCATCTTCTTCGCTCGGCTCGTCCACCATCACTTTTTGGAAACGGCGTTCAAGGGCTTTGTCTTTTTCAAAATATTTTTGAAACTCATTTAAGGTTGTTGCACCGATTGCACGCAATTCGCCGCGAGCCAAAGCAGGTTTCAAAATGTTGGCTGCGTCCATAGCACCTTCGCCACCACCGCCTGCACCAACGAGGGTATGAATTTCGTCAATAAACAAAATTATTTCCCCGTCTGCGCCAATCACTTCTTTAATTACCGATTTCAAACGTTCCTCAAACTCGCCTTTGTATTTTGCGCCTGCAATCAACGCGCCCATGTCCAACGAAAACACTTGTTTTGATTTTAAGTTTTCGGGAACATCGCCGTTAATGATACGATGCGCCAAACCCTCTGCTATGGCAGTTTTACCAACACCCGGCTCACCAACTAAAATGGGATTGTTTTTTGTTCGGCGCGATAATATTTGCAACACGCGGCGAATTTCTTCATCGCGACCAATCACAGGGTCAAGCTTTCCGTTGCGCGCTTGTTGGTTTAAATTAATGGCGTATTTGTTCAGCGCGTTATACGTTTCTTCCTGCGATTGACTTGTAACGCGCTCGCCTTTGCGTAATTCGGCAATGGCGGCTTTCACTTCTTTTTCTTTTAAGCCCGCGTCTTTCATTAGGTTGGAAGTGCTGTCGCCCGCGTTAATTAAACCAAGCAGCAAATGTTCAATGGAAACAAATTCGTCTTTGTATTCTTTTAAATACGAAACGGCTTTTGTCAATGCCTGATTTGCCGCGTGGGAGAGCATGGTTTGCCCGCCGCTTACTTTGGGGTAAGACTGCACAAGGCTGTCCACCATTTTTGAAAACGAAGCAGGATTTACGTTGAGTTTTTTAAGGATAAAGGGCGTAACATTTTCGTCCACTTCCAATATGCCTTTGAGAATGTGCGCAGGCTCTATGCTTTGCTGACCGTTCATAGTGGCGATTTGCACCGCTTGCTGAATAGCTTCCTGCGATTTGATTGTATAGTTATTTAAGTTCATAATTTAAAATTTAAAAGTACGAAGTTGGGAACATATTTTGTTCCAAGTGTGAAAGACTGAAATAGTGGCGGGTTTTGGAGAAAATGAATGTCGGAATGGCGGGGGAAAAATGATTTTTCGGTTGTTTTGTCCTTATCTAAAAGGTTATGAGAAATAATTTAACCTTAAACTGAAACATTGTATATTCGCAAAACTGATTTTTTAAAAAACTAACCTTTATAAAATCTAAAAATAAAATGAAAAAGTATATTTTAATTTTAGTCGCAATTCTTATGCAGTTATTTGCTAATGCTCAATTTTACACATGGGCAAAGGCTATAATTGGCGACCCAGGAAATAGTGATTATGGAGTAGCCATAGTTACTGATACAGCGGGTAATGTATATATCGGAGGTTTTGGTCATAGTATGAATAACGACTTTGACCCTGGACCGGGCACGGCAACAGTAAGTTTTATAAGCGAAGATATTTATTTTGCGAAATATGATGCTAATGGTAATTTTCTTTGGGTAAAAACCATAGGAGGCTCTTATAATGGAGACAATCTTCATTCTATGGCAATTGATAATGCTGCGAATATATACATCACCGGCAATTTTTTTGGAACTAATATAGACTTTGACCCCGGACCAGGCACCGCTCTTTTAACTGCAACAAACAACTCAATCTTTTTTGCGAAATACGATTCCAATGGCAATTACTTGTGGGCAAAAGCTGTGGGAGGAGCCAGTGGTTCCGCTAGGTCTATAAACATAGATAATGCTACCGGAAATATTTATGTTACGGGTTATTTTTCAGGAATCGGTGCTGATTTTGATCCCGGACCCGGTACAGCTACTCTAAGTTCAGCAGGAAGTAATGATGTCTTTTTTGCAAAATACGATGCCAATGGTAATTACCTATGGGCAAAAGCTATGGGGAGTGTCGGTTGGGGATGGAATGCGGGATATTCTATAGCTACTGATATGGTAGGAAACGTTCTTGTTACAGGAACTTTTTCAGGTACAGTTGATTTTGACCCTGGTCCCGGTACCGCTACTTATAGTGCATTGGGATACGATGTCTTTTTTGCAAAATACGATACCAGTGGCAATTACCTGTGGGCAAAAGCTATAAGTGGAAATGGCTTTAATGAAGTAGGCTTTAATATAGCTACTGATACTGCTAATAATGTGTATGTTTCGGGAAGTTTTGAAAGTACAAATGCTGACTTTGACCCCGGACCCGGAACAGCTACTTTAAGTTCAGCAGGAAGTGCTGATATCTTTTTTGCAAAATATGATGCTAATGGTAATTACTTATGGGCAAAAAATATAGGAGGAAGTGGTTCGGATTACGCCAATTCTATGGTTATAGACGTTGCCGGTTATTTATACCTAACAGGAAGTTTTGTGGGAACAAATATTGATTTTGACCCCGGACCTGGAGCAGCAACTTTAAGTTCAGGAAGCGGTAGCGCAGGAGATATTTTTTTAGCCAAATACGATAACAATGGAATTTATCAATGGGCTGGGGGAATGACAAGTGGAGGCAATGGGAGTAATGCTAATCATATAAACTATGGAAGGGGAGTGACAGTGGACGTTTTAGGCAATGTATATCTCACAGGAATTATTCAAAACGGTTTTTATGTAACAACTACCATTACTGTTGATTTTGACCCTGGTCCCGGCACAGCTACTTTGAGCGCGGCACAGCAAGCCCAAGATATTTTCTTTGCTAAATATGCACAATCGTGTACAACGCCCACTTCTATTGGTATAACGAGTGCAACAATATGTTTCGGGCAAGTAGCTACACTTACACCAAGCGGCGCATATTCTTATTCTGTAAACGGCACGGCAAACAGCACTTTTACTTTTAATCCTGTAAACACAACTACTTATGTTGTAACGGCTTCAAACTATAGTTGCGTAGCAAGCAATTCCGTAACAGCTACAATAAGTGTAAACGCTACACCAACAATTACAGCAACTAATGCAACAATATGTTCAGGCAGTTCCATTATTATTACTCCGACAGGGGGAGTTGCAGCATATACAATTACAGGAAATAATTTCACCGTGAGCCCAAACGTAACAACATCGTACTCAGTAACAGGTACGGCTACTAATGGGTGCGTTGGTTTGACTACAGTAACTGTGAGTGTAAACAATACACCAACGATTGCAATAACAAGCGAAACAATATGTTCGGGTAATATTGCTACACTTGTGCCCAGTGGCGCAAACACTTACACTATTACAGGCGGTACATTTACTGTAAACCCGACAAGCAACACTTCGTATTCTGTTATCGGCACTGCTACTAACGGTTGTACATCAAGTAATACTGCTGTTGCAATAGTGAGTGTTAATACTACGCCAACTGTTTCTGTAAATAATGAAACAATGTGTTCGGGTAATTCTGTAACACTTGTGCCAAGCGGTGCAAGTTCTTATACAATCACAGGTAATAATTTTACTGTAAGTCCAAACACAACAAGTTCATATTCTGTTACAGGCACGGCAACAAACGGTTGTGTTTCTTTAAATACGGCGGTTGTAACGGTAAGTGTAAACACTACACCAACTGTTTCTGTAAATAATGCAACAATGTGTTTGGGTAATTCTGTAACACTTGTACCAAGCGGTGCAAGTTCTTATACAATCACAGGTAATAATTTTATTGTAAGTCCAAATATAACAAGTTCATATTCTGTTACAGGCACAGCAACCAATGGTTGCATTTCAGGCAACACCGCCGTTGCAACAGTAAGTGTAAACGACTTACCTACAATTAATATAAGCGGAAATTCCACAATTTGCGTAAATGAAACATGCACACTTACAGCAGGTGGTGCAAATTCTTACACATGGAACAATAATCAAAATGATGTAAGTATTACTGTAACCCCAAGTGTTACTACAAGTTATTCTGTGCAAGGCACAGATACTAATGGCTGTGTTGGTTCAGCAAATTATATGATAAATGTAAATGATTTACCGAGTATAGATGTAATCGGTAGTTCTACGATATGCCTAAACGAACCACAGACACTTTCAGCAAACGGCGCAAATTCTTATACTTGGAGTACAAATGAAAATAGTGCAAGTATTAATGTTTCGCCAAGTGTTACCACAACATATTCCGTGCAAGGCATTGATGACAATGGTTGTGTGGGCAATGCTTTGGCAACTGTGTTTGTAGATGAATGTTTGGGAGTTGGTGAAATAAAAACTGAAAATAAGAAATTAAAAATTTACCCCAACCCTACAAATGAAATTTTAAATGTTGAATGGAAAATGCTAAACGAAAAAACAGAAATTGAAATAAAAGTAATTGATGTTTTAGGAAACACCGTCATTCATAACTCATCATTCATAACTCATAACTCTGCGCGTGTGGACGTGAGTGAATTAAAGAGAGGTATTTATTTTATAAAAGTTGGAAATGAAGTGCGGAAGTTTGTAAAAGAGTAAAACTCTGTTCGCATCATTTCTTGCTTAAAGTGCCTTATACTCCCGATACGACAAAACATATTTTGTCAGTTTCAGTTTTTCATCGGCAGTTAATTTTGCTTTCGGCGACATATCGTCAATTTCATGCAGCCATTTTTTTTCGCTGAACTCTTCAATCGGATAAGCCTTGTGGCAGCGCGTACATTTAGCTTTATCCGTAAAAATGGCTTTTCCTTCCGCAAGTTCTTCAAGCGTTGTGTTTGCCCAACGGTTATTGGCAATTTCCAAAATTTTGTTGGAAGCCGCTTCTTTTATGGCAACACCTTTTGGGGCTTCTTCTATAACAGGCTTCACAGTTGGTTCGGCATATACAGCACCTGAATTTTCTGTTGGTTTTGTTTCAGCTTGTTTTGCACTTGTGTTTTCTTGTTTCTTGGTTGTTTTGCAGAAAGTAAAAACCAATGTACCTGCAAGTAAAAACGGAATTGCTTTTTTCATCGTTGTATTTTGTATAAAATTTATTTGCTCAAATATAAGTTTCGTTCGCTGTATATGTTTTGGAAAAATTCGTCCTGCAAATTGTCAATAAAATAAATGGCTTCGCCTGTTGATTTCATTTCGGGGCCGAGTTCCTTTTGTATGTCGGGAAATTTCTCATAAGAGAATACAGGAATTTTTATGGCATAGCCTTTTTTCTTTGGCGAAAATTTAAAATCCTTCACTTTCTTTTCACCCAACATCACTTTAGTTGCAAAATTTACATACGGCTCATCATACGCCTTTGCTATAAAAGGAACGGTGCGGCTTGCCCGCGGATTGGCTTCAATGATATAAACTTTTCCGTCTTTTATTGCAAATTGAATGTTGATTAAACCAACGGTATTTAAAGCAAGCGCAATTGTTTTTGTGTGTTGCTCTATTTGTTTTATCACATCATCGCTCAAATCAAAGGGTGGAAGCACAGCGTAACTGTCGCCGCTGTGAATGCCCGCAGGTTCTATGTGTTCCATTATACCGATGATATACACATCTTTCCCGTCACATATCGCATCGGCTTCGGCTTCTATTGCGCCTTGCAAAAAGTGGTCTAATAAAACTTTATTGTCAGGTAAATCGTTGAGCAATTTTACAACGTGTTGTTCCAACTCTTGTTCGTTAATCACAATTTTCATGCTTTGTCCGCCAAGCACATAACTTGGGCGCACGAGCAATGGAAATCCTAACTCTTTTGAAAGTGAAATTGCCTCTTCCGCGTCTTCAATCACTCCAAATTTCGGATAAGGAATGTTGTTGTTTTTTAAGAGCGTTGAAAAACTTCCTCTGTCTTCTGCCAAGTCAAGCGATTTAAAATCTGTGCCGATGATTTTGATGCCGTATTTTTCTAATTTCTCTGCCAGCTTCAAAGCGGTTTGTCCGCCAAGCTGAACAATTACGCCCACAGGTTTTTCGTGAAGAATGATGTCGTAAATGTGTTCCCAAAACACAGGCTCAAAATATAATTTGTCTGCCGTGCTGAAATCCGTTGAAACCGTTTCTGGATTGCAGTTAATCATAATGGTTTCGTAGCCGCATTCTTTTGCCGCAAGTACACCGTGCACACAACTGTAATCAAACTCAATACCCTGTCCTATACGATTTGGACCACTTCCGAGAATAACCACTTTCTTTTTTTCACTGCTCACACTTTCGTTTTCTTCTTCAAAGGTCGAATAATAGTAAGGTGTTTTCGCTTCAAACTCTGCCGCGCAAGTGTCCACCAATTTGTAAACACGTTTCAATCCTAATTCGTTACGCTTGTTGTAAACTTCACTTTCCAAACAACGCAGCAAATGTGCAATCTGACGGTCGGCATACCCTTTTTGTTTTGCTTCATACAACAAATCTTTTGGAATATCTTGCAATCTGTATTTTGAAATTTCATTTTCCAACGCAATCAGTTCTTCAATTTGTTGCAAAAACCACATGTCAATTTTTGTGAGCTTTTGAATGGTTTTTACGGAGATTCCCAATTTCATGGCATCGTAAATCATAAATAATCTGTTCCAGCTTGGGCGTTCCAAAGCGCGTAACAATTCTGCTTGGTCGGTAATTTCTTTTCCGTCTGCACCCAAACCGTTGCGTTTTATTTCCAAGCTCTGACAGGCTTTTTGCAATGCTTCCTGAAAGCTGCGCCCGATGCCCATTACCTCGCCAACGGATTTCATTTGAAAACCCAACTCGCGGTTTGCACCTTTAAATTTATCAAAGTTCCAACGCGGAATTTTTACAATCACATAATCCAAAGTCGGCTCAAAATAAGCGGAAGTTGATTTGGTAATTTGATTAATCAGTTCATCTAACTGATAACCGATTGCCAATTTGCTTGCAATGCGCGCAATGGGATAACCTGTTGCTTTGCTCGCTAATGCCGATGAGCGCGACACACGCGGATTAATTTCAATGGCAATAATTTCTTCTTTTTCATCGTTGCTCACGGCAAACTGCACATTACAACCGCCCGCAAAGTTTCCTATGCTGCGCATCATTTTAATTGCCATGGTGCGCATTTTTTGGTAAGTCGTATCGCTCAACGTTTGTGCGGGTGCAACGGTAATGCTGTCGCCCGTGTGAACGCCCATTGGGTCAAAGTTTTCAATAGAGCAAATAATAGCAACGTTATCGTTTTTGTCGCGCAGCAATTCCAATTCAAATTCTTTCCAACCCAACACGGCTTTATCAATCAATACTTCGTGAATGGGCGAAGTTTGCAAGCCGCGATTTAATAAATGGTCAAAATTTTCTTTTTCGTAAACAACCGAGCCGCCACTTCCGCCAAGCGTAAACGAAGGACGGATAACCAAAGGAAAGCCAAATTCCTGTGCAATGCTTTTTCCTTCCAAAAACGATTTTGCAATTTTTGAAGGAGCCATGTTCACGTCAATTTCTTCCATGCGCGCACGAAACAAATCGCGGTCTTCGGTTACTTTAATGGCATCAATGTCCACGCCAATCATGCGCACCTTGTATTTTTTCCAAATGCCCATGTCTTCGCATTTCAAAGCCAAATTCAACGCCGTTTGCCCGCCCATAGTGGGAAGCACGGCATCTATGTTTTGTTCTTCCAAAATTTTTACGATTGATTTTACTTCCAGAGGCAACAAATACACATGGTCGGCAGTTACCTTATCCGTCATAATCGTGGCGGGGTTTGAGTTGATGAGCGTAACGGTAATTCCCTCTTCGCGCAGGCTTTTGGCGGCTTGCGAGCCTGAATAATCAAACTCACAGGCTTGCCCGATAACAATTGGACCTGAACCTATAATTAAAACGGATTTTATGGAAGTGTCTTTTGGCATTTTGTTGAAAATTAAAATCTCGCAAAGATAAGGGCAAAGCGAGTTTGCGAAAAAACAGATTTGACAACTTTTTAAAAGTTTAAAAATAAAAAGCCCGAAACGTGTTTGTTCCGGGCTTTAATGTTTTTTCGTTTTTTTAGATTACTGCAACGGTGTCCGTGGCGTATCTTCTTTTTTTCTGCCCTTTGCTTCGGCTACTACCAAGCTGCGTTCAAATTGTTCAGTTCCGTTTAGCGCGTTAATGGCGGCACGCGCTTCATCGTCGTTTGACATTTCAACAAAACCGTAGCCTCTGCTGCGATTCGTTTCTTTATCTCTGATAATTCTTACGGCGGTAATTTGCCCGTGTGGTGAAAACAAGTTGTTCAAATCTTGTTCTTGAACCTTAAAACTGATGTTGCTGACAAAAATATTCATAAGCTTACTTTCTTTTAGTGTGTGCCTGACGAAAGTAAGCACTCTAAACATATTTTCCAATATTATTTTTAAAAAACGTTAAAAATTAACTAAAAATCTTTAATATTTGGTTAAGAACCCTTAATCCAACATCGCTTCCACGCTGATTTCCACATTGGCATCTTTTGGCAGGCGAGCTGCCTGAATAGTGGCTCTGGCAGGGAAATCACCCTTAAAATAAGAGGCGTAAACCTCGTTTACATGCACAAAATTGTTCATATCAGCCAAAAAAATGGTGGTTTTTACTACGTTATCAAAAGAAGCACCGCCGGCTTTTAAAATTTCGCCGATATAGTCTAAAACAATTTTGGCTTCTTCCTTAATAGGAGCTTTTATAATTTGTTTGCTTTGCAAGTCCATGGCAATAGTGCCGCTCACAAACATTAGTTTTCCTGAAATAACGGCTTGGTTGTACGGACCAATAGGCGCAGGGGCATTGGCTGTATTAATTACTTTTTTCATAGAAAATAAAATTTTTTAGTTGTGGCAAATATACATACAAGGTTTATTAGTCCTGATTTCTTTTTTTCACCATTGTTAAAATGGTGGCAATGGCAACGGTTTCGCCTGTTTCATCATACACATCAACCAACCATTTTACTATGCCTTTGGCAACATCGTCGGCATTTTTCTTTTCCTGCTCAATTTTTTCTTTGCAGGTAAAACGCACACCTATTGTGCTTCCCATATACACAGGTTTGGTAAATCTGCATTCGTCAATACCGTAATTCAACAACACAGGTCCTTTTTTTGCATTTACAAATAAACCTGCGGCTTTGCTCAAAATGTAGTAACCATGCGCCACACGCCCTGTAAACATTGTTCCGTCCAAACTTGTAACATCGGTATGTGCATAAAAATGGTCGCCGCTTACATTGGCAAAATTTATCACATCGGCATCGGTTACGGTATGTTTGGCTGTAACAAGCGTTTCGCCAATTTCCAAGTCTTCAAAATATTGGCGGAAAGGGTGAATGTCTTTTTCAATTTGTTTGGCGTATTGCTGGTATTGCCCTGTAATTGCCGTGATTGTAGTAGGTGAGCCTTGAATGGCGGTGCGCTGCAAATAGTGAAATACGCCGCGTTTTCCGCCCATTTCTTCGCCGCCGCCTGCGCGACCCGGTCCGCCGTGAACAAGCATAGGCATCGGGCTTCCGTGTCCTGTGCTTTCTTTGGCACAATCGCTGTTCAACACTAAAATTCTGCCGTGCATACACGCCGCGCCGATGGCGTACATACGCGCCAATTTATCGTCAGCCGTAACAATAGAACTAACTAAACTTCCTTTGCCCATTTTACTTAATTCAATGGCTTCGTCAATGGTTTTGTATGGCATAATTGTACTCACAGGTCCAAAGGCTTCCACGCTGTGAACATCGGTGTTTTTAAACGGATTATCGTTATAGAAAATAATCGGCGGCATAAACGCACCTTTGTTTTTATCCGCGCCTTTCACCTCAAAGTTTTCAAAATTACCGATGATAATTTTTTGAGTTTTGCTTAACAACTCCACTTTTTCTTTCACTTCAATTAATTGTGCTTTGCCCGCCAACGAACCCATGCGCACGCCCTCTACATTCGGGTCGCCGATGATGTTGGTCGCCAAACGTTTGCCGAGCGCAATTTGCACATCTTCCACCAAATTTTCGGGAACAATAATTCGGCGCACGGCTGTACATTTTTGTCCTGCTTTGGTGGTGATTTCGCGGGTAACTTCCTTAATAAAAATATCAAATTCGGGTTTGTCGGGCGTAACATCAGTACCAAGTACGCAACAATTCAACGAATCGGCTTCCATATTAAAATGTACGCTTTCTTCCAAAATGCGCGGGTGCGATTTCAGCATTTTTCCTGTGCTTGCCGAGCCTGTAAATGTAACCACATCTTGATTTATCACATGGTCTAAAATTCCGTTTGCGCTGCCGACAATTAATTGCAATGCGCCTTCGGGAACAATGCCGCTTGCAATAATTTCTTTTACGACTGCTTCGGTTAAAAAAGACGTAATCGTTGCAGGTTTCACAATGGCAGGAACGCCCGCCAGCCAATTCACGGCAACTTTTTCCAACATTCCCCACACAGGAAAGTTAAATGCGTTGATGTGAATGGCAACGCCCTCTTTAGGTACGCAAATGTGATGTCCGATGAATGTGTTATTTTTTGAAAGTTTGGCTACATCGCCCTCATAACAAAAAGTTTCATTTGGAAATTGTCGGCGCAAGGAAGCGTAAGAAAACAAATTGCCGATACCGCCCTCAATGTCCACCCAAGAGTCGGCGCGGGTTGCGCCCGTAGCCCAACTTATTTTATAAAATTCTTCTTTTTTGCTTTGTAAGTGCAAAGCCAATGCTTTCAACATTAAACCGCGCTCCTGAAAGGTCATTTTGCGGAGTTTTGTTCCGCCTACTGTGCGGGCGTAATCGCACATTTTTGCAAAATCCAAACCTTTGCTTGAAGTGCTTGCAACAACATCACCCGTAATGGCGTTAAATAATTCTTGTCCTTTATCTGCGCCGGCAACCCATTGTCCGCAAGCGTAATTTTGTAATTGGTTCATAGTAAAAAAATGAAGTGCTAAATGTAAGAAATTTACAAAGTAAACTTATACCCAACGCCTCTGATTGAAAAAAAATGTTTCGGCTCTTTGGGATTTATTTCAAAGTATTTTCTAAAACCAAGAATGTAGTTATCAATGGTTCGGGCAGAGGCATTTTCGTTGGCGTCCCACAGTTTTTCAAGAATTTTATCGCGCGAAATTACTTTATTTACGTTGCCTGTTAAAAGTTCCAGTAAACCTATTTCGCGTTTTGACAAGGTGTGCCGATTGCCCTGTACATCAATAATTTCAAAGGTTTGAAAATTTATTTCACACACATCAAATTTAAAAACCAAGGGATTTTCTTTTTGCGTGCGTTTAATTAAATTGTTTATGCGAAGCAGCAATTCTTCCAAATCAAAAGGCTTGGTCATGTAATCGTCAGCCCCCAATTTTAAGCCGCTGATTTTGTCGGTAGTTTGACTTTTTGCCGTGAGAAAAATAACGGGAATTTCGGGTTTTATGCTTTTAAACTCTTTGCACAAATCAAAGCCGTTAATGTCGGGCAGCATCACATCAAGCAAAACCAAACTTAAATTGGCGTGATTATTTGTAAAGGTTTTTAAGGCTTCGCTGCCGCTTTTTGCTACCAATACGGCGTAATTTTCCAATTTTAAATTAAGAGCCAGGGTGCTGGCTAACGTTTCTTCGTCTTCTACTATTAATAGTTGGTGTGTCATTTATTTCGCGCTTAAATTTAGCTGAAAGTTGAAAGTTGAGAGTTGAAAGTTCTAAATATTTTACATTTTGTATCTCTCTTTCAGCTCTCAACCCTCAACTAATGACTTATGTCAGCGTTCAAATAAAAAAAAATACATACTTTTAGCCCCAACTATAAAATCAAAACATTTATGATACATTTTAACGCTTCCAAAATTTTAATTCCTGTTGATTTCAGCGAAACATCTTTGCTTGCCATTAAACACGGCGCATACATTGCTCAACAAAACAACGCGCAGTTGCATTTGCTTCACGTTGTAAATTCCAATTTTGTTTCGCAGGATATATTTATTCCACTCGTTTCCATTAATCAAAACGAGATTGAAGCCAAAGCCGCCGAAAAATTAAGACAACTGGCAGACGATGTTAAAAACGAATATAAATTGCAGGTAGAACACGGTATTGCCGTTGGTTCGCCTGCTTTTGAAATAAGCCATTATGCCAAAGAAAACCACATTAACTTGATTGTTATGGGTACGCATGGTTATTCGCCGATTGAAGAATTAGTTATTGGCAGCGTGGCATTAAAAGTTATTACAAAATCAGATTGCCCTGTAATGGCTATGAGCAGCGCAGCTACACACAGCGGCTACAAAAAAATATTAATTCCGCTTGACGATACCGTAAACTCGCGCCAAAAGGTAAATTATGCCTTGCAAATGGCAAAGAAATTTAATGCTTCGGTGTATGCGTTTGGTATGCTTACCGGTGGCGAAAGTTTTGATGAGGGGGCAATGAATTTGGTGTTACATCAAATTGCAGAATTGGCAGCAGAATATGGCGTTGAATATCATAAACACCTGCAAACCGATGTGAAAAACCGCGCTAAAGCAACGGTTGAATACAGCAATAAAATTGGTGCAGACCTTGTAATTATTATGACCGACCAGGATTCTGAATTAAGCGGATTTTTCCTTGGACCTTACTCGCAGCAAATTATACATTTGAGTGAAGTGCCTGTAATTGCTATAAAACCAAAAGATTTGTTTGTAACAGGAAGTTCAAGCCCTGTTCCGAGAAGCTGATTTTTTTAGAGTAACATGGATAATTGAAAAAGTATCATTGAACATTTTGAAGCACTTTAAAACCTTTTCAATGTTCAATTATCAATGTTCAATTTTACTTTTCAAATAAGTGCGAGCTTTCCACCTTACAAATTTGGCTCAGGTAACGTTTATACCATTGCTTGGCGTTTGATTTTGCCTGAATGTGTATCATATTGTTACGCCAAACGTTTATGGCTTCCATACTTTGCCAGTAGGAAATAAAAATGCTTTTATTGCCATTTGCACAACTTTCATAACCCAAAAACCCTTCTTGCTCTTGGGCTAATTTCATGGTGATTTCGTCCATTTCTGCATAACCTTCTAAATCATCTGATTTGGTTGATGAAAAAATTACGGCGTAATAATTATTTTTTGGAGGGGGGGGGTTCCACATAAGGTTTAAGCAGTTTGCCTACTTTCTAAGTTTTCAACTGCTGCAAAAAGATTGTTTTCGTGTTGAAATAAATCATCAAGCGATGATAACTCATGTCTTATTTCTTTTCTGTCAGCGTCGAGGAAAGCAATTTGTTTTCTCGTTTCAGCTAAATATAACCGACATATAGTTTTTCGGTTATTGTCGTCTAACAGAATAGTAAAATAAGTTTGAGCATCTCGGTATGCAATACGATTGATTTTTACTTTTTGTCGCAAAATAGATTTCACAATCATGAACGCTTCTAATTCTTCAACTGTGGTAACTATTTTTGAAACCTCCGCCGCTTCCATTTCTTGTTGAGTTTCTTGTTCTTTCACTTTTTCATCTTCTTTAGAAAGTGCGCTTTTTAATCTTTCAGTAATAAGGTCACTGATATATTGTTGAATGGACTTTTTTGTAAGATTAGTAAACTGCTCTAAAACCTTTGATGTTACAGAACTTGGATAAACTTGTTTTGCAAAATGTTTCACAAAATCAGATGACGGATTATTGAATTCCTGTTGAATTAATATTCTTAATTCATTGGAAAACTTCAATTCATTGGCAGTATTTGAAATGCTTGCTGCGTCAAATACAGTTTTGTGAAATTTACTTAGTTCGTCAATCTGATTATCTTTTATTTCAGTAATGTTGAATTCCAAAAATGGTTTCTCGTCCATTTTGTTAGGCTCAACTAAATCAGAGTAAAAACGATAATTGATACCATTAGTTAATAATCCAAATTTTGCTTTTGAAACATGAAAGTAACGCAGTAACTGTCCGTCATGTAGGTTTAAGTCTTGTGCCCAATGTTTACATTCTACCAAAATAGTTGGTGTACCGTCCTTAAATATAGCATAATCTATTTTTTCTCCTTTTTTCAGACCAATATCTGAAACAAATTCTGGCACTACTTCTATTGGATTAAACACATCATAACCTAACATTTGTATGAATGGCATAATAAATGCGTTTTTCGTTGCTTCTTCAGTTTGAATTTGTTCTTTTAGCTTACTTACTCTTTCTGCTAATTGTTTGATTTGTGTTTTAAATTCCATGACTACAAATTATTTATGTTTATTATAATTCAGTTCCAAATATACACCTCATCATTCATTCCGAATAAACAATTCACAAATTGTTTAAAAATCAAATAGCGCAATTAAGTTCATACAGTAACTTTGCGAAACAAAAATTTAAAAACTATGTCAGCAACACCCGAACATATTCATTGCTTAATTATTGGTTCAGGACCTTCGGGCTACACAGCCGCTATTTACGCTGCTCGCGCCGATTTAAAACCCGTGCTTTACACAGGTTTAACACCCGGCGGGCAACTTACCGAAACCACCGAAGTAGATAATTTTCCCGGTTATCCCAAAGGTATTACGGGACCCGAATTAATGGAAGATTTAAAAGCACAAGCCGAGCGTTTTGGTACGCAAGTGCGTTTTGGTTTGGTTACAAAAGCCGATTTAAACGCCACTCCAAAACGTGTGTGGGTGGACGAAACCACCGAAATTACGGCAGATACAGTTATTATTTCCACAGGTGCATCAGCCAAATGGTTGGGTTTGCCAAACGAAACACGCTTGCGCATGAGCGCGGGCGGTGTGAGTGCTTGCGCTGTATGCGACGGATTTTTCTTTCGCGGGCAAGAGGTTGCCATTGTTGGCGCAGGAGATACTGCCGCCGAAGAAGCGACTTATCTTTCTAAACTTTGCAAAAAGGTTTACATGATTGTACGCAAAGGCGAAATGCGCGCCAGCAAAGCCATGCAACACCGTGTAACAAATACAGAAAACATTGAAATTTTGTGGCACAGCGAAACGGCTGATATTCTCGGTGAAAACAACGTGGAAGCTGTTGTAGTAAAAAACAACCAAAGCGGCGAAACACGCACCATTCCTGTTACAGGCTTTTTTGTGGCAATCGGGCACAAACCAAATACCGATTTTGTGAAAGGACAAATTACTATGGACGAACAAGGCTACATTCAGGTAATTGCAGGAAGCACCAAAACCAATATTGACGGGGTGTTTGCCGTGGGCGATTGTGCCGATAAAACCTATCGCCAAGCTGTAACAGCCGCAGGCAGCGGTTGCATGGGTGCCTTAGATGCCGAAAGGTATCTGGCTTCGGCAGGAGCGCATTAACCCATATTAATGTGTTTTTTTGCACGGCGAAAACCACATGTTACGAATGTGTTATGAAAAAGGTTTAATAAAAATCGGGGAAATTTTTTTGTCGTTAAATTTTTGTTACTTGTCTAAATCCATAGTGCAAACAAAAAAGAGATTGACTAAGTTTGTTTTGAACTACGCACTTTTACGATATATAAAATTTAAGTGAAATCATTTAACAACAAAAAAGCTATGGAAGATTCAGCAGACTTATATCAGGATTTGAGGAACTTTATGGAAACGAAACGCAACATTACCGAATTCATTAAGTACCGTATGGCACACCCCGAAAACAGTAAGGACAACCAAAAACAAATTGCCGAGTACCGAGCCAAAGCGATTTCTGCACTCAACAATCTCTTTAGCATGGACATTAAATAATCCTCACTTGCTCCAAAATTTAAAATGCTGCTTTTTAAAAGGCGGCATTTTTTGTTTGTATTTTCTCAACTTTCAACGCTCGGCTATAAACTTTTAACTTTGAACTTCAAACTTTAAACTTAATTTTGCTGCTTATGAATTTTAAAAGCGATACCGAAGCCATTGAAGCCTTTGTTTCAAAATATAAAGAGCTTAATTCCGAAATTTCAAAAGTCATTGTCGGGCAGCATGACACCATAAAAAACGTTTTAATTTCCGTTTTCAGTAAGGGACATTGTTTGTTGGTGGGCGTGCCGGGTTTGGCAAAAACTTTGTTGGTAAACACCATTGCCGATGCTTTGGGTTTGTCGTTTAACCGCATTCAGTTTACGCCTGATTTAATGCCGAGCGATATTATAGGCAGCGAAATTTTGGACGAGCAACGTAATTTCAAATTCATCAAAGGACCTTTGTTTTCCAACATTATTTTGGCTGACGAGATAAACCGTACTCCGCCAAAAACACAAGCTGCTTTGCTGGAAGCCATGCAGGAACGCCAAGTTACGGCAGCAGGAAAAAAATATCTTTTGGATAACCCGTTTTTTGTGTTGGCAACGCAAAATCCGATTGAACAGGAGGGAACGTATCCTTTGCCCGAAGCGCAGCTTGACCGTTTTATGTTTAATGTGTGGTTGGATTACCCGAAGTTTGAAGAGGAATTACAAATTGTGAAACTCACTACAACAAATACCAACGTTCAATTAACTAAAGTATTGAACGCCGAAGAAATTATTTTCTTTCAGGATTTAATCCGCAAAATTCCTGTGGCGGACAATGTAATTGAATATGCCGTGAAACTCGTAAACAAAACACGTTTGAACAGCGAGTACAGCGCAGACCTTACCAAAAAATATGTGCAATGGGGCGCAGGACCGCGTGCTTCGCAATACTTGATTATTGGTGCAAAATGCCATGCAGCCGTTCACGGAAAATTTAGTCCCGACATTGAAGATGTACGCGCGGTGGCTACGCCGATTTTGCGTCATCGTTTGGTGGTGAACTATAAAGCAGAAGCCGAAGGAATTTCGGTTGAAGAAATTATAAAACAATTATTGTAAGAAATCATGAACGTAAACGAGTTGTTGGAAGAAGACAGTTTTGACCCGAAAAAATTATTTGATGAGGAAAATTACAGCACGCTCATCATTAACCGCACGGGTTTCAGCAAACAGGAAAACGATACAGCAGATTTAATTGAAACCTTGCTTACCGAAAAAATAACGCGCCAAGAAAGTGAAGAAATTTTTAAATCGTTGAAAGAAGCGAATGCGCAAATTATGTTGGTGAGCGCAATTAAGGCTGCCGACAATCATGAAGAAAAAGCAAAATTAATTGCTGCGAGTTGGGAAAGCGGTTTGGATTTCACCAACAACTTTTTGTTTTTTGCCGAATTGGTTGGCAACGATGATTTTCAAATTGCTATGGAAGCTCTGACCGTTGTGGAAAATATTGAAAGTCAAATTGACGAAACAATTTTAACCAAGGCTTTGGAAATGGCGCAGCCTGCACAAAGTAAAAACGCGGATTTGGTGAATGAATTGATACAAAATATTAAACAACGAATACATTAATTATTAAACCACATAGTTATATAAGATTGCATAGGTTTTTGTCATGCTGACGAAGGAAGCATCTCTATGTTTGCTCATAGATTCTTCGTGCCTCAGAATGACAGAGTTCTGTAAACTATGTTCCTATGTGTTCTATGTGGTTTATTCACATTTCAAAAACAAAAATTTATGCTCAACAAAAACTTAAAATCGTGGATTGAAGTAAATCCGAAATCTGATTTTTCCATTCACAACATTCCGTTTGGAATTTACAGCGACAAAACTGTGAAACATCACGCTTGCTCGGCAATCGGCGATTACATTATTGATTTATATGAATTGGAAAGTGCCGATGTGTTTGATTTGCAACGCGGCATTTTTGAAGAAAAAACGTTGAACTCGTTTATTGCGCTTGGTAAAACTGTAACTAATTCTGTTAGACAAAAATTGATTGAATTGTTGTCTGACGAAAATTCTATTTTGAAACGCGATGAGGCATTGTACAAACGTGTTTTCAAAAAACAAAGCGAAGTGCAAATGCTTATGCCTGTTCATGTGGGCGATTACACCGATTTTTACAGCAGCATTGACCACGCCACAAACGTTGGCACAATGTTCCGCGACCCGAACAATGCCTTATTGCCAAATTGGAAACATTTGCCTGTGGGTTATCACGGCAGAGCAAGCAGCATTCGCGTGAGCGGACATTCCTTTCACCGCCCAAAAGGACAACAAAAACCTGCCGACAGCGAATTACCTGTATTTGGCGCATGCAAAAATTTAGACATTGAATTGGAAACTGCTTTCATTATTGGCAAACAAACCGACATGGGCGAAAGCGTGAGCGTTGAAAAAGCCGACGAGTATATTTTTGGTATGGTGTTGTTTAATGATTGGAGCGCGCGTGATATTCAGACATGGGAATATGTTCCGCTTGGACCATTTTTAGCGAAAAATTTTGCTTCAACCATTTCTCCTTGGATTGTTACTTTGGAAGCTTTAGAGCCTTTCCGCGTGAAAGGTTATATGCAAGAGCCGAAACTCCTGCCATACTTGCAATACAACGGCGATAAAAATATTGACATAAAATTAGACGTGTATCTGCGCCCGCAAAACGGAACGGATAATTTGATTTGCAGCAGCAATTACAAATACATGTATTACACTATGGAGCAGCAGCTGGCGCATCACACCGTAAACGGTTGCAACCTTAACGTGGGCGATATGATGGCGAGCGGAACGATTAGCGGACATGAGCCTCATGAATACGGCAGCTTGTTGGAGTTGGCATGGCGTGGCACAAAGCCCATTAAATTAAACGACGGCACAGAACGCAAATTTGTAAACGACCATGATACCATTACCATAAAAGGTTATTGCGAAAAAGACGGTGTTCGTGTTGGTTTTGGGGAGTGTGTAGGGACGGTGTTGCCTGTGAAGTAAAAGTATAAATATTCAACTGCTTAATATTAAAGTGAAAACGAATGTCTATAAAAAAACATGGTTAGCTTTTGTTAATATAAAAGCTAAAAATGAATTTGATTTTAATGAACTTATAGACAGAGAAGGATTGAATACAAATGATGATTTTAAAGGAGCATGGGCAAATATTATTGTAAAGACGGAAACTATACAGGAAGCAATAAATCTAATTCAAGAAGGATTAAGTGAATTAAATTTTTCGGTTGTGTTTATTGATAAGATTGAAAATTTAAAATCATTAATAGAACACAAACAAGTGACGAAAACAGTTATTGGTGAAGTTGATTGGCTTTTAGACAGCCGATTTGTTTTTAAGATAAGCGACAAAATTTTTCCATACGAATGAGATAGAGGTAAAAAAGCGAACCTAATCAGTTCGCTTTTTTTATCCAAGCTTTTGGCACAACAGATTTAATTTCCGAAAGTGTTTCGGTGGCTTGTTGTTTACTGCTTGCGCCAATAGATACAACGTATAAACCTTTGTGTTTGCCCGAAACAGAAGCGGGAATGTTTTGTGCAGAAAGTTTTTCGCTTAGGCGGTTGGCATTTTCTAAAATTGAGAAACAACCGAGTACAACTTCATAATTATGTTTAGAGTTTGAAGTTTTTAGTTTTGAGTTTTTAGTTTTTGAACTTTCAACTGCTTTCACCGAAATAGTTTTGTCTTCTAAATCTAAAGCTGCAATACCGTTGGCATCGGCAATGTAGGCTTGTTTTTGAATTTCGTCTTTTTGAATTATAAGTTCGGGATACGTTAAAGGTGTGTATGTAGTTGTATTGTTGCTACTAAACAAACTTGCCTGCAATTTTCCACTGATTTTTTGGTTTGACACAATTAAAAACAACAAACTCAAAAAGAATAAGGTAACAATACTTGGCGCAATTAGTTTTGAATAGTTGCGCTTTGTTTTTTGCTGAACGGGCATTGTTTGCACAGTAATAACACGGTCTTCAAACGCAGGTTCTTTTTTAGGTTCTTTGGCTTCCATCTGAATTTCCTGAATTGAAACTGCACCCAAACCAAAACTTTTCATTAAAAAATTAGCATCTTGCTGCGGTTCAAAGCAAATGTTGTTTTCAAAATCCAGATAAAAAAAACCGATGTTGTCTAAATTTAAACGGCGGCGCGTGTTTAAAATGCTTGTGCAAAATTCCGAAAACTCGTGTAAATGATTTAAGGCTTCATTGGCATTGCAATTTAATTGCGTTTGCAACCATGTTGCCAAAATGCCGTCGTTTTGTTTTAGCTGCGCATTAAAACTTACGGTTTTTGAGGGTGGCAACAACAACGTTCCCGAAGCCGAAAAATGAGATGAGTTTGATTTGAGTACAAATCCGCCAAAGTTTGGCAGCACCAAATAATCGTTATAAAAGAGTTGCTCTTTTATGCCTTTAATTATGGTTTGTTGCACATTCATTTTTCGGGGGCTGCAAATATAAAGTTCCAAACCAAATATAAGACTGAATTTTTCTTTGAGCCAAGTTTTTTATTAAAAAATATTTAACGTTTCATCTGAATTGTATTACTTTTGCCGCCCTATGATTTTGAGATATAGCAAGTTATTTCTAACGCTCTGTTTTTTAATTTTTTATTCATTTATTTTTTCGCAAAGGACAGAACTTTCGTGCGAGGAAATTATGGACAAATGCCTTAAATCGGTAAAAGAAATAAAAACCTTAAAATATAACCTCAAAATTATTGAGCGCGGAAAAAAGGGATTAAACTATTATGAAAGCGCAGTAAAATTTAACCGCAATCCGCGTTTGATTTATCTATACACCAAAGGTATTGAAGTGCTTTGGCGGCAAGGCGAAAACAAAGGAAACGCTTTGGTAAAAACAAACTTTTTTCCGTACTTCAATTTAAACCTTGACCCCATGGGAAATTTAATGCGTCAAGACCAGCATCATACTTTAAATGATATGGGGTACGATTACTTTGCTTCTATTATTCAGCATGTTAAAGATAAAGTAGGCGAGCGGTTTAACGATGTTTTTGACCTGGAAGGAAAGGAACAGATAAATGGCAGACCGTGTTATAAAATAAATATCCAATGCAAAGATTTTACTTATGTGGATTACACGGTTCAAGACAATGAAAGCATTACATCAATAGCGCGTAAATTTTATGTGGCAGAATACATGATTGTAGAAAAAAATCCAAAATTTAAAGACTATTTTGATATTCTTAAAAAAGGGCAGGTCATTAAAATTCCGAACTGGTATGCAAAAACGGTAACAGTTTTTATTGACCGCGTTTATTTTGTACCTGTAAGTTTTAAAGTGATTGACGACAAAGGTTTGTTTGAAGAATACAATTATCATTCCCTGCAAGTAAACCCAACGTTTGACCCTGCGGAGTTTACACGAACGTATAAGGATTACGGATTTTAGTTAGTGTTGAGTGATTAGTTTTTAGTTTTTAGTTTGGAATATTAATCACTAAAAACTCAAAATTAAAAACTTGAAAAAAAAGTTTGTTTTGTACGTATAAAAATAATAAATTTGTCGTATTAAATTAAAAACGATTGGTTATGGACGCAAAAGTTACATTGGCATTTAATAAAGCTGTCATTGAAAAAGCTAAAGAATATGCCGAAAGTCAAAACATGAGTTTATCAAGGCTCATTGAAACTCTTTTAGAAAAAGTTACTGCCAAGCAATATAAATCCTTAGAAGATTATCCTGTTTCCGACTGGGTAAATATGGTAGCCGAAGGGCAGGCTGAATATATTACCAAACCAAAAAGCCGCTCAAAACTTAAATCAGAATATCACAGCCGTAAGAAATAGTTGGCGGTTTGCAGTAAGCAGTTTTGTATGAGAATTTTTTTAGATGCTAATGTTTTGATTTCGGTGCTGAACAGGGAATATCCCTTGTTTCCATACAGTTCGCGGGTGATGAGTTTGGTTGATTATCCCAATAAATTCAGAGTTTATACCTCGCCGTTGTGCTTGGCTATTGCATTTTATTTTGCCGAAAAAAAATCGGGAGCAGAGCAGGCGCGAGAAAAAATTTATTTAATTGCGCGTAAATTAAGTTTCACAACCGTTGATGAAAACGTGGTTATGTCTGTAAGCCGCAACAAAAAAATTTTAGATGTTGAAGACGGAATGCAATATTATTCGGCGGTTGGGAGCGGCTGCGATTGTATTATTACCGAAGACAGCAAAGATTTTCACTTCTCGGAAATTGAAGTTTTAGGCAGCCGAAGTTTTTTAGAAAATCATGTTTTCTAATTCACTATCTTTAAAAAAGTTTGCAGAAACTACTGTTTATAATCGTTTGTTCTGTTTTGTTTTCGTGCGGCAAAAAACAAAGTCAAATTCCCGAAACGGATATGGGTTTTAACTATTTCCCTACGCAAAGCGGCAAATTTGTTGTTTATGATATTGACAGCACCGTTTATGCCGAAATATCAAGAGATACAGTTACTTACAGGTTTCGTGTTAAAGAGAAAATTGCAGACAGTTTTACGGATAACGAGGGAAAAAATGCCATTCGTTTGGAACGTTATATAAAACGTTTTGATGAAAATAAACCGTATGACAGTATGACTTGGACAATGAAAGAGGTTTATGCCATTTACCCTTCCGAAAAAAACATTCAGGTGCAGGAAAATAATGTTCGTTTTGTGAAACTGATTTTCCCTGTGGCGTTAAACGCTTCGTGGAACGGCAATGCCGCCAACACGCTGCAAAAAGAAATGTATGTTTACGATTACATTAATATTAAAGAAGGTGTTTTTAGTAATGTATTGAAAGTAAGTCAAAAAGAATTCCGTACGTTAATTTCTTATGAAAGTAAATTTGAAAAATACGCCAAAGGCATTGGTTTAATTCAAAAGCAACATAGTTTTCTTTTGTCAAACAACATTATTCCAAATGTTTCGGTTGAAAACAGAATAGAAAGTGGATATATTTACACACAAACATTAGTAAGTTATGGTTATGAATAAAAAAATAGTTGCAACACTTTTAAGTGTTTGCTTTTTTGCTTCGGCAATTTCGCTTAGTGCGCAAAAAAAGTATTGGGTAAATTTTACCGACAAAAACGGAACGCCGTATTCGGTAAATATGCCTTGGGATTTTGTTTCTCAAGCCTGCATTTACCGCCACATAAAATACAACATTCCGTTTCATGTTTCCGATTTGCCTGTTAATCCGTCTTATGTGGCGCAAGTAGCGGCAATCCCAAGCGTGCAGGTAGTATATGCTTCAAAATGGTTAAACGGCGTGGTGGTTTCTGTACCTGATGTGTCTGTTTTAACAAACATAAATGCCTTAAACTGTGTGGCAAGCACGTCGGTAGTTAATCGCTATAAGGCTGTTGTTCCTGAAACAAATGCAAATACAGGATTTTTACAGCGTCCGGCAGAAACAACAACAGCCTCAGGCTATCAATACGGAGGTTCTTATGCGCAAAACCACCAGTTAGGTGTAGATTGCCTGCATGAACAAGGTAGCCGTGGTTTGGGTATTACCATTGCAGTATTGGATAACGGTTTTTTAAACGTTGATAAAGTTGATGTGTTTGATACTTTGCGCGCTTACGGAAACATTAAAGGAACATACAATGTTGTGCATGGCGGAACAGATGTTTACAACAGCGGCTCACACGGCACAATGGTTTTGTCTTGTTTAGCGGCATGCAAACCGGGTGTGGCTATCGGCTCTGCACCAATGGCAAATTATTGGTTATTACAAACTGAGGACAATGCAAGTGAACATATTATTGAAGAATACAATTGGATTCGCGGTGCAGAGTTTGCAGACAGTGTTGGCGCAATGATTTTAACAACATCGTTGGGTTATATAGATTTTGACAACCCTGCCGCTAATCACAGTTTCTCAACCTTAGACGGAAAAACTGCCCCCATGAGTATTGCCGCTACTATGGCAGCCCGCAAGGGAATATTTGTGGCAACTGCGGCGGGTAACGAGGGAAATAATTTAGCTTGGGGCAGGCGCATTGCTGTAGCTGCCGATGCCGACAGTATTTGCAGCGTTGGTGCGGTGGATAGCCTTGGCGCGTATGCCTCATTTAGCGGGCGCGGAAAAACTTACGATGGAAGAATAAAACCCGATTTGGTTGCCGTTGGCTGGAATGCTTGGATATGTAATGAAGCAGGAAATTGTTTTTGGGGAAATGGAACATCGTTTGCCACGCCAATTTTAGCAGGTGCAGTAGCTTGTTTTATGAGCGCACACCCATTTGAACCCGAGTACAATAACATAAAAATTTTAGATACCTTAAAATCTCTTGCCACCAAAGCCAATAATCCCGATACGCTTGTGGGTTGGGGTATTACCAATGTATGTGCTATTCCTGTTGGAATAAATAAACATTCGCGTAATCAAATTGAGTTTTCAGTTTATCCAAATCCTGTTAATTCATTGGTTTATGTAAATGTAAATTCGACACACTATAAGGTTAATGCAGTTCAGTTATTAAATGTGTTAGGCGAAATTATTGAAACTAAAACACCAAAAATATCCGACACAAAAATTGAACTTAACACTTCCGGATTATCCGCAGGCATTTATTTTATTAAAGTAAATACTTCGGCGGGTGTGGCTACGAAGAAAATCATCAAGCAGTAAAAAATGTATGAATAAACCTCTGTCGGGTTCTTCGCTTAACAAAATCATCATCGTTGCGGCTCTTGGTTACTTTGTTGATATATACGATTTGGTTCTTTTCAGCGTTGAGCGCAAAGACAGTTTAACGGATATTCTCGGCAGCCAAGCTACTGTTGAAAACCTGAAAAACATAGGCATTATGTTGCTTAATTGGCAAATGGGCGGTATGCTCGTTGGCGGTTTGTTTTGGGGAATGTTGGGCGATAAAAAAGGGCGTTTGTCTGTTTTGTTCGGTTCTATTTTAATGTATTCTTTAGCCAACATTTGCAACGGCTTTGTTCATAGTGTGGAATGGTATGCTGTTTGGCGGTTTGTGTCGGGTTTTGGTTTGGCTGGCGAACTGGGCGCAGGTATTACCTTGGTAAGCGAAACCATGAGCAAAGAAAAACGCGGTATCGGGACTATGATTGTGGCAAGTGTTGGCGTGTTTGGTGCGGTGGTGGCAGGTTTTATGGGCGATGTGATTACAAACTGGCGTTACAGTTTTTTTATTGGCGGTGGCATGGGCTTAGTTTTGCTGGTGTTGCGCGTAGGAATTTTTGAATCGGGAATGTTTGAAAACGTGAAGCAACAAAACGTGCGGCGCGGAAATTTTTTAGATTTGTTTAAGAACAAACACACGGCTTTTCAATATTTAAGTGTGATAATGATTGCCGTCCCCGTGTGGTATGTCATGGGCATACTCATCACATTTGCACCCGAAATTTTTGTGTCTATGGACATTACACATTTTAAACCCGATGCAGGGAAATCAATTATGTACGCTTATCTCGGTATTACGCTTGGCGACATTGCCAGCGGTACAATCAGCCAATGGTTTAAAAGCCGCAAAAAAGCATTGGCGTTGTTTATGACAATGACTTTTCTTTCGGTGTTTCTTTATTTTAAATACGCCGTTATTTCCGAAACGTATTATTACGTTATTATTACACTTATTGGTTTTGCAACGGGCTATTGGGCAGTGTTTATTAGCACAGCCGCTGAATTATTTGGTACAAACATTCGCGCTACGGCAACCACCACCGCACCAAACTTTGTGCGTGGCGCGGTAATTCCTTTAAGTTTGCTGTTCCGTTTGTTTGAAACAATTTTTGTGAAAGAGCAGGGTAGTCCAGATTCAAGAACGGCTGCCATTGCAGTAGGAATTGTAGTTGCAATTTTGGCTTTAATGGCTTGGCTTAATTTAAAAGAAACGTTTCATAAAGATTTGAATTATGTTGAATAAACCAACCGTCATCATCGGCGCATCGCCAAACCAAGAGCGATACAGCTATCAAGCCACCGTGAAACTAAAAAATTACGGACACACCGTTTATCCTGTTGGTATGCGTGCCGGAAACATTGAAGGCGAAACCATTATTACCGACAAACCGCCATTAAAAAATATTGATACCGTTACACTTTACGTCGGTGCACAAAATCAACCCGCGTGGTATGATTACATTTTTAGTTTGCAACCAAAGCGTTTAATATTTAATCCCGGTGCGGAAAACAAAGAATTGTTTGATTTAGCTTCTTCAAAAGGCATTGATTGTGTGGAAGCCTGTACATTGGTAATGTTGAGCATTGGGAATTATTGAAGATATAAAATATTGGTTTGTTGTTGGCTGTGCAGTTTGCAAATAGCGAAAGTCTATTGAAAATACTTGTTCAACTTTTCTGAAATTGTTTTCTCTTTCGTAGGTTTTATTTTCAATTTGATGAATTAAAACATTTTTTGTCCACCCGAATTTTTTGGTGGAAAGTATGTAAAACCTGCGTTCTTGGCTGTCTTTGCACATGTTTAAAATGAGCGTGTGTTTCGTCCAACTGATTTCTCCAACCAATGGCTGGAGATTTTCGTCTGTGTGATATTCGTCATAAAATTGAGCCATTAACCAAAGGTTAGTTGTAGAAAAACCGCCAACGCCGAAAACTCTTGTTGCCCTAAAAGTAATAGAAAGAGAAATTACACCTCTTTCAAAAATTGTTTCAACATCACTTTTTTATCTGTGTTTTAACAAACGCAAACTTTTGCTCTCAATTTTGTGAGTTGAAATTTATCAGTGTCTATAAACGATTTAATGAGCTCGGTTTTTTGATGAAAATGGGGTTGCGCAACAGCTACCCTTGTTGGCAGCTGCCATGTGTTGTAACCATTTTTTTTTGTCTTTAAATTTTATTTTTCTGTGTCGGGAAGATTTTTTAAAACCATTTTGTCTGCATTGGCAGAAGCAAGCTCTTTTGCAAACTTTGGTTTGAGTGTCGGCTGTGCGGTTTGCAAATGTGCCACCAAAAGCGTTGGCTTATTCTTCCTTGTCTTTTTCTAACGCTTGTGCTATTTGATGTAACTTGTTCGCTAATGTTTTCTTGTCAATTAGTTTTGTTTCGTAATCAGCAATAATTGCAGGACTAATGTTTCGTGCCATTGCATATTCTACCACTTCAATTTCTTTGCCTTTGCAAAGCAAAATTCCAATGCTCGGATTTTCGTGTGGTTTTCTTACGTCTCGGTCTAAGGCTTCTAAATAGAAATTGAGTTTGCCCAAAAATTCAGGTTCAAAATCCTCAATTTTCAATTCAAATAAAACCAAACATTGTAAATCACGGTGAAAGAAAAGTAAGTCGGTGCGATAATCTCTGTTGCCAACCTGCAAGCGAAATTGTTCGCCCATATAAGTAAATCCTTTGCCGATTTCTAAGATGAATTTCTGCAAATTCATTGTAATTGCTTTTTCCAAATCTTTTTCGCTGTGTCCGTCCGGCAAGTCCAAAAACTCAAACATATACGGGTCTCGGAAAAAGTTTTCGGGTAATTGCGTTTGCACCGAAGAAAGCAATTTGTTTGAAAGCATTGTGCGTTCAAACGAAGCCGTTTTTATTTGTCTGCGAATTTCTAATTTGTTCCACTTTTCTTTGATGTTCATTAGCAAGTAAAACAAAATTTGTTCAGGTTGTTTTACTGCCGAAAAAATCTCTAAATGGTTTGCCCACGTTATTTGCGTAAGCACCGATGAAACAAATTTGTTGTGCAGGTTTTCCGCTTCTTGTAATTGTGTCGCCATTGGCGACACTTTTTTTCCGCTTTCAATTTGTGTCGCTGGTGGCGACACTTTTGCGGTGTCTAACCAAAGTTTAAAAACTTCTGAATTGAGCGTGTAAAGTTCAAAAAACTGTTTCATTCTATACAAACCTCTGCGGTTAAAACCCGAAAGATTTGGCACTTTTGACTGAATATAATCCGCTAATTGTTGAACGGTGTTTTCGCCCCAATTTCCTGCATTTACTTTGTCTGAAACTACTTTTCCTACGTTAAAATACAATAACACCAATTCGCTGTTGGCTTTGCTGTAAACACGGTTTCGGGCTTCGGTAATTAACGATAGTATTTGCTCAAATTCTGTATGTATAATTTCTTTGCTCATTTATTTTTTTTCGTTGTTCTTTTCGTTAGTCCATTTGATAAAATCAAATTGTTCTCTATTTTGAATTTCTGACATTGTTCTTACACTTATACGTTCTCTTTTTTTAATTCAATACTCTGTCTGATATTTCTTTTGCGATTTCTTCTATTGTAAAACTCGATGTGTTTAATGCCAACATATCAGCTATAATAGGGCTAAACTTCATCACTTCGTTTTTACTGATTTTATGCCAAATAGGAAGTATTACTTTTTCTCCATTTACTTCTCTTGCAAACAGACCGTCCAACTCTCTTTGTGGCCACTCTTTACTGAAAAATGCTTCCGATAAAACTACAATTCCATAACGTGAGTTTTTTAGTCCGTTGTCAATGGAACGTCTAAGGCTGTCGCCAACTCTCAATGTAAATTCATCATACCAAACTTTAAGTCCGTTTTGCTGTAAACGCTTTACAAAATCTCTCACAAAGTCGTCTTTGTCTTCTGATGCGTGGGAAACAAAAACATCATAATTCGCTTGTTCAACTGGTTTGGGTTTTAAAACATCAAAAGAATGAAGAGATTGCATTTTCTGCTTTTCCATTTCTCTCGTTATCTGCTGTTGCACAGTCAGTATCTCTTTTTGCTCCTTTTTTGCCTTATCTCTTTCCTTTTGTTCTTCTTTGTTAAGTTTACTTTGAAGTTCCAGTTTCTTTTTTTGTTTATCGGCTAAAGACTTTGATTTTGTGCTTTTATCTTTTTCGAGTTTATTAATTTCTTCATTCTTTTTAGTCAAGTCTTTTTGATAACCAATCATTCTTTTTAAATCTTTTTCTCTTGTCATTTTATCAAGTAAGCTATGGGCTTCTTTCTGTTTACGACTGATATTTGCATCAATTGGGTGAATACTTCTTTCAATCGAGTTTATATCTCGGTCAACATTTGCTATCTCTCTTGCTATGCTTTCAATACTCATAATTACTTGCTTTCCACAATCTTAATCTCCTCCCCGCTCAACTCATACAACTCATAAACAATTTCATTTATTTTCTGTTCTGCGTAATCAATTCTGTTTTGCAGTTGCTCAATTTTATTTTCCAATTTCGCCTCTTGTTTTTCTTTGTTGAGTTGTAAAAGTAAGTCAACAAGTTTTGCAATTTCGTTTTGTTTTTGAATTTCGTCTTTAGTTTTAATTTCCTTGATTGGCAACTGTTTTACGTTAATTGCTTTTACTTCTGCAAAGGCTTTTCCTTTTTCTGGAATTAAAAAATTGTAATAGAAATTCATCAAATTAGAATTGAGAAGTCCTAACAAATACTTTATAGAAATAGGTTGATAGTCGTTAAGTATAACGTGCGTTGAATGTCTTGAAATAAATTTTTCGTTATCATAAGTTGCAATTATTCTATCCGCTGTTTGACGGATAATCAATTTTTCAGAATTGAAAATCCGTTCATCTCTAAGAGCAAAATCAATTTTGTTCTGTTTAGTTTTTAAGTCTTTTAAACTTATTTTGCTTTTCAATGTTATGTCATAATTAATCCACAACCCTTTCCAATTTGTGATATATTTGTTAATGTCTTTGCCTTCAAGAATTTTCCTGTATTTTTTATTTAGAGGTTTTTCAGAAAGTAATACGTTTGCTGCATTACCTGTATTAACTCCATTATTGACCGAACAGAAATAATCAAGTCTTTGTCCTTTACTGAAAATTTTAGTAGCTAAATTTTGTCTTACAGGGTTTGCAAAAGAAAAAGCTTTGTTTTCGCCAACTAATACATTTTTTTGATTAAGCGAAATTGCTGTTTGTTCTAATAATTCGTTTTGATTATTTATTTCAAACGCTTTTGTTTGAGTGTTTTTAAGTTTTGCCTTTTGAAAAATACAAATTGATGTTCCGCCTGTTGTTGCGTCCTCAAAAACTTCGTAATTCAATTTCATCAAAGAAACTATTTTACTATTCTCAACAAAAAATTCTCTGAGTGTTTTGTAATAAACATTATCAATAAATGTTCTTGGAACAATAAAACTAATCAAACCGTCTTCTTTAAGAATTGAAAATCCCTTTTCATAAAAGAAGGCATACAAATTAGGTTTGTATTGATTTGAAATGAATTTTGAAAAGAGATAATTCACTTCTTTTTTTTCAAATAAAGTATCTTCTTTTCCACCGATAGTTACATAAGGCGGATTTCCAATCACGCAACCAAAACCACCTTGCTGAAAAGCTTCGGGAAATGCTTTTTGCCAAGAGAAAGGTTTTACTTTTCGTTCTTCGCCAAAGTCTAATTCATTGTCGTAATAATCTAAATCAATCAAACTGTTTCCGCTTTTAATGTTGTTATCCAAAGTCGGCAAAATGCGGTCGTGAAAAAGTTTGGTTTGTGCTTCAATCGTTTCCTTTGTTTCGCCTTCCATACATTTTAGAAGCAACGAAAGTTTGGTTACTTCCACTGCGTTGCTGTCCAAGTCCACACCGTAAATGTTGTTGAGCAAAATGCGTTTCTTTTCGGCTGTCGTGAGTTCGCCTGTTGGCGTAAGCGGATTGTCTTTATTGCCTTTGGAAACTTTGCCGTTTTGCGTGTAAAAATCTTTGTGCCAATTCAGCAAAAATTGATAAGCACCAATCAAGAAACTGCCGCTACCGCAGGCAGGGTCAGCTATTTTTAGTTTGCTTACTTCTTTTGGCGTTTTTCCCTCAATGAGTTTTCCGATTGTGTTTTTTACGATATACTCCACAATGTATTGCGGTGTGTAATAAACGCCGCCTGCCTTGCGCACTTCGGGTTTTTCTTCAATCGTTGCCTTTCCGCTTTTACTAAGCGTAATTTGTTTTCCCAAAAATTGCTCGTAAGCACTTCCCAGAATTTCTACACTCAACACCGAAAACTCGTAAGGACAAACAGGATAATACAATTCAGAAATTATACTCTTGATAACTTTGTTATCAATGGAAATTCTGTCGCTGATTTTGTCTTTCTTAAAATCAAAAAGTCCCGAATTATATTTTTGGTCGGCTGTGTGAAAGTTGCGAAGCAAGTTTTGATAATAGTCGCCCGCCTTTGTTGAATTTTGTAATTCGCCATACGGCTCTGCACTTCTGTCTTCGGCAATGCGAAGAAAAATAATTCTGTCTATTGTGTGCTGAACAACAAAATTCAGTTCATCTTCGTCAATGTCTTTGTTGCGAAGCGCAATGTTCAAAGCCAACTCCACACGCCATTTGTCAAGCGATTGCAAAAATTCTTTGTCAACAGTTGTTGTTCCTTTTTTGTTTTTGTCGCTTGCAATGTATTTGTCAAAACTGCCTTTTAGAACATATTCTTTTGAAAATGTTTCCCAAATAAAATCAAACTCTTTTAAGTAATCCGAATAAGTCAAATACTTAATTCGTCCGTTGCTTGCTTTGTCGGTTTCTTTGGGCTTTGTGGTGCAATCGTAAATTGCAAATTCTTCAAAGTCGGTAATAACGCTGATTGGCATTTTCGCACTCCAACCGTAACGCCTCACTTGATATGCAGGTTGAATTTCGTCTTTAATAAAAACACTTGGTTTTTTGGCTTCAAGAAAAAACAAGCGTTTTCCGCCAACAAGTCTAAAAGAATAATCGGGTGCTTTTGTTGCTCCGCCAACTTTTACGCGGTCTTCGTGAATGACTTCACGATAACTTTCGGCATAACCGTTTTCGTTGTCAATGTCCCAACCAAGAGCTTTCCAAAATGGGTCAATAAAATCGCGTCTTGTTTGCGTTTCGTTATAGTCGGCTTTTTTGTAAAATTCTTTTTGCTCGTCAAAACGCTTTACTAACTTTTCTATTTTGTTATATGCTTCTTCTTTTAATGTCATTGTAAACTATAAAAACGGTTTCTGTTTTCAATCTGTGAATATAAGAAAAGGGCAAACATTCACGTTTGCCCTTTCCGTTTTAAAACAAAAAAATCAATCAAAATTATTTCTTCACATCAAATCTGTCGTTGTTCATTACCTTAACCCAAGCCGCAACAAAATCTTTTACAAATTTTTCTTTCGCATCATTGCTTGCATAAACTTCGGCTAAAGCACGTAATTCAGAGTTTGAGCCAAAAATTAAGTCGGCGCGTGTGGCTGTATATTTCACATTGCCTGATTTGCGTTCTTTTACATCAAACATCTCTTGGCTGTCGTCTTTTGCAATCCATTCGTAATCCATGCTTAACAAGTTTACAAAGAAATCATTTGAAAGTGTTCCAACATTATCAGTAAAAATACCGTTTGCAGAGCCGTCGTAATTTGCACCCAACACACGCATACCGCCTATTAAGGCTGTCATTTCGGGTGCGGTAAGTGTAAGCAAATCCGCTTTGTCAATCAGCAATTCTTCTGATGTTGCAGGGTGTCCTTTTTTCAAATAGTTGCGGAAACCGTCAGCAATAGGTTCAAGCACGGCAAATGAAGCGGCATCGGTTTGTTCCTGTGTGGCATCAACACGCCCCGCCAAAAACGGAACTGAAATATTTACGCCCGCTTTTTTTGCAGCATCTTCCACAGCAGCAGTACCGCCCAACACAATTAAATCGGCAATAGACACTTTTTTCTTGCCGCTTTTTGCGTTAAAGTCTGTTTGCACTTTTTCTAATGCGCTCAACACTTTTGCTAACTGCGCAGGATTATTAGCTTCCCAATTTTTTTGTGGTTCTAAACGAATGCGCGCACCGTTTGCACCGCCGCGATAATCCGTTCCGCGATACGATGAAGCCGAAGCCCAAGCCGTTGCAACCAATTCAGCAGTTGAAAGACCTGAACTTAAAATTGCTTTTTTCAAATTGCTGACATCGTTTGCATCAATGCTTGTATAGTCTGCTTTTGAAATCGGGTCTTGCCACAAAAATTCTTCTTTCGGTAATTCAAAACCAATGTAGCGAGATGTTGGTCCCATATCGCGGTGTGTTAATTTAAACCAAGCGTTTCCGAATGCTTTTGTGAACTCATCGGGATTGTTCAAGAAGCGTTTTGAAATTTCTACATAAATCGGGTCTTCGCGCAACGACAAGTCGGTTACCAACATGGTTGGCTTATGTTTTTTCTCTTTGTCAAAGGCATCAGGAACCATTACCTTAGGGTCTTTTGCCACAAACTGCCAAGCTCCCGCAGGAGATTTGGTTAATTCCCATTCGTTTTCAAACAACGATTTAAAGAAACCGTGTGTGTATTTGGTAGGCTCGGTAGTCCAGGTTACTTCTAATCCCGAAGTGATTGCATCAGCACCTTTTCCTGTGCCGTGCGTTGATTTCCAGCCCAAACCTTGTTCTGTAATATCAGCCGCTTCGGGTGCAGGTCCAACTTTTGAAGCATCACCGTTTCCGTGCGTTTTACCGAATGTGTGTCCGCCTGCAATCAAGGCAACGGTTTCCTCATCGTTCATGCCCATTCTGCCAAAAGTTTCACGAATTAAAATGGCTGCATCTTTCGGGTCGTGATTTTGGTTGCGACCTTCGGGGTTTACATAAATTAATCCCATTTGTGTAGCCGAAAGCGGCGTTCCTGCCAAATGTTCAGGATTGCGGTGTTCTTCCACCCATTTTTTCTCACTTCCCCAATTTACCTGTTGCGGCTCCCAAACATCAACGCGCCCGCCCGAAAAACCGGTTGTAGGAAAACCCATGTCTTCCAAAGCCACATTTCCTGCCAAAATCAGCAAGTCAGCCCATGAAATTTTTTGACCGTATTTTAATTTTACAGGTTGCAGCAAACGGCGGGCTTTGTCCAAACCGCCGTTATCCGGCCAAGAATTTAAGGGAGCAAAACGTTGTTCCCCTTCGCCTGCACCGCCTCGCCCGTCACCGGTTCTGTAAGTTCCGGCACTGTGCCAAGCCATGCGTACAAACAAACCGCCGTAATGCCCGAAATCTGCGGGCCACCAGTCTTGCGAAGTGTGCAATACTGTTTTAATATCTTCTTTTAAAGCAGTATAATCCACACTCAAAAATTCTTTTTTGTAGTCAAAATCTGCACCAAGCGGATTTGATAAATTGGAGTTGGCGCGCAGCACGCTTAAATCCAATTGTTGGGGCCACCAATCTTTGTTGGTTGTTTCACATTCTTTACTGCCAAAGCCCATGGGGCATTTTGCTGCTGAGTTTGTTTCGTTTTTTTCCATGTCTTTGTTGTTGTGTTTACAGCTCGTAAGTGCAATAGTTAAAGCACCTGCGATGATTAATGATTTTTTCATAAGATGATAGTTTTTATTAAACATAGTTTTTTATTGACTGCAAGTTTAATGTATTACTTTTGTTCACAAAAACGATATTTTCAATAACAACATTGATAAAATAGATGAACATTCAGCAATTTAACTATGTGCTTGCCGTAGCCGAAAGTAAGCATTTTGAACTGGCAGCAGAAAAATGTTTTGTTACGCAAAGCACGTTAAGCACCATGATTTCTAAGTTTGAAGATGAAATTGGAATAAATATTTTTGACCGAAAAAAGAAACCCGTAAAAATAACTACCGAAGGCGCGGCAATTATTGAGCAACTGAAAATTATTACCAATAACATCAATCACCTGAATGAATTGGCAGGTGAAATAAAAGGTGAAGTGAAAGGGCATTTAACTATTTCGGTTATTCCTACCGTTGCGCCGTTTTTGCTGCCCATGTTTTTACAACACTTTGCTTCAAGGTTTCCCGATTTGCAGATTGAAGTGAAAGAACAAACCACGCAGGAAATTCTTCGGCAACTGAAATCGCGCGATTTGGACATTGGTATTATTTCTACACCTGTTCATGAAAGAGATATTTTGGAATTAAAACTGTACGATGAACCATTTGTGTTTTACAATGCTGCGGAGGTAAATGGAAAATCTGTTTCGGTGAAAAAAATGAATACGAATAATTTGTATTTAATGGAAGAAGGGCATTGTATGCACACACAGGTTGTTAATCTTTGCGACCTGAATAAAAAACACCCGAACGAAACCCTGAATTTTGAATTTAAAGCAGGTTCTATTGACAGCTTGCTGCGATTTGTGAAAGCTAACAAAGCCGCCACTCTGCTGCCCTGCTTATCAACCATTGATTTACCGGAAAAAGAAAAAAAACAAATCAGCCGGTTTTCTGCACCTGTGCCCTATCGCAGCATTGGTTTGGTTGTTCACCGACATTTTGCAAAGAAAAAAATCCTCCATATTCTTCAAAAAGATATTATGGATAAAATTGCAAAAGTATTGCCACAAAAAATTAAAGGGGAAATGTTACTGCCTGTTTAACGCAAACACCATTTTCCCATAGGATAAACAAAAAAGACGGTTCATAGTTGAACCGTCTTTTTTTATGGAATTATTAAAAATGCTTAAAGCATAAAACTGTAACTCGCTCTCATTCCGTTCTGATAAAAGCCTTCAATCACTACCGTTCCTTTTTCGCGTTCCAAAATGTTTTTTACATCGTTGGTGGTTAAAACTTTCTGTTTGTTGATACCTGTAATGATAAACCCCTTTTTTATGCCGACTAAAGATAATCTTCCTGCCCTGATTTGACTTATTCTCACACCGTTTTCAGCACCGTAGCGCGCCAAAAGTTCATTATCCACTTCTTCAAAATCTGCACCAAGCGCAGTAGTAGTTTTGCTCACCACGTCGCTTTTCTTTATCAATTTGGTGGTATTATCAAGTGCTTTTAAGGTAACGGAAACGGTTTTTTCTTTATCGGCGCGTATTACCGAAACCGAAATTTTATCACCCGGGCGAAATTTGCTTACCTGCTCCTGCAATTCACTTAACGAGCCAACTTCCACGTTTTGAATTTTTGTAATCACATCGCCCTCTTCAATACCTGCATCTTGTGCGCTGCCTCCCTCATTTAAACTTATCACATAAACACCTTTTAATTGTTTAATGTTTTTTTCGGCAGCAAATTTTGAATCAATATCGCGGATACTTACACCCATGTAAGCGCGTTGCACCGTGCCAAATTCAACCATATCACTCACAATTTTTTTGACAATGTTTACAGGTACGGCAAAGGAATAACCCTGATACGCACCGTTGTTGGAAGCAATGGCGGTGTTAATTCCGATAAGTTCACCGTCAGTATTTACCAATGCACCGCCGCTGTTTCCGGGGTTTACGGCAGCATCGGTTTGTATGAACGATTCAATGGGGCGTTTGTTGTTGTCTATAATGTTGTTTCGCCCTTTTGCGCTGATAATACCTGCCGTAACGGTGCTGTTCAGGTTAAACGGATTGCCTACGGCGAGTACCCATTCGCCCACTTTTACGGCATCGCTGTTACCATACAACAAATACGGCAAATTTTTTTCTTCAATTTTTAATAAGGCTACATCGGTGCTTGCATCTGTGCCAATTACTTTTGCCTCGTAAGTGCGCTTGTCGTTAAGCGTTATTTCAATTTTATCTGCACCGTTAATTACATGGTTGTTGGTAACAATGTAACCGTCCTGACTGATAATGACACCGCTGCCGCTGCCTTGCTGAATGTAGCTTTGCTGACGTTTTTGCTGCCCGAAAAACCATTCGGCAAAAGGGTCGTAAGCCAAGTTGTTTACACGCTCGCTTGTGGTTTTAATGTGAACCACGGCATACAGCGATTTTTCGGCAGCCATGGTAAAATCTGCATTTCCGGCAGAAGATACGCCGCTGTAATTCGTCAGCTTATAGCTTGGTGTTTCATTTGGTTCTGTTACCCTATTAAGAGATTGCGATTTGTTTTCGTAAAGAAAATGTGTTGCTCCAATGGCAATAAAGCCACCCAAACAAGCCACAAAAAGATTAGACATTAACTTTTTCATAACACTTCTAATTTTTTATTGTTCGTTACTGATAACACAAATTTAATGCCAAATAGTATGTTGTCAGTTAAGGATTAACAATACTTAACCGCTGTTTGAAAAGGCAAACTCGCCGATAATTTAAAAACCACATAGAACACATAGTTTTTAAAGTCTTCAAAATAACTATTCAATCTGTGTACCTAATATGATTTAGCATTTGTAAATTCGCATCATGATTTTTTTAACGCGCCACGAACATTTTAACGCGGCACACAAATTATATAATCCGAACTGGACAGAAGAAAAAAACTTAGATGTGTTTGGCAAATGCGCCAACGCCAATTGGCACGGACATAATTACGAACTCATTATTACCATTAAAGGCGAAGTAAACCCCGACACGGGTTTTTTAATGGACGTGAAAAAACTCAGCGAAATTTTGCAAGAATACGTTTGCGAGAAATTAGACCACCGCAATCTAAATTTAGATGTGGATTTTATGCGCGGAAAACTGCCAAGCACCGAAAATCTGGCTATTGCCATTTGGGAACAAATTACACCGCACTTGCCGCAGGGTGTGCACTTGCATTGCGTAAAAATTTATGAAACACCAAGAATTTGTGTGGAATATTTTGGTGGTTAGTCAATGAGTTAATTCGGCAATTTGACAATAAATTAATTTGAAGATTGAACAATCTTTGAACTTTAGAAATTGTTTAAATTTTATTTCAGAAAAATGCTATTGCATAAAAATTCCGAAGGAATGAAATGATTATAATGTAATAAAAAACAAGATATAAAACCCTGAAAGGGTGATATAGTACGGTTTTAATATTTCACCCCTTTCGGGGTTCTTGCTTTCGGATTTAATTGTTTTTTTACAATCATGTTACCCTTTCGGGGTTAAACACATCACAAAAAAATGGAATGGAATTTAAACAGTTTCTTAAACTTCCAAACTTCTTAAAAAGTTTTTCCTTAAATTTGCACCTTACACTTTTAATTAAAAACTAAGCCACTTGACCGACACACTTTCGGCGCAGTGCTTAAAAAAAATAAAAAGGTCTTTCCGTAGCCTCAAACTATCGTCAGCCCTTACAGAAAAAAATTTATGGGAAACAACATTGCCGTTTTCAGAAAGGAGCATTTTAATGCTGCTCACCGCTTGCACAATGCCGCTTTGAGCGACGAGGAAAATGCTGCCATTTTTGGTCGCTGCAATTACCCCAATTATCACGGACACAATTACGAAGTGATTGTGAAAGTTACAGGCGAAGTAAATCCCCAAACAGGTTATGTGATTGATTTAAAAAGTTTGAGTGAGTTAATTCGCCAAGAAATTATTGAACGCTTTGACCACAAAAATTTAAACTTGGATACAGAGGAATTTAAACACCTCAACCCTACTGCCGAAAATATCGCTATGGTTATACACGGTATTCTTCGCAAAAAAATAGATAACCGCTACGAACTAAAAATTACTTTGTATGAAACAGAAAGAAATTACGTTGAATACCCCGCATAAAGAAAACGGTCATGTATCACCCGAAGACATTGGCAACGACCACATCGGCACAGGCTTTGAAACGCCTATGAAAGCCGATGCTTTTGCCATAAGCGAAGAAGAAAAAATGAAAAAAATTGAATTTCATGTTCAAGAAATTATGGAAACGCTCGGCTTGGATTTGAATGATGATAGCTTGCAGGGCACACCCAACCGCGTGGCTAAAATGTATGTGGAAGAAATTTTTAGCGGACTAAATCCTGCGAATAAACCAAAAATTACTTTGTTTGAAAATCGCTACCAATACAATCAAATGTTGGTGGAAAAAGATATTACGCTTTACAGCCATTGCGAACACCATTTTGTGCCAATCTTCGGGAAAGCTCATGTAGCCTATATTTCAAACGGTCAGGTTATAGGACTTTCAAAATTAAACCGTATTGTGCAATATTTTGCCAAACGCCCGCAGGTGCAGGAACGTTTAACCGTTCAAATTGCCAAAGAATTGCAAAGCGTTTTAAAAACCGAAGATGTTGCCGTGTTGATTGATGCAAAACATCTGTGTGTGTCTTCGCGCGGCGTAAATGACAGCAACGCTGCAACGGTTACTTCTTTTTACGGCGGAAAATTTCAAGACGAAAACACCAAGCAAGAATTTTTGAAATATGTGGAATTGGGAACGGAGTATTAAAACTCCAAAGGTTTCCCCTCGTAATATTCCAACACTTTCAGTTTAAACATAAAATCGTATTTGGCTTGCAGCATATTGCTTTCTGCGGCAAACAAACGGTTTTTTGCCGTGCTGAAATCCAATGCGCTGATTACACCTGCGTTAAATTTTTGTTGCGCGTAATTAAACGCTTCCGTTGAGGCTTCCACACTTGATTTGGAAGCATTGTATTTATTCAAGGCTGCACGAGCGTTGGCGTGAGCTTGCGCAATGTTTTTGTACAGGTTTTGTTTTGTCAAATCTTGCGAAAGCTTGGCATTAAAGGAATTTATTTTTGCATTTTTCACCGTAGTGCTTGTTTGCAAACCGTTAAAAACAGGCACAGACAAAGTAAAGCCAAGACTTTTGTTTACGTTACCGTTAAACTGCGTTGAAAATGGTTTTGTGGAAGTAATAATTTCTGTTTTCGGCATATAAATTGTTTCGCCGCTTTGTGTGAAGTACGGAGCTTGCTCCATACCAACAACGTTTACACCGTCAATATTTTTATCCAAGCCCGAAGTTCCTGTTCCGATATTTGCATTAAATGTTAATGAAGGACTGATTTTTCCGCGACTTGCCGCCAAGTTATGTTCCGCGCTTTGAATGGCAAACTCGCTGCTTTTAATGCTCGGCTGATTTTTTAAACTTGTTTCGTAAAGCGACCTGATGTTGTAATTTTCCAAGAGTTGATTGCCCTGTAAATCCATGTCGGGGCGCACAACTGAAAAGTTGAAAATGCTGTCCAAGTTCATCAACTGCTTTAAACTTAAAACGGCTAACTGAAAATTATTGTCGGCAGAAATCACGTTAAAATCTTCAGTGGCTAATTGCGATTTCATGTCGTATTCGTTACTCTTGGCGGCTGCACCCGCGTCCACCAATTTTTGCGTGCGCTCCAATTGTTCTTTGGTAACATCGTACTGGCTCTGCGAAATTTTCAATAATTCTTCGCAAAAAATAACGTTGATGTAAGCGTTTGCAATGTTCAGGGACAAATCATATTCCTGTTGTTTCAAATTTTCAACGCCGCTTTTGTACGAATATTCATTTGCTTTCATGTTGTTGTATTGGCTCATGCCGCTCCACAACACCAAATTTCCACCCACATAAAAGTTTTGTGACAACACCGTTTGATTGGTTGCAAAGGTATTCGTGTATCGGTCAATCGTTTTCCCGATGTTATACACATGATTTGCGCCCGCATTAATTGAGGGCAGCATATTTGCTTTGCTTTGCGTGGCGTTGTTGTGTGTTACTTCATTATTCAGCGCAGTTTGTTTTAAACCGATGTTGTGTTCCAAAGCGTATTTAATACATTGTTGCAATGTCCATGCGTTTTGCGCGTTTGCATAAACGGCAATAAGCAGAAAAGAAGAAAGGATTAATTTTTTCATTGTCATTTCGGGCGAAACCGAAAAACAAAAATACCTAAATAAATTCTTCGCTGAAAAGAGAAATGAAAAACTTACATTGCGCCTTGTTTTTTTCAGTCATAAGTCGTAAGAATTTAGTCGTAAGTCCTTAACTTATGACTAAAAACTAAACACAGGACTTATGACTACTGGCTTACGACTACTAACAACTTATGACTAATTACATAGAACTCTATACAGACGGTGCAGCAAGCGGAAATCCCGGTGCGGGGGGCTTTGGCGTGGTATTGAAATACAAACATTTCCGCAAAGAAATAAGCGGGGGATATAAATTAACAACCAACAACCGCATGGAATTACTGGCGGTAATTGTGGGTTTGGAAAGTGTGAAAGACAACGATTTGAACGTGAAAATTTTTTCGGACAGCAAATATGTGGTGGACTCCATTAATTTAAAATGGATTTACGGTTGGCGAAAAATCGGATTTAAAAACAAAGCCAATGCCGATTTGTGGCAACGTTTTTTGCGCGTATATCATGCGCAGAAACATGAATTTATTTGGGTAAAAGGTCATGCCGACAACAAAGAAAATAACCGTTGCGATGAATTAGCAGTTGCCGCTTCCAAACAAAAAAATGTGTTGATTGACGAGGGGTATGAGGCTTTGAAGAATGGAGGATTGTTTTAGTTTTTGCTATAACTCTTCAAACCCTTTACCAAAAAAATCTTTTAAAGAAAGATTATGCGCTTTTATGATTTTATACAGGGTTAAAAAATTAATATTACTTCCGTTCTCATATTTCCCATATTGAGCCCGTGAAATATTATTTTCGTAAGCAAAATATTCATAATTTGAAAAACCCGCTTTAATTCTCAAATTTTTTATCCGAATTCCCAATTTCTTCAAACATTCCACCTCTTGTGGTGTTAAAATTGTGTCATTTTTCTTACGAGGTCTTCCGGGCTTTAATTTTGCCATGCCTCAAAGGAATACACTATACATTTTATATGTTACGTTTTAATTTATACATTTTATAAAATGTATTTATATTTGCCAAAATAAATATTTAAATTTTATGATTATGGAAAATTTTAAAATAGGAGACCGAGTTAAAGTGAAAAACACCAGGGCTACAAGATTGGGAACTATCGTTGGGGTTTTTGAAGAAGATTTTTTTTACGCTGAACCCAACGGCGAAAAAATACGGTACGCTGTAAAAGGAGAATTTCAAGTTAAGCTAGACAATAATCCTGAAGGGTCATATATTCCCTTTTCAAATGAGGAGATTGTCAAGATTAATTGAATTTATTTCTTTTCAGTTATAATTTAATCCTTTAAAATAAAAACAAAAATGAAAAAATTTAGTAAAGACAGTAGTGAATACATTGAAAATGGACATTACAAAATTAATGAGGTTGATTTTATGTCTGTGTGGACGTTTAAGAACAAATACGGCATAAAACCAAATGACAACACAAACAATGGTACTCAAGGAAAAGAACTAATTCAAAGAGGAATAGAGTATCATGCCTCTACCCCTGATTTTGGTGGATTTGAAGAAATCTACATTTATCCTGTGGAAGCATTAAAAAACTACTACGGGGTTTAAAAATGGACTGTAAATCAAGTTTAATCCTTTAAAACAAAAAACAAAATGAAAAAATTTATTACATTAATATCACTATTCTTAGTTATAGTGATGAAATCACAATCAACATATACTTATGTAGTGTATGCACCTGATACTATGTGTTTACATGCAGAACGTAGTATTTTTAAAATTGAGACTAATTATGCTCATAAAGTAAGGTGGACTATTAATAGGTCTGGTAGTTATACTACTATTTTAAGTAGAGAATTTGACTTAGGTGCAGAAATTAATGTAAATCCTTGGACACCTAAAACTTTAACATATACAATTACTCTATTTAGAGATACATTAGTAGGTGGAACAATTTCTGAAATAAAAGAAGAAGAAGAAATAACTGGTTCAGTAGTATCCATAGCATCATCAGTGTATGAGACACCAGGTGGTATGTATAGACCAACAGTATATCTTTATCCAGTAATATCATTAGCTTGTGGAGAATCGAACTATGATGCTGTAAGTCCATTTACAGCAACTAAGAGATTTCAATACGAACTATTTAATATTGATACTAAAGAATTAAAGATTATTAAATCAGGAGATAGTTTAGTTGGTGGGACTTATAGTTTAATTGCGCAAGATAGTAGTCATGTATCTTGTAGAATCATTAGTTATCAAACACATGATGTGAAATGTGTAGATGTGGCTAGTATTAAAGAATTAACTAATAATGATATAGAATTATATTATCATAATAATCAAGTAATTACTAATATTAAAGAAGAGCACCAAATTAAAATATATGATATTACAGGTAAAGTTGTAAATCAAAATAATTTATCAAATGGTATTTATACAATCATATTAAAAACCAATGATAAATACTATTCTAAAAAATTCTTAAAGCATGATTTCTAATTGTGATAAAAAAGAAGTTTCCCCGCGCTTCGCATGATTTTGAGTAAGCAAGAGCAGAAGTAATCCTACGGAGCGGAAAAAATAAAATTGAAAGTGTTACACCTTATCACATTTTCAATTTTAAATTATCAATGTTCAATTTTACTTTTTGTGCAATTCGTGGCTTAACTCACCTCCTATTATCCAAATAAATATTTCCTTGCCGCCAATAGTCCACTGCATTGTACCACGCCTCTTTGTAAAAAACAGAACGTTCCAACATAAAATCATTGTCGCTAAAAGGGTTTTGGGTTTTGTCAAAAATAAAACGCAATACGGCGGGATTGGCTTCGTTTCCGTAAACCCACGTTTGGCTTTTTCGGTTGTAGTAAATGGTGGTGGGTTCGCCAAACACAATGTAAATCATGCCGCGGTCGGTTTTCCAGCCTTGCGTGTAACTTGAAAAATTTTTGTTGGCACTTTTTACGCGGTTGTAATACCGTTTTAATAATTCTTTGGCACGCTCGTTGCTGCCGCCAATGTTGAGCCAAAAATTATCTATGGCTGCTTTTTTATCTTCTGCATTTTTACACGTTTCAAATTCTTCGCGGTTCATAATGTAGCGGGTGCAATTTATCATTTCATCGCTATTGCTCACACCCGGAAAAGTTTCATCGTAAGTGTAAAGCGTTAAACCCTCCAAACTTTTTGCATCGGGTTTTACATGATAAAAGCCTTTTTCGGGCATGGTTAAAAAAAACCGGTGTGAGCTTAAAGGCAACACAAACTCGCTGTCGGGTTTGTATTTTAACTCGTCTGCCGCTTTGGTAGAAAAGGGCGGCAAAGCAACATTAAACTCTTTAAAAAAACAATCTACCGTAACTTGTGTAATGGCAGGGTTTGAAAATTGTACGCTTACATACTCGTCTTTTAAAAAAGTATGATTGAAAGAAATGTTGTTGTTTGACGAAATCAAAAAACTTTGGTTGCCAAACAGATTTCGCTTGTTCACATTTAAGCCCTTATCGTATTTTGTTTTTTTGTTGATGTCTAAGGCAGAAATTTCCAAATGATAATTGTTGCCCGTAAACGCCTTAATGTTAAAGTCAGAGTGTAAAGATTTCGGCTGCATGGTTTCTTCGCTTCGGTCGTAAATAATGTATGAGCCGCTGTCTAATACTTTTTTTGAATAACGCTCGCTCAACAAACGATAAGCAATTTTTATTTCAGTATAAAACGCAACGGTGGTGTCGGGGCGTTTGTAAATTAAATTTTCATTTTTTATTTCCACAAAAATTTGTGTGGTGCTGTCGTTGAGATGATACGCCACCGTATTTACTTCCAGCAAATCCGTTTCGGGGTTGCCTGCTGTTTTTGCAGGCTTGGCGGTGTAATTTGATTTATTGCCCTGACAGGAAAACAAAAATGACAGTAAAATAATGAGGGAATATTTCGTAATGTTTTCCAATGTTTCAAATGTAAGAATTTAGAATTAAGTGTGAAGTCCAATAAAGAGAATTGTCTGTTCGGGCAGGTTTGCTGCCTCTTTGCAAACCATACGCCAACGCTGAAGCTATGGCGTAAGCGTTATCGAGAACTGATTTTCATAAGCACTTCTCGATACGCCTCCTGTCGTCGGCTACTCGAAGTGACAGACAGCGCATAAAAAAGATTAAATAAAGTTTAAACAGTTTCCTGATTTAAAACTTACTTTTGTCATCTGAAATTTTAATCATGCAAAAAGTTTTTACCTTCCTGAAAGCCCTGAAATCAAACAACAACAAAGAATGGTTTGATAAAAACAAAGAAAAATACCTTGAAGCCAAACAAGAGTTTGAAATCCTTGTGGACAAACTGATTGCAGGCATTGCCAAGTTTGACAAAAAAATTTCTGCCGACATGAAAGGCAAAGACTGCACCTTTCGCATATATAAAGATGTGCGTTTTTCAAAAGACAAAACACCGTACAAAGCCAATATGGGCGCAAGCATTAACCCGGGTGGAAAAAAATCGTTGGAAGCAGGATATTATTTTCATTGCGAACCGAACGCCTGTTTTTTGGCAGGCGGCGTGTATATGCCCGAACCAACCATGTTGCAAGCCATTCGTCAGGAAATAGATTACAATTTTGCGCCGTTGGATAAAATTTTTAAATCGGCTTCTTTCAAAAAATATTTTAACGGCTTGAGCGATGAAGGCAAATTGAAAACCGCGCCAAAAGGTTTTGAAAAAGACCACCCGCAAATTGAATTGCTGAAAAACAAACATTTTATTGTGTCGCACAATTTGAGTGATAAACAAATTTTGGCAAAAGATATTGACAAGAAAATTGTTTCGGGATTTAAAGCCATGTATCCTTTTTTGGAATATTTGCGCGAAGCAACGGCGCAGTAACTTTTTTATTAAACAAAATGAACTTAAACCAAAAAACTTTTTGCAACTGAACACCGACAAAGGAAAAGCCTTGTTGTATTTTGAAAAATTGCTTTACATACGCGCTTCTGAAATAGACAGCCGAGATAAAATTATTCGTTTGCAAAACGGCGAAGAATACGCCGCAAAAAACATCACCTTTAAAAAATTAATTTCTGTGTTTCCAAAACATGATTTTTGCCGCATTAACAAAAAAGAAATCATTGCTTTAAAAATTATTCAAGCATTTTCGTTTAACGAAATAACAAGCAACCTGAAAGACAATGCAGGAAAAAATTTAAAATTTTCGTTGAGTGAAATTTATAGAGAGGAGTTTTTGGGGAGGGTGGACGTGTGATTAAAAGTTTTTTGCTAAAAAGGCTAATTATGTACATTAGTGGCGCAAAAAAAATTAACTACTTTAAATAATGACAAGAAAAAAAATAATTGGTATAGCTGTTTTCGCCTTAATTACAGGAATTGTACACGGACAAACTAATAAAAATGCTTTTGCAAATTTTAATGAGTTCAAACACAACACACCGACATTGACTTACAGTTTCACTATAAAACAAAGAACCCAAAGTGATATTTTTATGATGGGCGGCATTGTTAATTACAAAGTTGAAAACATTGAGCCAAAAAGCGATAAAGAAAAATTGAAAAAAGAAGTTTGGGGTATAATCGTTCGTGATACAGTTTATATCAACAGTTATCCTTATTCTAAACTTAAAGGATATAATCGCATTATTGAAAAAGGTTACTATTCATATTTTATTGGTGAACCTGCGAGAAAACAAAAAGAACAACGAAGTTTAGGAATAATTAAACCGAATGAAGGACAAATACCAGTTTGCTGTCAAACAGGGTACGTTATTTTGCCTGACGGAACGATTAAACAGTTGCGACCTGAACTTTTATCGGAGTTATGTAAGGATAATGAAGGAATAAGTAATGAAATCGGTTGGGCGAAATTGAAAATAGAAGATGTGGACAAAATGTTTGATTTTCTAAAAAGATACAACGAAATGAAAAAATAAATCTACTCCACCAATTTTCAATCCTTAAAAACACTCCTTTACTTTAAACAACACCGTGAAAACACTTAAAAAAAAGATACTTTTCACGGTATTTTTGTATCTTTGAAAAAAGATTTTAATGTTGCACCAAAGCACAAAAGATAAAATTGAAGCCTTGCAAAAGCAATATTTTAAATTGGCAAAAGGAAACGAAAAGTTACTGAAAGAAATTGCCGTTGCCGAAATTCCCGAAATGGTATATAACTCCAATGCCATTGAAAACTCTACGCTTACGCTTGAAGACACCGAAAAAATTCTTGGCGGCGGCGAATTAGTGCGTAAAGTAAATATCCGTGAAATATATGAAGCAAAAAATTTGGCAAAAATCACAGAAACTTTGCTCCAAAAACAAAGTCATAAATTGAGCGTTCAACTGATTTTAGATTTGCATAAAACCTTGCTTACTCATATTGACGACAGTATTGCAGGTCGTTTTCGCAAAGCAAAAGAATGGGTAAGAATAGGTAATCATTTAGGAGCAAATCCCGCATTTGTAAATGATTTAATGCAAGAGCTTGTGAGCAAATACAACAAAGACAAAGCTGCTTATTTTTTGGATAAGATTGCTCACTTTCACGCAGAGTTTGAAACCATACACCCCTTTGCTGACGGCAACGGACGTTTGGGCAGAGTATTGATAAATTTGCAACTGATGAATTTAGGATTGCCTCCTATTATTATTCAAAACAAAAGCAAACGCACAGAATATTATCCGCTCTTTACTAATTATCCTGTTACTATGAAGTTTGACGGTTTTACAAGGCTGTTTGCTTTTCTTTTAATGGAAGCCTTACATAAACGAATTACACTATTTACGGCAAAAAAAATAATTCCGCTTGCGTTGTGGGCTTCTCAAAATGGCGTGAAATCTAATGTTGCAGCCAACAAAGCCAAACGCCAAACTATTCCCGCATTTCGCTTGCGTGAAAAATGGGTGATTGACGATAATTACAAACCCTGATTTTCATTACAAATTTTCCCCTGCTCATTACAAAAACACATTCCCGTAATTTTCCGTTTACATTTCGGGTGCAAATAGATGTTGCAAGCGAAATCAGCACTATGGCAAACAAAGGCGATTACGATTTGCTTTTAATCGGCATAGGCGAATCTATATACGAGGGAACGTTGTTGGGAAAATTGTTCGGCTTCACCACCAATATTATTAATCCCGAAAAATTGTTGCACACCGTAACAGGCAAAGACGAACAGTCGCCGTTTGACGAACGCACCACACAAATTGTTTCTAAAACACACATTCCTGTGAGCGTATTTGTAAACAAAAATCTTCAAAAAACAGAGCGCGTGTTTATTCCCGTGTTTGACGGTAAAGACACTTTTTTGATTGCCTACGCACAAAAATTAATTCATAATACAGGTTCGCAAGTCATTGTGTTAGATTCTGCAGGGCAAATAAAAAACAATGCCGACATGAAAGAAAAAATAAGAGCCATTGAGCAAAGCGCGCCCAATCACATAAGCCTGACGAACGAGCACGTGCTTGAAAAAGATTTTTTGAAACAACAAGATTTAATGCTCATCAGCATTGACAGTTGGAAAAAATTAGTGGAAACAAAAAGTGTTTGGCTTTCGGATATACCTTCAACCTTGATTATTTACGACAAACAAAACGCTTAAAATTTTGTAAGTGCCATAAACGCCGCATTGCATACAAGTTCCTAAATTCGCAGCATGGAAAATCTGGAACAAATTACAGAGTTTAAATCTTCGCCCGAACTCATTGAAAAATTATATCAATACGGTGCGCAAAAAAATTACGAAGCAGGAAGTCTTGTTTTAAACGAAAACGCGCATATCCGCGCCATTCCTATTGTTACCAAAGGCACGCTGAAAGTGATAAGAACCGAAGAAGACGGCAGGGAAATTTTGTTGTATTACATTAAAGCGGGCGAAAGCTGTATTATGTCTTTTCTCGGCGGTTTGCACAATGAAACAAGCAAGGTGAAAGCCGAAGTGGAAGAAGATGCCGAAATTTTGTTTTTGCCTGTGGACAAAGTGGCTTTGCTCATTAAAGATTATCCTGAATGGTTGGATTATATTTTTCGTTTATATCACAAACGTTTTGAAGAATTGTTAGACATCATCAACGCCATTGCATTTAAAAAAGTGGACGAGCGTTTGCTTTCTTTACTGCACAAAAAATCGGAACTGAACAAAAGCAAGGTCTTAAACATTACACACGAACAGTTGGCAAACGAGCTGGGAACAGCGCGGGTTGTGGTTTCGCGACTGCTGAAACAATTAGAAGAAAACAAAACCCTGCAACTCGGCAGAAACAAAATAACGCTTTTGTAACAAAAGTAGCCATACAGCATTTTAAATCTGTTTAAATTTATGCTATGAATTATAACGACTACAAACTATTGTTTGACGGGATTTTGAACAACTCAAATCCTGTCGCCCCATATAATGATGAAGCCTATATGAACTATGTAAGGCTGAATAAATCGCGCATGAGCCGCTGGGATAAACAAACATTAGCGGACGAACATCTTCTTACTCGCCTAAAACAAATTAACCAAGCTCAGCACTGGATAATTATTACCGAGCCATGGTGCGGCGATGCAGCTCACATTGTTCCCTTTTTAGTAAAAATGGCGGAACAAAATGAAAAGATAAGTTATGATATTCAGTTGCGCGACAGCGAGCCGTTTCTTATAGAAAACTACCTCACCAACGGCACTAAAAGCATACCCAAACTTATTATAAGAGATACCAATGGCAACGACCTTTTGGTTTGGGGTCCGCGCCCAAAAGAAGCGCAGAAAGTAATGGACAACATGAAAACGCAACAGGTGTATATGGACACCATAAAACTTGCTTTGCAAAACTGGTATAACGAGGATAAAGGCAAAACGCTTTGTGGCGAACTGGCGGAAAGCATATAAGATTTGACAAATTTAAAATTTGTCAAATCTGCGTTATGTACAGACGTGGCATCCTCCCTTAAACTCTAAAAAACCGCTTCAATCAATTTTTTTACATTTTTCTCGTTGTCAAAATTTGAAATCAAAGTTTGGCGTTCATTTATGAGTTGAGGTGAAAATTCCTTTGTCATACTTTCGTTAATGTCAGAAATAAATTTTTCGTAACTGTCTGAAATAATTAAAGAAGAATTTTCTTTTAAACCTGTTCCTGAAATTATATGCGAATTACACATCACAAAACGCCCTTTAAACAGCACATTCAGCAGTTTTAATTTTAAACCTGTGGGCTGTGCGGTGTATAAAACATGGCATTGCGCTTCACGGATTAATTTTTCCATTTCATGTTCATCGGGACTTGCTTTCAATTCAATGTTTTTAAATTTCTCTGCCAATTCAACTAAAAATTTCGGCGGATTTAATCCTGCAATTACAACCTTGTGATTGATTTTTGAAAACACATTTTCAATTAACCAAACGGCTGCATCATAGTTTTCTGACACGCTTAAATTGCCGTGAAACAAAACGTAATCACTTTTTCCTTGTGTAATGTTTAAGGTTTCGTTTCCATGAAAGCTCGGTAAATACAGGCTTTTCACATTCGGATATTTTTTTTGAAAATAATTTGTGTCTTTTTGATTGACGGCTAAAATTAAATCGGAAAAATTTAAAATCGGTTCAAAGCGTTTTAGTTTCCATGCTTCAATTTTCAAGAAATTTTTTTTCCAAACATTGCGCTCTGTTTTTGAAAGTTCGCAATAATACTCATGTTCAATATTGCTGTGGCGATAAATTTTCTTTCTGTTCGCAAAACGTTTGTCGTTCAACAAATAACAGGTGTGCAGCACTTCAAACAAAATCGGAAAATTATTGTTCAACAAGTTTTTCTCTAATTCTTTGGATTGCCTTGATTTTACCGTGTATGGCAATAACGAAAGATTAGATAAAAAACCTGTTTTGCGCGGATAATAATACACTTTTTCGCACAAATTTTCCAATTCTTTGGCTTGCCCGCGACCATAATCAAAACAATGCAAATGGATTTTTACGCCCGCACGTTTCAGCCAAAAGAGCTTGTAATATACGTCAATCACGCCGCCGTAATTGGCAGGAAAAGGAACGTCAAAGGAAACGATGTTTAGAGAATGGCTCAACGTTTCCAAATATAAATATTAAACCACAATAGTTACATAGTTTGCATAGAACTTACATTTATAATTACAGTTTTCACATAGTCATATCGCTTTGCGATATTCTCTGCGACCTTTGCGCCTCTGCGGTAAAAACTATGTAACTATGTGGTTAATGTCCTACTCAAAATAAAAACCGTTTGCCACAACTCCCGCTTTAAAGTTTTTCAATTCCGTTCCGTTTGAATTGAAAATATAAACATTTGCTTTTTGCGTATAATCCAAAGCATCTGTGGCATAAATAGTGTAGTCATTCGGATTTACACCCATGCCGTAAAAACTTTTACTTCCTTTTTCAATAAATGTAGAAGTCGGCAAAGCGTTGTCAGAAATAGACATTCTGTAAATATTATCGTTTAAAAAATACAAAGTGTCTTTTGTTTTGTTCAAGCACAATTTATATGAAAAGTTTGTGTTGCTCACTTCCCAAGAGGCTTCTACGGCATTTGTTTCAGGGTTAATTCTGCTCAACTTATTGCCAAGCACCCAAATTTTATTGTTTTTGTCAATCACAATATTTGTTGCGTTTAAACCAACATCTATGCTATCCGCCTTGGTGTTGCTTGCAGCATCAATAACATAAGCATATTTTGTAGAAGGGTAGTTGTAAGTCGTAACAAAAACTTTGTTGTTTGCCAACACCATTGTTTCTGACGAACTGCCAAGAGCAATGTCAGATGTTTTTGTGTTGTCGGATAAGTTTATTACGCTGATTGCATTTGAATACATATCGCTTATGTATGCCTTTTCATCATTTATTTTTAAAATGTAGCGCGGCGAAGTCAGTCCCGAAATTTCTGCCGTTTTTTTCAGTTGATTATCGCACACTACAACTTTGCTTGAATTGTTTACAACAATGTAAAATTTACTGTTGATATAATTCATGCTTTGGGCAACGTCTCCAACGCCGCTGCCGTTTTGCGTTTTGTAATAATCTTCAGTTATGTTTCCTGTCGCAGGGTCATAAAGCGAGATGGAAGCATTGCTTGAATTAAAATTTCCCTCGTTAACCACATACACTTTTTTTGACGCGCTTGGCGTTACGGGAGTTGGTGTTTCAGGTGTACTTGGATTGTCTTTCTTGCATGAGAAAAACATGATTGCTGCAGATAATAATCCGATGGTTGCTTTTGTTGTGTTCATATTTATTTATTTTTTGTTTGTTAAATTCTTCTGTGCCTCTGTGCCTTCGTGCCTCTGTGTCAAAGTCTGTATTGTAATTCCAAATTCAAAATTTCTCAAAGGCATGGGATAGCCTGCTATTACTCTGTAATTGCTGTTAAATAAATTATTGCAAGCCAAATACGTTATAAGTTTTATGCGTTTGAAGTTGAAAGAATAGTTTGTTCGCAACGATGAAACCTGATAAGGATTTAACCACCATGAATTATCGCTTGCCGTAAAACGATAACCGATGTACTGATGAAAAAACACCAAATTGAAATGTTTGTATCCTGCGGAAAAATTGCCATTGGCGGTGTAGCGCGGTGTGTAAATTAATTGTTTGCCGATTGCGCTGCTGTTTTCCAAATAACTTTTTTGTGTGGTAGAAAGCACATAACTTGTAATCACAGAAATTCCGAAATTGAAATTATTTTTTTTGTAATTCAGTTTCCATGTTGTTTCTGCGCCTCTGCTCCAAACCTGCTGAACGTTTACAGGCGTTGGGTTTCCGCCCGCACCCGGAAGCCACAAAATCCAATCGTTAATGGAACGTGTAAATGCTGCACCTGAAACTAAAACCGAAAAATGTTTGATTTGATTTTTGTATTCCACGTTTGCTTCGCCTGTGTAACCTTGTTCGGGTTTTAAATTTTTGTTTCCGTTCGGTTGCCAGTACAATTCGTTGAGCGTGGGTTGGCGGTAAACCTTTGCAGCATTCAACATAACCGAAAGTGTTTTAAATAATTTGTATTCCAACGATACATTTCCTGTAATCGGCAATTTGCCCACGCTGAAATATTCGGCTCGCAAAGCGGCATAAGCGGTAAATTTTTCTTTCCACACAAATTTGTTTCCTGCCAGAAACGAAGCGCGGCTTAATGTTTTAGGACTTTCGTAATTTTCGGTAACGGCACGGCTTGACGTAACATTCACACCAAAATTTAATTGGTTGTTTTTATGCCATTGAAAATAATTTTCGTTTTCGGCAATAATTGTACGCACCAAGTTTTTGGAAAAAATTTTCGCAATGCTGTCCGTATAATTTATTCTGTCGTAAAACGCTGCTGCACGAATGTTTGATTTGAATGTTGTTTTTACATAGCTCCAGTCTGCCGTCAGGCGCAAGGCTTCATCTTTTTGAAACATTTTACTTTCCAAATTCGGATTGCTTGCAGGCAAACGGCGGTGATTGCTGTTAATCCAAGCGTTTACTGACAATAATTGCTTGTCGTTAATCAAAAATTTAAACTCCTGCATTAAGCCGTAAAAAGTATAATTCGCGTTTTTTCTTCGTTTAATCGTTTCGTTATCTTCGTATTTAAAATTGTTTTGGTTGTGAAGTCCGTACAGTTTTGTAGAAGAAATAAAACGTTGCTTGCTTAGCAGCACATTTGTTGAAGCGTTGGAATAGCCGAAACTTCCCGCGCCTAAATTACTGGAAGTAAAAATGCCCTGATTAAATTTTGTTTTGTTGTTCAAATGAATACTTCCGCCAACCGCGCCACTTCCCCACAAGGCAGCCGAACCGCCGTATTCAATGTCAATGTTTTCAAACAACACAGCGGGCAACAAAGACAAATCTGCCTGCCCCAGCATGGAGTTTTGAAGATTAAATCCGTTCCACAATAACGCCGTTTGCGAAGCATTGCCCCCCCGAAAAGCAGTAGAGGCAACTGCTCCCGCGCCGTAATTTTTTATAAACACAGGTGAATTAAAACTCAAGGCATCGCCAACCGAATTAAATTTGAATTGTTCTTTGATTGTGCTGTCAATGCTCTCAACTTTTTTTCCAACGCGCCATAAGTTGTTTTTTTGCGCGGTTATTTCTACCGTTTTTAACGAAACGGTGTCTTGTGCGTTTGAAACCAAACACAGGAGCAAGAAAAGTAAAACTATCGTTCCTTGCTTACGCAACTTTAAACTTTCAGCCTTCAACGTTAAACTAATTCAACCTCTCACTTCATTTCCCGAAAGTGTTTGGCATTGCTTTATTGGCAGGTCTTCTGACTTATCCTTACTCTGAACGCCTTCCCGTTTTTTAACAGTGGCAAAGATTGTTCAGGTGCTTAAAGGACTTACAGCAGCGGGTACTGTCAGCGAATTTCACGCTGTTCCCTTTTCATCTTTCTTTTTATGGAAAGAAACCATTGGGGGCAAATGTAGGAAATAAATTCTAAGAAAGGGTTTAAATTTTATTCCACGAAAATGCTATGAGGCAAGATACCTCGTCAATTGTGAGGAGGTACGACAAAATTCACTTCTCGATACGCCTCCTATCGTCGGCTACTCGAAGTGACAGACAGCGCAACAAAAAGATTAAATAAAATTTAAACAGTTTTTTAAAGTAATGAATTTTTTTTTCTAAACGTATTTTTCACCCTTTTTCACCTTCACATCATTTACAAAATTGCGGATTTGCTGTTCGTCTTGTTTTTTGCACACCATTAAAATGCCTTCGCTTTCTACCACAATGTAATCTTCCAAACCTTGCAGCACCACGAGTTTATCTTTTGGCACTTGCACGATGCAGTTGTTGCAATCGTAAGTGATAATGTTTTTTCCCACAAGAGCATTTTTGTCTTTGTCTTTTTCAATGTGTGCGTAAAGGCTTCCCCACGTTCCCAAATCGCTCCAGCCAAATAGGCTTGCACGCACATATACATTGTCGGCTTTTTCCATAACGCTGTAATCAATGGAAATATTTTTGCAAACAGCATAAGCACGGTTGATGAATTTTTTTTCTTCGGGTGTGTTGTAAAACTCCATTCCCTCTTTAAACACGTTTGCCAATTCAGGGTCGTGCGTTTCAAGAGCGTGTATAATACTGTTGGTACTCCAAACAAAAATGCCCGAATTCCAAAGAAAATCGCCACTTTCAACAAATGATTTTGCCAATTCAATATTCGGCTTCTCCGTAAAGGTTTTTACTTTGTGAATGCGTTTGTCCGTTTCTTCCACATCGCTTGGCGTGTACTGAATGTAGCCGTAGCCTGTGTCGGGGCGCGTAGGTCTGATGCCGAGTGTGATTAAGCAATTTTGTTTTTCGGCTTTGTCAAAACAGGAGTTTATTGCTTTTGCAAAAACGGCTTCCTTTTTTATCAAATGGTCGCTTGGCGCAACAATGGTAATGGCTTTCGGGTCGCGTTTATGAATTTTGTATGAGGCATAGGCAATGCAAGGCGCGGTGTTTTTTCTTGCCGTTTCCAGCAAAATATTTTCTTTAGGCAATTCGGGAATTTGAGCTGAAACAATAGTTTCATACTCGGCACTTGTAACTACTAAAATATTTTCGTGAGGGCAAACTCTCAACATACGTTTGTAGGTGTGTTGCAAAAGCGTTTCGCCTGTATCCAAAATATCTAAAAACTGTTTTGGGTGCTGCGTGGTGCTCATGGGCCAAAATCGCGTGCCCACACCGCCAGCCATAATTATTGCGTAATGGTGGTTCATAAATTAACGAGGGTAAAAGTAACAAAAGTTTTTCGCACAAACTCGCGGGAATACTAGTCGTTTAAGATTGCGATATTTATACAAATTAACGCAGTGTAAATGCTTTTTATAGCCTGATTACTTTTTTGGTGATAATTCCTCGTTCAGATTTAATTACGATAAAGTAAATCCCGGTGTCTAATTCTTTGATGTTATGATTTATATTTTGATGTTTGCTAACAATTCCTTTGTATATATCACTTAATTTATGCCCTAATATATCAGTCAATGTAATTTCAACAACTGTTGGTATTTCAAAGTTTACACTTACAGAAAATTCATCTTTAAATGGATTAGGATATACATCAGCATTTGACGCAAGTTTTGATTGATTTTCTTTAAGTCCAAGTCCAATGCCCGAATATGTACAGTTTGTATCAAAGGGCATATAGAAAATAAATCCTCGACTACCTGCGTCAAAAAAATCATACATGACTGTTTGAATTTGTGTGCTGTCTGTTAAACACCAACAATTATATGGCACATACACATCTTTACTGTTGTATGATTGCTTTATTGCATTTGTATTATTACAAATTTTATTGAAATTAATTCTTGATGGATATGTGCTTTCTGAACCATTCCAAACCTCAATGCCTGTAACATTATCATGTATATAATTGTATTTAATAGTGGTAGAGTTTAAATCCATTGTGATAATAGCAATCTTGTTATTGTGAAAATTAGAGTTTGTTATTATACCATTGACTAATAATGCCGCGTCTGTATAGCCACTAAACTCGCAATTATCAATAATTGTACTTTGTGAAGTGCTATTATAAAATGCCCTTGAAGTTCCACCGTAAAACTTAGAGTTTTTTATTATGTTATTTGAAGCCCCAACGTTTACATAATTAAGCATTCTTGAAAACGAACAAGAATCAATATATACTATGTGAGTTTTTACGCCGTCATACTGCCCTATAACACTACCAATACTATCAAAGGTGCAATGCGTGAGTTTTAAAAGGGTATCCGTTCCGTTATTTGTAGAAGCTACATTAAGTAAAACCCCAACCTTTTTCGCTTTGAGATATTTTAATTCTACTTTGGGATTGTAGGAAGAATTATTTACTTGAATACCGCCCCAACTCGTTACATTATTATCAATAAATTTTATACTGTCAGAAGCAGTGCCACGACAAATCAACTTTCCCCGCAATGATAACTGAACATCAGAGTTAAATTTAACCACAACTCCTGCTTCAACTGTTAAAGTAGCATTTTCCATTACCATAATGTTTCCTGTAACTAAATACGGAGATTTTGCTTTTGTCCAAGTTGTATCTTTACTAATTATTCCGCTAACAGATGTTTGCCCGAAAATATTTGTCATGCAGCAAAAGAATACAACTATTGTACTATACGTTGTTATTATCCATTTAGATTTTGAGTTTGTAATTGCCATAGTTTATATTTTTTTAGTACAGACAAATGTAATTAAAAAATTATTTTCGTTTTTTCGTTTTCCGTTCTGCGGACACCTCCTCCAAGAAGATGAACATAAAACTATCATTTCCCAATAAAAGCCAATTCCCCTTCCGTTCTCAAATAAAACCTTACATTTGCGCCCGAAAGACGGAATTCCCTCGCCAATTATTTGTCGGCACGCAAGCATTAAAGCAAGGAAATCTCGGCTTTAATGTTTAATCAAAAATTTAAAAAATGACTTTTCAAGAATTAGGTCTTAACAGCGACCTGTTAAAAGCTGTTACCGATTTGGGCTTCCAAACTGCAACGCCCATTCAACAACAAACCATTCCTTTATTATCAAAAGAAAAAACCGATTTGGTTGCCCTTGCGCAAACAGGCACAGGAAAAACCGCAGCATTCGGTTTGCCGATGTTAAGCGACATTGACGTAAACAACAAATCTGTGCAAGCCTTAATCCTTGCGCCAACCCGCGAGTTGTGCGTTCAAATTACCAACGACGTAAAAAACTATGGCAAATACATGAAAGGTTTTGGCATAACTGCCATTTACGGCGGAGCCAGAATTGACGGACAAATTAAAGACATTAAACGCGGTGTACAAGTGGTAGCAGCAACTCCAGGACGTTTGATTGACATGATTGAACGCCGCGCCATTAATTTGAATACCGTAAAATTTGTAATCCTTGACGAAGCCGATGAAATGCTGAACATGGGCTTTAAAGATGATTTGGATACCATTTTGAGCGAAACGCCTCAGGATAAAAACACGTGGTTGTTCAGCGCGACTATGCCGAAAGAAGTGGAACGCATTGCACGCCGCTACATGAACAATCCAAAGGAATTGAGCACAGGTAAAAAGAACGAAGGCGCGGATAATTTGGAGCACGTTTATTATGTGGTTCAAAGCCGCGACCGTTATTTGGCGTTGAAACGTGTAGCCGATTATTACCCTGAAATTTTTGGTATTGTGTTTTGCCGCACCAAAGCCGAAACACAGGAAGTAGCTGATTTATTAATTAAAGACGGATATAATGCCGATGCTTTGCACGGCGATTTGTCGCAAAGCCAACGCGATTTTGTGATGAAACGTTTCCGCAGCAAAACGTTGCAAATGTTGGTGGCTACCGATGTTGCAGCGCGCGGCATTGATGTAAACGATGTTACGCACGTTATCAATTATAATCTTCCCGAAGATGTTGAAAATTACACACACCGCACAGGTCGTACAGCCCGCGCCGGAAAATCGGGAATTGCCATTGCTATTATTACGCCAAAAGACAGTGGCAAAATAAAAGACATTGAGCGCATTATTAAAAAGAAATTCGAGAAAAAAGATGTTCCTAATGGTTCTGATGTGTGCGAAAAACAACTCTTTAATTTGGTTCACAAACTGCATAATGTGGAAGTGAAAGACGAAGAAATAGAAAAGTTTTTACCTGCCATTTACGACGAGTTGAAAGACCTGAGCAAGGAAGAATTAATTAAACGTTTTATTAGTGAAGAATTTAACCGCTTCCACGAATATTATCAAAATGCGCCTGACCTCAACTTTGTGAAAGGTGCTGTTGACGGAGCTTTTGGAAACCAACGCACCACGCGCTTGTTTGTAAACATGGGTCAAATGGACGGGTTCAACATTCACAGCTTAAAAGACTTTTTGGCTGATGCCGTGAAGTTGCACCAACGCATGGTGTTTAATGTGGACGTGAAAAGCAGCTTCTCATTTTTTGAAACCGAAAGCAAATTCGTTGATAATTTCTTGGCATTAAATTCTCAAAATATTGAGTTTAACAACCGCGCCATTCAGTTGGAAGTAAGCAACAAAAAAATGAAAGAGGGCAGAAGTGGCGGCGGATATAAAGGCGACAAAGGCGAACGCAGCTTTAAAGGTGGCGGAGACCGTGGCTTTAAAGGCGGCGACAAACGCGACGGAGGCAAACGTCCGCGCAAATCCGGCAGCTTTGGTTCAGACAGAGGTGGCTTTGGTGGCAAAGGTGGTTTTGAGAAGAAAAAAAGTTTTGGGAAAAGCAGGTTTTGATTTGACAATTAGTCAATTTGAAAATGAATTGATTTGAAGATTTGATGATGTGTGTCAAAAATATAGAAGTGAAATTTCTTCCTTTTGTATTGATAGTGTTAATGCTCACAAATTGTAATGATAACAGTACAAATAATGAGCAGCAGCACGGTATAGTCAATTCCATGAAACAGATTGATAGTAGTAAAATTATAAAAACTACTACGTTTGATACGATTACAGGAGAGGTTGTAGAAAAACTACTTGGCTTTGAAGTGAAAAAGAAGTTTGGCGAAAAATATTCAGGGTATTATCAATATTATACGAATAGTAATTCTGTAAATATTTTACATGGACAGTTTTATTTTTCTTATGCTGATAGTGGATATTACACTATAGCACAAGAAATTGACTCATCTATGTTTTGGATTACAAAGATTAGTTATTCGGGCGAGTACAGAGAAAACAAAAAACAAGGAAAGTTTACTGAAAAACTTTTAGACGATGACGGAATAGATTTATACTCTGATTGGGAAATAACTCTGAATTTTGAAAACAATAATTGTAAAGGTGCGAATTTTGTTGGAGCTATTGGAAACTCAATGCCGATAACAACATATAACTTTCCGAATATTAACACCTGTTCATTTAGCAGAGTATTATTTCTTTCCGAAGAAAAATGGGGAAAGGATTGGGAAATAAATTACAATCCTCGCACTCATTAGAATTTAGTAATTAGAATTTGAAAACTATATTTGCACACTCAAAATTCAAAAAAAGATATGCCACATATTTCAAAGAAAGCGACTGAAATGCCCGCTTCGCCGATTAGAAAACTTGTACCCTTTGCCGAAGCAGCCAAGAAAAAAGGAACAAAAATTTATCATTTAAACATTGGGCAACCTGATATTGAAACGCCCGACACGTTTTTGAGTGCGATAAAAAACAACGACCTGAAAATTGTGGAATACAGTCACAGCGCGGGAAACGAAAGCTATCGCAAAAAACTCTGCAACTATTACAAAGAATACAATATCAACCTTGAAGCCAACGATATTATCATTACCAACGGCGGAAGCGAAGGAATTAATATTGCGCTGCTCACTTGTTTTAACGCGGGCGATGAAATAATAATTCCCGAACCGTTTTATGCCAATTACAACGGTTTCAGCAAAACTGCCGATGTGACGGTAAAACCGATTCGCAGCTATATTGACAGCGGTTTCGCATTGCCGCCGATTTCTGAATTTGAAAAAGCAATCACGCCAAAAACCAAAGGCATTATGATTTGTAATCCCGGAAATCCTACTGGTTATCTTTATACAAAAGCAGAGTTGGAGGACCTTCGCGATTTGGTAAAAAAGCACGATTTGTTTTTGTTGAGCGATGAGGTGTATCGTGAATTTTGTTACGACGGAAAAGAATATGTGAGTGTAATGCACCTAAGCGGCATTGAAAACAATGTAATTTTGTTGGACAGCATCAGCAAACGTTACAGCGCGTGCGGTGCGAGAATTGGCGCACTCATCAGCAAAAACAAAGAAGTGATGACTTCGGCATTGAAATTTGCGCAAGCGCGTTTAAGTCCGCCCACGTATGGACAAATAGGTGCGGAAGCCGCATTGGATACGCCGAAATCTTATTTTGAAGGCGTGAAAAAAGAATACGTTGCCCGCCGCGATTTTTTAATTGAGGCACTCAATAAAATGGAAGGCGTGTTTTGCCCGAAACCAAGCGGCGCATTTTATTGCATAGCAAAATTGCCCGTTGACAACGCCGATAAATTTTGCCAATGGCTGTTGGAAGAATTTAATTACAACTCGCAAACGGTGATGCTTGCACCGGCAGCAGGTTTCTATTCTACACCCGGCGCAGGAAACAACGAAGTGCGCATTGCTTATGTGTTGAAAATTGAAGACCTTAAAAATGCCATGATTTGCTTGGAAGAGGCTTTGAAGCAATATCCGGGAACAATTAGATAATTTGGTAATTAGTCAATTTGACAATTATTGATTTGAAGATTTGATGATGATTACTGTTTGTCATGCTGACGGGGGAAGCATCTTTTTTCTTTGTGTTCTGTGTGCCTCTGTGGTGTAATATTTTAACCTTATTCCAAAAATTATTTTTCGCAAATTCGGTTTGTGAAAAATTACCTCGCCAAACAACTTTACAGCATTTCCGTTTATCCTTTTTTATTTGTGGCTTTGCTGTGGCTTGTCTTTTTCATTCAAAATTCTTTCAATTATAATTTCGTTAAGTTCGGTGTATTGCCGCGCCATACTGAATATTTGCTTGGCATTGTAACTTCTGTTTTTATTCATGGCGATTTGGCTCACATTGCTTCCAACTCTGTTCCTTTGTTGGTGTTGGGCATGATGTTATTTTACTTTTACAAAAAAATTGCAAAGCCGGTTTTCTTTTGGATATGGCTTATCAGCGGCTTGTGGCTGTGGATAGGAGGGCGCAACAACGAAAATTATCCTGTGTATCACATTGGTGCAAGCACGTTAATTTACGGTTTGGCAAGTTTTTTATTTTTCAGCGGCGTGTTCAGAAAACATTTGCGCCTTATGGTGGTTTCGGCATTGGTGGTGTTTTTGTACGGCAGTATTGTATGGGGTATCTTTCCGTTTAAAACCGAAATAAGTTGGGAAGGACATTTGTTTGGCGCAATAGCAGGCATACTTGTAGCCTTTAATTACCGCAAAGAAGGACCACAACGAAAAATTTACGATTGGGAAAATGAAGACGATAACGACGAAACAGAAATTCCTTTTGAAGAAGAAAACAACAAGCAACAAAACGATTTCAGCATTCGTTACATTTACAAGTCAGGAAATTCTAAATCCTGATGTCTAAGACTCTGATTTGTGGCGATTAAATTTATTTTCTCTACCTTTGGTTTAAGCAAAAATCGTTTGTCATGAAAAAAACAGTTTTTATTCTTGCGGTGTTGTTATTACCAATTTTATTTTTTGGACAAATAAACAATCACTTTGAACATTCTGACACAAAATGGTATGCAGCAAGAACATATCCTGCGGGTAACAGTCAAAATCTAAGTCTTTCAGCAACAGCCACCAGAGTGTATGGATTTAAGGGCGATACACTCATCAACAACGTTCAGTGGTTTAAAATGTATTCTACATCTGATTCAACTTTTCAAACTAACTTTTACTTTCATAACTTAATAAGAGCAGAAAATAAAAGAGTGTTTCTTTACAATTATTCAACTCAATTAGCAGATACTTTATATGATTTTAATTTGAATATCGGCGATAGTACGAAGTATTACTTTCCTTACGATGATATGGGTACAGGGGAACGCCCACCAACGTATATGAAAATTATAGCCATTGATAGTGTCAAACTATTAGACGGAAAATTTTACAAACGCTTCAAATTTATGGAGTATGGGTCTGTTCGTGAAGTATGGTTTGAAGGAATAGGAAGCATTCACGGTGTTTTATATCCACATTCTGCAATAGGGTTTATAACTTCGGGACCTCCTTCTGACTCTTTACGCCTCTCTTGTTCATTTTCAAACAATCAATATGTATGGCATCATTCGGGATATGCGCGTTGTTACACTATCATTTCGGGATTGAAAAATCAAACAATCATCAATGATTTAAAAATTTTCCCCAATCCCGCGCACACTTCAATAAACATTCAGTTAAATGATAATATGTTTGGCAAAACAAACATGGTGATTACAAACATTGCAGGGCAAGTTGTAAAATCAGTTTCTGAAAACACACAGTCATCTTTTGAAATTCCGATTGAAGATTTGAAAAACGGAATGTATTTTATTACGCTTTCCAACAACGGAAAACGATTTACCAAAAAGTTAATGGTTCAGCATTAATCCTCAGATTTCACAAACATTTATTAATTATTTTTGCGCCATGATTGTAAGAAGCAAAGCACCTTTGCGCATTGGTTTGGCGGGCGGCGGAACGGACGTAAGTCCCTATTCCGACATTTACGGCGGTGCAATTTTAAACGCTACCATTGATTTGTACGCTTATGCTTCCTTAGAGCCTTTAAACAACGGCAAAATAGAATTTGTAATTGACGGCAGCGGAATAGCTTATGAAACAAATTCTGCCAAAGAATTAAAATTGGAAAACGGTTTTGAATTGTTCATCGGTGTTTATAACCGCATTATCAAACAATTTAATTTACAGCCGTTGAGTTTTCGTTTGACTTCCTACATTGATGCGCCGCAAGGTTCGGGGCTTGGAACATCTTCCACCATTGTGGTTTCGTTGCTCGGTGCGTTTGTAGAATGGCTGAAACTGCCTTTGGGAAAATACGACATAGCTCATTTGGCGTATGAAATTGAGCGCGTTGATTTACAAATGTCGGGCGGAAAACAAGACCAGTACGCAGCAACTTTTGGCGGAATAAATTTTATTGAATTTTTGGCAAACGACAGAGTTATCGTCAATCCTCTGCAACTGAAACCTGAAATTGTAAATGAACTGGAATTTAACTTACTGCTTTACTTCACCGACACACAGCGCATTTCAGCCGACATTATTAACGAGCAGGTAAAAAACGTAAACGAAAAAAACAGCAAAAGCATTGAAGCCATGCACAACCTCAAAGAGCAGGCACAACAAATGAAAGATGCTTTGCTTCGCGGCGAGTTAAATAAAATCGGCGAAATTTTACACTTCGGTTGGCAAAACAAAAAACAAATGGCACACAGCATTTCCAATGCTTTTATTGACGGCATTTACCAAAAGGCTTTGGAAAACGGCGCAAGCGGTGGAAAAATTTCGGGCGCGGGTGGGGGAGGCTTTATGTTTTTTTATTGCCCTGCCGTTACAAAAATTAAAGTGGCAAAAGCCATTGAACAACTCGGCGGAAAAATTCAGCCCTTTAAATTTACCAAAGAAGGCTTGACTACTTGGACGATATAAAAAAAATCCGTTTGTCATTCTGAGGCACGAAGAATCCATACATTTGAAAAGAGATGCTTCCTCCGTCAGCATGACAAATACACGACTTTAGAACTTTAAAAAAATTAAAAACATGAATACACTTGACAAAACAAATTTCAAATTCAAAAACCAAACTGCCTATTACAAAGGTAAAGTGCGCGATGTTTATACGATTGACAATAAAACGTTGGTAATGATTGCTTCCGACCGTATAAGTGCCTTTGATGTGGTATTGCCACGCGGCATTCCGTACAAAGGACAAGTGCTGAACCAAATTGCAGAACAATTTTTAAACGCAACAAAAGACATTGTTCCGAACTGGTTAATTTCTTGTCCGCACCCAAACGTGAGCATTGGGCGTATGTGCGAACCTTTTAAAGTGGAAATGGTGGTGCGAGGGTATTTGGCAGGACACGCTGCGAGAACCTATCAAAACGGTTTGCGAACTTTGTGTGGTGTTGCCTTGCCTGAAGGCATGAAAGAGAACGATAAATTTCCGCAGCCGATTATTACACCAACTACTAAGGCTTCCGAAGGGCATGATGAAGACATCAGCAAAGAAGAAATTATTAAGCAAGGTATTGTAAGCAAAGAACATTACGAGCAGTTGGAAAAATACACCCTTGCGCTTTATGCACGCGGACAAGAAATAGCTAACAAAATGGGTTTGATTTTGGTGGACACGAAATATGAATTTGGTTTATATAACAACGAAATTTATTTAATGGACGAAATTCATACACCCGATTCTTCGCGTTATTTTTATTTGGAAGGTTATGAAGAACGCCAGCAAAAAGGCGAAGAGCAAAAACAGTTAAGTAAAGAGTTTGTGCGCCGTTGGCTGATTGAAAACGGTTTTCAGGGCAAAGCAGGACAAACTGTTCCGAACATGAGCGATGACCGGGTAAACGAAATAAGCGCGCGGTATATTGAATTGTACGAAAAAATTACAGGCAAAACATTTGTAAAATCAAATTACGATAATGTTTTGGAAAACGTGGAAGCGGCAATTAATAAGGCTTTAGAGAACTTACATTAGTATTTTTCTGCCACTAATTGCACAAATGCACACAAATCAAGAATTAATTTTGTCGCTTCGCTCTAATTATTTCACAAATCTATATAAGAAACAATTAGTGTTATTCGTGAAATTCGTGGCTAACCTTTAGCAATTACAACAACGAAATAATTTCTTCGCTCATCGGGTCGGTTTTGCTGTTGAAGTATTTAATGACTTTTCCGTTTTCGTCAATTAAATATTTGCAAAAATTCCAGCTTGGCGAATCATCGCATACGCCATTTTCTTTTATGTTGCTCAAGTATTGATAAAGTGGGTGCATATCTTTTCCTTTCACACTTATTTTTTCCATTAAGGGAAAAGTAACGCCGTAATTCTTGGTACAAAATTCTCTTATTTCTTGCGCGTTTCCGGGTTCTTGTCCCATAAAATTATTGGCAGGAAAACCAATCACCACCAATTTATCTTTGTATTTTTCATACAATTTTTCAAGGTTGGTGTATTGAGGTGTGTAGCCGCATTTGCTCGCCACGTTTACAAGCAACAATTTTTTGCCTTTGTATTTTTCAAGCGTTATTTCTTCGCCTTCCAAGGTTTTTAATTTAAAATCGTAAACGCTTGTTGCGCCTGTTGTTTTTTTGCCTGTGGCGGCAAAAGAAATGATTAATGTACCTGCCGCAACAACAGCCGCCGATATTTTTTTAAGAATGTTTGCCATGATTAGTTGTTATTTTATGTGATTAAAATTTTTTCTTTGCGTTAAACGGTTTTGTCGGTTTTTCAATCGTTGTCAAAATTGTTTTCAATTTATTTTCGGTAAAAATTGAAAGTGCCTGTTTTATGTCTTCATCGCTTTTCAACGAAAATTCAATTCTGCCTTTTTGATAATAGTAGCGTTGCACAATTTCTTCTTCCAGATATTTTTTTATTTCAGTTTTGTGTCTTAACAAATCATCTTTTTTGTTGTTGTTCATTTTTGTTACCAAAGCATCGTACTCGGTTTTAATGTCAGAAAAATATGTTTCGTCTTCCGCCGTTTTTTTCAGTTCTTCCAAATTCAATTCGCTTTGTGTTTTGTAGCTGTAATCTTTGTCTTTTAAATAATTTACAAAGTCGCTGTATTCCGCTTCCGACAAAGAAAAGTCTTTTACCGAAGCAAGGTTCGCGTGGTTTAAAACGTATTGTGTAGCGTAATTAAAAACATGATTTTTTGAAACCAAAGAAATTAAAATGTTGTTGAATTTTTCTTCTTCGGTTTTTACATCGGGCATCACGCCCGCGCCGTCATACACAATGCGTCCGCCTTTGGTTTTAAAGGCTGTAACCAAGCTGTCAGAAACTTTTTCTACGCGCCCGTCTTCATCGCGGTGGCTGTAATCCAACGCCTGCACGCACCGCCCGCTCGGAATATAGTATTTTGCCACCGTAACTTTTATTTGCGCGTTATACACCAACGGTTTTGTTTGCTGCACCAAACCCTTGCCATAGGTGCGTTTGCCGATAATCACGGCGCGGTCTAAATCTTGCAACGCACCGCTCACAATTTCGGAAGCCGAAGCGGAATTTTCGTCCACCAAAACAATTAATGGGATTTCCGTGTCAATAGGGTTATTTACCGATAAATACGATTTGTCCCAATCAGACATTTTGCCTTTGGTAAACACAACCTCTTGTCCTTTATCAATAAAAAAGTTTACAATATTTACAGCTTCATGCAGCAAGCCGCCGAGGTTTCCGCGCAAATCCAAAATAAGGCTTTTGCAGTTTTTTGATTTTAGTTCATTGAGTGCCGTTTTCACTTCGCCACTGCAATTTTCGGTAAAGGCAACTAATTTTATGTAGCCTGTTTCGCTGTTTGGCAACATACTGTAATAAGGCACAGCTTTGTTTTTTATTTCTTCGCGAACAATACTAATGTCCACAGGTTTTGTTTGTCCTGCTTTCAGCACGGTCATTTTCACTTCTGTTCCCGCAGTTCCTTTTAGTAAAGAGCTGATGTCTTCCGTTTTTTTATCGCCAACGTTTATGCCGTTTACACCCAAAATTTGGTCGCCTGCTTTTAAGCCCGCTTTATCTGCCGCAAAACCCTCGTAAGGTTCGGCAATGGTAATTTTTCCGTCAATGTCCTGTACCACCGCGCCAATGCCGCCGTATTCGCCTGTGGTCATGTATCTGAAATCTTCAATATCGTTTTCGGTGTAATAATTGGTGTAAGGGTCAAGCGAGCCGAGCATGGCATCAATGCCTTTTTTCATCAGCTCGCCGGGTTTTGTGCCGTCCACATAGCTAACATTTAATTCGCGGTAAACGGCATTAAAAATGTCTAAGTTTTTACTGATTTCAAAATAATCGGGTGTGTATGCAAGCCCTGTAATAACTACGGCTGCAATGGAAAAAGCAACAACGGCTTTTTTTATTCGGGAAGAAAACATCATTTTTTCGGTATTTAAACCCAAATGTAATGAAACCCCCTCTAAAACTTCAGAATTTTTTCTAATTTTTTATCCTCATAGTATGAAATTTGACATTGGAACTACAGTTTTGTTTAAAGCCACGATTAATCGCGGCTTTACATCACATCTTTACACCATGCATAACAAAAAAATCCCTCATCTGTGTTCAAAGATGAGTGGTTTTGTGCGAAATACCCTTTTTATTGTGCGAAATGCCCTTTTAACTGTGTGAAAAATAATAGTATTTTCGTTTTATTATTATAAATTTGCCACATTCACACAGTCATTATTCAAAATGTACAAATTTATTTATCTTTTTGTTCTTGTGTTTTTTTTAACCGCTAAGTGTTTTGGGCAGGGAAACTCTACCTGTGCAAATGCTGCACCATTTTGCACAGCAGGGCAATATCCCGCAGGAACAAACCAACCTAACAATACTCAGGTGGGCTGTTTATTTTCTCAGCCAAACCCTGCATGGTTCAGTATTCCTATTGCGCAAAGCGGCACGTTGTCCATTACCATGTCGGCAGCAAGTGATATTGATTTTATTAGCTGGGGACCATTTTCTTCACCTACGGGTAATTGCGGAAATTTAAACGCCAACACACAAGTGCCAAACACAAACGGCAATAATGGTTGCAGTTATTCAGGCTCATCAACCGAAAATTTAATTATTACAAATGCCCAAGCTGGTCAATATTACATTTTGCTGATTACTAATTTTTCAAATCAGCAAATGCCCATTAACATTACTCAAAATGCCGTGCCCGGCTCGGCTGTTACAAGCGGCACTATTGCCATAACAGCCACAAACAACAGCCCCGTGTGCGAAGGGCAGTCAATTAATTTTTCGGCAGCAGGTGCAAGCACTTACACATGGACGGGACCGGGAGGCTTTGTTAATCCAAGTGCTAATCCGCAGAGTATTCCTGTTTCTCAACTGTCAAATACAGGAACTTATACGGTGTATGGTGAATTTTCGGTAGCAGGTGCGCCAAAAACCTGCACAGGTGTTACCACATCTTATGTGCAGGTAAAACCCAACCCCACACTTACCGTAACTAAAGGCGGTGATTTTTGCGCAGGAAAAAGTTTTAACCTGAATGCGAGCGGAGCTTACACTTACACATGGACAGGACCTAACACATTTTCAACACAGGGTTCTTCGGTGGTTTTTACAAATAACGCCGTGAGCATGACAGGAACGTATTATGTAACGGGCTCAACGCAAGATTGCCCTGCCGCAGGCAGCATTTCGGTTAAAATACACCCCTTGCCACCCGTGCTTGCCTCTACAAATTCCGTGTGTTTGGGCGAAAGTTTTAATATTACCGCTTCGGGTGCGGAAACTTATACATGGACAGGACCTGTGTGGGCTAATTCAAGCCACCTTTTTTCTTCTATTGACGATACCATTGCCGTAAACATTTCAAAACTGTATCACGGCGGGTATTATTATTTGGCAGGAAAAGATACTAACGGTTGCGTAAACTACGATACCGTTCTTCAAATTGTGCGCCCTATACCTTTTCCTTTGGTTGATGAGGGCAGGGCTTGTTTTGGAAGCCCGCTTATGCTTGGCGCAGCAGGTGGCGCAGGTTACAAATGGTCAGGTCCGCACGGGTTTACTTCTAATTTGCAAGCTCCCGTAATTAATAATGCCAACTCGTATAATTCGGGCGTGTATTATGTAACGGTTACAAGCATTTACGGCTGTTCTGAAACCACAACGGTTTCAGGCGTGGTGTATCCGCAGCCGCCAGTGCAGGTGGGAGGGGAAATAGAAGTGTGTGAAGGTGGGAAATTTGTTTTTTCAGGTAAAAACTGTAATGAATACCGCTGGCTGGCATCTTACGGCGAAGTGCTGAAAGGACCTGTTTTCAGCATATCATCAACCGCTCCTGAACTTCAAACCACTTATACTCTGGTGGGTATTGACGACCACGCCTGCACCAATGCCATTCATTTTCACCCGATAGTAAAACGTTTGCCACAAGCCAAGCTGCTTACGGAAGAAACAGGTGCCTGTGTTCCGTTTTGTCCAACGCTTACGTTGCAAAGTCAGGTTGCCAATTTAAAAACGTGGACATGGCGTTTTAGCGACGGAGAAACTGCCAAACCCAATGAAACCGAATACAAAAAATGTATGACAAAAGCGGGCGTTTATACTTACACCATTCATTTGTCTGACAGCGTGGGTTGCGCCAATACGCTTGTGGGTAAATTAAACGCATATCCCTTGCCTGTGGCTGATTTTGAGTATTTACCCGAAAGACCAAACGAAAACGATAACACGGTAACGTTTTACGATAAGAGCAGAAAAGCAGAGATAAGTAACCTGACTTGGGATTTTTATACTGATGCAGGGGGCTATAAAAAAGACACAAGCAATATCCGTTATCAGCAAACGCCTGTGCGCACTTACAAAGATGTGGGAACGTACTTGGTTTATTTAACTGCAACTTCAAATAACGGCTGCAAAGACAGTGTGGCTAAGTTAATTACCATTGAAGAAGACCCTGCGTTTTTTGTGCCTGATGTGTTTACGCCAAACGGTGATGGATTAAACGATGTGTTTATGCCGAAAGCCATAGCCATTAAAGAATATAAAATGCAGATTTTTAACCGTTGGGGGGCTTTAATTTTTACTTCAACCGACATTGCAAAGGGTTGGGACGGAAAAATTTCAAACGAAGAAACACACCCCATGGGCGATTATGTGTATGTGTTTACCGTGTTAGATGTCAATATGAAGCTAAGGGAGTACAAAGGGCATTTTACTCTGATGAAATAAATTTTAGTTAAGAGTGGAAAGTTGAGAGTTTAAAGCCTTACTTTTGCAACCTCTGAAAAAAATCAAATCAATAATTATTCTTTTTGTGTTGGTGTTGTTTGTTGCTTCGTGCGACAACTTTAATAAACTTCTGAAAAGCACCGATTACGACTTAAAGTTTACTAAGGCAAAAGAGTTTTTTGACAAAGAACAATACATTAAATCTTCGCAATTGTATGAAGAATTAATTCCTGTGGTAAAAGGCACAGACAGGGCAGAGGACGTGTATTATTATTACACTTGGAGCGAATATCACCTTGGCGATTTGCTGATGAGCCAGTATTATTTTAAAAATTACACGCGGCAGTACCCCGACGGCAAGCATGTGGAGGAATGTTATTTTATGAACGCTTTGTGTTATTACCTCACATCGCCCAACTATAAGTTAGACCAAACAAGCACCAAAAATGCCATTAAAGAATTTCAGTCGTTTATTGATACCTACCCTGAAAGCAGCAGAATAGACACTTGCAATCTTTTAATTGACAAACTGTACACAAAGTTGGAACGTAAAGATTACGAAATTATAAAACAGTATTACAAAATGGACGACTGGAAAGCCACCATTGTTGCCACGCAAAACTATGTGAAAGAATATCCTGCCAGCAGCTACAACGAGGAAATGTATTACTTGCTTATAAACTCTTACTATTTGTTGGCAGTAAACAGCGTTCCGAGCAAAAAGGAGGAGCGTTTGGACGGAGTGATAGAAAATTATGTGAAATTTGTGGATTTGTACCCGAAAAGTGCGTACCTTAGCCGCGCCGAAAATATATACACTAATTGTAAACGAATAAAAGAAAATTTAAACAATCATGGATTTTAAAAAAATAAACGCAGACCAAAGCATTGTAACACGCGATATTCGCAAATTTGACAGCCCAACCGGAAATCTTTACGAAGCCATTGCCATTATCAGCAAACGTGCAAATCAGGTAAGTTCTGAGTTAAAAGAAGAAATTACAGGCAAGCTGCAAGAATTTAATAATGTGCACACCGATAATTTGGAAGAAGTGTTTGAAAACCGTGAGCAAATAGAAATTTCTAAACATTACGAAAAATTGCCTAAACCCGTATTAATTGCCGTTCAGGAATTTTTAGACGATAATGTGTATTACCGCAACCCTGCTAAAGAAGCAGCCGCATCTAAATAAAAAATTCAATCTCTTGAAAAAGGCAGTAAGCAAAAACGCTATACTGCCTTTTTGCTTTAAGTTAAGAACCGTTATTTATGCTTCGGCACAAAAAAATAATTTTGGGAATTACAGGCGGTATTGCAGCTTATAAATGCGCCATGCTTGTAAGGCTATTGGTAAAAGAGGGTGCAGAAGTAAAAGTTATTCTCACCAAAGCCGCTACTGATTTTGTAACACCGCAAACGCTTTCGGTGTTGAGTAAAAACGAAGTAACGCTTGATTTTTTTGACAAGCATTTTAACTGGAACAATCATGTTCATTTGGCGGAATGGGCTGATGTGATGCTGATTGCTCCGCTTACCGCAAATACGCTTGCAAAAATGGCGCAAGGGCTTTGTGATAATGTATTATTGGCAACATATCTTTCCGCCAAAACAAAAACCATTGTTGCGCCTGCTATGGATTTGGATATGTATCAACACCCAAGCGTAAAACAAAATTTGGAAACAATTAAAACGTTCGGAAACCTTATTATTCCTGCTGAACATGGCGAGTTAGCAAGCGGTTTAACAGGGGAGGGGCGTATGGCAGAACCCGAAACCATTGTGGAGTTTTTGAAAAATTATGTTTCTGAAAATCTTACTTTGCATGGAAAAACCGCTTTGGTAAATGCAGGCGCAACGTATGAAGCCATTGACCCTGTACGTTTCATCGGCAACCGCAGCAGCGGAAAAATGGGTTTAGCCATTGCCGAAACATTGGCAGCGCAAGGCGCAGAAGTTACCTTGGTGTTGGGAGCAAACCGTGTTGAAATTAAAAACAAAGCCCTGAAACTGATTAATGCGGAAAGCAGCGATGAAATGTTTGAGGCGATGATTTCTAACTTTCAAAACAAAGATATTGTAATTTGCAGCGCGGCGGTAGCGGACTATAAACCCGCGAAACCAAGTGGCGAAAAAATAAAAAAGAAAGATGAAATTTTAAATTTGGAGTTGGTAAAAACTAAAGATATTTTAAGTGAACTCGGTAAACAAAAAACAAATCAGCTTTTGGTTGGTTTTGCTTTGGAAACCCAAAACATAATTGAATACGCGCAACAAAAATTAAAAAACAAACAGTTAGATATGATTATTGCCAATTCGGCAAGCGAGCAGGGGAGTGGCTTTGGTGCAGACACCAATAAAATTACCATTATAGACAAACACAATAAAATCACTAATTTTGAGTTAAAGCCTAAGCAGCAGGTGGCAACAGATATTGTAAATTACATTATAAAATTGATTAATAAAAAATGAAACGAATTTTACTTATACTGTTTTTAAGTGCAGCGCATTTTAATTTGTCGGCACAGGAATTAAATTGTCAGGTAAGCATTAATTCCGACCAAATTCAGGGTTCGGTGAATAAACAAATTTTTGAGCAATTGAAGTCTGCCATTATGGAGTTTATGAATAATACCAAATGGACAAGCGAAATTTACGCTCCCAACGAAAAAATTGAATGTTCGCTTTTTTTAACCATTAGCCAAAGCAGCGGAAGCGACAGTTACAGTGGAAAAATACAGGTGCAAAGCCGCCGCCCGGTATTTAAAAGTTCATACCATACTCAGGCTATAAATTATGAAGACGAGTATTTGCAGTTCAAGTTTCAGCAGTTTACGCAATTACAGTTTAATTTGAATGTGTTTAACGATAACCTTACATCTATTTTGGCGTATTATGCTTATGTAATTATTGCGGCAGATAACGATACGTTTTCATCGCTTGGCGGAACACCGTATTGGCAAAAGGCACAGGTGGTTGCTCAAAACGCACAAAGTTCGGGCGATGCGGGCTGGGACCCGAGCAAATCGCAAAAAAACCGCTACTGGCTGATAGAAAACACCTTGCAGCCTGTGTTTAAAGGCATACGCGAATGTATGTATCAATACTCTCATGCGTTGGATATTATGAACCAAGATGTGGAAGGCGGGCGAGCCGAACTTTTAAAGTCGCTTGATTTATTGAAACCTGTTTACACCGCGCGCCCTGCGTCATTTCCGATGCAGTTGTTTTTTAACGCCAAGCGCGATGAACTCATCAACATTTTTAAAGGCGGATTGCCCGAAGAAAAAAACAAGGCGATGGAAGTTTTAACTATGGTTGACCCTGCGGGCACTACCAAGTACACCAAAATTTTGGAGTAAGCGAACTAATTAAAAACCTGTACCAAAACTCATCATGCTTTCGCGCCTCATGGGCTGAATGGTCATAACGGGAATATTGCTGATGTCCACAATGCGCTGCGCATCTGTACCGTTAAAAAATTCGCCAACGCTCAAATGCGGTTTGTTCATTATCATAATCAAATCGGCTTCAATTTTGTTGGCGTAATCAACTAAACTTTGTGCCACATCTTTTGTAGGAATAGATTTATTGGTGCAGGAAATTCCTTTGCCTTTTACAAATTGTTTTACCTGATGTGTGTAAGCCAATAATTTGTTTTCGTAATCAGAATCGGCAGGGTCAAACACGCCCACAATACGAATGCTTGCGCCAAAGTAACGAGCAAACTGTATGGCAACATCAACCTTTTCGCGGGTTTCGGCGGTTAAATCCAAAGGCAACAAAATGTTTTCGCAGCCGTCTCGCTGGTCGTTTCCGCGAATGGTAATAACAGGGCAGGGGGCTTTTCGCACCAATTTGCTTGCGCTTGAACTGATAATATCTCTAAACCGCATGTGGCTTTCAAGCCCTGCAATAATTAAGGTAGCTTTCAGTTCAGAGGCAACTTCATCAACCTTCTCATAAATATCGCCTTTCACGTTTCTGTATTCCACAGGCACACTACTTTCTTTCTCGGTTTGTGCCACTAATTTTTCCAAAGCATCGGTGCTTTCTTCGCCGTTTTTTTCGTAAACGTGCAACAGCACCAAACGCGAATGTGTGTATTTGGCTAAGTTGTATGATTGTTTTATCGCAAATAAGGACTGTTTTGTAAAATCAACCGGAATTAAAATTATTCCTCTTTCTTTAATCTGCATAAGAATTTTTGTTCCAAAATTAGAGTTTTTAACGGATTATAAAGAATGATTTTTGTCATATAAAGGAAAATTACGATATTTGCGCCTCAAATTTTTAAAACAATAGAAAAATGGCAGTAAAGATTAGACTACAAAGACACGGTAAAAAAGATTCAGCTTTTTTTCATGTGGTAGTGGCGGACGGTCGTGCACCGCGCGATGGAAAATTCATTGAAAAACTGGGTATATATAACCCTACGACCAACCCTGCAAGCATTGACATTAACTTTGATTCAACATTGAACTGGTTAATGAAAGGGGCACAACCAACAGACACTTGTCGTGCGATTTTGTCGTACAAAGGTGTGATGATGAAAAAACACTTGTTGGAAGGCGTAAAAAAAGGTGCTTTAACAGAAGCACAGGCAGAGCAAAAATTTCAAAAATGGGTGGATGAAAAATCAGGAAAAATTCTGGGTAAACACGACCGTTTGAAATCGGAAGCTACCAAAAAAGCAGGCGACCGACACAAAGCAGAAAGTGCGGTAAAAGAAGCTAAAGCAGAAGCTAAAGCCGCTAAAGCTGCTGCAAAAGCAGTTGTTCCAACTCCCGAAGTTCCTCAAATCCCGGAAGCACCGGCAGCAGAAGCTCCTGCAACGGAAGAAAACAACGGATAAAAAATTATTCAGTTAAATTATAAAGCGCGAGTATTGGTACTCGCGCTTTTTTTATGAGTATGTTTTATATAATTTATATTATGTTAAATTATAATTTTATACATTAATTTGATTTTAAATCATTTAAGCAACTCCATATAAACCAAAAACCCCGCTTTGCAGCGGGGTTTTGGCTCTCAAAAACTAAAAACCTTGGCGAGGTTCTCAGTTTGCCCTAAAAACGAACGCGTCGTTTTGGGGAGTATGTTTATTTTTTACCGTCCATTTTGCTTTTCAAGTCAGATAACGCTGAGATGTCGCCCAATGTTGTTTTTTCCTGACTGTCTTTTACTTTTTTAACGGCTTTTTTGCTTTCTTCAAATTCAGCTTTTTTAGCGGCTTTGTCGGCACGTTTTGCTTCCTCTTTCACTTCTTCGTGCAAGCGGGCGTGCGATACCACAATGCGTTTTAAATCTTTACTGAATTCAATGACTTTAAATTCTGCTGTTTCTTCGGCTTTAACTGCCCCACCCTCTGCTTTTACCAAATGGCGTGCCGGACAAAAACCTTCAACGCCGTAAGGCAAGCCAATGGTTGCGCCTTTATCGTTTACCGAAATTACAGTGCCTTTGTGAATCGAATCAACCGTGAAAATGGTTTCAAACACGTCCCAAGGATTTTCTTCCAATTGTTTGTGTCCTAAAGATAAACGGCGGTTTTCTCCGTCAATTTCCAATACCACCACTTCCATTTTTTCGCCCACTTTGCAGAACTCGCTCGGATGCTTAATTTTTTTGCTCCAGCTTAAATCCGAAATGTGAACCAAACCATCAACACCTTCTTCCAGTTCTACAAACACACCAAAGTTGGTAAAGTTGCGTACTGTGCCTGCGTGTTTAGAACCTTTAGAATATTTGTCCATAATCATATTCCAAGGGTCAGGTGTTAATTGTTTCATGCCGAGGCTCATTTTGCGTTCATCGCGGTCAAGGGTTAAAACAACGGTTTCTACCTCCTGCCCTGCTTTCACAAATTCCTGTGCGCTGCGCAAGTGCTGACTCCAGCTCATTTCACTCACATGAACCAAACCTTCTACGCCCGGAGCAATTTCAATAAACGCGCCGTAATCGTTAATTACCACTACTTTGCCTTTAACGTGGTCGCCAACTTTTAATTCGGCAGGCAATTGTTCCCAAGGGTGGGCAGAAAGTTGTTTCAAGCCCAAAGCAATGCGTTTTTTATCATCGTCAAATTCAAGAATTACCACCTGAATTTTTTCATCTAATTTCACAATTTCTTCAGGGTGCGTAATGCGACCCCACGATAAGTCTGTAATGTGAATTAATCCGTCAACACCACCCAAATCAACAAACACACCGTAAGAAGTAATGTTTTTCACCACGCCTTCCAACACTTGTCCTTTCTCCAGTTTAGAAATAATGTCGCGTTTTTGGCTTTCTAATTCAGCTTCAATCAATGCTTTGTGCGAAACCACCACGTTTTTAAATTCGTTGTTGATTTTCACCACTTTAAATTCCATTGTTTTACCAACGTACACATCGTAATCGCGAATTGGTTTCACGTCAATTTGTGAGCCGGGTAAAAATGCTTCTGTTCCAAACACATCAATAATTAAGCCGCCTTTGGTGCGCGATTTAACCAAGCCTGTAACAATTTCATCGCTGTTAAGGGCTTCATTAACCCTGTCCCAACTTTTGCCTGCGCGGGCTTTGCGGTGCGAAAGCACTAATTGTCCTTGCTCGTCTTCCGATTTTTCAACAAATACTTCAATTGTGTCGCCTACTTTCAAATCAGGATTGTAGCGAAACTCCGAAAGAGCCACCACACCGTCAGACTTGTAACCGATGTTTACAATTACCTCGCGGTTTGTTTTTGCAACCACAGTACCTTCAACGGTTTGAAGGTCGGCGATTGAATTTAACTTTTGTGAGTACAATTCGTCCAACTTCTCTTTTTCTTCGGTTGAATAATTGTCTTGTTTTTTTCCGATGGAATTCCAGTCAAAATCCGGATTTCCTACTGTTTGGCTGTTATTTGCCATAATTTTGATTTTAAAATTGTATCAAACTCCTAAGGCAAGTTTGAGAGATTAAACCTTTGATTTTTTCGCCTTTAAGCCTTAGTTAAAAACGGGCTACAAATATAGGCAGAATAAAGGGATTTTCGGCAGAATTAATGTAATTTAAACATTTGATTAACAATTAATTGATTTTTTGATGGTTTGGAAACATTTGGGATTTGAAAATTTTAAGATGAAGTTGATTTTAGAAAGTTATAAAGTTCTATGAACTACTATCTTTCAAGTGCTACCGTGCCATTCAGCACTTTTTCTTCCTTAGCACTTACAACGGTAATTTTCCAAACGTACACATCACTTTTACATTCTTCGCCTTTAAACGTGCCGTCCCAACCCTGATTAGTATCAGTTGTTTCAAATATTTTTTGTCCCCAACGGTTGAAAATTTGAAAACGGTATTCCTTTTGTCCCCTGACGATTGGTTTAAACGTTTCGTTGAGGTTATCGCCGTTTGGCGTAAAAATATTTGGGACAAAAATCGTAAAATCAGGAAGAACATAAATTGATTTTATTGCTGTGTCCAAACATTGCTTTTCGTTTTGTGCGGTGAGTGCTACAACGTAAGTGCCTGTGTTTTCAAATAAAACACTTGTGTTTTTTTCTTGACTTGTTTGATTGATAATTGAAATATTCCATTCAAATTTTTCTGCGTTTTTACTTGTGTTGGTAAAAATCACTTCATCTAAACTTTCAATGGGTTGTGTCGGGGTGTAAGAAAAATCAGCAATTGGTTGAGGATAAACAAGAACTTGTGTTATAAAACTATTTGTACAAGAATTTTGGTCTTTAATGTTGGCTTGTATTGTGCGCGTACCTGCTTGATTGAAACAATAAGAAATATTATTGCCTGAAAATTTTTTGTTGTTTATGTTCCAACTTACATTCATTAATGTTGTGTTTTGCTTGCTTGA
>JAHBTI010000012.1 GCA_019638705.1 Bacteroidota bacterium
ATTTCCAAGCACTCAACATCATATCGTCTAAAGAATATTCGGGTGTCCAGTTCAATTCTTTTTTTGCCAAAGAATTGTCGGCGTAAACGGCTATAACATCACCTGCGCGGCGCGCACCTATTTTGTAATCTAATTTTTTGCCCGATACTTTTTCAAAAGAGCGAATTGCTTCCAACACGCTTACGCCCTTGCCTGTACCGAGATTAAACAAAGAACTGTTTTTTTTGTTTTTCTTTTCAAGCAAATAATTTAATGCTTTTACATGCGCATCGGCAATGTCGCTTACATGAATGTAATCACGAATGCAAGAGCCGTCGCGGGTATCGTAATCGTTTCCAAACACGGTGAGTGAATTTTTTTCCGAAGCGGTTTGCGTAATTATCGGCACTAAATTGTTTGGTCGGTTAATCGGCAATTCGCCCATTTTTCCGCTGATGTGCGCACCCACAGGATTAAAGTAACGCAGCAACACCGTTTTAAAGTTGGGATTTGATTGGCAGAAAAATTCAATAATTTCTTCGCCTATTTGTTTGGTGTGCGCATAAGGGCTTTCGGCTTTTTGCAAAGGCGTTTGTTCGGTAACAGGCAATTGCTCCGCATTTCCGTAAACCGAGCAAGAGGAAGAAAAAATAAAATTGTTGATGTTGTTTTGTTGCGAAAACTTTAAAAGATTAGTAAGTGAAGTCAAATTATTTTGATAATACAAAACAGGATTTTCCACACTTTCGCCAACGGCTTTAAACGCCGCAAAATGAATAATGCCAGCAATGTTTTTCAGTTTGGAAAGTTGCGTGTTTAATTCGTTTTCATTACACAAATCAAAATTCAAATGTTCAAAGTTGCGATTAACAAGCGATTGAATGCGCGTGTAAGATGAAGCCGATGAATTTGAAAAATTATCCACCGAAACAACGTTGAAGTTTGTTTTGTTGAGCAATTCTACAATGGTATGCGAACCAATGTAGCCCGCACCTCCTGTAACAATAATGGTTTGCATTAGGGAACGAAGATAAAAAGATTTGACAAATTCAGAAAGTTGTCAAATCTTGGTTAGTGATTTATAAATGGAAGTATATTTTTCAATCGCCATAGTATTGTCAAAAAAATCTGAAGCAATTTTTCTGTATGTTCCTGTTGGCACGGAAAGCGCAAGATACTTTTTACAAGCAGTTTCGTATTCTTCCTCCGTAAAAGCGTTAGTCAAAATTCCGCCTTGATGTGTGTTAAAAAACAAATCGTTATCGCCAATGCCGCTGTTGGTAATAATCGGCAAATCCATTGCCCAACACTCCGCCATTTTTGTTGGTGAAGAAGCTATTTTGGAGTAAGCAGGTTTTATAAAAAATATGGAAGCCTTTGCCAATACCAGATAAGAAGCCACATCTTTATGCGAAGCACTTACCGAAACAACGGTTTGTTTTTCTTCTTCGTTGTACAAAGACAAAATTTTTTCCAACTCAATTTTATCGTTTGTTAGAACAAGCAATTTTATTTCGGGAATAAATTTTTTCCACGCTAAGACGCAATCAATCATTTCTTTGGTGTAATACCAAGTGCCGATTGAACCTGTGTAAACAAGAATGTGAGCGTTTTCGGAAATATTCGGTAATGAAATTTGTTTTGCGTTTTCTTTGCTAAATAAATTTGTGTTGGTACAGCACGGAATAACCGTTGTTTTTTTTCTTAAAATTTCTGCGGGAAAAAATTTTTCCAATTCTGTTACGGCGGCGTTGGTTAAAAACACGTTGGCATCGGAGCGGAGAATAAATTGTTTTTCTTTTTGTTTAAAGAAATTGTAGAACAAATTTTCAATCGGATTACTCTTTTTCCAAATTCCGCCGTCAATGCGCTCGTCAGCCCAAAAGCCGCGCGCATCAAACAAAAACGGAATGTTGTATTGGCGTTTAAAATTTAATCCGATTAAAGAAGCCAAATAACTGCGGCAATGCACCAAACTGAAATTTTTTGTTTTGCGCAAACGGTAGGCTTTAGTACGCAATTGATGAATGTACTGCAAGCGCGAAAAAAAACTTCCGTTTTCCTTGTAAATAATATAATCCCATTCAATAGAGGTGTTTTTTATCCGCGACAAAATATTTTCTTTTTCGCGGTCAAGGCGTTCTTTTTTTTCGCAAGACAAAATGTGAATGTGAAAACCGTTTTGTGCAATGCCTATCAGGTAAGGTAAAATTTGCGATTGCCCTAAAGGGTCGCTTAGTCCGTCAAATGTGATATAGAGCGTGTTTTTGAGCAACAGGTTTTATTCTTTATTTTGTTTTTGGCGCACAAATTTAGCATAAAACAAAAATTAAACTTTTCAAGTTTGGTATTTTTTCTCACTACATTTGTTTGGCAAAGTTCTCTTATTGCTCTCTGTTCTTATTGTTTAATCTTTAAAAAACAAAGGCATGAAAAAATTAGTATTCTTTTCGGTTGCTGTATTCACAGCAGTTTCAACGCAAGCACAACAATATGTTCATTTGCCGGACTCAAACGCTGTGTGGAAATGTCTTAACAATGTACAAATTTCTGTTTCGGGCAGCGTTACACAAAATAATAAAGTGTATAAAAAATATACAAGTAATGGAAATCCCTATCTGTTAAGAGAAGATACGGTTACAAAAAGAGTTTATATCCTTTCTGCACAAGATACTACACAAGAAAATTTACTTTACGATTTTTCTTTGCAAGTAAACCAAACGGCTACGGTTTATCCTGTCGGGCAATGGGTGGGGATTAAAGTGCAATCCATAGATAGCGTTCTTATAGGCAATAATTACCGAAAAAGGCTACAGATTGTAAATCCTACGCTTATGTTTCAGGAGTTTGATATTTTTCAAGAATACTGGATTGAAGGGATTGGCAGCACTTCAGGAGTTTTGTTTAGCGGCGAAAACGCAATTCCTTTGTATGACCTTTGTCATAATACCCTTTTGTGTTATGAGCAAAATGGTGTTGAATTATATCATCACCCACATTACGGCAATAATTGTAGTGCCATTTGTGTTGGTGGAGGAGTTAAAGAATATACAAACAAAATCAATCTTGCGGTTTATCCAAATCCAACATCCAACTCAATTACTGTGAAATTGCCGGTAAGAAAGAAGTATGGTGTTTACAAGATTGAATTGAGTAATATGTTTGGTGAAGTATGTAAAGAAATTTCTTCTGTAAACACAAAAGCAGAAATTGATTTAAGCCAATTCCAATCAGGCATTTACTTTTTGCAGGTTTTTGAAGAAAGAAACTTGGTTGCGGTAGAGAAGATTGTAAAAGAATAAAATTTTCAAACCTGTAAATGCTCCGACTTCACTTCTTCCCCATAAAAAAGCGTAGCCGCTTTATTAAACGTTTCGGGTAAATCGGTGGTGAGAAAATCAAGGCGGCTTTGTTTGCTGCAATTAGCCTCCATTTCGGGGTGGCGATGCAAATAATCTTTTAAACTTTTTGCTACAATTTCTCCCTGCGAAAGCAAAGTAACATTTTCGGGCAACTGCTTTTTAATTTTATCCATAATTAAAGGATAATGTGTGCAGCCGAGAATAATGGTGTCAATATTGGGCTGTTGCTGCATTAATTCACTTGCGTATTTCTTAATGAAAAAATCTGCGCCCTCGTTTTCAAATTCGTTATTTTCAATTAAAGGAACAAACATTGGGCAAGCCTGTTGATACACGTTTAAGTCGGGAAAAAACTTTTCAATTTCCACCACATAAGAATTTGAATGTATTGTTCCCGCAGTTCCGAGAACGCCCACCTGCTTGGTTTTGCTGTAATTTCCCACAATTTCGGTGGTGGGGCGAATAACCCCAAGAACTCTTTTATTTGGCGCAATTTTAGGTAAATCTTTTTGCTGAATGCTTCGCAAAGCCTTTGCCGAAGCGGTATTGCAAGCTAGCACAATTAAATGACAGCCCTTGTCAAACAAATGGTTTACACATTCCAACGTATATTCATACACCGTTTCAAAACTGCGTGAGCCGTAAGGTGTGCGGGCACTGTCGCCCAAATACAAAAAATCATATTGCGGCAATTCGCGTACCAATTCTTTCAAAACGGTTAATCCGCCAAAACCGCTGTCAAATACGCCGATTGGTTGGTATGTTTTTTCTGTTGCCATTTTTCAGCCACGAATTTACGCAAAGATGTTGTTTGTCATGCTGACGAAGGAAGCATCTGACATTATAGATTCTTCGTTCCTCAGAATGACAGGAATGCTCTAAACACAATAAATCTCTTACTTTTGCGTTTCTTTTAAATCTTGAAAAAAATTCTTGTATATTTTTTCTGTGCGCTCTCTTTTTCAGGCATGGCACAGGCTCACAAACACACGTTCAGGCAAAGAGAACTCGGTTTTTTGGGCGGCGGCAGTTATTATTTGGGCGACTTAAATCCGCGCAAACATTTTTTTATGTCAAGCCCCGCGTGCGGCATTTTTTTCAGATATGCCACCAATTACCGCTATGCTTTTCGCTTTGGGTTTAATTACGGCAACATTGGCGGAAATGATGCACGAAGCAAAGAAGCCGACCAGATAGAACGCAACTTAAATTTTAAATCCCGTCTTTACGAACTTAACACCACTGCCGAATTTAATTTTGTGGAATACCGTATCGGACACGACCGCCATCGCTTTACCATGTTTGTGTTTGCAGGGGTGAGCGGTTTTTACTTTAATCCCAAAGCCGATATTGGCAAAGGTTACGAGGAAGTGCGACCCATGCAAACCGAAGGAAAACACTATCCGAAATTTCAGGTGAGCATTCCTTTTGGTTTGGGCTTAAAATGGAACGCCGGCAAAAAATGCGGCATTGGTATTGAGTGGGGTCCGCGCCGAACGTTTACCGATTTTTTAGACGATGTAAGCGGCGTTTATCCCAATTTTACAGACCCCGATGTGAAAAATTACACCAACCAAAGTTTAAACGGAGGCGGCGAACCCGGCAATATGCGCGGCAACCCAAGCACCAAAGACTGGTATTTTTATTACGGAATCACCCTCAACATAAAATTAAAAGACCCCAACGATGAATGTCATGGGCGCAATAGAAAAGCGCGTTCGCGAAGAAAATAATCAGCTTGTGTGGTCAGACACAATTACCCAAACACCGTTTATCTTTTTCCAAAGCAAAGTAAAATGTCCGCCTGTGGGTTTTTCTTTTTGCAGTTCCCATTCACCCACCACATACATACTTGTTTCTGAAAGTTGCGTGGTTTCAATAATGGTAAATTTCAGCGTTCCCATTTTCACTTTGTCGGGATAAACTTTCAGATAATTATCCAACGTTTTTTGCCAGCCGTAAGTAATGCCTTTGCCGCCGATGAATTTTAAACTGTCGCTTTTCCAGTAATGTTGCATAAAGGCAGGAATATCGCCTTTGTTCCACGATTGTTCCTGCGCGTTCATGTTGTTTAAAACGCTTTGAATGTCAGAATTTGTTTGTGCAAACAAGGTGCAGCAAACACATGAATAGATGACGAATAAAATTTTACGCATAATGATGTTGTTTTAAATTTTTTGCCGAAAGCAAATCATAAGAAATTTTGAGCCAAACCAAAATACACGGAACAGGCTTTATCATGTAAAGGTAAAGTATTTCGCGGCGAACGTATTCGGGGAACACATCAATTTGCCCGAGGCAGGTAAACAACAAAACAAGCAAAAGCAAACTACTGTTTTCTTTTTTGGGCTGCTGCATAAAAAACCAAATGGCAACTCCCGATACGGCAATTACAAACGTTGGCGACTCGGCTTTGTGATTAAAAATAATTATCCAGATTAACACCGAAGCCAGCATACTTAAACGAAACGTATAGTGCGCATACTGTTTTATTTTTAATAAAGGCAAAAGCAATAAAACAACGCCTGTTAAAAGCATCAATAATTTGTTTGGCTCTGTATGAAACCACGTTTGAATAACACCCGACACCGAAAAGCCAACCGCACCCGAATGGTCGTTTGCCAAAAGCCTGAACCAACTTTTGTACAGAAACAGTAATTGTTCAAAACCTCCGCAAAACAGCGCAGGCACAAGAGCAAAAAACAAGCACCAAAATATCATGTACAAAACAATTTTTATAAAATGTTTGGGGTAAAACACAAACAACACACACGCCACAATGCCAAAAATTTTTATGAAAACGGTAAGCGACAAAAACAAGGCGGCTAACAAAATATTTTCTTTTTCCAGCATACAAAATGCCAAAATGAGCAAACCTGCCATTAATCCGTTGCTCTGCGCGTATTGCATACTTGTCATTAATTCAACGGCTAAAAATAAAAGCATAAAACTTTTTTGTTTCAGATTAATGTTCGGCAGTTGGTATATGGCAATTAATAAAACAAAAGCGTTTAAAAAATTCCAAAAGAAAAGCCCCAGCCAGTCGGGCAAATAGGCTAACACGCCAAACAAGGCTGCAAATGCGGGGCTGTACTTAAACAAATCCCATTGTTCGCTCACATACAACACATACAAATCTTGCCCATGAATTAAATGGAAAAATGATTGCTTAAAAATGATGTAATTGTTGTATTCTGTATAAATGTTCTGCGCATTTTGAGTCTGCTGTGTAACTATCAGCAATTGCAGCGTGGCAAAAGCCGCTAACAACAAAAACAGAATAAAAATAAACTTGAGATTAACGAGGCTGTTTAAAATTTGACGCATTTTTTATAAACGCCAAATATAAAGATTTGAGGCTTGACAACTTTTAGAAAGTTGTCAAGCCTGCGTGTGTTACACAAACAGCATGATTAATGTAAGCACAATGCCCGCCAATGTATAATACATTCCTTTTTTGAAAATGTTGTTGCCCGGCATAAACATAAAGAATGAAGAAATCACAAAAAAGAACAACGATACACCAAAGAAAATGTTTAACCAATACAAAGGGTCTTTAGTGGTTGCTTTGTGTAAATGTGTCATTTTTTCAATAACGGTCGGATAACGTTTTACTTCATAATTTACTTCGCCTGTTTTAGCGTTGTATGTTCCTTTGCGAATTACAGGAGGTTTTGGAGCTTCACCGCCTTTTCCTTTTTCACCTTCGGGTCTTTCTTTTCTTTCGCCCATATTGCGGGGCATATTTTCCCGTTCAGATTTTGCTTCTGAAACTTTAGCCGAATCCATTTTACCTTCACGGTTTCTGCCTTTATTTTCTGCATTCGGAGGAGTGCCGCCCGGTTGCGCTCTGCCTTCTGCATAAGTAAAATTAATGACTTCACTTTCGGGATTTTCAAATTTTACTTGATTAATGCGTAACTCTTTTTGCAAATCAAATTCGGCTAATTCGGGCTTCAATGTTTTTTTATCCTGATATACTGATTTTAAAAAATCAGTTTGACGGAAAATTAAAATAATTCCGCTGATAGAATAAATTGCCATAATTCCCGCCAAGAAAAATCCGAGATAGCGATGCCAGATACGCATCTGATTGTTGAGTGTTTCCTTTTTTTTTGCCATAGTTCTTTTGTTTTTAAAATGAAAAAACAAAAGAGCCACAAATGTCATTGCGGCTCTTTTGTTATGAAATTATTTTTTTAGAATACGCCGATGTAAGCCGTGTTAGCACCGCCTTTTTTAATAGTTGCACCTTTTTCAAATCCGTCAGCCGAAGTGGAAGCAGGGTCAAAAATGTAGAAATTTCCGTCTGCATCATTAGGCACAATAGCCATAATAAATTTTCCGTCTTTTATCACGCTGTTTTGATATTGCTGCAACCACAAATTGCTTGGTAAATTTAATTTCACGGCAGTTTTGTTTACCAAATCAATGCGGGCTACATACCAGTTTGGTGTAGATGCCGCGCCATTAGCAGGTTTAAAGTATGGAATGTAACCGATACCGTTTTTTGCATAAAACCAACCGTTTGAAGCAATGCCGTCTCCGCCCAATGCAGAAGTAAGGTTAAACTCATAACTCTCATCAAAAGCACCGTCTTTCAATTTCAAAATTTTAAGCTCTTTGCCGATTGAAGAAACCATTTGATATACTTCACCGCTTTCGTTGGTATGCGCCACAGGCGTGCGGTAGCCGTTGGTGTTTCCTGCGGCTTTGGCAGTGCGAATAACTTTCGGGTTGGCAAACGAAGGATAATCCATTACCAAAATATTGGCATCGCTTGGTGTGTAAGAGTTTACAGCAGCATAGGTGCTTGTGTTCATTTTTGAACGCGCATAGCCGTAATACACTTTTCCGTTGGCAACGGCAGGCGCATCAATACGCGACACATAAACACCCGAAGTCATTTCAGCTTCATCTAACATAATTTCAAATTGTGCCGGCGAACCCATTGACAATTTTCCGTCGCTGTTGTTTGTGCCAATGCGAATAAACGAGCCCATGCTTTTTCTTCTTACAAAATTGCCGCCTTCGGTTACAATACCTGTGGCAGTGGTGTTTGATGTTACAACGTGCAGCAAGCAAGCCTCATCGCCAACTTTTGTAAAACGTGCGGCGTTAGAGCCGATAGCTGCGGTTGGGTTAATACGGTCTGCTTCCGAATAGTCGCCTGCGCCTGAACCTGCTTTGTAGCTGTAAACTTGTCCGCCCAAATAATCATACGAATACACATATTGTCCGTTTGGTGATGAATACGGGCGAGCGGTGCGCGTAGAGGCTAACTGAAAGCCTTTGTTGTCAAAATCATAGTTTCCCGATTTGAAATCGGAAACTTGCAGAAAGTAAGTTGCCGATTGTCCTTCGGGGTCAACGGCAAACGCAAGGTGATAATTTCTGCTTTCGGGTGTTGGTGTTGGCAGAGTGTCTTCGGGTGTTGTGTCCTTTTTTTTGCAAGCTGCAAAAGGCAGCACTAATGCGGCAACTACTGCCGATACTGTAATTAAACGGTTTGTACTTCTCATAACTTTACTTATTTATTTGTTTATTTATTTGTTTATTTATTTGATTGAATTAAAATTTTAAAAAATCTTGTATGTAATTTTTCCGTAAAAGGCTCTGCCGGGTTTTTGCAATGCCCAGTTATCAAACACTTGTCGGTCAAACATATTTTTGGCATCAAAACTGAACGTTATTTTTTGGTTGGGCAAGGTGTAAGCAATGCCTAAATCATGTACAATTTGTGTGGGAATAATCGGTTTGTTGTTTCTGCCTATGCCCTCCCAATCGCGAAAAAACTCATGCACATAAGCAAAATTATAATACAAAGCCAGCAGCGATTTTTTTTGAATAACATTTTTCAAATTAATGCGCACGTTGTTGTTTGCCGTAAAGTAAGGGGCGTTGCGCAAACGTTTTTGATAGTAATAATATTTTCCGCCGTTTCGGTCAAACTCGGTATTAAAGCGTGCATTAAAAACTGATGCGCCCGCGCTGTAATAAATCACCTGGTTGTAATTGTAATTCAATTCCGCATCTATGCCTTTGCTCAAAACGTGTTCCAAATTTTCAAACCGGTATGTTTCCGAAACCTGTGTGGGAACGCCCTGACGTATCATATCTGCCGTGTTGCGATAAAACACCGTTGTTACCAAACCAAGTTGGTGTTTTCCTAAATCAAAGTTTCCGAGATTTAAGCCAGCATTCAAGTTGTTGCTTTTTTCGGCTTTCAAATCAAAAGCGGGGTCAATGTTTTCGGCACTGTTACCAAAAATTTCGGTGCTTTCGGGCAATCTCACCGCTTTTTCAACCGAGGCTACCAGCATAACGTGCCTAACAAGGGTGTATGACAAAGCGAAACCAAAGCCTGTATTTTTATTTTGTTTGTTTACACTGTAAGGCGAGTAGGTGCCTGTTCTCGTATCGCGGGTGGCATCGCGCAGCTTTAAATTCTGTATGTAATGTTTTGCAAACAACGATGATTTTAATCTGTCGTTAAACAACGCACTTTCCAACGAAACAGAAATAACCTGTTTGGTGAGATGGCGCGTGCCAATCATATCGCGTATTTCTTCTGACATCAACGCATCGTCTTGTTTGCGCACAAAACCCGTCATTAAATAATTGGCATTTAAACGCAGTTGCGGCAAAAAGCGGTACGAAGCATTGGCGCGGCTCACCACATTTTTTTCAAGGTTTGTAAGCACGGTTGGGTTGCTTCCTTCTGCGCCGCTAATCCATTTGTCCCAAACGCCGTCTCCGTTGGCATCAATTTTTTGCCCAAACCAGTTATAAATGTAAGGCACGGTATCCACCACCAAACGGTCAAGCATGGAATACGCCGCAAAAGCCGACACATCTAATTTTTTAATCAGGTTTTTCTTTGTATAATTAACATTAAGCTGCTGCGTGTTTTGTTTTGAATGGCGGTTTCCGTAAACAACTTCCATAGTTGCACCGTGCTGAATTTCTTTTTTCATGCCCGAAAGCACCGCACCGATTAAAAACTGGTCAGCCCATTTTACGTTGGTAAAACCAATTTCCGCTTTTCCGCCCAAAGAACTGTAACCATCGTGAAAACGTTTGGCGCGCACTTTTTCCACACGCCCTGTGGTGGGATTGGTAATGTAAACTTTGTCGCCCCACACATCGTAGCTGTTATCCGAATAATTATAAAATCCCGAAGCACGAACGGTTAAACCGTTTTTGGTATTGCGATAGCCGCCGTTTACGTTGGTTTGATGTGTGTTGAATGACCCGAACGAATAAGAAACATTCAAGGTATTTTGCAACGATTTTTTAAGCACCACATTAATTGCCCCGCCAAGTGCATCGTCTGACAGGTAAGATGGAATAACACCTTTGTAAACCTCAATGCGCTCAATCATAGAATTTGGAATGCTGTTCAACGAAAACGAAGGACCATAACTTGAAATAGGAACACCGTCAATAAAAATGCGAATGGAATTTCCCGTTAAGCCGTTAATGTTATACTCCACCTGCGAACCCAAACCGCCCGTTTGTCTGATTCTTACGCCCGCCGTTCTGTCTAACAGTTCATTTGCCTGAATGGATTGCATTTCTACATTTTTTGTTTCAATCACATTTACGGCAAACCCTGTTTCTTCAATGATGCGTTTTTCACTTTGCGTTTCTATGGTAACTTCGTTTAAACTTTTTGAAGACTGTTCAACCTGAACGTTTTTGCGAATGTTTGCTGCGTTTACAGTTACGGTTTCGCTGCGCGGAGGCAAACCAAATGCGGTAATTATAACACGGTAAGTATTATAAGGCAAGTTTTTAATTTCAAATTTTCCGTTTTCATCAACTACCTGCGAAATGTTTAACTCCTGAATTTGAATAACCGCATCTTGCGCCGCAGAACCGTCCGAGTGTGTAATTTTTCCGCTCACAGAACCTGTTTGCGCGCTTGCATTAAAAACAACACAAAAAAACGCAATAAACAGAAAAACCGTTTTGTTATTTCTTGAAACTATGTTGTAAGCCTTGTGCAGCACGTGTTTTGCTTGTTATTTAGACTAATTTTACTTTTGGCGCAGCAAAAGAAATACATTAGTCTGTTTTGGGCAATACCGTAAATATGGTATATGTTTTGAATACGTTTGATTTTTAAGAGATTAACAAAACGAGCGAAGAATTATTTAATGGTGTGGTAATAGCTCTTTAACCTTACACTGTAGAATTGAACATCACATCATCATGTAACCTCCCTTTCCCCATTAAAATCTTCTTAAATTCGCGGTCTAATTTTTTAAAGAAAATGGCACGTTTACGCATTAAAGACATCTTAACAACCACGCCCGAAAACCAACAAATTACCGTAAAGGGGTGGGTACGCACATTTCGCAACAATTCGTTCATTGCCTTGAATGACGGCTCTACCAACAATAATTTGCAAGTGGTAATTGACTTTAATAACGTGCCAGAAGAAACTTTGAAACGCATTACCACAGGCGCGGCGGTGCAGGCTACGGGAATTTTAATTCCTTCGTTAGGCAAAGGACAAAGCGTGGAAGTAAAAGCCGAAAGCATTGAAATCATCGGCGACAGCGATGCAGAGAAATATCCCTTGCAACCAAAAAAGCACAGTTTGGAATTTTTGCGCGAAATTGCTCATTTACGTTTTCGTACCAATACGTTTGGCGCGGTGTTTCGTGTACGCAACTCCTTGGCGTTTGCCGTTCACAAATTTTTTAATGAAAAAGGATTTCTCTACATACACACGCCAATCATTACTTCCAACGATGCCGAAGGTGCGGGCGAAATGTTTCATGTAACCAATTTTGACATTGCCAATCCGCCAAAAGACGAAAACGGCAACGTGGATTACAAGCAAGATTTTTTTGGCAAAGCTACCAATCTCACTGTTTCAGGGCAGTTGGAGGGCGAGTTGGCTGCCATGGCGTTTTCGGATATTTATACGTTTGGACCAACGTTCCGTGCGGAAAACAGCAACACGGCGCGCCACTTAGCGGAATTTTGGATGATAGAACCCGAAATGGCGTTTTGCGATTTGCAGGACAATATGAATATGGCGGAAGAAATGTTGCAATATGTTATCCGTTACGCGCTTGAAAACAACAAAGAAGACATTGAGTTTTTGAGCCAACGTTTGGAAGAAGAAGAAAAGCAAAAACCTCAAAACGAACGCAGCGAAATGACTTTGTTGCAAAAACTTCAATTTTGCTTAGACAACAAATTTGAGCGCGTTACTTACACACAAGCCATTGAAATTTTGCGCGAAAGCAATCACAACAAAAAGAAAAAATTTCAATACTTGGTAAACGAGTGGGGCGTTGATTTGCAAAGCGAGCACGAGCGTTATTTGGTAGAAAAACATTTTAAAAAGCCGGTGATTTTAATTGATTACCCTAAAGAAATTAAAGCCTTTTATATGCGCCAAAACGAAGACGGAAAAACTGTTGCAGCAATGGATATTTTGTTTCCGGGCATTGGCGAAATTGTCGGCGGTTCGCAGCGCGAAGAACGTTTGGAAAAATTAGAAACACGCATGAAAGAAATCGGTATTCCCGCCGAAGAATTAGATTGGTATTTAGATACGCGCCGTTTTGGCTCAAACCCGCACGCAGGATTTGGCTTGGGTTTTGAGCGTTTGGTGTTGTTCGTTACAGGCATGACAAATATCCGCGATGTTATTCCTTTTCCGAGAACGCCGAAGAATTGTGAGTTCTGATATAGAAATACACCCCCTCTACTCCACAACCACTTTTTTCACAGTACTTATATTGTTTGCGCCTGCGGTTACTTTGATAAAATACAAACCTTTTTCTTTGGGCAACTGAATAAGCAGATTGTTTTTATTGACAGCTTGCTTTGTGCTTTGCACAATTTCACCCATGCTGTTTATTACTTCAATGCGCGCTTCTGCGCCAAGCAGCGGAAACTGCAACATCACTTCACCGCTTGTGGGGTTGGGAAACACCTGTGTATTAAGATTAAGAAAATTTTGTTCCGTAATGCCTGTGCCGTTAGCAGGTGTAGTGGCGCAAGCCGTGTTGCTAAACGCGCTTGTGCCCGCGCTGTTGGTGGCAGTTGTCTGATAGCAGTAAGTTGTGGTATAGCTTAACCCTGTGTGGGTGTACGTTGTGGTATTGGCAGGCAAAGTAGCCAGCACCGTATAATTTGACACGCCACCTTTGTTATAATACAGCACAAAATTATCTTCGTCGTTGCTGTTATCTGTCCAAGTTATGTTATTGGTAAGACTGCCGTTATTGGCAGCAGTTAAGTTAAGCGGAGCATTGGGTGCTGTGCCCGGTTCAGTGGTGGGGGTAGCAACACAATTAATCGTAAATATTTTAGAACAGCTTACGCCGTCATACGTTGCTTCAAACGTATAGGTACCTGCCACAGAGGGCAACACTCGGGTTGAAAACGCATATAAAAATTTATAGTTGTTGGCGTTGGTATAAGTCCAGCTGCTGAAAATGCTGCCATTGGGGTTAATAATTTGCATATTAGCCGTTAAGCTGCTTGTTGCGTTTCGCATAAAAATATAAAACCTTGCCGATGCCCCTGCTGCAAAACAACTGTCTTCATTAGAACTTTCGGTTGTGGGGCAAGCAGGAAACACAGGCGGCACATTGTTCATTTGGACTTTTAAAATAGCAGGCTCGGTATAGGGTTTTTGATTTGCCCACCACGAAGTGGCATTTAACGTATTACAACTTCCTGCAAAGGGGTCTTGCAAGGTATTGGCAGTAGCCCCGTTCCAAATTTCAAAATGGAGGTGCGGTCCGTCTGAATTGCCTGAACTTCCCACTATGCCAAGGTATTCGGCAACAGATACCGTTTGCCCGATTGTTTTGGTTGTTACCGAATTCATTTTCATGTGATAGTAAAAAGCGCGTGAGTTGTCGGCGTGCTGAATGACAATGTAATTTGCAGGTAAATTATTCAGCGCACAGTTTTTATCAAAGTTTCCGTCCGCTTTTGCAATAATTGTTCCTGCCGCTGCTGCAATAACTTCTACCTCATCGTTCAGCAGTTTGTAAAAAGGATAGGGTGCTGTGGAAATATCCGTGCCTCTGTGTCCGTCGTAAGTAACATTTCCGCAATTCCAGTCTTGAATACCGGGGCTTGCGGCATCATGGTCGGCATAATTGCTGATGTAATAATACCCGCAATCCTTAAATCCGTTGGCACTTTTCAGGGGAAAATCAAGCAAGGTAGTCATGGTTTTTTGATGTGCGTTATTCAACTCCAACAACTTCACGTTATCTGCACATTGCTGTTCAATCTGTTTATATTCTTCCTCTGTTATGCAAGGGTGCTTGGCATCATTGGCTGTAAGGGGGTAGCCTTCGCCTGTTTCAAATGATAAATCCTGAGCGGATATTACGAATGGCAGTAAAAGAAAGAAAGAAATGAGTGGATTTTTTTTCATACGATGTGTGTTTTTATTAGCCTGATGTGTACTTTGTTTTCAAAAGTAATTAATTTTTCACAACGCCACCGCACTCCCCTCACCCACCAAAAAAATGCGGTGTTCTATTTGTTTTTGGTTAAACAGTTCGTTCATGCGTTCGGGGTGCGTGTCGGTAATAAACACCTGCCCGAATTTGTCGCTGCTTACAAGCTCCAACAATTTGGTAAAACGTTCTTCATCTAATTTGTCGTACACATCGTCCAACAACAACAAAGGCTTGGTGTTTTTTTGCTCTTTGATAAATTCAAACTGCGCTAATTTCAGCGCAAGCAAATACGATTTTTGTTGCCCCTGCGAAGCAAATTTTTTTAAACTGAAACCGTTCAGCACAAATTCCAAATCGTCTTTGTGCGCACCAACCGTGGTGTATTGCACGGCTCTGTCGCGCGGCAGGGAAGTAAGCAAAGCTGTTTTAAATTCTTTTTCGCCCAACGAGTTTTCGTATTCCAACGCTACATCTTCGCGACTGTTGCTGATGAAATTGTAATAAAAATTAAACAGCGGAATAAATTGCTTCAAAAATTCGCGGCGAATGTCCAAAATGCTGTTGCCGTGCAAAATCAGTTGTTCGTCCCATATTTCAAGGGTTTCCGAATCAAAGGTTCGTGTTTCCGCAAAATGTTTCAGTAAAGCATTGCGTTGCTTCAGCACTTGGTTGTACGAAATCAGTTTGTCCAAATAAAACTTGTTGTACTGCGAAATAATACCATCTAAAAATTTCCGTCGCAACTCGCTGCTGCCGTTTATCAAGTCCGCATCGTTGGGCGAAATCATCACCAAGGGAAAACGCCCGATGTGTTCGCTCAAACGCTCGTATTCTTTTTTGTTATTTTTAAACACTTTTTTATGATTGCGTTTCAGTCCGCAATACACCTCATGTTCCTCGTCAAACGAATTAAAATAGCCTTGCAGCACAAAAAATTCTTCCCGGTGTTTTATGTTTTGGCTGTCTGCCGAATTAAAAAAACTTTTGCAGAACGAGAGGTAATAAATCGCGTCTAACAGATTGGTTTTTCCCATGCCGTTGTTGCCCACAAAACAGTTTATTTTGTCTGAGAATTTGGCTTCAAACTCGCTGTAATTCTTAAAATTGATAAGGGAAAGTTGTTTTAAAAACATGATGTCTGTTGTGTTCAAGCCGCGTGTTTGCACAACTCTTTTTTCATGGAATAATATTCGTAACGCACCTGCATATTTAAAAAGAAAAGCGCGTTAATGTCTAATGCTTTTTCAAGTTTAATGGCTACGGAAGTAGTAATATTGCGCTTGCCTGTAATAATTTCATTCAGCATGGTGGGCGATATGCCCATATCTTCGGCAACCTTTCTTTGGGTAAGCCCGCGGTATTCAATTTCTTCGCTCAATGCCAAACCCGGGTGAAAAAGCTGAGTTGGCGTTATTTCATTGGCTGTTTTCATAGTCTTTATTTTTTTAGTGATAATCCGTCAATTCCAATATTCCTAAAATTATTTCGCTTTCATTCAGTTTTCTGAAACAAATTCTGAACTGATTATCTACCCGTATGGAAAGCTGTCCTTTTCTGTCGCCTTTCAGTTTTTCAAGATTCAGCGATTTAATTTGCCCCATTGTTTTTAAATCCGGCGCGTCTATCATCTGTCCTATTCTAAACTTATATTTTTCTATAATGTGTTTTCCCAATTTGTATTTTGCCACGCCTTGGTTTACCTCCAATTCATACAGTTCCAATACTTTTTTATTCTCAAAGCGAACTACCACGTTCACAAAAATAGTGAATTTTCGGCAACCACGCCCCTCAAAATTTTTCCCGAAATAAAATTTTAACAGCCTTAGAAAAAAAACTATCTTCGCCAACCAAAATTTTAAATACAAATGTCTGACACGCAAGAAACAAATTTAAACAACAACGAAGAGAACGTTCAAACAACCGAACCGCGCAAAGCAATTGACCCGAGTTTAGAAGGTATTCAGTTGTTTTACGAGCAAAACAAAAAAGCCGTAAACTACATTGGTGGCGGTTTGCTGGTTGCCATTGTGGCGTTTTTCTTTTTTAAATTTTACTATTTGCCCGAACAGGAAAATGAAGCCGCCAACGAATTGTTTTGGGCTGAAAATTATTTTGAAGTGGACAGTTTCAATTTAGCGTTAAAAGGCGGCATTATGGTAAACTCCGCCGACGGTGCAAAACAAATGATGGGCTTTGAGCAGGTAGCCGAAAATTACGGCATTACCAAAAGCGGAAATTTGGCAAATTACTATGCCGGCGTATGCTATATGCGCACAGGCAATTTTGAGCAAGCCATTGAGTTTTTGCGTAAATACAGCGGTAAAGACGAAATTATTTCTTCTATTGCATTGGGCGCAATTGGCGATTGCAGCATGGAATTAAACCGTGTGGACGATGCCGTGAAATATTACACCAAAGCTGCCCAAAACAGCCGCAATGCGTTTACTGCGCCCATTTACCTGAAAAAAGCAGGCTTTGCGCACGAGCAAAAAGGAAATTATGCCAATGCTTTGGAAGTGTATGAACGCATTCAAAAAGAATTTCCGCGCAGCGAAGAGGGCAGGGAAATTGAACGCGACATTGCCAAAGTAAAGGCTTTGGGAAATTTATAAATTGAAAAGTCTGCTTCGCGCAGACTTTTTTATTTTAATGAAACCACATAAAACACATAGAGGTTGCAAAGCAACATAACTTATGTGTTTGTTTAAAAAATTTGGCAAAACTATGCAAACTATGTAACTATGTGGTTTAAAGATTAAACATAGTATGAGCAGCGCAAACAAAAATTTATCAGCCTTTGAGGGCAGCAGCATTCCAAGTGCAAAGCCGTTTAAATTCGGCATTATATTTTCTGAATGGAATTTTGAAATAACCAACGCCTTAAAAGAGGGCGCGCTAAAAACATTGTTGGATAACGGCGCAGAAAAAGACAACATTATTATAAAAACCGTTCCGGGCAGTTTTGAATTAACGCTTGGGGCGCAATACATGGCAGAACTGACAGATGTTGATGCCATAATTTGCTTGGGCTGTGTTATTCAGGGCGAAACACGGCACTTTGATTTTATTTGCGATGCCGTTGCAAAAGGCATTACCAAACTTAACATTAAATACAACAAACCTTTTATTTTCGGCGTGCTAACGCCCGATAACCAACAGCAAGCCATTGACCGCGCAGACGGCAAACACGGCAACAAAGGCGATGAAGCAGCCGTTACCGCCATAAAAATGCTGGCTCTGAAAAAAAGTTTTAACCCCGAAAAAGGAAGTATCGGGTTTTCGCGATGATATAAGCCACGAATTACACTAATTTCACAAAACAAAAACACTTAGAAGCTGTTTAAATTTTTGTTTCAAGAATTTATTACAGTCAATATGCTAATTCCGAAGGAATGACAGTATTGTAAAAAGACTAAATAAACTTCAAGCGGGTGAAATATTAAACCGTACTATATCACACCCCTTTCAGGGTTTTGTGTCTTGTTTCTTATTACGTTATAATCATTCCATTCCTTCGGAATTTTTACGCAACAGCATTTTTCCGAAATAAATTTTAAACGGCTCTTAATTATCTAATTGTCAAATTAACAAATTGACTCATTTATTTTCTCACAATCTCAAACTCCACCCTCCTGTTTTTTGCGCGCCCATCGTCCGTTTCATTATCTGCTATGGGCTGCGAAGCACCAAAGCCTTTAAAATACATTTTGTTTTGCACCCCTTTTTTTATCAGGTACTCAAACACTTCGCGCGCGCGGAGTTCACTCATTTTTTGATTTTTTATTTTCAATCCGCCACTGTCGCTGTGTCCGTTTATTTGAATTTGCAAATGCGGGTGTTTGAGAAGATACCTTGCCAACTTGTTTAATTCCGCGTTTGATTCGGGCAGCAAATGATAACGCCCGCTTTCAAAAAAAATGTGCTTCAATTCTACTTTCTCGCCCACCTTAATGTCTTCTCTTACGGCTAATACAGAGTCCATAAGCTGCTGAAAAGTTGGACCCACAATTTGTACTTCCACTTTTTCTTCAAACTGTTTGGCTTTAACGAGTTTTATATCGTCCACAAAATAATAGGCTTCGCGCACCTGCAAAAATTTTAAAGGGTTTATGCGCAGCATATCTTTTTTTATTTCGGGCGAAAAATTGCCAATCGTTATGTATTTCTCGCCACCGTCAGCTTTATAAAAGCCGCGCACTTCAAACCATTGAAAGCCTTTGTATAACCCGCCTTTGTCCCAAAGCGTATCCACCATGTTTGATTTTATCGCATCTTTCAAACCCCTGTAACCTGCCTTGGTAAACACCGCGCCAAATGAGCGCAGCGAAGCCGTGCTCCAAAACGCCAGCTTAATGTGCATGGAAAAATCGTAAACCGTGCCACGGTGCAAAGGCTCTACCAATTTTACCTGTAGAAATTCCTTGTATTTTTTACGGAAACGAAAACCCGTGTAGCAATAGCCCTCATACGCGCCTTTTTGCACGGTGGTGTCGTTATCCAAAGGTTGCTGATAAAAATCAATGGTTTCAATTTGCCGCCAGGGAACGGCTTTGCGCACATCAGACGATTTTTTGCGGTAATTTTCAAAACTTCCGTTTGGCACAAGGTTTTTTTCGGGTTTTTCTTCCGCCGCAGTTTGGGCTGAAAGGCTTGTAAATACAAGCAAAACCAAAAATGTAAACAAACACCTCATCTTTACAAAAATAGACTGAAATCAATTTTTTGGGTTAAATTGTTTTTAACACTTGTGTATTTATAAAAAACATTATATTTGTCCTCCCAAAATTTGGGAATTAATTAAAGAAATTTACACAGAGAAATGGCAAATCACAAATCAGCAATCAAACGCATTCGTTCTAACAACGCAAAACGTACCGAAAACCGTTACTATGCTAAAACCACACGCACCGCAATTAAACAAGTGCGCACTGCTAAAACTCAAAAAGAAGCGGCAGAATTATTGCCTAAAGTAAGCAGCATGGTGGACAAATTAGCTAAAAAAAGCGTTATTCATAAAAACAAAGCGGCTAACATTAAATCTAAACTGGCTAAAAAAGTAGCTTCGTTAAAATAATACTGTTAAAAACAGAAAGATTGTTTTTTTCATAAGAAGAAAAAGCTCGGACGGGAAACTGTTCGGGCTTTTTTGATTATGATTTGTTTAAAGTTCCCTGTCACTTCGAGTAGCCCGAAGAATGAGGGCGTATCCTTTGTCATTTCGAGTAGCCGACGACAGGAGGCGTATCGAGAAATGATTTTACGGCTTCAGTTCTCGATAAGGTTTGCAAAGAGGCAGCAAACCTACTCGAACTGACAACTTTTTATTGGACTTTAAACAACTTCTATATATACCCCAAAGCCGCAAAGAACAGAGAGATTTAAAACTCACTCTTTACATGAAATTTTATATCGGGAAATTTTTCCTGTGCCATTTGCAGCAGCCAAGGGCTTTCTGCCAAAAACACAGGGCGTTGGTCTTTATCGTAAGCAATGTGGGCGTTGCGGTCTTGCATAAACGCCTCTAATTTCTTTCTATCGTTGCTGCTTATCCAAAGTGCTTTGTATAAATTAATCTGGTCAAAACTTGCGCTGGCGTTGTATTCTGCTTTTAAGCGGTGCTGAATAACTTCAAATTGCAATGCCCCCACCGTACCGATTACTTTTCTGCCGTCAATTTTTTTGGTAAAAAGCTGTGCCACGCCCTCATCAGTTAATTGCTCCAAACCTTTTTGAAGTTGTTTGGTTTTCATGGGGTCAAGGTTGGTAACATAGCGAAACAATTCGGGCGAAAAACTTGGAATGCCCTTGAAGCGAATGTCTGCGCCCTCTGTCAAAGAATCGCCTATTTTAAAATTTCCTGCATCGTACAAACCAATCACATCACCCGGAAAAGCCTCGTCAATGACTGATTTTTGCTGCGCCATAAATGCCGTTGGGTTACTGAAACGCAGTTGTTTTTTTTCGCGCACATTGTAGTAATATTTGTTGCGCTCAAACGTTCCCGAACAAATTCTTAAAAAGGCAATTCGGTCGCGGTGCTTGGGGTCAAGGTTGGCATGAATTTTAAACACAAAGCCGCTGAATTTTTTGTCATCGGGCTGTATGGTTGTACCCTCTTCGGTGTCGCGTGCTTTGGGCGCAGGTGCAATTTCCACAAAGCAATCTAACAATTCGGCAATACCAAAATTGTTTACCGCGCTACCAAAAAACACAGGGCTGATTTGCCCCTCCAAATATTTTTTCACGTCCAATTGGTCATACACACCATTAATCAAATCCACATCGGTGCGCAGTTGCGCGGCAAAATCTTCGCCAATGCGTTTGTTAATTTGCTTGTCGTTAATATCGGTAATTGTCAGCGTTTCTTCCACCGTTGTTTTGCTGTCGCCCTGAAATAAATTGAGCGAAGATTTGGTAAGGTCATACACGCCTTTAAAGGATTTGCCGATGCCAATGGGAAACGTCATCGGGCGCACTTTTATTTTCAGTTCTTTTTCAATTTCGTCCAAAAGGTCAAACGGATTTTGTCCTTCGCGGTCTAATTTGTTGATGAACACAATCACAGGCGTGTTGCGCATACGGCAAACTTCCAGCAATTTTCGTGTTTGGGGCTCCACGCCTTTCACGCAGTCAATCACCATAATTACGCTGTCCACCGCGCTTAGGGTGCGGTAGGTGTCTTCGGCAAAATCTTCGTGTCCGGGCGTATCTAAAATATTTACTTTATACTGTTTGTAATCAAATGCCATAACCGAAGTGGAAACCGAAATGCCGCGCTGCTTCTCAATTTCCATAAAATCGGAAGTGGTGGCTTTTTTAATTTTGTTTGATTTTACCGCGCCCGCCGTTTGAATAGCTCCGCCAAACAACAATAATTTTTCTGTTAAAGTAGTTTTGCCCGCATCGGGGTGAGCAATAATGGCAAAGGTTCGGCGGCGGTTTATTTCTTCGGTAAAGGTCATATTAAAAAATCGGGCGCAAAGATAGAAAAACGCAAAGTATATTAAGTTTTAAATGTGAGTAAATTACCTGACTTTACAACTTTTGTATATGGATTAAAATTTTATTTTTGCCAAATTACACCACTTTTAAAATATATCAGCATGATGATGAAACGTACTTACACTTTTGTTTTTGTTTTTGCCGTTTTAGTTCTTTCGGCGCAAAAAAAACCAACTTACAAAGATTACTTTGAAGAGGGAATGTTTCTGCTGGCGGAAGATAACATGGCAGGCGCATTAAAAAACTTTGAAGCCGCATACAGAATAGATTCCACTTCGGCTAACATTAATTACCTGCTTGGCGTAAGTTATCTGTCTTCGGCACGGAAAAAAACCATTGCCGAATATTATCTGAAAAAAGCCGTGAGCGATATAAGCAAAAACTACCAAGCCGATAATGCTTCGGAAAAAAGCGCGCCACCGCTTGCCCACCTGTATTACGGCAATGCCCTGCACATTAATTATAAGTTTAACGATGCTTTGGCACAGTACAGCAGCTTTAACCAGTACCTAAGCCCCAAAGACAAGGAATCGCACAGGCTGCTGAAAAAAGGAACAGATGCGGCAAACGTAGCCAAAACTTTGGTAGCCAACCCCATTAACATAAAAATTACCAACATGGGCGACAGCATTAACAGCGAGTACCCCGAATACAGCGCGGTGCTGAGTGCCGATGAGCGCATGATGATTTTTACCACCGACCGCCCCAACACCACAGGCGGCAGAAAAAGCGATGACGGACGGTATTTTGACGACATTGTGGTGTCGTATAAAGACGATGAGGGGCGGTGGAGCAAGCCCGTATCGTTAAGCAGCAACATTAACACCCCCGGGCACGAGGGTTCTATTAACCTTAGCCCCGACGGGCAAACGCTGATTATTTTTAAAAATATTCCGCACTCAAAACATCCGCAGGGCAACGGCAATATTTATTACAGCACTTTTGACGGCAAAGACTGGAGCGGCTTGCAGGAGTTTGGCTCTGATGTAAATACCGAGTACTGGGAATCACATGCCTGTTTAAGCACAGACGGCAACGTGTTATTTTTTGCCTCGGAACGCCCGGGCGGTTTTGGCGGAAAAGACATTTACCGCTGCGTGAAATTGCCAAACGGACAATGGAGCAAGGCATGGAACATGGGCGATGTGATTAACACCGAAGACGACGAAGACGGTGCATTTATTCACCCTGACGGACAAACGTTTTTCTTCTCGTCAAACGGACCAAAAACCATGGGCGGTTACGATGTGATGTTTGCCACGCTTAACGAAGACAATAAGTTTTCGGACGTGCAAAACATGGGCTACCCCATTAACACCACCCAAGACGATGTGTTTTACGTTACCTCGCCCGACGGCACACGCGCCTATTTTTCGTCGGCACAGCAGGAGGGCGGTTTTGGCGACAACGACATTTACCAGATTACCATGCCGCAGTTCAGAGAGGTGTTTTTGGCATTGTTTAAAGGACAAATTATTCCTGCGCAGGGCGAAACCCTGCCTGACGACATAAGCATTATAGTAACGGATAAGCAAAGCGGCGACATGATTGGCACTTACCGCCCCAAAGTGGCAAACGGCGCATTTACCACCATTTTGCCCCCCGGCAAAGAGTATCATTTTTCGTATTTGGCAGGCGACGGCACAGAGTTTCATCAGGAAGATGTGTTTGTAAACAACGATATGGCGTATCAGGAAATTCGCCGCGAAATTGGGCTTGAACCCGTGAGGCTCACAGGCAAGGTAAAAACAAAAACCGTTTCGGCAGGAGGCAATGTGCCACCGCAGGAAAACAATGCCAACACCGCCGCAAACAACACCAATACAACTGCACACGAGCCACCGCCTGTTAAAGAACAAAAAACCAAAAAGAATAAAAAAGGCAAAAAAGTGATGTATGAAGACAGCGAAGATAACAGCGCGGTATTGCCACGCAACGAGTATGTGTTTTATTACCGCTACGGGCACAGCGTAATTGACGAAAAAACCATAAGCTGGAATAATTTTATCAATTTTATAACCGAGAACAGTAAGCAGAGAGAGGTGATTGTACACGTTGAATCGTCTGCCTCAAAAGTGCCTGCCAACACCAGCAATATGGAACTTGCAGTGGAGCGCAGCAAAAATTTTGAAATAAAAGTGGCAGCCGTGCTGGAAGAACGGGGCGCAGAGATGAACAACGTGAAGTTTGAAATAAATTCTATGGTGGGCGGTCCTGAATACAAGGGCGATGCAAAAGCAGCGGTAAAAAAATATGAGAAATTTCAATATGTGAAAGCAAAAGCAGAGTAAGAAATGTTAGTGTCAGTTCGGGTAGGTTTGCTGCCTCTTCGCAAATTGCGGCAATAATGCAGGTCATTATTGAGCGAGCTTGTGGGAAAGAGAACTGATTTTTCAACACCACTTCTCGATACGCCCTCATTCTTCGGGCTACTCGAAGTGACAAAGGATACGCCCTCATTCTTCGGGCTACTCGAAGTAACAAGCAATCTCTTTAATTTGGAACAGACATAGCCTCTTTGACAAAAACTTTAAATGAACCTTAAACCTGATTTTAAACTTATTTTAAGCCGTACCGACAGCATTGGCGATGTGGTGCTTACCCTGCCTATGGCAGGTGTAATAAAACAGCGGTTTCCCGAATGTGAAATTTATTTTTTGGGCAAAACTTATACCAAAGAGGTGGTTGCCCTGAGCGAATATGTGAACGGGTTTATTAATTATGATGAGTTGCAAAAACTGCCCAAGCATGAAAAAATTGCCGCGCTTAAAAAAATAAATGCCGATGTGTTTATACACGTCCTGCCAAGAAAAGATTTGGCAGCTTTGGCAAAGCAAGCCAACATTCCGCTGCGTGTGGGCACTGCCAACCGCCTGTACCACTGGCTTAGCTGCAACCAACTGATAAAATTGTCGCGCAAAAACTCCGCTTTGCATGAGGCGCAGCTTAATTTTAAACTGCTGAGTTTTTTGGATATTAACGTGAACATTGCCCTGCCCGACATTCACCGCTATTACGGTTTCACAAACATTCCCGAATTAAACGAAGAATATAAAACTTGGCTTGACCCAACGAAGAAAAACATTATTCTTCACCCCAAATCAAAAGGCAGTGCCAAAGAATGGGGCTTGGAAAATTTTAAACAGCTTGCCGAACTTTTGCCCAAAGACACATACAAAGTATTTATCAGCGGTACTAAAGAAGACGGACAGAGTATGCAGGAGTTTTTGCAACAGGTTTTTGCCACCGACATAACAGGAAAATTATCGTTACAGCAGTTTATTGCCTTTATAGCACAGGCTGACGGTTTGGTGGCAGCAAGCACAGGTCCGCTGCATATTGCTGCGGCATTAAATAAACAGGCAATCGGGTTGTTTTCGCCAAAACGCCCCATTCACCCCGGACGCTGGCAGCCGCTCGGCAAGCAGGCGCGCTATTTGGTATATGACGAAAACTGCGAACGCTGCAAGAAAAAGCAAGACTGCGATTGTATTGAAAAAATAAAGCCCGAAGACATTTTGAAAATTATTTCGAGTTAAATCGCTGTCAGTTCGAGTAGGTTTGCTGCCTCTTTGCAAACCATATCGAGAACTGATTTTTCAACACGCCACTTCTCGATACGCCTCCTATCGTCGGTTACTCGAAGTGACAAAGGATACGCCCTCATTCATCGGGCTACCCGAAATGACAAAACCCGTTTATCCCGCTTTGCTCAAAATTGACAAAGCATTATATGCCTGAAAAACCAGTTCCATATAAAATTATCACTTTGCTAAAGCGCAAGGCGTTGCCTTACGCTTTATATACCTTGCCCTTTCAGGGCGCGCCACCATTAGCCCATGGCTGAAAGCCTTGCATACATTAGCGCAAGGCAACGCCTTGCGCCAACAAACACAAATACCACACAACGCCCTGAAAGGGCAACATAAATGTATTATTATTGAAATGTAAACCCACCACAAAAAAATTCTTGCGGCGGATTTGTTTTTGCACACATAATAGCGCAGGGCGTTGCCCTGCGCTATGTATATGCTGCCCTTTCAGGGCGCGACAAACTACACGCTTAGTTTTAACCACCCTGCCGTAAACAAAAAAGCGCGGATTACCAACCCGCGCAATTTCTAATTCCTAATCCCTGTTTCCTAATCCCTACCTCCTACCTCACCACCACTTTTTTAGTCAGGCTTTCTTTGTCGGTGGTTACTTTTATAATAAGCACCTGATTGTGGGCATCAAGGTTAAGGCGGGTGCTGGTGTGTGTGCCTGTTACTTCCTGGTCGTTAATTAATTTTTGACCCATGATGTTGTAAACCGAAATAAGGGCTTTGGTGGTTTGCTCAAAGTAAGTGTTTACAAGCACCGCCTCGCCGTTGTGGGCAATGCTAATGTGGCTGTCGGCATTTAATTCTGCCACCGACACCACAGGTTTTTCATCGCGGCACACCATTAATTCAAAACGCGCTGCCGACGTGGTATCGGACATGGTAAAGATGTACGGCGTGGCTTTTACATCGTGAAACATACCCGTTACTTTATCTTTCAGCATAAGGCAGTTAGGGAAATTAGCCAAGTTTTGTACACTAATGGTGTATGAACCGCTGCCCGAACCTCGCGCCAATATAGGAATGGACACATTTTTGTCAAAGCCCGGCGAAAGGGCATTTATGGCAAGGGTATCTTTATAAATAATGCTTGAAATGCTGGTGTATTTTGAATAAGTAGCCGAAGGACCATAACCCATGTAATTTGGGGTAACAAACTGCTTGTGGAAATCGTATCTGTCGTAGCCAAAGCTGGCGTTGGGGTTAATGTCAAAACGGGTTTTGTCGCCGTCGCCGTAAAAGCCCTGTATGGTTAAATCAAAGCCTTTCAAGTTATCACCGGCTGCCTGCCTTGAAACCAACTGTGTGCTGTTGGCGGTGCTTTTCATGCTTTCGGTAAATAGTACAGTGCCTGCACTGTTTGCTTCCACATAAAAGCCCTGCCCTGCGGCAATAACGCCTGTGTTTGGGGTTTGCCAAGCACCGCTGCCACCGCCTGCACTTGCGTCCCAAATAGAAATAGCACCTTGTATATCGTTAGGCACAACATTCGCCGTTAAAAAATCGGCAATTGAAATAGGCGACGGATACGGGTTAGCCAGCAAATTCCAACCCAAGCCTGTGCCTTTTGTTACAGGAACGTTTACATTGCCCTGCGCAAGCGTGCCGCTGTATTGTATGTCAAAAGGGTCGGTGGTGTATTGTCCGCTGCTCATATACACCCAATAGCCTTTGCCCGGTGTAAGCGGGGTGGCGGTGGTAGCGTTGGTAAGCCAATCGTTGGTGCTTTCGTCCCACTCCTGTATAGAAGTGAAACCACCCGCCTGGCTTGGTGTCCACACGCAATCGCTGCACGTCATGGGGAACTGCTGCCCATTGATGCTGCCACTGTTCCATGTGCCTATGTTTTGGTTGTTTACACCGCTTGTGCCAAGCAAATCCCAGCCTGTGCCACCGCCGGGCACAAAGGCGTGCACCTGTGCATTACCTGTTATAGTGCCGCCGCCTGTAATAGGAGCTACGCGGGCGGTTAAGTTGAGGCTTGCAGGTAAAATTAAATTGCCGTTGGCGTTTAAGGTTGCCGTGCTGACATCTACGTTATCTAAAACGGTAATGGGGGCGTTTAAGGTTTTAGTGCCGCCGCCCGATATTTTGAGTGCCGACACCGAAAAGCCGCTGCCGATTATGCTCTGCGCCCCGCTACCGCTCAGGTGCAAGGTGGTATTGTTGTTGTTTATTATGGGTGAAGAAATTGTACTAAGACCTTTTGTTACTTCTATCGTTCCATTAGTCGGAGCATAAAAAATCATTCCTGAGTTTCCGTTAAGCACCATGGTATCCGCTAGAAGCAAAGTAGTCCCAAATATATTAGCATAAAGTTCGCCCCCATAATTACTTGAAACAAGCAAGCCCGAAACACTTACAGCACCCGAAGGAAAACCACACTGTGAAGGGTTCACAGGAATAAGACTATTAGTAATAGTAACATAATGAGCAACAACGCCAAAGTCAAAACATATTGTATCGTTAGCGGAAGGAGCTGAAGTAGGAGTAGTCATGGCACCTGGTGGGGTGTTAAGCGCGTATGTGGAAGAAGAACCCTCCCTCCAGTTTAGCGGGTTATTAAAATCAACGTCTTCAGTTTCATTTGTCCAAAACAAAATGCGGGACGGGGCGGGTGGTGTGGTACTAACGCTGCCTGTAAACTCAACATTGTCTATACCTAATTGTCCATTAGTTCCATCCCAGGCATAAAAGCGAAAACTTACGGGTGCAGTAAACGAAAAACTTGATAAAATTATTTCACTACCCTGAGAAAACCCTCCAATCAAATAGAAAAGACTACTAGGATTTGCAGTAAATGTGTTTCCTGATAATACGGTTATATTTCCACTACCCGCAGGAGCAACAGAAGCCGTTAAATTAGTCGCAAAGTTGTCGCCATTGAAATCTGACCTTACTGCAAATGCTGCAGGACCATTACTATTACGCAGAACATCGAAAGCAATCTTGTCAAGCGAAACTGTGCCCGACGAGGGCGTTAGGGTAACCTCGTAATACATAGTCGGAGGAAGAGAACTATTAGTACCCCAATTAAAATAAAAAAATCCGGGTATACCAGAATTAACATTACCAAAGCCCTCCGCCACAAATGGACTAAAAGTAACTCCGGCTACGCTTGGAGGCGTGGTTGGGTCAACCGTTCCTGAAGATGTTGTTACGTTTGCAAAATTATAGGTAGCACTAAAAGGTGTTTGCGCGTTTGTTTTATTTGTTAGTGCCAAGAGGCACAAAAGCAAAAGGGTAAAGAGTTTTTTCATACAGCCAAAAGTTTTATAAAGAGAGTAAAAATAGGGAAAAAAATTGTAAAAATTAAAATTCTAAAATGTAATTATTTCGTGGGGGTTTAACGGTAAACGGGGGGCGGGGTTGCAAAAAGGGGGAAGATTTAAAAAAATTCTAAATTCTAATGTCTAAATCCTAAAATGTAATTATGCGGGGGGTTATATTGTATAAGGCTTAAAATTAAGCTCTTTAATGTTATTAAACTCACTTATATTTGCCGAAATTAAAGGCAGTTTGTTGCTTATGGCAATGGCGGCAATTAAAAAATCTTTTCGGTGTTTTTTATCTGTTGTGTATTTCATTGCCATTGAGTTAGCTGCAATTATTGCCTTTTCAGAAAACTCCAATACCGTAAAATTGTGAAGCCTTTTGCGAACTCTTTGTTTTGCGGGTTTTGTTGCACCTGCCAATATTTCAATGTAATTAATTCGTGTTGTATAAAATTCGGTTGCACCAATTTCCTTAAAAACTTTCAGCATTTTGTTTCTGTGATTTTCAAAGTGAATAATGGCAGTGCTATCCGAAATTACTTTCATGTGTAGATATTTATTGTTTTTTTAGTTGCCATATGGAATAGCCATGTCTTTCATTGTTGTTTGTATTTCTGAAATATGGCTATTTCATATAATATTCATTTTAGATAAATAAACGCCATCTTTGTTTAAGCCGTCAATCATTGCGGTTAATTGTTCAATGCTTATGCCGCGTTTGCCTTTTACTCTTCGGTTTTTCTTCGCCGCGTTTTTTACCGCTTTTCTTTTTTTAATCATTGATGCCATAACAGTTTTATTTGTAAAAATAGGGATTTTAAAATTATAAATTCTAATGTCTAAATTCTAAAATGTAGTTATTTTTTTGGGTTTAACGGTAAAATGGGGTTGGGGTTGCAAAATGGGGGGAAAGATTTGACAAATTCAAAATTTGTCAAATCTGGGGGGGGGGTAAATGTAAGAATTGGGGCGGTAATGTTATATTTTAAGGCAAAAAAGTAAAATTGAACATTGATAATTTTACATTGAACAGGGGTTTGTGGGCAGATTTTTAATGTTAGTTGTTTAATTATTAATGTTACATTTTTTTGGCGGCGTTATTATGTTGCCCTTTCAGGGCGTTGTGCGGTATTTGTTTTTGTTGGCGCAAGGTGTTGCCTTGCGCTAATGTATGCAAGGCTTTCAGCCATAGGCTAATGGTACCGCGCCCTGAAAGGGCAAGGTATATGAAGCGTAAGGCAACGCCTTGCGCTTTAATAAAAACAGGGGTTTGGGGGCAGATTTTTAATGTTAGTTGTTTAATGATTAATGTTGTGTGAATTACATCATTAATTTAACGGCGGCTATCATCAACCCCGCTAAGGCTACATTTGTAGCAATAAGCCACCGTATAATGTCCACTTTGGCATTGGCAATTTTACTTTCAAGTTCGGCAAGTGTTTTAGCTTGCACTTCGCCAATTTTTTCTTTGAGCAAATTATACAATTCTATTTTGGTAACTACCAATGAACTAAAGATACGGTTTTTTTGAAAAACCGGTTGGGTTTTATATTGTGGAAAATTGTTCGTTCCAAAAAATGAACACGTTTTTACTATTTGTTCATTTTTTAATAAAAAAGTGAACATTTAATTTATTCATTCCAAAAAATGGACACGTTTTCACTATATGTCCATTTTTTAATAAAAAAGTGAACATTTAATTTTTTTGTTCCAAAAAATGGACATATTTTTGCTATCTGTCCAATTTTTAATAAAAAATGAACACATCAAAAAATATCAAATACGACCGAAACGTTCCTTACAACAATTTGCCGGAGTTGCCGCCCTCGGAAAGCATTATTGATAAAGAAGTTTTACTGAAATGGGGCTTGGCTTCGCGTGCTTTGGCTGAACTAAACAAAAACGTATTGCGAATGCCAAACCCGCTGATGCTGATAAACACCATTTCATTGCAGGAAGCGCAAAGTTCTACCGCCATTGAAAATATTTTTACTACCGAAGATGAATTGTATAAAGCCGTGAGCGATACCGTAAAAGAAGAAACTGCAAACCCTGCCACCAAAGAAGTGCTGCGCTACCGCGAGGCATTGTGGAGCGGCTACACAGCACTTTCAAAAAAGAAAACGTTTGACAAAAGCATTGCCGTAAAAATATTTCAGCAGGTAAAAAACACCCGGCAAGGCATTCGTCCGCAACAATCACAGGTAACTATTAAACGCGGACAAAGCGAGTTTAAGTCGGGAGAAATTATATACACGCCACCTCGTGGCGCAGGCATTGTAGAAAAAAAATTAAACAACCTGTTTGAGTTTTTAAACAACAACACCGCGTTTGACCCTTTGCTTAAAATGGCTGTTGCGCATTATCAGTTTGAAGCCATACACCCTTTTACCGACGGCAACGGACGTACAGGCAGAATTTTAAATTTGCTGTATTTGGTTCATCAAAAATTGCTGTCGCACCCTGTGCTGTATTTGAGCAAATACATTATTATGCACAAAGACGATTATTATCACCGTTTGGCAGGTGTTACGCAGCGTGGCGCATGGAAACCCTGGCTTTTGTTTATGCTGAATGCGGTAGAAGCCACCGCACAGCACAGCAACCAAAAAATTGACGAAATACTGGCACAAATGGAAGCCACACACAAACACGCACAAAAAAAACTGAAATGGTATTCTTACGAACTCAATCAAGCCTTGTTTTCGCAGCCATACATAAAACAAAAATTAGTAGGCGAAATCAGCGGTGCAACAAGCCGAACCACACTTACCAAATATATGCAGCAACTTGCCGAACTTGGTGTACTTTCTGCGCAGGTTGAGGGCAGAGAGGTTTTTTACATAAATGATGATTTGCTTAGAATTTTGCAGGAATAAAAACCTAAACAGTTTCTTACCTTTGCTCTCACAAAAAAATTATGGCACGCATTTTAACAGGATTACAAAGCACCAATGTTCCGCATCTCGGAAACCTTTTAGGCGCAATCGTTCCGGCAATTGAGTTAAGCAAAAACGAAAAAAACGAAAGTTTGTTTTTTATTGCCGACCTGCACACCTTAACAAGCAGAAAGGAAGCTGATTTTATTCGCGAAAGCACCAAAGCCGTTGCCGCCACTTGGTTAGCCTTTGGTTTGGATACGCAAAAAACCGTGTTTTACCGCCAAAGCCGCGTGCCACAGGTAACGGAACTGACCTGGTATTTGAACTGCTTTACCCCCTACCCCATGCTGGCAAATGCACATTCATTCAAAGATAAAAGCGAACGTTTGAGTGATGTAAATGCAGGTTTGTTTACTTACCCCGTGTTAATGGCGGCAGATATTTTGCTGTATGATGCGCAATTTGTGCCTGTAGGCAAAGACCAAATGCAGCATTTGGAAATGGCGGCTGATATTGCCAAAGCCTGTAATCACAAAATGCAGAAAGAAATTTTTGTTGTACCGCAAGCCCTTACCGATGAGCGCGTAATGATTGTTCCCGGAACGGACGGACAAAAAATGAGCAAGTCGTACAACAACTTCATTAATATTTTTCTGCCTGAAAAAGAACTGAAAAAAGTGGTGATGAGCATTGTGAGCGACAGCAAAACGCTGGAAGAACCAAAAACACCCGATACGGATAATACCTTTAAATTGTATCAACTGATAGCAAGCACAGAGCAAAGCGAAACTATGCGCCAAAATTACTTGAAAGGCGGTTTTGGTTACGGTCATGCAAAAACGGCTTTGTTTGAACTGATTTTGGATACATACAAAACGCAGCGCGAAGCGTACAGCCGCTTAATGCAAAACCAAGATGTGCTTGAAAAAGAACTCGCGCTTGGCGAAAGCAAAGCCGCAAAACTGGCGAATGAAAAATTGAAGCAAGTGCGGGAAGTTCTGGGTTACTAAATTGTATTTTTATCTTTCAAAAAAAATTGAACCATGCAATACATTAAAAATTATATCAACGGTGAACTCGTTGAACCCATTTCAAAAAACTATATAGATAATTACGACCCTTCGCGCGGAAACGTTTATTCTTACATTCCCGACAGCGATGAGCAAGATGTAGAGTTGGCATACTCCGCCGCCAATGCAGCTTTTCATGAATGGAGCAATACACCCAAAGATGTGCGCTCAAAATACCTGTTGAAAATTGCCGAACTTATTGAAAAAAACTTGGACAAGCTCGCGCTCGCCGAAAGTTTAGATAACGGCAAGCCTCTGAAACTTGCCAAATTAGTTGATATTCCGCGTGCGGCGCATAATTTTAATTTTTACGGCACAGGCATTTTGCATTACGCTGCTCATGCGCACAGCATGGAAGACAGTGCCATTAACTACACCTTGCGCCAAGCTGTTGGCGTGGCAGGTTGCATTTCGCCATGGAATTTGCCTTTGTATTTATTCACATGGAAAATTGCGCCTGCCTTGGCTGCCGGCTGCACGGTAGTTGCTAAGCCAAGCGAAATTACGCCGATGACTGCTTATTTACTTTCTGAAATTTGTATGGAAGCAGGTTTGCCTAAAGGCGTGTTAAACATTGTTCACGGCTTGGGCGGAAAAGTGGGTAACGCGATTGTAAGCCACAAAAACATTCCTTTAATTTCTTTTACGGGTGGAACGGTAACGGGCAAGCAAATTGCAAGCATTGCCGCGCCCATGTTTAAAAAATTATCCTTAGAGTTGGGCGGAAAAAATCCAAACATCATTTTTGCCGATTGCGATTACGAAAAAATGTTGCACACCACCATTAATTCTTCGTTTCAAAATCAGGGGCAAATTTGTTTGTGCGGTTCGCGCATTTTTGTGGAGCGTGGTTTGTATGAAAAATTTAAAAACGATTTTGTAGCACTGACAAAAAAATTAGTTGTGGGCGCACCGCTTGACGATAAAACCCGTGTGGGTGCAGTGGTTTCAAAACCTCACATGGAAAAAGTGTTGAGTTATATTGAATTAGCCCAAAAAGAAGGCGGAAAAATTTTGTGCGGGGGCAAACGAAAAATTTTAGAGGGTGAATTTGCCGAAGGCTATTACATTGAACCAACCGTGATAGAAGGTTTGCCTTACAATTGCAGAACAAATCAGGAAGAAATTTTTGGACCTGTGGTTACCATAATGCCCTTTGATACCGAAGAAGAAGTTTTAAGCATGGCAAATTCTGTGGTGTATGGTTTGGCAAGCACCGTTTGGACAGAACATTTAACACGCGCGCACCGCATGGCTGCCAATATTCACGCGGGCATTGTGTGGATTAACTGCTGGCTCATGCGCGATTTGCGTACACCCTTTGGCGGTGTGAAAGCAAGCGGCGTGGGGCGCGAAGGAGGCTTTGAAGCCTTTGACTTTTTCACCGAACCGAAAAATGTGTGCATTAAGTTGAAGTAAGTTAAGTAAGCCTTTACAGTAACAACGAAATTCACTTCTCGATACGCCCTCATTCTTCGGGCTACCCGAAGTAACAGACACCGCGTAACAAAAAGATGAAATAAAATTTAAACAGTTTTTTCACCCTGTATTAAAAATAATTTTCACTTCGCAAAACCGCTTTTCCAATTTTTTATTAGTAATTATTATTTTACTGTAAATCAATCTTATTATCTCTAAGAACCGCTTGCCGCGCGGATTGGGCTGTTTAAAACTTTGGCAGGGTGTTAATTGAATTTAATACCCTTGCTGAATATTTTACCATTTATTTGCAAACACGATTTCTCCCAAAAAGTAAATCACTTGTTTAGTTATTAACCTTAAAAAAAATAATTTATGATGCCTGAACCAATACTCGCCGAAAACAAAAACCGTTTTGTTTTATTTCCTATTAAGTATAAAGATATATGGGAATTTTATAAAAAAGCCGAAGCAAGTTTTTGGACGGCAGAGGAAATTGATTTGGCTTCTGACTTAACGGATTGGGGCAGCAAACTGAATGACAACGAACGTCATTTTATTAAACATGTGTTGGCATTTTTTGCTGCCAGCGACGGCATTGTAAACGAAAATTTGGCAATCAACTTTTTAAATGAAGTGCAATATCCCGAAGCCCGCTGTTTTTACGGCTTCCAAATAATGATGGAAAATATTCACTCGGAAACTTACTCTTTATTAATAGACACTTATATAAAAGACCCCGTTGAAAAAGACCATTTGCTCAATGCGGTGGACACCGTGCCTGCCGTAGGCGAAAAAGCAGAATGGGCGTTGCGCTGGATTAACAACGGCTCGTTTGCCGAACGCCTCATTGCCTTTGCAGCGGTGGAAGGTATTTTCTTTTCAGGTTCTTTCTGTTCTATTTTTTGGTTAAAAAAACGCGGCTTGATGCCGGGCTTAACGTTCAGCAATGAATTAATAAGCCGCGATGAAGGCTTGCATTGTGATTTTGCCTGCTTACTTTACACGCAGCACGTTAAAAACCAATTGCCGAAAGAGCAGGTAACCAAAATTATTACCGATGCCGTTTCTATTGAAAAGAAATTTGTGGTGGACGCTATTCCTGTAAAACTGATTGGCATGAACTCGGATTTAATGTGCCAGTACATTGAATTTGTTGCCGACCGCCTGTTGGTGGCTTTGGGTTGCGGCAAATTTTACAATGCCTCAAATCCGTTTGACTTTATGGAAATGATTTCTTTACAGGGCAAAACCAACTTTTTTGAAAAGCGCGTGGGCGAATATCAAAAAGCGGGTGTGATGAACAAAAACGAAGAGAACAATGCGTTTAGCTTAGACGAAGATTTCTAAGATTTAACGTTCATCTCTTTCCCGAACTTTTAAATTGCGGTAAGCCGAAATCTTGCAAAAGGATTTAAACCTGCTAAAAATCAGGAAAATAAAATTAACCGACAGTTTGTTGAAACATTAAAAAGACTTAAAACAAAAACAGAAAATATTGAAAGTACCTTGTACGGTACAATTTACATTACTCAAAAACTAAAAAAAACCAAAGGCGTATGTTTGTAATTAAAAGAGACGGCACTAAAGAATCGGTAAAATTTGATAAGATTACCGCCCGCATTCAAAAATTGAGCTATGGGCTCGAACCCGCACACGTTGACCCTATTCTTGTGGCAAAGAAAGTGATTGACGGTGTTTATGACGGTGTAACCACCGTTGATTTAGATAACCTTGCTGCCGAAACAGCGGCTTCGCTCACGGTGCGCCACCCCGACTATGCACAGTTGGCTTCGCGCATTGCAGTGAGTAACCTGCACAAAAACACCATTAAATCGTTCTCAAAAACCGTAGAGGCTTTGCATGATTACATTGACCCGAAAAATGGTTTGAAAGCAGGTTTAATTGCCGAAGATGTTTACAAAATCGTTATGGACAACGCGCAAATTTTAGACTCGTCTATTATTTACGACCGCGATTTCGGTTACGATTATTTTGGATTTAAAACCTTGGAGCGTTCATACCTTTTAAAAATGAACGGAAAAATTGCCGAACGTCCGCAACACATGCTCATGCGCGTTGCCGTGGGCATTCACAAAAACGATATTGAATCAGCCATTAAAACATATAATTTAATGAGCGAACGCTGGTTTACACATGCCACACCAACTTTATTTAACGCAGGTACGCCAAAACCGCAAATGAGTTCTTGCTTCTTACTTCAGATAAAAGAAGACAGCATTGACGGCATTTACGACACTTTAAAACAATGTGCCAAGATTTCGCAAAGCGCGGGCGGCATCGGGTTGAGTATTCACAATGTTCGCGCAACAGGTTCATATATTAAAGGAACTAACGGCACTTCAAACGGCATTATTCCGATGTTGAAAGTGTATAACGAAACCGCGCGTTACGTTGACCAGGGCGGCGGAAAACGCAAAGGCTCTATCGCTGTTTATCTTGAACCTTGGCACGCTGACGTGTACGAATTTTTAGACATTCGCAAAAATCACGGAAAAGAAGAGATGCGCGCCCGCGATTTGTTTGCCGCACTTTGGATTCCTGATTTGTTTATGAAACGTGTGGAAGAAGAAGGTATGTGGAGTTTAATGGACCCTAACGAGTGTCCGGGTTTGAGCGATTGCCACAGCGAAGCATTTGAAAAACTTTATACTTCTTACGAAGAACAAGGGAAATTCCGCCGTCAGGTAAAAGCACGCGAGTTGTGGGCTGCCATTATTGATGCGCAGATTGAAACAGGAAATCCGTATATGTTGTTTAAAGATGCGGCAAATTCAAAATCAAACCAACAAAATTTAGGAACCATTAAATCGTCCAACCTGTGTACCGAAATTATTGAATACACAAGCAAAGACGAAGTTGCCGTTTGTAATTTGGCATCTATTGCTTTGCCGCGTTTTGTTGACGAAAAAGCAGGTACGTTTGACCACGACAAATTATTTGAAATTACTTACCAAGCTACGCTCAACCTCAACAAAATTATTGACCGTAATTATTACCCAATTCCTGAAGCGCGAAACAGCAATATGCGCCACCGCCCGATTGGTTTAGGTGTGCAAGGTTTGGCTGATGCGTTTATTTTAATGCGTTATCCCTTTGAAAGCGAAGAAGCAAAAAAATTAAATTCAGAAGTTTTTGAAACCATTTATTTTGCTGCTTTAACGGCAAGTAAAGATTTGGCAAAAGCCGAAGGTGCGTATGAAACGTATGCAGGCTCGCCGATTTCAAAAGGCATTTTTCAGCAGGATATGTGGAACGTAACACCAAGTCCGCGTTGGGAATGGGACATTTTGCGTGAAGAAATTTTGAAATACGGTGTGCGCAACAGCTTGTTGTTAGCCCCCATGCCTACTGCTTCTACTTCGCAAATTTTGGGCAACAACGAATGTTTTGAGCCGTACACAAGCAACATTTACACCCGCCGCGTATTGAGCGGAGAATTTGTGGTAGTAAACAAACATTTATTGCGCGATTTGGTGAAACTCGGCATTTGGAACGAAGGTTTAAAAAACAAAATTATTGCCGCCAATGGCTCAGTACAAAACATTGCTGAAATTCCTCAAAACATTAAAGAACTTTACAAAACCGTTTGGGAAATTAAACAGCGTACCATTATTGACATGGCAGCCGACCGCGGCGCGTTTATTGACCAATCGCAATCCATGAACTTGTTTATTCAAGATGCCAACTTTGCGAAAATGAGCAGCGCGCATTTTTACGCCTGGAAAAAAGGTTTGAAAACAGGTATGTATTACCTGCGCACCAAAGCAGCAGCTGATGCGATTAAATTTACCGTGGATAAAGAAGCCTTGCAACAACCAACTTTTGTGTTGGGCAACGAAGACCAGCTACTGGTGGACAGAGGGCAAAGCCACATATTAAAACACGAGGAAAAACAATCGCAATGGACAGAAGAAGAACAACAAGCGCAACTGTCTTGCAGCCTTGATAATCCCGAAGATTGCGAAGCCTGCGGAAGTTAATGAGCCACGAATAATTTTAACAAAAAAGCCTTTCAAAATTTTGAAAGGCTTTTTTATTTTTTAGTTATTCTTAAAAAACTCATCGTAGCTCACTTCTTTTTTCTCAAGTGTGCATTTTTCTTTGATGAGGTCAAGCACTTTTTTGGTGTAAAGATTTTCAAAAATGCGTTGCGAATCTTTTTCGTTTTTCAATAAATCGTTGGTTATTTTTTCCAAATCTTCTGCGTTTGGTGTTTGTCCGTAACGTGCGTATTCGCTAAGAATAAAGGCTTTTGCTTCGTTTTTGGCTTCATCGGCTTGCACCTGAATTTGATTGTCTTTAATAATTTTATTTTCAATCAAACGCCATTGCATGGCTTTTGCGTAGTTCGGATATTCGTTTTCCAACTCTTCGGGCGTAACGGGTTTTTCGTTTACTACGGCTAACCAACGTTTCAAAAATTCGTCGGGTAACTGCAAATTAGCTTTCTCAACCAATTTCTTTTCCACTTCTGTTTTCAAAAAACGGTCGGCATCAACGTTAAACATCAAACTCAGTTCTTCGCGAATTTTGTTTTTAAATTCTTCTTCGCTGGTTATTTTGCCTTCGCCATACACGCGGTCAAACAATTCCTGATTCAATTCGGCATCTTCCAAGCGAGAAATATTTTTTACGGTCAGTTGCAAATTACTGTTGTTGCTTTCAGCCACATCTTTTTCAATGCCGAGTGAAACACTTTTATCAACGCTTGTTTCGTACAAATCGTTAATGTTAATCACCAATTTGTCTTCGCGTTTTAAGCCCAACAATTTTGCTTTGGCGTTTTCGTTTTTCACGCGCTCATAACTCAGGCTGGTGCTTTTGTAAATGCCGCCTGCTTTAATTGCACCTGTTTCGTCCAACTCGTTAATATCCACAAACAACACATCTTTTTCGCCCGACACTTCGGGGCTTACAGGCTTTCCGTAATTGCGGCGCACATCGCTCACATATTTGTTTACGAGTTCGTCATCAACTTTTACGGTTTTGTAAGTAAAGGTATTTTTGTTGTCCAGTTTCACATCAAACTGCGGTGCTAAACCAAGTTCATACACAAAGTCAAAATCTTTTTGAGCGGTAAAATCAATGGCTGTTTGGTTTTTAGGCAAAGGATTTCCCAGAATATCCAATTTATTTTCTTCAATGTATTTGTAAATGCTGTCGTTTAAGAGTTTGTTTATTTCGTCCACCATAATTTGTGTGCCGTATTGTTTTTTAATTAAACCTGCAGGCACTTTCCCCGGACGAAAGCCCGGCATAGAGGCTTGTTTTTGCACTTTTTTAATGCCGTCGTTCACCTGAGTTTCGTAATCGGTTGGCGTAAGGGAAATGGTGATTTCCGCATTCAATTTGTCAATATCTTGTTTTGTGATATTCATTACTTTACTGATTTTTTAAGAGGCGCAAAAGTAAGCATTTTTTAGCGTGTATAAGAAAATTAACAATTCCTATACTCTTTTTCTTTCGGATTACTGACAAAAGTCATTTGTTTTGACAACTTTCTTTCTTTCCTTTGTGTGTGGGAAACCCTCAATCTTGTATGCCAAAAACAATAATTAAGCAGTATGGAAAATTTGATTAGCAAATACAACGTTTCTTCGCCCCGATATACCAGCTACCCGACAGTGCCTTACTGGAATGTGAAACCTCCTGCTCAGGAAGAATGGCTGAGTACCGTAAAAACTTCTTTTGATGAAAGCAACCATAAAGACGGTATCAGTTTATACATTCATCTTCCGTTTTGCGAAAGCCTTTGCACCTACTGTGCCTGTAATACACGCATTACCATTAACCACAAGGTTGAAATGCCATACATAGAAGCTGTTTTAAAGGAGTGGGCAATGTATTTGGCAGTATTTAAAGACAGACCAAAAATTAAAGAAATTCATTTGGGAGGAGGAACGCCCACGTTTTTCAGTTCGGAAAATTTAAAATTGCTGATTGAAGGCATACTTGCACCCTCACACATAAGCAGCGATGCCGAATTTAGTTTTGAAGCCCACCCGAACAATACCACAAGCAGCCATTTACAAAGTTTGTATGAATTAGGTTTCAGGCGGGTAAGTTTCGGTATTCAGGATTTTGACCCTAAAGTGCAGGAAATTATTAACCGAATGCAAACCTACCAACAGGTGCAGGATAGTGTGAAGGCGTGCAGGCAAATTGGTTACACTTCCATAAACTTTGACCTGATATACGGCTTGCCCTTGCAAACAAAAAACAGCGTAAGTGATACCATTAAACAAGTGAAGCAGCTAAAGCCCGACAGAATTGCATTTTACAGTTATGCGCATGTGCCGTGGGTAAAGCCGGGGCAACGGAAATTTACCGATGCCGATGTGCCGGTGGATACAGAAAAACGGATTTTGTACGAAACAGGCAGAGATATGTTAAAAGAAGCGGGCTACGAAGAAATAGGCATGGACCATTTTTCATTAAAAAGCGATTCGCTGTACAAAGCTGCTCTTGCAAAAAACCTGCACCGAAATTTTATGGGCTACACCCATAACTATACAAGGCTGATGATTGGGCTGGGTGTTTCGTCTATCAGCGATACATGGAACGGTTTTATGCAAAACGTGAAAAAGGTAGAGGAGTATGAAGCCCTGATAAAAAAAGAAGAGTTTCCGATTTTTAAAGGACATATTTTAACCGAAGAAGACCTGATACTCAGAAAACATATCCTCAACATCATAACCCGTTTTCAAACCTCATGGGCTGATGAAAAAGAACAATGCCATGAACTGTATAAGGCTTTGGAACGACTAACGGAAATGGAAAAGGATAATTTGCTCAGCCTTGAACCTTACCGCTTAACGGTAACAACAAAAGGCAGAGCTTTTTTAAGAAATATTTGTATGGCATTTGATGCAAGATTGTGGCAAAACCTGCCGCAATCTCAAATTTTCAGCACTTCGGCGTAAAATACGTTTACGCTAATGCCTGTGTACCGGAACTCAACATTGATTTCAGGGCTTCTATTTCCTCTTTCATTTTCTTTTTAAATTCATCTGCCTCATCAGTCATTTTTGGTAAAAGATTTTTATAGTATTCTATTCCCTGCAAAAGGTTTGCTTTAAAAGAAGAAAAATATTTAGCCTGCTTTTCATTCAATGCCTCCAAATTTTTATCTAACTCTTTTTTTAAATAATCCACATACATTTTAAGCTCATTAATAAATATGTGCGGACGATACAAGGGGTTTAAAATATTTAAACGACCGTAGATGTGGCTCACCATGTCCTCCAAAGAAAAAACTCCGGAAAAATAAGCAAGGTTAGGTCCGGGGCAAATAGTAACCGCCTCCAAGCGATGCGGGTCTTTAATATTATTTTTAAGTAATGCAGGCGCAGCAAGCCCCTCGCACAGGCAATCTTTTTCAATAATTTCATTGTACCGCTCGGCTATTTTTTCTTTGGATAACGATGTATCGGCTAACAAGGTTTTCAGTTTTTTATCTTGGTATTCTCTTGATGCGGTGCAAACAGGTTTTTCTGTAAACTCTGTGTTAAATGCAAGGTACTTTTTGTAACAAGGGCTGCCCGGTCTGTTTTTTTTGATACGCATTTTTCTTTGTTCTTCCGAAGAGCTTCGCCTGAAATTATTAAAAGGAATTCCGAGCGGTGAGGCATGGCTCAAATAGTAATCGTTCTGCTTGGCATTGGCAAGTTCTCTCAACGTTTTTTCATCAACATTGGTAGCTTCGGGCACTAACAAAAACGGGCTTCCCCACCCTGTTGCATCTACGTTGTAATATTCCTTTAAAAATTTGTCTTCGTGTGTTGTGCCAATGCCGCCCTGAACGGTAATACGAATTTCGGGAGTTTCGGGCAGCACCGCGCGATTTTTAGTTTGCAGGGCATGATTACACAGTTCAATCAGTTCTTTTGTTAATGCCTGTTTTTTGGTTTTAAATTCTTCCAGTATCGGTCCAAGCAAATAGCCTTCTGTGGGGAATGCGTGTCCGCCACAGTTTAAGCCCGACTCAATACGAAATTCGGAAACCCATAATCCTTTTTTAGCCAAAAATTTTCCCTGAATAATGGCAGAGCGGTAATCGCTGACTTTCAGAATAATTTTTTTCTTAATGTTTCCGTTTTCATCAGGAAAAAAATCGCTCATGTTTTCAAGAAAAGCAAACAGACGGGGATTTAACCCTGCCGAAAAAATAATGGAAGAACTCAGGTTGCTGTTGGCAAACCCGCGTAAGGCAGACAAAGCATCTGAATATTCAACGGGCAGAAGCTCCCCGTCTTTTGAATAATTCAGGTTGTCAATCTTGGTCATAATGTTTACATCAATAGTACCCGGCACAATTTTTTTTCGCAGCTGTTTTTGAATAAATTCCTTGGCATCGCCTTCCAACCTCATCATTTCCAAATAGAGTTGTTTTACAGACGAGCTTTCAGGAAGAAGCTGAAAGTATTTTACAATATCGTTTCCCTCCTCAAAGGCTTCGTGTTTCATTTTTTCTACCTGTTTATCTACCATGCGCTGCATCAGGTTAAGATAGGCAGATACTCTTTTCGCCCTGTGGTCGATGTCGTCAATGGGGATATGGCTATATTCCTCTCCTGATTTTTTACAATAAAATTCACGCATCTGCTCTACCAGCACGTCCTGAATTATGGAGACAGCCGATGAAATTCCGAAACGGGCAACTTTTACGGGTGTATCAATGGTAAATCCCAGTCCCATAACGGGAATGTGGAAAGTGTGTTCAGATGTGTTTTTCATAATTCTATTAATTTGTGTACAAAAGAAAGGATAATGCCACTTTTTCTTTATGACCTTAATCATCTTCTTTCTATGACTTTCATCATAGCTAATTCACAAAAAAATAATTATCTGCGCAGAGGGTATAAACACATGGTTTTGGTGCGCTTGGGAAGATTGAGTGTAGGAAAAGTAACGGAAGCGGAGTTTGAGAAGATTTGTGAAATGGGAGGAATTAAGTTATAAGTTGAAAGTAGTTCTATGGAACAACGGTAATTGTAACCGTCTTTGTATTTGACTTCATTCCATTGCGAGCAGTTAAATCTATAATGTAGTTGCCCGCATTATCGTAAGTGTTTTTCGGATTGGCTTCGCTGCTAATTTTCATATTGCCTAAATTCCAATCATACTTCTTTGCATCGGTTGATTGGTTAGTAAATTGCATTTCTTGCCCTGCTTTCGGATTTTGTGGCGACCATGTAAAGTCGGCGGTTGGTTTTTTACCACAACTAAATAACAAAATGCTAATGCCAAATAATAGTATGTGTTTTTTCATAATTTTAAAATATTAAGGATATGTAATTGTAAAATTATTTTTCTTTATATCGTCTGCCGTTAAGACATAGTGTTTTAAGATTTTGTTTTTATACTCAATAGAGTCGCATGAATAATGGACAGTCGGCTCATTGTAGTGGTTGGCATCTATAATGTAAAAATCTTCTGTTTCTCCACTATTTTCCCAACAAAACCTTTTCCCTGAATTTGTGCGAGTTATTGTGTAACTATCTCCCGCGTTTATAGTTGTTATACCACCTATGTTACATTTGTTATTTCTAAAATCCTGTTTGTGCCCTAAAATAACAGGAACACTATCCTTGTTGTAAATAACAAGTTTATTATGACATTCTTTCTTTTTACAATCTGCTTGCGAGAAAAATAAAACACAAATAATTCCGATTGAAATATATGTAACGCTTCTCATTGAAAAACAAAAATAGAAATTAAATTCCATTTATTACCTCAACCGCCTCTTTCAAACCTTCCTCTTTCCCTGAAACAACAGCATAAGGAATGTTTGATTTTTGCACTTCCGTTTCGTTGAGTTTAAAAAGCAAATTGCGGGGGTGTTTGTTTTGTCGCTGCGGGTCGGGTGTCCAAGCCACAGCGTTGTTGGTGATGAAATAATAATCGTAATCTTGTTTTGATAATTGCTCCTCAATAAAGGCGGGAATTTTTCCAAACTCTAATTCTGCCCAAATTTTTAAGGTGATGAGTGTGGTATCGCAAAACAAAAATTTGTTGGCACATTTAATCATATCATTTTCCAAGTCCATTTGTTTTTTTGCAATGGTGATGAGGTCTTCCAAACCGTAATTATTTATGTCTGCATTATCAAAATACTCGCGGGCATATTCAGGAACAAAAACTGTATTGTACTGTTTTGCCAAATGCTCGCAAAGCCACGTTTTGCCTGTGCTTTCTGCACCAACGATTGCAATTTTTTTTATATTGTTTCTTTCTTCCATTTTTGCCAGCCGTAATATGCCATAATTGTAAACAATAAATATAAAAGCGCAAACAACCACATTGCTTTTATGCCGTACAGTAAGATATACGTTCCGTCAATCAACACCCAAGCCGCCCAGTTTTCTACCCATTTTTTTGTCATCATAAAAGTTGCGGTGAGGCTGCAAGCTGTGAGCAGCGCGTCTAACAAAGGCTGGTCGCCTTTAAAGTGAAGCAACAAAAAATAATACAACACACTTTGCGCAAGTGTTGCCATCAGCAAAACAGGAATAAATGTTCGCGGTGTTTTTTGTACGGTAAATTTTTCGTTCTGTTGTTTTTTCCAATACACCCAACCGTACACGCCTGCAAAAAAATAAAACACCTGCAAACTCATATCGCCAAACAAACGCTTATTATAAAATTCAACGATTGAAGCAATCACACAAATCAACGCAAAAAACCAGCACCATATATTTTGTTTGATTGTGAGCCACACGCCCAGCGCGCCGAACACGAGGGCTATTACGCTTAGTAATGATGTTTCAATTTTAAATATTGAAAAGTGATAATTGAATAAGTATGAGTGAAAATCTGTATGCAAAAATGTTCAATGTAAAATTATCACTATTCAATGTTACTTAATTTATGGCGTATAGATTTATTCCAACGTAATATTATGCTTTTTAAACTCTGCCAGTACCTGCAAAAAATTTTCAAACGGTTTTTCGGCGTCCCAAATATAAGAACCAAATGCCATGCCGTAAAAACCGCATTTGGCAGCAGTTTCAATGGTTTTTGGGGAATTTCCGCCGCGGGCAATTAATTTTTTCCCGCCGTTTTTGTTGGCGGCAATTACGCCGTCTTCGTAAAATCCGCCGTAAAAATCCCCCGTTAAACTGTTAAACATTGTTCCTAAAAAAAAGTAAGAAAAATTTTGTTCCTCCTTTTCGTACACTTGTTTTAAGCGCATATATGAGCGGCTTTTGGAGGTTTCGGAAAAACGTACTTTTAATCGTACACGCACATACCAGTAACGCAACTTTTTTGAAAAATGTATGCGGCTTAAATGAATGCCTTTTAAACCGTATTTAAAAACCAATTTATGGTGAGAGTGCAGCACAATGCGGTTACGAAAGGCTTCGGGAATTTGCTCAATGTAATCGCACATTTCGCGGGTGGAGTATTTTGGTTTGCGCAAATGCAGCGTGGTAAGCCCGCTTTCAAACATTTTTGTTATCAGCTCGTGTTCGTCTTCTGCATCTTTTGACGGGGTTATGACGATTAATTTCATTGTGCGAGTTTTACGCAAATGTAAAACACGCGCTTAATTCCGCAAGCAGATTGGGATTATTTTCTAACGCATTACCAACAACAATCATATTTGCGCCCGATTTTAGGGCATTTTGCATTTTTGCTTTGCTGTCAATGCCGCCGCCAACAATAACGGGAATGGAAACAGTTTTTTTAATCTCTTTTACCAAAGCGTTGGGAACACTTGTTTTTGCGCCACTTCCCGCTTCCAAATAAATTAATTTGAAACCGAGCTGCTCGGCAGCCAAAGCCGTGTGAAGAATTAATTTTTTGTTTTTTGCATCAAGCGGCTGAGTGTTGGTTACTTTTTGCGTAGCGGAAGCGCGGTTTCCGTTTATCAGCAAATACGCCATTGGTAAGTGTGGCAATTTCATTTGTTTAATAACCGGGGACATTAAAATTTGTTTGCCGATTAAATAATCGGGATTTCTGCCTGAAAGCAAGCTCGGCAAAAACAAACCGTCAGCATGTTTTGAAAGTTGCTTTTCATCACCGGGGAACAACACAACAGGAATGGACGAAATTTTTTTAATCGCAATGATTGTTTTGTTTACATTGCCTTTTTCCAACACACTTCCGCCAATTAAAAAGCAATCTACTTTGCATATATTCGCCAAACGAATTAAATCCAAATTGAATTTATCAGGGTCTATCAACACCGCGAATAAGGGACGTTTTGACGTGTTGAGTTTTTTTATGAGGGGGGTGAATTTCATCTTTTCTTTTCAACCACATAGATACATAGTTTTCATAGTTATTACTAAATATGTTTAGCTGAACATAGAATATCGCTTTGCGATATTTCGCTATGTGAAAACTATGCTCATTAACAGTCTATCCAAACTATGTTCCTATGCGGTTAATCCTTTTATCATGTAAACTAAAATATATTCATCAATTTTTTCTTTCACCAACTCATACCTCTTTCTAAAACCATTTATCTCAATCTTCCCAATAATTGAAGATGAATGAAACGGTTCCACAAACAAATGTTGTTTAAACTCCATTTTTTTCCGTCCGTAAATTTTGTAAAGCGTTTCTTTTGCTGCCCAAAGTGTAACAAGGGTTTCAACGTTATTGTTTGCAAAATCAATTTCGTTTTCATTCAAAAATTTATTCTGAATGCTTTTTACTTTGTCGCGGATTAGTTCAATGTCAATGCCTGTGGGTTCTTGCCTGTTTACAATAATTGCCAGTTTGGCGTGAGAGTGCGAAATGGAAATGTGCTCGCTGCGGTGTTTTAAAAAAGGTTTGTTTGTTTCGGAATACGTTAATTCAACATTTTCATCGTTCATCAATTTTTTCAGCAGAAACAACGTACCTGCTTTTTCTATTTCGCGTTTGCTCTGCAAATTTTGGCTTTTGGCAAAACCTTCCAAATCAAGCAGGGCAAGGGAAATGGCGTTGTTTATGGCTCTGATTTCAAACACAAATCAAATTGTTGAGAGTTACAAACTTATCACTTATCTTTGTAACCCTTAAAAAAAATAGTAATCAATAAAAAACAAAAAATAACATGGCAACAGCAACACAAAAATTTGTGAAGTACAAGGTTAAAGATATGTCTTTAGCCGAATGGGGAAGAAAAGAAATTAAATTGGCAGAAGAAGAAATGCCCGGATTAATGGCATTGCGCAAAGAATACGGCGCAAGCAAACCTCTGAAAGGTGCGCGTATTGCGGGTTGTTTGCACATGACCATTCAAACGGCGGTATTAATTGAAACTTTGGTTGAATTAGGCGCGGAAGTAACCTGGTCTTCTTGCAACATTTTCTCAACGCAAGACCACGCCGCAGCAGCTATCGCCGCAGCAGGCATTTCTGTTTATGCTTGGAAAGGTATGAACGCCGAAGAGTTTGACTGGTGCATTGAACAAACACTTTGGTTTGGCGAAGACCGCCAACCTTTGAACATGATTTTGGACGACGGCGGCGACTTAACCAACATGGTGTTTGACAAATATCCTGAATTGGCTGCGGGCATTAAAGGCTTGTCAGAAGAAACAACTACGGGCGTTCACCGCTTGTACGAACGCATGGCAAAAGGAACATTATTGTTGCCTGCCATTAACGTAAACGACAGCGTTACCAAATCAAAATTTGACAACAAATACGGCTGCCGCGAAAGTTTGGTGGACGCTATTCGTCGCGCAACAGACATTATGCTTGCGGGCAAAGTGGCTGTGGTAGCAGGTTACGGCGATGTGGGCAAAGGCTCTGCACAATCGTTATCATCGCAAGGTGTGCGTGTAATTGTTACTGAAATTGACCCGATTTGCGCATTGCAAGCGGCAATGGACGGTTATCAAGTTCAAAAAATGGATAATGTAGTTGGCATTGCTGATATTATTGTTACCACCACAGGAAACAAAGACATCGTTGTTGGTCGCCATTTTGAAAAAATGAAACATAACGCTATTGTTTGTAACATCGGGCATTTTGATACAGAAATTGACATGGCTTGGTTGAACAAAAACTACGGCTCAACCAAAGATGTGATTAAACCGCAAGTGGATAAATACACAATCAAAGGAAAAGACATTATTGTGTTGGCTGAAGGGCGTTTGGTAAACCTCGGTTGCGCCACAGGACACCCAAGTTTTGTAATGAGTAATTCATTTACCAACCAAACACTGGCGCAATTGGAATTGTGGACAAACGCTGCGGCTTACGAGAAAAAAGTTTACACCTTGCCAAAACATTTGGACGAAAAAGTAGCGCGTTTACACTTAGGAAAAATTGGCGTTGAATTGGACGTGTTGAACCAAGAGCAAGCCGATTACATTGGTGTAAAAGTGGAAGGTCCATACAAACCTGAGCATTACAGATATTAATTTTTAAAATTGATTTTTAAAGAGCCTTGCAGAAATGCAGGGCTTTTTTGTTTTTAAAAAATCCATAAACTAAAAAATACTTATTTTCGGCTTCACGCAAAATGAAACACGCTGTTTTTTGTTTTTTTATTTTTTGTTCTTCCTGTTTGTATGCACAAGGCAGCAAACACGATACTGCTGCGGTTTTAAAACTTCTTGACAGCGCAAAAGCATACCTTGACAGCGATTACGACAAAGCACAGCAGTTTGCAGAAGCCGCAAAACAGCAATCTAAAAAAATAAAATACGGCAGAGGGCAAGCCTTAGCTTACAAGATGCTTGCTTCGGTGTATTACAACAAAGGCGAAATACCGCAGGCAGAAGAATACACGCTTATTGCGCTTGAAAAATTGCGTGTTTTCGGCACACTTTCCGAAGTTTCGGGGGCTACCAACCTTTTGGGGCTTATTTATATGTCGCAGGGAAAATACTATCAGGCAGAAAGTTATTTTCATCAGCTTTGGCAAATGTCTTCTTCGCTTAAAGACACGGCAAGCATGATTAACGCCTTGCATAATTTGGGTGTGGTAAATCACTACAAAGGCGAATTTGATAAAACGGCAAAATTCTACGACCAATCTCTGCGCCTGGCAGAACGGGCAAAAGACGAAAAACGCATAAATGCCAATTTGCGCAATTTGGGTATGCTGTACGGTTCGCAACGCGAGCATGAGAAAGAAAAATTTTATATCAGAAAAGCCATGCATGGTTTTAAAAAAGCAAACGACCGCCTTTCTATTGCGTACTGCTGGCAAGGTTTAGGCACGGCGCATTTTAATATGCTTCAGTTTGACAGTTCGCTGATTGCACATGGCAATGCCCTGACTATTTTTGAAGATTTAGGAAAGAAAGACGGGGTTTCGCAGCAACTGTGCAACATAGCCGATATTTACGTTCAAAAAGAGCAGTACGGCAATGCCAAAGAATTTTATAATAAATCGGTGGTTCTGCTGAAACAAAGCAACGAAAAGTTTGGATTGATTTTGGCATACACAGGCTTGGCAAACACACACTATGCAGAAGAACACCCAAAAATAGCGCGCCAGTATTACGACTCGGCACTAAGCACCGCCAAAGAAATAAATGCCGCGTGGCAAATGGCAGATGTGTATTATTTTCTTGCCGACTTTGAAGCCTACAATAAAAATTACAAAGCCGCTTACGAAGCCTTAACGCATTATTCCAAAGGGAAAGACACGCTGCTGAGTGCCGAAAAAACAAAACTTGTGCATGAGCTGGAAGCGCAGTACGAAAACGAAAAAAAGCAAAAAGAAATTCGGGACAAACAAACCGAGATTTTGTATTTAAAAAAAACCAACCAAATGTATGTATGGCTGTGGGCATTGTCGGGCTTTGTGGCGTTGTTAATTGTGCTGTTGTTATTTAACTGGATAAAACACATTCGCGCAAAATCAAAACGCGCCATTGAACAAGAGCAAGCCAAAAAGAAAGCAGTGGAATTGGAACTGGAGTACAAGAAAAAAGAATTAACGCAATTGGCACTTCACATCAGCAATCAAAACGAGTTTTTGGAAAGTTTTAAAAACAACTTAAAAGAAGCAACTGACGAACAACAAAAAAAATCTTTGGAACGTGAATTGGAATCAAAATTGGTGTTGGATAAACAGCGCGAAGATTTTGAAATGAACATCAATCTCATTCACGAAGATTTTTTCAGGAAATTGCAGGAAAAATTTCCGAGCCTGACTGAAAACGAAAAGAAACTCTGTGCCATGCTGCGCTTAAATCTTTCTTCAAAAGAAATTGCTTCTATTCAAAATATTTCGGCAAAAAGTGTAGAAATGAACCGCTACCGTTTGCGACAAAAATTACAGCTCAACAGCGAAGAAAATTTGAATGTTTTTCTTAGCTCCATTTAACCATATTGTTGAAAATCAACAAGACCACATCTTTATGTAGGGACTGTATTTATTCGGTGTAGGGGCAATGTAGGGGTAAAAAATTTGGTTTTGCTTTTATTTTACAACACTTTTGCCACAACAATATTAAAACATATAATTATGGAAATTAAAAAAATTATCAAAACAACCGTCATGGCTTTTGCAGGAATAGCAATAGCAATAGGAATACCTTTTGTTTCGTGTAAGAAAAAAGAGGAAACTCCGCCCGCAACTACAACAACGACTACCACCACCACAGGAGGTTCAACAACAGGTGGCAACCCAACGGACACCAAATATGTGCTGGTGATTAGCAACGGCGCGCAAGCCGTTCCTATGGGGAAAGAAATGCCGCTTAAAGCGCATTTGGTTTCGGAAACGGGCGAAGTTACAAATGCCACAAACGTAACGTGGAGTTCTGATGTGGGAAGCATAAGCGGTGCTAATTTTTTGGCAGGAAGTTCTGTAACCGTGGGTGTTATTTCTGCTTCTGCCCAGCACAACGGAAAAACTTATACTGCTCAAGTGCCTGTGAGCATTGAAGGTGCAAGCAATCTGTTTGGTGTTGTACCCTCTGCAATTATATGGTCGCCGATTGGCGGCGATATTCCGCTTATGGTGGTTTATCTTGGCAGCCAAAGCACATCGTATTCATTTTCGTCCACCAATGCCAATATTGCTTCCGTTTCAAGTGCGGGTGTGGTGTCGTTTCATAAAGCGGGAAACACCACCATTGTAGTAAAAGCCACTATCGGCGGACAAAATTCCGAAATTTATGTTCCTGTGCTGGTTGTTGCCGAACCCGAAATTCCGCTGCCTGTAACGCGCGTGGAAGTAAAACCTGCCGTGGGTGAATTGTTTCGCGGCGAAGAGTTGCAAATGGAAGCCAAAGCCTATAACAGCAAAGGCGAAGATGTAACCAACAAAGTTACTTTCAGCTACGTTGTAGAAGAAAAACTGGAGGAAGACGGATTTTCGTTCGGCATACCTGTTTCTATTAACAACACAGGAAAAGTAAAAGCCTTAACCATTGGTAATGCTTATGTAAAAGTAACGGCTGAAGGCATTATGGGACAAGCTGAAATTATTGTAAACCCCGATACAGTTATTATGGTTACACCGTTCCATGTTCAGCTTGGCGGTATGGTGTTTGACCCCATGAATCCAATGAATCCGCCTACTGCCGGTCCTTCCGAACAAACCTTTACAGCCAAAATGCAAAAAGTGGACAGAGATAAATACAGGGCAAAAAATCCGAACTTCCTTATTGATTTACCAAATCCAAGTAATTTAGAGTGGGTGCTTCCCGAAGATTTTATTCCCATGTATCCTGATATGTTTAAAGTGGTTACTCTAAGCAATAAAACCACCACAAGCGTTAAGGCAACAAAAATAGACGGCAAAAGCGGTGCTACCACCGTAATAGCACGGTCAGGAATTTACGGTGGCGTTGGCTCGGTGTTTGTAAGTCCGTAAACAACACGTTTTATATTGAACTCACAAAATCCCGATTGAATAATTTTCAATCGGGATTTTTTTTACCGTTCACCGCCAAAAATTATCTGTTCACCGCCGTGCATTTACAACTCACCTAATACGCCTTGTTCGAATGCTTGCGCTGAATGTATTTTTGCGGCATAAATTTAGAAACTGAAGTTGTTTAAAGTCCTCTGTCACTTCGAGTAGCCCGAAGAATGAGGGCGTATCGAGAAGTGATTTTACGACTTCACTGTTTTAATAAGAATGTAACAACAAATAATTGAACCGAATTTTTAAAATAATAAAACGAACCATGATAATTTTATTCAGTGTCATTTTGCTTTTAGCAGTAGCCGCTATTTTTTATATCCGTCAGGCTAAATTCGGGAAAGCCCCGTCAGGGAAGCGTTTGGAGCAAATACAAAAATCGCCGAATTACAAAAACGGAAAATTTCAAAACATACATTTTACGCCCACTCTCACCAAAGGTTATTCTATGTCGGGCGTGTTATACAAATTTCTGTTTAAAAAATCGCCGCGCCTAAGACCAACGGACAGTATTCCTTCCATAAAAACAGATTTACTCAAAATTCCGACTGACAGCAATGTGTTGGTGTGGTTCGGACATTCATCATACTTTATGCAACTCAACGGTAAACGTTTTTTAATTGACCCTGTGTTTAGCGGCAACGCTTCGCCCATTCCGAACAGCAACACTTCATTTAAAGGTAGCGATATTTATACCGTAAACGATTTACCCGAAATTGATTATTTGCTCATCACTCACGACCATTACGACCACTTGGATTACGAAACAATTTTGCAATTAAAAAATAAAACAAACTTGGTTATTTGCGGTTTGGGCGTGGGCGAACATTTTGAACATTGGGGTTACGATGCGAAGAAAATTATTGAAAAAGACTGGAACGAAACAGTATCGTTGGAACATGACATTCGTTTGCACACAGCACCTGCACGGCATTTTTCAGGAAGAAGTTTTACACGCGACAATACCTTGTGGTTATCGTACATCATTGAAACACCAAATAAAAAAATATATGTTGGCGGCGACAGCGGTTACGACACACACTTTGCAGACATCGGAAAAAAGTTTGAAGCGTTTGATTTGGTAATTCTTGACAACGGACAATACCACGAAGCGTGGCGCGCCATTCACATGTTTCCCGAAGATGTGCTGAAAGCCGCGAACGAATTAAATGCAAAATGTTTATTTCCTGTTCATTCTTCAAAATTTGCATTGGCACTCCACGCTTGGGATACATCACTAAACGAAATTTCAGAGAAAAATAAAACGGCTCAAATTCCTTTGGTAACGCCTGTCATCGGTGAATTGGTAGATTTGAATAACACCAATCAAGAATTTAAACAGTGGTGGAAAGAATTAAAATAAGTTTCACCCTAAATCCCTCCCCAAAGTGGAGGGACTTTTTTATGTCTTCTTCAAACTTCTCATCATCTCGCCAAAATCTTGTTTTTTGTGCATGGCGTTAATTACGTTTACAATTCTACCTGCTTTGGTGGCTGCGCCTTTAGCTGTATAAACGTAACGGTGAAAATAATTTCGGTGTGAAAGCAACAAGGAATTAAATTGTTTCAACGCAATGTCATCGTCGTTTAAACATTCCATTAATTCCGCTGATTGAAGTGCGGGCGAAGTATCTACTTCAATTTTTAAATGGAGCATTGCACCCTCGTTTTTGCCGAGTTTTTTTCTTAGCTCTGCATTCAGGGGAATAATAAAATTTCCGTCTTTCATCGGCATACACGACAAACGTTCTACGTTTACATCGTCTAAAAAACCTTTTACGCGAAACTCGCGCCTGTTTTTCAATTTCAGTTTTTTCCAAATATCCACAGGCATTTCCACATACGACCAACCTGTTTTTTCTTTGTTGTTTGAAAATTTTTGAATGATTGTTTTATACGCAGGCATAATACTTTTGACTTGAAACTTCTTACTTAATTTCCCATGCTTTCCAGTCCATTTCTTCGCCGTTTAAAATGCCAAGATAAGAATGATAACGTTCCTCACTTATTTCATTGGCTTCTACGGCAGCAATCACGGCACATTTAGGCTCGTTTATATGCAGACAATTATTGAATTTGCAATCGTTCATGCGCGCTCTTATTTCAGGAAAGTAATGTCCGATTTCTTCTTTTTTCATTTCCACCAAACCTAATTCTTTTATGCCGGGCGTGTCAATAATGTTGCCGCCGAAACTTAACGAATGTAACTCTGCAAAGGTGGTAGTGTGCATTCCTTTTAAATGCACCGAAGAAATTTCACCTGTTTTTAAATTCAAACTCGGCTCTAAAGCATTGATAAACGTGGATTTCCCAACGCCCGAATGTCCTGTAATTAAAGTGGTTTTGTCTTTAAACAAGGGTTTTAATTTTTCAATCTGCGTTTTGTCATAGCTGCTTACTTCAAAACATTCGTAGCCAACATTTGTATAAAGCGCAATAATTTCTTTTTGAATGTTTAAAAGTTCATCGTTCAGCAAATCACTTTTATTAAAAATTAATTTGGCGGGAATGTTGTAGGCTTCGGCAGTTATCAAAAAACGGTCAATAAAACCCAAACTTGTGCGCGGCGATACAAGCGTAGCAATCAACACGGCTTGGTCTAAATTGCTTGCCAAAATTTGCGCTTGCTTGCTCAGATTAATGGATTTACGAATGATGTAATTTTTTCGCGGATAAATTTTTGTGATAGCTGCTTCTTCGTTTTCGTCTTGCTCAATGTCCACCATATCGCCAACGGCAACGGGATTGGTGGTTTTTCTTCCCTCCAAACGAATTTTGCCTACAAGCACACATTCAAAAATTTTGTTGTTTGCTTTTACAAGGTATTTGCTGCCTGTGGATTTTGTAACAACGCCTGTCATAATTAATGCGTGAAAGTACAAATTATTAAATTTGGCTCTCCTATGACCAACGACGATATTATTGACGCACTTGAACTCACTTCCAAACTCATGGAATTGCATGAGGAAAATCCGTTTAAAGTAAAAGCCTACGCAAATGCCGCGTTTAAACTTTCAAAATTGCGTTACGATTTTGAGGGCAAAAGCGAAAAAGACATTGAAAGCATTGAGGGCATTGGCAAAGGCATCTCCGCAAAAATTATTGAACTCATTAACACAGGCACAAGTTCCGAATTGGAAAAACTGCGGGCACAAACGCCAAACGGTGTCATTGAAATGTTAGACATTAAAGGGCTTGGTGCAAAAAAAGTGCGGCAGCTTTGGCAGGAGTTAAATATTGAAAGTATTGGCGAATTACTTTACGCCTGCAACGAAAACCGTTTGATTACACTCAAAGGTTTTGGCGAAAAAACACAGGCGCAAGTCAAAAAAAACATTGAGTTTAAACTCGCCAGCGCAAATAAATTTCATTACGCTTCGTTGGAAAAATCGGTGTTAAGTTTGGTGCAACACATTTCCGAAAAACACAACCTACAATGCGCCGCCGTTGGTGAATTAGCGCGCAAATGCGAAGTAATTGACAACATTGAAATTTTAGTTGGAAGCACAGAAATTACTTTGAATGAACATGATTTTGAAAAAAATATTCCGCTTGCTGTGAATTATATTTTTTGTGAGGCAGACGAATTTAATTACAAATTTGTTGAGCTTTCATCTGCACAAGAACACTTAAATAATATTCATTTTTCGTCTTTGCCCAAAAAACAATTTTCTTCTCAGCAAGAAATTTACGCCGAATTAAAATTGCAATACATTGAACCCGAATTGCGCGAAGGTTTACACGAAATTGAATTGGCGAAAGAAAATAAAATTCCTGCGCTAATTGAGTTGAAAGATTTAAAAGGCATTTTGCACAATCACAGCACCTACAGCGACGGCGTGCACACGCTTAAAGAAATGGCGGATTATTGCAAACACTTGGGCTACGAATACTTTGGCATTTGCGACCACTCCAAAAGCGCGACTTATGCAAAGGGTTTAAGCATTGAACGTGTTTTGGAACAGCAACAGGAAATTGAAACATTAAATGCTGCTTATCAAAATTTTAAAATCTTAAAAGGCATTGAAAGCGATATTTTAAATGACGGCTCTTTGGATTATCCCGAAGACATTTTAAAAACCTTTGATTTTGTTGTTGCTTCGGTTCATTCCAATTTAAAAATGAACGAAGAAAAAGCAACCGAACGTTTAATTAAAGCCATTGAAAATCCTTACACGTCCATTCTCGGACACCCCACAGGGCGTTTGCTTTTGGCGCGTGAGGGTTATCCCATTCATCACAAAAAAGTGATTGATGCTTGCGCCGCAAACAAAGTTCACATTGAATTGAACGCGCACCCCTACCGCTTGGATATTGACTGGCGTTGGATTTGGTATTGCGTGGAGCGTGGCGTAAAAATTTCCATTAATCCCGATGCACACCACAAAGAGGGTTTTCACGATATGTATTTTGGCGTGTGCGCCGCACGAAAAGGAATGTTAAGCAAAGATTTTTGTTTAAATGCGCTTGGGTTAGAGGAGTTGGTGAGGGCGTTTGGGAAGTAAAATCATTAATTTTGTTTTCCAATAGAAAACTTTTTACATTTGCATAATGTTTAACATCATTGCCCGAAAAACCTTGTTGGATTATTGTAAAAAATATCCTGTGGCGGCAGCGGCTTTATACGAATGGTATCACGAGTTTGAAAATTGCGATTTTAAAAACTTTAATGAGTTGAAGCAAAAATACGGCAATGCAAGCATTGTAGCCGACGACAGAGTAGTGTTTAACATTATGGGAAATCATTTTCGTTTGGTAGTGCGCTTGGTGTTTGAGTTTAAAGCCGTACAAATAAAATGGTTTGGCACACATACCGAGTACAACAAAATAAATGTGGAAGAAATAAAATTTAAAAAAGGAAAATAATGCAACTGAAAACCATAAAAACAAAAAAAGAGTACCAAGCCTATTTGGATTGGATTGACAAACAATTTGACAAAAAAATAAAACCCAACTCGGCAGATGGCGAAAAATTAAAAATTGCCTTGTTGCTTATTAAGCAATACGAAGACGAGCATTTTGCAATTCCTTATCCTGATGCTATTGAAGCCATTAGAATAAAAATGGAAGAAAAAGGCTTAAAGAATAAAGATTTTGTAGGGAAGATAGGGACAAAAGGTTATGTGTCTGCGCTTTTAAACAAGCGCAAGCCCTTAACTTTAGAATTAGCCAAATGGTTTCATGCCAATTTGGATATTCCTGCCGAAGTGTTTATAGCATAAAACAAAAAAGGCTTCCAAATTTGGAAGCCTTTTTGTTTTTGTAAGCAATTTTTACTCTTTCACAAATTTGCTCATCGCATTTCCGATTTTTATAAAATAAATGCCGCTTTTTAGCTCGCGCACGTTCACACGCGCAGAGTTATTAATTATGAGTGATGAGTTATGAATGACGGTGTTTCCTAAAATATCATATACATAAATTTCAACTTCTGTTTTTCCATTTAACATTTCCCATTCAACATTCAACATTTCAGAACTTGGGTTCGGATAAACTTTAAACCCTGCAATGTCCGAATAGTTATGAATACCAACCGTGTCTGTTGTACAGGCATCTACCAAAACAGCAATACTTTCCTGCAAGGTGTTTGTACACGAGGTGCTGTTGCTTCTGCCAATAACGGCGGCATTGTAAGACACATTGCCTGCGCTTGTAAAAGCAGGGGTTATTAGCCTTAGATTGCCTGTGCCGCCTGCTGTGCCTGCCGATGTCCATGTATAAGCATTAGCTCCCAAAGCTATTAAGGTTGCCGAACCGTTAATGCACACAGTCGAGGTGATAGCAGATACCGTAAGGCTTGGCAATGCTTTTAAATTAATGCTGAATGTTGTTGTTTTAGTACAGCCGTTGTTATTAATTCCTGTAACAGAATACGTTGTTGGGGAGTTGGGGCTTAACACAAACGATGTGCCTGTTTGATTGTTGTTTAACGTATAAGATACACCGCCTGTTGGGCTTATGGTGGCACTACTGCCCACGCAGATATTTTGACTGTTTACCGAAATGTTGGGCTGGGGATTTACATTTATAGTAACCGTAGCGGTATAAGTAGAAACATGATTGCTTATGTTGCAGGAGCTAAACAAGCTGTATGTGCTGCTTGTGGCAGGACTTACACTAATGCTTGGGCTTGTTTGCCCTGTACTCCATGTGTAAGACGAAGCTGTGCCGCTTAATGTGAGCACTGCCGAATTGCCTGCGCAAATTACAGTAGCCGAACTCGCAATGTCTGCACTGCCTGTACTGCCGCAATAAACTTTTCGCACACGATGATTACCCATATCGGCAATATATACATTGGCATTAACAGCATCTACGGCTACGCCGACAGGATTGTTTAATTGCGCTGCTGTGGCAAGCCCTCCGTCTCCGCTAAAACCCCATGTGCCTGCTGTGCCTGCTATGGTGGTAATAATGCCGTTGCTGCTTACTTTGCGTATGCAGTTATTGTCGGTAATATATACATTACCTGCAGCATCCACAGCTACACCGCTTGGGGAACTTAATCCCGCTACTGTGGCAAGCCCTCCGTCTCCGCTAAAGCCCAACAAACCACCACCTGCTATGGTAGTAATAATACCGTTAGTGCTTACTTTGCGTATGCGGTTATTTCCCATATCTGCAATATATACATTGCCCGCAGCATCTACGGCTACACCGTGTGGGTTATTTAATTGTGCTGCTGTGGCTGCCCCACCGTCGCCACTAAAACCACCGTTACTAGACCCTGTTGCCCCACTTCCTGCTATGGTAGTAATAATGCCGTTTGTGCTTACTTTGCGTATGCGGTTATTCCAAGTATCTGCAATATATACATTGCCTGCAGCATCTACGGCTACACCGCCTGGGTAGTTTAATGCCGCTGCTGTGGCAAGCCCTCCGTCTCCACTAAAGCCAAATCCGCCAATGCCTGCAATGGTAGTAATAATGCCATTTGTGCTTACTTTGCGTATGCGGGTAGTCTCTGCAATATATACATTGCCCACAGCATCTACGGCTACAGCGCGTGTGCTGCCTAATGGTGCTGCTGTGGCTGCCCCGCCGTCGCCACTAAAGCCCGACCCACCATTACCTGCAATGGTAGTAATAATGCCGTTGGTACTTACTTTGCGTATTCTGCCATTGCCGGTAATATATACATTACCTGCAGCATCTGTAGCTACATCTCTTGGGAAGATTAATTGCGCCGCTGTGGCTACCCCACCGTCGCCACTAAAACCACCTGTGCTTGTGCCTGCTATGGTGTTTATTACATATTGAGCATTTGCATTTAAGCAAAACATAATTGCCAATAGTGTGATTAGTTTTTTCATTGTTCTTCTTTGTTGAAAATAGAAATGATGTTCTTTTTATTTGAATTTGGAGATGATAATAGAGCGGTTAAAAAAATATCCGTTAAATCAGAAGATATAAGACACCAAACAGGGCGTCCAAAACTCGTTGGAAACCCTTTTTCCTCACCCTCGCCATTCCAGCGAACGGCGAGATGTCTAGAACCCTGTTCGGCTTTGTGCCATTGCCCATAAGCAATGGAAAACTCATCGTCATCATAAATAATTTTTTCTACTTCAAAATTGCTTGGATTAACTTCTTCCGGCTTCATGTTTATTGATTTTAAATTATTGGGGGCTAATGTAGTAATTTTTATTATAATAGCACTAATTAATGCTAAACTATATAATGCTAATATGATTGGTGCTAAACCAATAAAATTGAGTAATAAAAAACTACTCAAAAAAAATGGCAAAGGTTAAAAAGGTAAAACCGAAAGAAGTTCAGTTGTTGGGAAAAAGGATAAAGCAGCTTCGGCAGGAAAAAGGTTACAGCAGCCAAGAAACTTTTGCCTATGACAATGGATACACGCTTAGCTATTACTCGCGCATAGAACGCGGCGAAGATATTCGGTTTACCAGCCTCGTTAAAGTGTCCAAAGCATTGGAAATAGATTTAAAAACATTCTTTTCAAGCGGTTTTGATAAATTGAAATAACAGAAATAAATAAATTTTCTCTGTGTTTCCGAGAGATTGCGTTTTTGCAATTTGTTAAATGGTAAAAAGAAAATGATTATTTTTGTTATCATGAGGGCAATAAAAACAGTAGAAACGAAAATCAATAGCTTAACTCCTGCTATGATAGAGGAATTAAATCACTATTTGGATTATTTGATAAACAAAAGAATTGTGCAAAAATCTAAAAAGTTAAAACAAGATTGGGCGGGCGGATTAAAAGACATTAAAATGTCATCTGTTGAATTGCAAAAATCGGCACTTAATTGGAGATAAAAATAAAATATTTGGTTGATACAAATGTTTGGCTTGAACCGCTTTTACAACAGGAACAAGCCCCTGCCGCTTCTAAGTTTTTTGATATAACACCCGCAGAAGCCTTATATGTAAGCGATTTTTCAATTCACTCCATTGGTGTTATTTTATCAAGATTAAAGAAATACACCGTTTTCGAAAAATTCATCAATGACTTATTTATTAACGCACAAATTGAATTGCTCTCTCTTAATTCGGTTGAATTGTTAGAAGTTATGGATAATATTCAAAAACTCAAACTTGATTTTGATGATGCCTATCAATATTCCGTAGCCAAAAAATACGATTTAACCATTGTTACCTTTGACAAAGATTTTAATGTAAAAGGCATTAAAAGGAAAAATCCAACTGATATAATTTACGGCAAATAAAACTTCCGTTACGCAGGATAAGCTCTGTTTTTGTCAACGCCCAAAATCTTGCGGAGTGCTGTTCTCTGCGCCTAATGCAAAATTTTAAACACCAATTCTTTCAGCAGTTCGCCGTTACTGATGCTGCTGTTGTCCACGCCTTTGGTTTTGAGGTCGTATTCTTTGAGGTAAGAAAAAATTTGTTTCAACTTTCCTGAATTATAATTTGCTGCTGCTTTGGCGTAGCCGTCCACAAAATACGGATTAACTCCCAAAGCCCCTGCCGCCGCAAATTTGCTCTTGTCGGGCAAAAAATGATATTTCAGAATTTTACTGAAATACCCAAACAACGAACTCAACACCATAACGGCGGGGTGTTCTTTTTCATTTGCCGCAAAATAATTGATAATGCGGTTGGCTTTTAAAATATCTTTTTTTGCCAAAGCATCTTGCAATTCAAACACGTTGTAATCCTTACTGATACCAATGTTGTCTTGAATTAAATCAACAGTAATTTCTTTTCCTTCGGGCAAACTGATAAGCAACTTATTTATTTCGTTGGCAATTTTGCTGAGGTCGTTACCCAAAAATTCAGACATTAAAAAACCCGCTTTGGGGCTAATCGTGTAATTTTTTTCTTTCACATACTCCGTTATCCATTCGGGAATTTTGTTGTCGTACAACTTCGGCGACTCAAAATACACTGCATTTTTTTGCAGGGCTTTTGCAACTGCACTGCGCTTGTCAATGGTTTTGTATTTGAAACAAAAAACCAAAATGGTAGTTGGCTGCGGATTATTGATGTAAGCCAAAAACTGTGCCGAAGCATTGCTTGCACCGCTTTTTGAAGATTTGTTTTCATCATCGCCGCCCGCACTTTTGTTTAATTCTTTTAAATTTTGTGCTTCTTTTACAATCACCACATTGTATTCCCCCATCATGGGAAATTGTTTTGCCAAGCCCAAAACACCCGCCAAATCAATGTCTTTGCCATACACCACACTTTGATTAAACTCCCGGTCGGCTTCTTCCAAAACATGGTGTTCCATGTAATCACTGATGAGGTCAATGTAATACGCCTCCTCGCCGCTTAAAAAATAAACCGGCTTAAAAATTCTGCGTTTGAGGTCTAAGAGTATTTGATTGGCTTCTTTCAAGGGAAAAAATTTAAGTGCCGCTAAAATTAAAAGATTTTGAAACATCAAAAAATGATTTGGAGCAATTAAAATGAATTTTTTAAGCAGAGGTTTATTTTTAAACTTGTAAAAACTGTAAGTTAGCCCCGTGAAAAAGAAAGTTGTAATAATTGGCGGCGGCTTTGCAGGACTGGGACTTGCAAAAGCATTGGACACAAAACTTTTTGACATCACCTTAATTGACAAACTAAATCACCACCAGTTTCAGCCTTTGTTTTATCAGGTTGCCACCTCTCAAATTGAACCTTCCAGCATATCTTTCCCGTTCAGGTTTGTTTTCAGAGGAAATGAAAACATCAAAATAAGAATGGCGGAAGTTGTTGAAGTTTCTCCAACTCTGAATAAGGTATTCACTTCCACAGGCGAACTCGGTTATGATTATTTGATTGTTGCAACAGGCTGCAAAACCAATTTCTTTAACAATGCTTCCATTGAAAAACATTCATTCACATTAAAATCAACCTATGATGCCATTTCAATACGCAATCAAATAATTTCTGTTTTTGAAAAAATACTCACTGCCAATGAAGCCGAGCTGGAAGCATTGTTTAATTTGGTAATTGTTGGTGCAGGACCTACGGGCGTTGAATTAGCTGGGGCTTTTGCCGAAATAAAACGATATGTATTACCGAAAGATTATCCCGGAATTGATTTCTCAAAATTTTCTGTTTACTTGATAGAAGGTAGTAAAAAACCGCTTAGTGCCATGAGTGAAAAATCAAGCAAAACATCGCTTGATTATTTGGAGAAAATGGGAGTGAAGGTAATTACGGAAACCTTTGTAAAAGAGTATGACGGAAAGGTAGCCGTTCTGTCAAACGGAACATCAATCCCGACAGCTACCCTGATATGGGCTGCAGGTGTTAAAGGAAATAAAATAAATGGCTTGCCGCAAGATGTTTGGATAGCCAATGACAGAATTATTGTGGACAGATTTAATAAGGTGAAAGGATTTGAAAACATTTTTGCGGTTGGCGATATAGCCTTTATGACAACACCTGAATATCCCAAAGCACATCCGCAAGTTGCCAATGTGGCAATAAATCAGGCTAAATTATTGGCTAAAAATCTTAAACATATTATTTTAAACAAACCCTGCCGGGAATATGAATACAAAGATTTGGGAGCAATGGCTACCATTGGAAGAAACAAGGCTGTTGTTGATTTACCCTACATCAGATTTAAAGGATATTTTGCTTGGTTGGTTTGGATGTTTCTCCACTTAATGCTTATTCTCACCGTCAGAAACAAACTCATCATTTTTATTAATTGGGCATGGACGTATGTTACAAAAAACAGCGCGTTACGACTGATACTTAAATCCGATAAAGAGAGATAAAGCCTAAGCGAATAATAGACGACGATGTTTTTTTCAGATGTGGCAGAAAAAATTCAAGCCTTAACCCTCGCTGCCAAATTCAACAATTTACTTTCTTCAAAATAATCCGTCATTAATTGCAAACCCATAGGCATACCGTTGCTGTGAATGCCGCAAGGCACTGATATTGCAGGAATACCCGCCAAAGGTGCTTGCACGGTAAAAATATCTTCCAAATACATTTTAATGGGGTCGGCACTGTTTTTGCCAAACTCAAAGGCTGTACCCGGTGTACTTGGCGTTAAAATAAAATCGTAGTTCTTAAAAATTTCTCGCGTTTTTTCGTGAATAATGCGGCGCACTTTTTGTCCTTTGGCGTAATAAGCATCGTAATAACCCGCGCTCAACACAAATGTTCCCAACATAATGCGGCGTTTCACTTCTTTGCCAAAACCCTCGCTGCGCGATTTTTTGTAAGTGCTTTCCAAATCGGTGGCGTTTGGGCTGCGGTAGCCGTAATGTATGCCTGCATAACGTGAAAGGTTTGATGAGGCTTCGGCAGTAGTAATCACATAATAAGTGGGCACTAAATATTCCAAATACGGAAAAGAGATTGCTTCAACGCTGTGTCCTTGCGATTTCAACGTTTCAATTTGTTTTAAAAACGCCGCTTTTACTTCGGGGTCAAGTCCTTCATTTTCTACACATTCTTTTATGTAAGAAATTTTGTAGGTTTTGTTTTCCTTTAATGCTTCAGAATAATTTTCTACTTTTTGCGAAGAAGAAGTATTATCGTTTTTATCGTGTCCGCTAATCACTTCCAGCACCAAAGCCATGTCTTCCACGTTTTTGGTAATGGGTCCGATTTGGTCTAAGGACGAAGAGTAAGCAATTAATCCGTAACGCGACACGCGACCGTAAGTCGGTTTAATACCCACCGTTCCCGTAAACGAAGCGGGTTGGCGCACAGAGCCGCCCGTGTCAGAACCAAGCGTAACATGACACAAATCAGCAGCCACAGCCGCCGCCGAGCCACCCGAAGAACCGCCGGGCACACGTTTTTCGTCCAATGGATTTAATACATTTCCGTAAGCGGAATTTTCGTTGCTGCTGCCCATGGCAAATTCATCGCAGTTGAGGCGACCGATAATAATGGCATCTTCGGCTAATAATTTTTCTACAACTGTTGCGGAATACAAAGATTCAAAGCCTTGCAAAATTTTTGAGGAAGCCGAAACTTTATGTCCTTTATAGCAAATATTGTCTTTCAAGCCGATAATTACGCCCGCGAGTTTTCCCGCAGTTCCCGCTTTTATTTTTTCATCGGTTTTTTTCGCTAATTCCCGCGCCGAATTTTCAAACACTTCCAAAAAAGCGTTGAGCTGCTTTTTTTGAGCAATGCTCGCAATGGCTTGTTCGGTAAGGCTTTGGCAAGAGGTTTTTCCTGATTTTAAATCTGCCTGTAATTGACGAATGTTAGAAAACTGATACACAAAAATTCTGATTTTATAAAACAACAAAAGCGTTATCCGCAAACGAATAACGCTTCAAAACTACAATTAAAAATTATTTTTTTTCAGCTTCGTCGCTGCTTGTTTCGCCCTTGCTGGCTTCTTTAAAATCTTTTACGCCGCGCCCAAGCCCTTTCATTAATTCGGGGATTTTTTTGCCACCGAACAATAATAATACAATGATTAAAATGATGATGATTTCGGGTGCGCCCAAACCACCTAAAATTCCTAAGATGAATGCTGTTGTCATTTGAAAAAAATTTAGTGAGGCAAAGGTAGTAATTCTTTGGAATGCTTAGAGCATATTTTTGAACTCTGTTACTTTCAGCCAATATATAGTATAGAACGTAACACTTCCCATAGCGGCAATACTATTATAGAGCATATCATCTACCATACTTTTTAAAAGTGAATTATTTACTATAGCAATCACAATAGGGTAAGTAGCGGTACACGATAAAATACAAGTAACAAGACCGAGAACAAAAGTAGTTTCTTCTTTTTTTAATAAATCCGTTCGGTCAGCTAATTCTTTTTTTAAAGAATTAGAAATATAAGCTACATTAACAAACTGCCAAGCCAAATCAAACACAGGAATAATCTCTAACCAAACTAATTGCGGGGATATTTTTCTGTTTTCTGGTTTAATTTTTTCTAAAGTTTGTTGAAGTAAACGCAGATAAAGGATTTTAAAAATAAACCTACCTAATAAGGCAAGAATGTATAGTAAAAATATTATGAGTAAAAATATTCCCCACATAATGTTGTTTTTCTTGGAAAAGTACAAAAACTTTTGCTACCCAATAAAAAATTCCTTCTAATAAAAACCCTTAATTTTCTTAGTAATTTTTGACCATTTATATAAAAATGCCTAATCTTACATTCTCAAAAATTATCACATGAGTACAAATTCTCCGATTGATTATTTACCTATTTTAATCATGCTCCTTATTGCCGTGGGTTTCGCAGCCGTATCGCTGTGGGCAACGCACGCGCTGGGACCAAAACGCAAAACCAAAGTAAAATTAGAAAGTTTTGAGTGCGGCATTGAAGGGCAGGGCAATGCGCGCGTTCCGTTTTCCATTAAATATTTTTTGGTAGCCATTTTGTTTGTGTTGTTTGACATAGAAGTTGTTTTTATGTACCCCTGGGCTACCAACTTTAAAGAATTGGGAATGTTGGGCGTGATAGAAGTATTCAGTTTCATCGCATTATTGTTGGTTGGCTTTTATTATATGCTTTCTAAAAAGGCTTTGAAGTGGGAAGAATAAACTAAATTAATTGACGATTGAATGATTTACAATTGACAATTTGAAGTAAAGCAATCGTAAATCGTAAATAACAAAATTGTAAATTGAACTAAAGATGTCAAAAGAGATTACAAAAAAAACAAAATTAGAAATGGCGAAATCGCCTGCGGGCATTGAAGGTCCCGGGTTCTTTGCTACTAAAATAGACGATGTTATCGGTATGGCGCGTGCCAATTCCTTGTGGCCCCTCCCATTCGCTACCTCGTGTTGCGGTATTGAATTTATGGCAACTATGGGCTCGCATTACGATTTAGCGCGTTTCGGTATGGAACGTTTAAGCTTCTCACCGCGCCAGGCGGATTTGCTCATGGTAATGGGAACAATCGCCAAAAAAATGGGACCAATTTTGCGACAAGTATATGAGCAAATGGCAGAGCCGCGTTGGGTGTTGAGCGTTGGCGCGTGTGCCAGCACAGGCGGCATTTTTGACACTTACAGCGTGTTGCAGGGCATTGACCGCATTATTCCTGTGGACGTTTATGTACCGGGTTGCCCGCCGCGCCCTGAGCAGATTATAGACGGTATCCTGAAAATTCAGGAATTGGCGAAAAACGAAAGCGGTCGTCGTCGCAATTCGCCTGAGTACAAACATTTAATGGAAAGTTACGGAATAGAGTAAGTTAGAAATGAGAAGTTAGATTTAACATTTTTGTCATGTCGAGCGAAGTCGAGGCACGAGAACAAGAAATCTAAATCTTAAATCAGAAATCTTAAATAAAAATGGAAGAAACGCTAAATAAAATAAACGAAAGTCTTAATCAAAAATTCCCTGAAGCCATTGTTTCTGCGGAAGTGTTGTACGACTTTCCTGTATTTACCATAAAACCCGAACACATTCACGATGTTTTAAAATTCCTGAAAGAAGAGCCAGAATTTAATTTTCATTTTCTCACCGATTTAACGGGAATGCAAACTGCCGACGAAAAACAATTGGGCGTGATTTATCACTTGCACAATATGCCTAAAAATAGTCGTGTGCGCCTGAAAACATTTTTTGACATAAACAAGCCCGAAATCCCGACTGCAACGGATTTATATCCTGCCGCAAACTGGATGGAGCGCGAAACGTACGACTTCTTCGGCGTGAAATTTAAAGGACACCCGAATTTAAAACGCATTTTGAATGTTGATGAAATGGATATTTTTCCGTTGAGAAAAGAATATCCTTTGGAAGACCAAACCCGCGAAGACAAAGACAATGCAATGTTTGGAAGATAAAATTTTAGAAGTGAGAAGTCAGATTTAAGAACTTTGTCAGTTCGAGCGAAGTCGAGAACAAATTCTTAAATCATAAATCTTAAATAAGATGAATAAAGAAACTAATACAATCGTTCCACCGCCCGACAGCATAGAGAAAGAATATTCTACGCTGAATTTGGGACCAACGCACCCCGCCACGCACGGCATTTTTCAAAACGTGCTGAAAATGGACGGCGAAATCATTCGTGATGCCGTGCCTACTCTCGGCTACATTCACCGCGCGTTTGAAAAATTGGCAGAACGCCGCCCTTACGCGCAAATTACGCCAATTACCGACCGATTGAATTATTGTTCTTCGCCAATCAACAACATTGGTTGGCACACCGCCGTTGAAAAACTCATCAAAGCCGAAATTCCGAAGCGTGTAGATTATCTACGCGTAATTATTATGGAATTGTCGCGCATTGCCGACCATATTATTTGCAACACCATCATTGGTCAAGATACAGGCGCAACCACAGGTTTCTTGTATTTGTTTCAATGGCGCGAACACATTTACGATATTTTTGAAAGTATTTGCGGTGCGCGTTTAACTACCAATATTTGCCGCATCGGTGGCTTTGACAAAGAGTGGGACAAAAAAACGTGGGAACACATTGATAATTTTTTGAACGGTTTTCCTAAAGCATTGACAGAATTTGCAAGCCTCTTGGAACGCAACCGTATTTTTATGGACAGGACTATAAATTGCGGACCAATCAGCGCGGAAATGGCTTTGAGTTACAGTTTCACGGGACCAAACTTGCGCGCAGCAGGCGTGGATTACGATGTGCGCGTGGCAAAGCCGTATTCATCGTATCAGGATTTTGATTTTATTATTCCTGTTGGTACACAAGGCGACACGTATGACCGCTTCATGGTGCGTCAGCAAGAAATGTGGGAATCCTTGAGCATCATTAAACAAGCAATTAAAAATTTACCTGAGGGACCTCCGCACGCGGATATTCCCGATTTCTTTTTGCCGCCTAAAGAAGAAGTGTATAATAATATGGAAGCCTTGATTTATCACTTCAAAATTGTGATGGGCGAAACTGATATTCCAAAAGGAGAAATTTATCATTGCGTGGAAGGCGGCAACGGCGAGTTAGGATTTTATTTAATCAGCGACGGCGGCAGAACTCCATTCCGCTTGCATTTCCGCAGACCATGTTTTATTTATTATCAGGCATATCCCGAAATGATAAAAGGAGCAATGTTGAGTGATGCGATTATTACCATGAGTAGTATGAATGTAATTGCAGGAGAGTTGGACGCATAAAATTTAAGAGTTAAGAATTTAGATTTAAGATTTATAATAATGAGTAGTCAAGTTCACGGAGTACAGCATTTTGACAAGGCAAAGCGCGCTGAAATAAAATTCAGCGAAGAGGCTATGAAAGTTGTACAAACCATTATTTCACATTATCCCGAAGGAAAACAAAAATCGGCTCTGTTGCCTGTGTTACACATAGCGCAAGCGGAGTTCGGCGGCTGGTTAAGTCCCGAAACAATGGATTATATAGCTTCCGTTTTAAAAATAAAACCCATTGAAGTATTTGAAGTGGCTTCGTTTTACACCATGTACAATTTGCAACCTGTTGGCAAATGCGTGTTGGAAGTTTGTCAAACAAGCTCATGTTGGCTCAACGGTGCGGAAGACATTGTAAAATACATTGAGAAAAAATTAAGCATTAAAGTCGGCGAAACAACCAAAGACGGAATGTTTACTTTAAAAGTAGCCGAATGTCTCGGCTCTTGCGGAACTGCGCCAATGCTGCAATGCGGCGCAAGTTTTCACGAAAACCTCACTTACGAAAAAGTGGATAATTTGATTGAAAAATATAAAAGCGAAAACCGCTTGAGAAGCTACACGGATTTAGATTATAAGAATACAATTTAGCCCCACCCAGCCTCCCCAGAGGGGAGGAGCAGAACAAGGGCAAACTAAAAATGAACGAAAAGCAACTAATATAAACAAATTTAAAAGCCTCCCCCTTGGGGAGGTTGGAGGGGCTATGAAGAAACTTTTAATACACAACGACAAAGTACCTAACATTCATACGTTAGACGTATATCGTGCGCAGGGCGGCTATGCTTCGGTTGAGAAAGCATTAAAAACAATGACACCCGACCAGGTAACCGAAGAAGTAAAAAAATCGGGCTTGCGCGGTCGTGGCGGCGCGGGTTTCCCAACGGGAATGAAATGGAGTTTTTTGGCAAAACCCGAAGGTGTGCCCCGTTACTTGGTGTGCAACGCCGACGAGAGCGAGCCCGGAACGTTTAAAGACCGCTACCTCATGGAAAAAATTCCTCATGCCTTGATTGAAGGCATGATTACTTCGTCTTATGCCTTAGGTGCAAAAACTTCTTACATCTACATTCGCGGCGAATACTTTTATGTAGCCCGCATTTTGGAACAAGCCATTGCCGAAGCCTACGCAGCAGGTTGGTTAGGAAAAAATATTTTAGGGACTGATTTTTCTCACGACTGTCATGTGCAAGTGGGCGGCGGCGCATACATTTGCGGCGAAGAAACGGCTTTATTAGAATCTTTGGAAGGCAAACGCGGCAATCCGCGCATTAAGCCGCCATTCCCTGCCGTAGCGGGCTTGTGGGGTTGCCCTACTGTTGTAAACAATGTGGAAACCATTGCGGCTGTTTGCCCGATTGTAAACATGGGCGGGGAAGAATACGCCAAAATCGGTATCGGAAAATCAACAGGTACAAAATTAATTTCCGCTTCGGGACACATTAACAAACCGGGCGTTTACGAAATTGAACTGGGCGTTCCTGTTGAAGAATTTATTTTCAGCGATGAATATTGCGGCGGCATTCGCAACGGCAAAAAACTGAAAGCGGTGGTAGCAGGCGGCTCGTCTGTTCCCATTCTTCCGACAGAATTAATTTTAAAAACCGCTAAAGGCGAACCGCGTTTAATGACCTATGAAAGTCTTGCTGACGGCGGTTTTCAAACAGGCACGATGTTAGGCTCGGGCGGATTTATTGTGATGGACGAAGACACGAGCATTGTAAAAAACTTATTTACGTTCACACGTTTTTATCATCACGAAAGTTGCGGACAATGCTCGCCATGCCGTGAGGGAACAGGCTGGATGGAAAAAATTCTGCACAAATTTTTAGACGGCACAGCCAACGAAAGCGATGTGGATTTGTTGTGGGATATTCAAAGTAAAATAGAAGGTAAAACCATTTGTCCTTTGGGTGAGGCAGCGGCTTGGCCCGTGGCTGCGGCTATCCGCCACTTTAAAGATGAATTTTTGGAAATAGCAAGAAAGAAAAAATTTACAGACGTTAGTCATTATAACAGATTAAATAAAATAAGCGCGTAATTGAAAACCACCCTCTACATATTTTTATTTTTTCTTTTCGCTGGGAATTGTTTTGCGCAAGAAGACACAACTCTTAATCGGGATACCGAGTTTCCGGGTGGAGATCAAGAAATGCGTAAGTTTATTAGCAAAAATATGTACTATCCAACATCTGCTCGTGAGCAAGCTCTTGAAGGAAGGTGTTATCTAAATTTTTTAGTTAATGAAAGCGGAGAAATAAGCGATATAAAGGTAATGAAAGGTGTGCCTGGTTGTTATGATTGTGATAATGAAGCAGTAAGAGTTATAAAATTAATGCCAAAATGGAATCCTGCATTAATTGACGGTAAACCTATAAAGGTATATCATAATTTACCCTTAACTTTTCTAATTAGTGGTAGGACTATCAACCATAAACTTTCAATTGAAGAAATATATGGCAAAATAGCCAATGATTATTACAATATAGGCGTAAAGAATACTACTAATAATGAATTATCTCTTGCTGCTCAAAATTTTCATTATTGTCTTAGAATAAACCCTAAAGACATAGACGCGCTCTATAACTTGGGTACAGTTTACTTTAAACTAAATGAAAAAGAAAAAGCCTGCGAAATATGGAGCAGAATAAAAGCATTGGAAAAGCCTGACGCAGACGATTTAATAAAACAATATTGTACAAATTAAAGTTTTTAAATTTTGACTTAAACACTTTTGACTTAAGATATGAAAGTAACCATAGACGGAATAGAAATTGATGTGCCAAAAGGTACTACCATTCTGCAAGCCGCACGAATGATTGGTGCGCAGGTTGCGCCGCCAGCCATGTGCTATTATTCCAAACTCAAAACAAGCGGAGGCTACTGCCGCACCTGCATTGTAAAAGTTACCAAAGGCAGCGCGCAAAATCCAAACCCCATGCCTAAACCTGTGGCAAGCTGCCGCACGGAGGTAATGGATGGTATGGAAGTGCAAAACTTCACGTCGCCCGAAGTGTTGGAAGCGCGCAAAGGCGTGGTGGAATTTTTATTGATTAATCACCCTTTGGATTGCCCTGTGTGCGACCAGGCGGGCGAATGTAAGCTGCAAGACTTGGGCTATGAAAACGGCTCTGCAAAAACGCGCTACGAATTTAAACGCCGCGAATTTGAAATGATTGATATCGGCGATAAAATAAAACTGCACATGAACCGCTGCATACTTTGCTACCGCTGCGTAAAAACCGCCGAGCAATTTACCGATGAGCGTGTGCATGGTGTAATTCATCGCGGCGACATGGGAGAAATTTCCACTTACATTGAAAAAGTAATTGATAACGATTTTTCAGGAAACGTAATTGATGTGTGTCCTGTGGGCGCGCTGACCGATAACACGTTCCGCTTTAAACAACGTGTGTGGTTTACCAAACCTGTGGACGCGCACCGCAATTGCCCTACTTGTTCAGGCAGAGTGCGCGTGTGGCTGAAAGGCGAAGAGGTAGTGCGCGTTACGGCTCGCAAAGACGAGTGGGACGAAATTATGGACACACCTGACGGAAAATCGGGTTTCATCTGCAACTCCTGCCGCTACGACCACAAACAAAAAAGTGATTGGGTGATTGAAGGACCAACGCAGGTAAACCGTCATTCGGTGATTTCGCAAAACCATTACAATCATTTGAACGAGCTGAAAGTGCAAGTGATGAAACAACAAAAAGCTTTGGGCTTTATGCCTTTGGATAAGAAACCTTAAATAATGAGAAAATGTGGCGATTAGACAATGAGCCAATTAATTGTCAAATTGCCGAATTAACAAATTAACTAATTAATAAAATGCTGATAGAATTTATCATTTACAAATCAATTATCTGTGTGGCAATATTTGCTTTGTCGTTGGGCATTGCGGCTTACTCTACATGGTGGGAACGTAAATTTGCAGGCTTATTGCAAGACCGTTGGGGACCAAGCCGCGCGGGCAAATGGGGACTTTTGCAACCTTTGGCAGACGGCGGAAAAATGCTGTTTAAAGAAGAAATTATTCCAAGCGTGTCAAACAAAGTGTTGTTTGTGCTTGCACCGGGTTTGTTTATTGTAACGGCAATTATTGCGGGTGTGTTAATTCCCTGGGCAAAGCCTGTAATGATAGGCGACAGCATTTATCCCATACAAATTGCCGATGTAAACGTGGGTGTTATCTTTTTACTAAGCGTTGGTTCCGTTGGCGTGTACGGCATTATGATTGGCGGCTGGGCAAGTAACAACAAATATTCTTTATTGAGTGCAATCCGTTCTTCGGCGCAAATGATTAGCTACGAATTGGCAATGGGAATTTCGCTCATCGCTTTAATCATCACGGCAGGCGGAACGTTGAGCTTTGCTGAAATTGTTGCAGCGCAAGATGCAGGATTTGCAAACGTGGTGTGGCAACCTTTGGGCTTTTTAATTTTCTTCGTTTGTGCTTTGGCAGAAACAAACCGCGCACCATTTGATTTGGCAGAATGCGAAACAGAATTAATCGGTGGCTATCACACCGAATATTCAGCATTCAAATTGGGATTATTTTTGTTTGCCGAGTATATCAATATGTTTGTGTCATCGGCAGTAATGGCAGGATTTTATTTCGGCGGCTACAATTTTCCGTTTGCGAATGAACTCTATACCGCGCTTGGTTTGCAAGAAGGACATTGGCTGATTTCCTTAATCGGTTTCGGCGCATATTTTACCAAAACATTAATTTTCATTTCCGTGTTCATGTGGATACGCTGGACAATCCCGCGCTTCCGCTACGACCAATTGATGAACTTGGGTTGGAAAACATTATTGCCATTATCATTATTAAATTTATTGATTACGGTAATCGTAGAATATTTTAGAGGAAATATTAACTTTTAAAAGAAATTAAATCATGCAATTAACCAACAGAAGCAAAGTAGTTTCAAACAAGGAACAAAGTTTTGCAGAAAAAATATATTTGCCCGCCATTATAAGCGGTATGGCAACTACATTCAGCCACTTGTTTAAAAAACGCCCTACAATCATGTATCCCGAAGTGAAAAAGGAATACGCGCCTGTGTATCGCGGGCAGCACGTTTTGAAGCGCGATGAAAACGGTGCGGAACGCTGTACTTCATGCGGTATGTGTGCGGTGGCTTGTCCTGCCGAAGCAATAACAATGGAAAGCGGCGAACGCAAAAAAGGCGAAGAACATTTGTACCGCGAAGAAAAATACGCGAAGAAATATGAAATCAATATGCTGCGCTGTATCTTCTGCGGTTTGTGTGAAGAAGCTTGTCCGAAAGAAGCGATTTTTTTAACCGACAAAATTGTGGACGCAGAATTTGAACGCGATACGTTTATTTACGGAAAAGATAAATTGGTAGAAAAAATTGACAAACGCATAGACGTAACAAAACGCCAAACGCCCGAAGTGTTGGAATTTAAAAAACGTGTGGGTTTGAGACACAATGAATTAAATAAAACAATAGAAAAGAAACATTAAATAAGATTGACAATTTGAAAATTTACAATTTACGATTGCAACAATTGTAAATCGTAAATAAAAAAAATCGTAAATAAAAAGATTATGTTAGGTTATACAATTACACAATGGACATTCGGAATACTTTCGTTTTTGGCGATTATGTTCGCGCTAATGGTGGTGTTCAGCCGCAATCCCGTTAATTCGGTGTTGTATTTAGTGCTCACGTTTTTTTGCATTGCGGGGCATTACTTATTGTTGAACGCGCAATTTTTGGCTGTGGTTCACATAGCGGTTTACGCGGGTGCAATTATGGTTTTGTTTTTATTCGTGATTATGTTGATGAACTTGAACCAAGATACCGAGCCGCAAAAAACAGCCTTGTCAAAATTAATTGCGGGCGTAATTGGCGGCTTGCTGTTAATCGTTTTGGTTGGCGCACTCAAAGGCACAGAGCAATTACAATTAACACAATACGGTCATTCAGATATCGGCTTGGTAAAAAATTTAGGAACTGTTTTGTTCCGCGAATATTTATTCCCATTTGAAATTGTTTCAATCTTGTTGTTGTCTGCATTGGTTGGTGCAATCATGATTGGTAAAAAAGAAATTAAATAGAACAGATTTATATATTTAACAAATTATGAAACAGCTAAAGGCAATCAAGGACAAAATTGAACAATTGGGTGGGGTTGATTTTTTAGACAGAAAAAAGAGCCAAAAAGTTCGTGATAAAGTTTTGGAAAAAGAAAATTTGGAAGAATTGATTACAGCTTTCATTGACGATTATGGTTTTGCCATGTTTAATAACACGATAGGCTACAAGACTATTGAAAAAGTTCCCGTAGCCGGTAATGGTTTGTGTGAGGTGGCAGTGATTTTTGGTTGGAGCAATGATGTACATGGAGTGAAGTGGAGTTTAGAACAATTAAAGGACGAAGTTGAAGGATATTTTCCTTTTGCTGAAGGGTTTCCCGGCGATTATGTTTGTGTTTGTACCAAAAAAAATACTGATAAGGGGAAAATCTATTATTGGGCGCACGAAGAAGGAGAATTATATTTGATAGCAAATTCGTTTGAAGAATTTGTGATGAGTTGGGAATTGAATCAGGAAGATAATTCCGATGATGATAATTTATTAGACGGTTTAATAGACTTTTCGTTTGCCGATGATTTCTAAACTAACGGAATGAAAATTTAAAAACTTTACAAATCTAAAATCAAACTTAAAAAAATGATAAACGGAATTTCAATAAATATGTACCTGATGTTAAGCACAATTATTTTCATCATTGGTGCAATCGGCGTAATGGCTCGCAGAAACACAATTATTCTTTTTATGTGCATAGAACTCATGTTGAACGCGGTGAATTTATTGCTCGTTGCTTTCAGCAGATTGCACAACGATTCAAACGGACAAGTATTTGTGTTCTTTGTTATGGCAGTAGCGGCGGCGGAAGTGGCTGTGGGCTTGGCAATATTGAGCATGATTTACCGCAACATTAAAAGCATTGACACAGACTTATTAAGTAAACTGAAAAATTAAAAAATTGTATGATAAAATTAGCTGCACTTGTTCCCTTATTTCCGTTGATTGGTTTTTTGATTAACGGATTTTTCGGAAAAAAAATATCAAAAGGTTTAAGCGGAACAATCGCTTCCGTAGCGGTGTTGGCATCGTTTGTAGTTTCCGTTTTAATTTTTGTGGAACTGCAAACCTCTGCGCAAAAAGAACATATCGTAAATGTATTTTCATGGATTAATTCGGGCATACTCACTATTCCGTTTGAATTTTTAATTGACCCTTTGTCCGCTTGGTTTTTGCTCATCATCACAGGCATCGGCTTTTTAATTCATGTTTACTCAACTGCTTATATGCACGATGACGAGGGCTTTTCGCGCTTTTTCACTTACTTAAATTTATTCGTGTTCTTCATGTTGCTGTTGGTAATGGGCAACAATTACCTCATCACCTTTGTAGGTTGGGAAGGTGTGGGACTTTGCTCTTATTTGCTCATCGGCTTTTGGTACAAAAACACGGCTTACAACAACGCTGCGAAAAAAGCCTTTGTTATGAACCGCATTGGCGACTTAGGATTTTTACTCGGCATCATTTTAATCTTCATCACGTTCGGAAGCATTACTTACACCGACATTTTTGACAAAGCTGGCATTGCAAGCACTTCCACCATTACAGCGATTGCCTTATTGTTGTTCATCGGCGCAATGGGAAAATCGGCGCAATTACCTTTATACACTTGGTTGCCCGATGCTATGGCAGGTCCAACGCCTGTGTCCGCGCTCATTCACGCCGCAACCATGGTTACGGCAGGTATTTTTATGGTAGTGCGTTCCAACGTGTTTTACTCAATTTCTCATGTTGCTTCTGAAACCGTTGCGGTTGTCGGTGCAATCACCGCTTTGTTTGCCGCGACAATCGGTGTGTTTCAAAACGATATTAAAAAGATTTTGGCGTATTCAACCGTGTCGCAACTCGGCTTAATGTTTTTGGGATTGGGCGTTGGCGCATACAGTTCGGCGGTGTTTCACGTTACAACTCATGCGTTCTTTAAAGCACTTTTGTTCTTGGGCGCAGGCTCTGTAATCCACGCTATGGGCGGCGAGCAAGACATTCGCAAAATGGGCGGCTTGAGCGGAAAAATAAAAATTACGTTCATTACTATGTTGCTTGGAACGATTGCGATAAGCGGTATTCCGCCGTTCAGCGGATTTTTCAGCAAAGACGAAATTTTAGCGCACACTTACGAGCACAGCAAACTATTGTGGTTGGTTGGAATGTTGGCTTCCTTGCTCACAGCCTTTTATATGTTCCGCTTGTTGTTCCTTACTTTCTTTGGAAAATTCAGAGGCACACACGAACAAGAACATCATTTGCACGAATCGCCAAAAGCAATGACTTTGCCTTTAATTATTCTTGCCGTGCTTTCAGTCATTGGCGGAGTGCTTGGCTTGCCTGAGTTTTGGGGCTTTGAAAATTATATGCACCACCATTTAGAGCCGATTATTAAGCACCCGAATTATTCAATCTTATCTCACGAAACAGAATGGATTTTAATGGGCTTGGCTGTTGCGGGCGCGGTTGCGGCGATTTACGCGACTTATGTTCTTTATATGCAAAAGAAAACTTTGCCTGCGGCTGACGAAAAAGATTTGAAAGCTTGGCAGCGTGTGGTCTATAACAAATATTATGTGGACGAAATTTATGATGCCATTATTCGCAAACCATTAGACGGAATTTCAAATCTGTTTTACAAATTCGTGGACAAGCAAGTGATTGACGGCATTGTAAACGGCATTGGAAATTTGGTAAAAACAACAGGCTCATCGGTGCGCTATTTGCAAAACGGAAACATCGGCTTTTATGTGATGAGCATGGTGTTGGGCATTGTGCTGATTGTGTTATTAACCTTTATAGTAAAATAAAAAATTTAGAATAGAATATGTTAGCAGGTTTATTAATTATTTTTCCTTTAGTGGCTGCGGTGTTGGTATTTTTTACCAAAGATGGCGCGAGTAATTTCAATTCAACAACTGCCACAGGCGACGCGGTGGTGTCTTTTGGCAAAAAAAATACTGCACGCAACTTGGCTTTTGCAGCGTCAATAGTTGAATTTCTTTTGGCGTTGGTAGCTATTTGTCCCGTTGAGTACGCGCCCGATTCAGCTTTGTTGAACTTAAATTGCACTTGGGTTGAAAGTTTAGGCATTCATTTCGCCGTAAGCATTGACAGCTTAAGTTTGTTAATGGTGTTGCTCACCACGTTTTTAGTGCCGCTGATTATTTTGTCGTCATTCAAAACAAATTACGAAAACGCGAACAGTTTTTACGGATTAATTCTCTTTATGCAAATGGCGTTAATCGGTGTGTTTACAGCCAACGACGGATTTTTGTTTTATGTGTTTTGGGAACTCGCTTTAATTCCAATCTATTTTATATGCTTGTTGTGGGGCGGCGAAAATCGCGGACAAATTACGTTTAAGTTTTTTGTTTATACTTTATTCGGCTCGCTCTTTATGCTCATCGGTTTGATTTATTTGTACAATCATACCAACGTGGACGGACAAAAATCGTGGGCGGTGCAAGCCTTGTACGATGCGGGTCGCAGCCTCACCGCAACGCAACAAAGCGCGGTGTTTTGGTTAATCTTTATTGCTTTCGCCATTAAAATGCCAATCTTTCCTTTCCACACCTGGCAACCCGATACTTACGTTACCGCGCCAACGCAAGGAACGATGCTGCTTTCGGGCATCATGTTAAAAATGGGAACGTTTGGTTTAATAAAATGGCTCTTGCCTGTTGTGCCTTTGGGCTTGCAGGAATGGGGCAACACAGCAATTATACTTTCAGTCATCGGCATTGTTTACGCTTCCTGCATTGCCATTGCGCAAAAAGATTTTAAACGTTTAATTGCGTATTCGTCCATCGCGCACGTTGGTTTGATTTCTGCGGGAATTTTGTCGGGCAACCAACAAGGTGTGCAGGGCGCAATTATGCAAATGTTGGCGCACGGTGTAAACGTTGTCGGATTATTTTTCATCGCCGATATTTTGTTGCGCCACACCGGAACGCGCGATATGGACAAGCTCGGCGGCATTCGCAGCATGAACGGAAATTTCGCGGTGTTGTTTTTAATTATTGTGCTTGGCTCGGTGGCATTGCCTTTAACAAACGGTTTTGTGGGAGAATTTTTATTGATTAACGGCGTGTATCAATATTCCGCTTACATCGCGGCATTTGCGGGATTAACCATAATTCTCGGCGCGGTGTATATGTTTCGTGCCTATCAAAACATTATGTTGGGCGAAAAGAAATCATCGTTCATTGAATTTGGCTCTATTGCAAAAAGCGACAAAGTTGTGTTGATTGTAATTGTGATTGCGATTATTGCTTTTGGTGTGTATCCTGCGCCACTCAACTATTTTGCAGAAGTGGCAGCACAAACTATTTTAAATAAATAAACAGATAAAAACGAATTAACAGAAATATGAAATGAGCCGTAAGGCGAATTCCATTTGACCAAAACATAAAATTAAAAAAGACAAATGAAAGGACTATTAATTATAAGCGGATTGGGCATTTTGGCAATGTTAGCCGAAGTATTCAAATTTAAAAAACTGTTGTTGCCATTGGTGCTGCTCGGCATTGTGGCGGCTTTCGCTTTTAATTTCATGGAATGGAACACGGGTTTGAGCATTCCTTACTTTGACAACATGATTGGCTTTGACAAACCCGCGCTTGCCTTTTCGGGAATTATTCTCGCTACGGCTTTCTTCTGGTTTATTTTGGCGAATGATTATTTTGAAGAAGACACCAACTTAGTTGACCACTTTGCCTTAGTGTTGTTTGCTTTGGTTGGCGCGTTGATGTTGACTTCTTTCAAAAACATGACCACTTTGTTTTTGGGCGTGGAGATTATGAGCATTCCTTTATATGTATTAGCCGCAAGCAAAAAACACGACATGAAAAGCAACGAAGCGGGTTTTAAATATTTAATCATGGGTTCGTTTGCAAGTGCGTTTTTATTGTTCGGCATTGCCTTGATTTATGGTGCTTCGGGAAGTTTTGATTTGCACAAAATCAGCGACTACATTAGCGCAAACGCAAATGATTTACCGATGTTTTTTTACGTTGGTGTGGTGATGATGTTAGTAGCGATGTGTTTTAAAGTTTCTGCCGCGCCCTTTCATTTTTGGACACCCGATGTTTATGAAGGCTCTCCGACTTTGATTACAGCCTTGATGAGCACCGTTGTGAAAACCGCAGCATTCGCGGCAATCCTGCGTTTGTTTTTGGTTGATTTTGCAGGTGTAAACGAATTATGGAAAGGAATTTTAGCGACTGTAATTGCCTTATCGCTCATCATTGCCAACTTCACAGCCGCCATGCAAACAAGCGTGAAACGTATGTTGGCGTATTCAAGCATCAGCCACGCTGCCTTTATGCTCATGGTAATTTTAGCCAACGTGCGCAGCAATTTATCTTTAGATGCCATTATTTATTATTCGCTCGCTTATTCAGTTGGCAGCATTGCAGCATTTGGTGTGTTATACAACGTAAGCCGCAAAGGCGACGAAACATATAGCGCATTTAACGGCTTAGCTAAACGCAATCCCGCTTTGGCTTTGTGTATGGCTGTGGCAATGTTTTCATTGGCGGGTATTCCCGTAACAGCAGGTTTCTTTGCAAAATATTTTGTGTTTACCGCGATGATTGGCACGCCTTATAAATGGTTGTTGATTTTAGCCGTTCTCACTTCAGTTGTTGGTGTGTATTATTATTTGAAAGTAATTATCGCTATGTATTTCGGTAAAGCGGAAACAACAGAAAAAATTGCGGTGGAAAAATCTCAACTATTTGTGATTGTGTTTACCACCCTTGCAACGCTTGCGATTGGTATTGTGCCAAGTTTTGTGGCGGAGATGTTTAAGTTTTAACGGAAACTCCCCCAAAAGGGGAGGGTTTGGTATTACTCTTTCACAAACTTGCCAATTTCATTCCCAGTTAAGGACAAGCGCGTGTCTTTCCCGATGAACATAACGTTCTGTTAAAGTAAATTTTTCTATTTTTGAACTTCATTTTTTAGAGGAGGCATGACAAAGATTAAATTCGGAACTGACGGTTGGCGCGCCATTATAGCGCAAGATTTTACGGTGGATAATGTAGCGCGTGTAACCGAAGCCACCGCTAAATGGTTGTTAAACCAAAAATTAAACCACAGCGTTGTTTTGGGGCACGATTGCCGTTTTGCAGGCGAATTGTTTGCCGAAGTGGCAGCCAAAGTTTTTATAGCACATAACATTAAAGTTTTTCTTGCCAAAGATTTTGTGAGCACGCCCATGATTTCGCTGGGTGCAGTGCAATACAAAACAGGTTTGGGCATTATTATTACGGCAAGCCACAATCCGCCGTCTTACAACGGTTACAAAATAAAAGGGTATTACGGTGGTCCGCTTGCGCCTGAACACGTTCAGGAAATTGAAAACGTTATTCCCGAAAAAGCCGATACCACTTGGCAAAACGTGAATTTAAAAGATGCCGAAACAAAAGGGTTGTTGGAAATTGCGCCGTTGGAAGATTTGTACATTAAGCATGTGGAAGAAAATTTTGATTTGGAAGCAATTAAAAATTCAAACCTCAACTTGGCTTACGATGCCATGTACGGCGCGGGACAAAGAGTCATGCAGCGTTTGTTCCCCGACATTCACAAATTGCATTGCGACCACAACCCAAGTTTTAACGGACAAGCCCCTGAACCCATTCACAAAAATTTAATGGAGTTCAGCAACTTTATTAAAGAAAACGGAAACATTTCCTGCGGGCTTGCCACAGACGGCGATGCAGACCGCATTGGGCTATATGACGACAAAGGAAATTTTGTGGACTCACATCACATTATTTTATTGCTTATTCATTACCTCGTTAAATACAAAGGCATGAAAGGTAAGGTGGCAGTAGCTTTCAGCACCACCGTAAAAATTAAAACCATGTGCGAACATTATAATTTGCCACTTGATGTAGTGAAAATCGGTTTCAAATATATATGCAGCATTATGGTAAACGAAGATGTGCTGGTGGGCGGCGAAGAAAGCGGCGGCATTGCCATTAAAGGGCACATTCCGGAGCGCGACGGCATTTGGATGGGACTGACGATTTGGGAATTTATGGCAAAAACAGGAAAAAGTTTGCACGAATTGATTGAAGAAGTGTATGCCATTACAGGTACATTTTGGTTTGAGCGCAACGATTTGCATATTGACGATACCATAAAAAACAAAGTGCTGCAAAACTGCCAATCGGGCGCGTACAAAGCATTTGGCAAATACAAGGTTCAGCGCACGGACAATTTGGACGGTTACAAATTTTTCTTTGACGACAATACTTGGCTCATGGTTCGTGCAAGCGGCACAGAGCCTGTGTTGCGCGTGTATGCCGAAGGTGTGGATAAAGCGCAGGCAGAAGATATGTTAGCCGATGCTAAAAAAGTTTTGTTGGCATAAACCTTTACCTTTGCAGGCATGAGTTCAGTAACACAAAATTTGCTTGACATAAAAAATGCCTTGCCCGAACACGTTACGTTAATTGCCGTTTCAAAAACCAAGCCAAACGCCTTGTTGCAGGAAGCCTACGATGCAGGACAGCGCGATTTTGGCGAAAATTATGTGCAGGAATTAACGGACAAACACGCCGCTTTGCCAAAAGATATTCACTGGCATTTTATAGGGCATTTGCAAAGCAATAAAGTAAAATACATTGCGCCTTTTGTTCATCTTATTCACGGTGTGGACAGCTTAAAATTATTGCAAGAAATAAACAAGCAGGCACAAAAAAATAACCGTGTCATTCATTGCCTGCTTCAAATTTTTATTGCGCAAGAGGAAACAAAATTCGGTTTGAGTTTTGAAGAATGTGAAGAACTGTTGAACTCCGAAATTTTTAAGCAATTAAACAACGTATCGATAAACGGCTTTATGGCTATGGCAAGTAACACCGATGATGACACGCAAATCAGAAAAGAATTTCAATCACTCAAAAAATTTTACGAAAAAATGAAGGTGCAACATTCGCAGTTTTCCATATTAAGTTTTGGCATGAGCAGTGATTACAACATAGCCGTTGAGGAAGGCAGCACTATGGTTCGCATTGGCAGTGCCATTTTTGGGGAAAGGGATTATTCTGGTTAAAATACTATACCTCTTTCATAATAAAATAGAATTATACTCGTTCTACTCATAAAAAAACATCAATTTATGCCTAAACCTTTTTTCAAAATATTTGTTTGTTCTTTCATGTTCTTTGCCACCGGAAAACTTTTGGCGCAGGTAAAAGAGCGTAAATTCTATACAGAGTTTTCGCCCAATTACACTTTTTCCAAAATAAATATCAATCATGAAAAAATAGACATAAAAGTAAAATCATTTCCTATGGCAAGTTTTGGCTTGGGGTTTTTTCAGACATTCAAGTCTAATTTTTTTTATGATGTATCACTTAATTATCATTTTCGCAATTACCGTTCATCTACTATACCTTTTGGTGGTACGACAGACAATGGTTCTACTACAATGCCTCTTCTGAATGCCAATATCGGAATAACAACAAAGCATTCTTCAAAATATAAATTAATGGCAGGAATAGGAGGTTCTTTAGGCTATTCTTTAGATGTAGATATGTTATTTGTCATGAAAGATACAGGTGCTGTTGTAGAAAAATCTCTTGGTACAGAAGTTACACGCAAAAGAATGATTACATCATTTATTAATGTATCATCGGGCATACTAATTTATGGTAAGAAAAGAAACTATATGATTAATGTAAGTTACTCTTACGGTTTTCAAGTTCCGTATCGTATTAAATACACTTACACCGAAAAACAAAATGTTTATTATGCCGAAGTTTTAAGCAGAGATTCTTTTGTTCAATTACAATTCAAATGGTTTTTGAAAAACAGAAAAGCATGATTAATGTCAATCATTTTTCAGTACATTATCCCCGCTCCGTAGATTTTGAGCGTTGATAAGAGCAGAGGTAATCTTGCGGCAATATGTAAAAATAAAAACTGTAAATTTATGGTAAATAAAAAAAAGTATTGCAACCGCAGGATTAGCCCCGCGCAGGCAAGCACACAAAATCCTGCGGAGCGGGAAACGCAAATCAGAAAAGAATTTCAATCACTCAAAAAATTTTACGATAAAATGAACGTGCAACATTCGCAATTTTCAATTTTAAGTTTTGGAATGAGCAGCGATTACAACATAGCCGTTGAAGAAGGCAGCACTATGGTTCGCATTGGCAGTGCCATTTTTGGGGAAAGGGATTATTCAATTTGACAATGTGATGATGAGTTAATTTGACGATGAACAGAACTTTCAAATTTTCAAACTAAATGAATATTGAAAAACAACTCATAAACGAACACTCCCATGCAAGCACTCTGTCTATTGTAAATTACATTGGCAATAACAACACACGCTTTAAAGAATTGATGACTGTTTTTTTGTGCGGCGACTACCGTTTAACGCAACGCGCCGCTTGGGCTTTGAGCAACGCCGTAATTGAACACCCGCAACTGATAAAACCTTATTTGGGGAAATTAATTTCCATGCTTGCAGAAACACATCATCACCCTGCGGTGGCACGCAACATTTTGCGCTTGTTGCAAGAAATAGAAATTCCCGAAAAACATCACGGCGAATTGATTGATGTGTGTTTTAAATGTATTATCAACCAAGCGCAACCGCTCGCCATTCGTGCCTTTGCCATTACGGTGGCAACTAAAATTTGCAAACTGTACCCCGAATTAAAAAACGAATTGCAGTTGATTTTAAACGAACTCGCTCAGTTTTCACAAGCACCCGCCATAAAAGTGAGAGTCAGAAACGCACATAAGATGTTGTCTGATTAGCCGCCGTTTTTTCAATCTGCACAATGATTTGTCTAAAGTCCCCTGTCACTTCGAGTAGCCGACGACAGGGAGGCGTATCGAGAAGTGATTTTACGGCTTCAGTTCTCGATAAGGTTTGCAAAGAGGCAGCAAACCTACTCGAACTGACAATTCTTTATTGGACTTTAGACAAATCCTTATTCAACTACTTATTGCTTGCTGCTTTTAAAAACTCCAAATAAAAGTTTTTAATATGTTGGTTGAAATTGTTGTTGTGAAAAATGGAAATTAACTGCCCTTTGTATTTTTTTACTTCGTCAATAAAAGGTTGCGCTAATTCCATAAGCGGTTGCGCGGTATCGTCAGCAATATGCAGCAAGGTGTTTTCAGAAATACAAAACGGATGAATGGTGAGCGAACTTATGGATTCAATATCTAAACTGTACCACTTGTAAGGGAAACAGTACGATGCCCGAAAGCCGTTGCGATTGGTATATCCCAAGCTGTAATCGTTAAAAATGCCCGCCTCTAATAAATCGCGGTAAGTTTGCGGAAAATGAAGCATGGAAAAATGCTGACGGCTGCGCGAAACAGTGCGGTGCACAATGTTGTTTAAACGATTGACTTCAATTTTTAACTGCCGCAAATCAGCGTTTGAGCCAAACGACGGGTGAATGCCCACAATGGAATAATCTGCCAGGCTTTTTATAAGCGACTGAAAACGCAAATCGCTTGCCGAATGGTTTTTGTCGTTTTGAGCATAATCGCCCAACAGAAAAAAATAAATGGCTTGGGTATTATTTTGTTTGTGCGCTTCAATTAAAAAATCGTAACAATCAAAAGGGTCTTTTTGCTTGTTGATGAGAATGTGCCAACGTTGTTTGATTGTGGAAAATCTTCTGCTGTCGGCTATGAAGCCCGATACGCTGCGCACAAAGCCTTTGTATTTGTACTTGTATGCGTTGTCAATATCAATGCTTGAAATAAAATTGTAATTGCGTTCCTGAAATTTTAAATCGGGAAATTTTTTTGAGAGTTCATGTTTTAATTCCACCAACCACAGGTTTACCAAAGGAACGGTTAAAAAATCGTATTGATACGCCAAACTTGATTTGTAATTAAAACGATTTAGCTGGTCGCCTTTGTAGGGTAAATATTCTTCGTAGCGCGAAAGCAGCCAAAACGCCGCCCCAAACACATCAAACGGAATTTCGGCATTAGAATTTTTGAAAAACAAGCGGTAAAATTTTGCATCTGAAATTACTTCTACATGATAATCCCTTATGCCGTGGTCAAACAAAATGCTGTGCGGACGAATGTTTATACCTTGTTCGCTTTGTTGGTCTGAATAATTAATTTTTGCGAAAGACGAGCGTTGAAACTCCTCAAAATTTTGTGTGATTGTAAACTCCAAACCCAACGCCTCCGTAAGCAAGGTTTTTAAAATGTACACAAGGCGGTTACTTGTTTTTGGGGAGTATATGAGCAGTTGATTGATGTGGCGAAATTAGAAATTAATTACCTCATCAACATCATCACCCCTTTTC
>JAHBTI010000013.1 GCA_019638705.1 Bacteroidota bacterium
CAGTGTGGTGAAGAAAGTGGTGAAGGAATAAAGTTTGTGGGGGTGGACGATTGTCCGTCTTTACACAACAAAAATCCCCACAAGGTAAACTTGCGGGGATTTTTGGTTGAATGATAGTTTCACTTCAAACGTTTATCCTCCAACTTCTCAGGTTCTCTAAAATGTAATTCCCACCTTGATTTTGGGCGTTTCTCATACTGCCAGTTAAAACCTTTCAGCTTGGCGTTTTCAATATCTAAGCTTTTCATGGGTTCTATGTTTCCCAATGTTTTCGGGCGAAAGGACACGCGCTCAATATCGCCGTTTTTAAACCACATGAAAATTTCGGAACAGTTTGTTTTGTTCATTGCGCCTGCTTTCTTTTTGTTTTTAGGAAAATAAAGAATTTCAGCGTTACCGTTTACAACAACTCGCCGAACAGTATCTTGTACAATAATTCCCGTAATGGTTTTTCCCGACAGTTGATTGAATTTATCGGCGTTTAGCAAACTGTCCACCTGATTAATCAAAAACGCTTTTTCGTCTAACTTAAAACCTTTCACGCTGTTTTTGCCGATGTCCACTTTTATAATTTTAGACGTGCTTTGCGAGCGGTGTGTCCACAACACAGGTGTACCAAACATTTGCATTAAAGAATCTTTTGTGTTCAGCGAAGCTGAATCGCACACGCCCTGCATATTGCTTTTGAAAATACGCACATGATGAAAAGCATTTAAAAAATTATCTACCGAATCAATGTCAACGTGATACAAAGTATCGGCAGCGATAAACATGGTATCTTTTTCAATAATGCGGGCGTAAATGGCTTTTTGCGTAACCAAAGCTGTATGTTTTAATTCTTTGTATTCAACAAAATCTCCAAACAAAACAGATTTTTGCGCAGTGTCAATCAAGCGCACATTTCTATAAGCACGACCAATTTTTTCCGTGCGGTCATACACCAAACTGTCGCCTGTGAGTTTTTGTTCTTTGGTCATCAGCAACGAATTTTTACTGAACTGTGCTTTTTCTTTGGCAGTATTGTACCAACCGTTTTCACAATAAATATAATCTTCCTTACTTATAATTATGCTTGGTCCCAAAAAATATGCCGTGCGCGAAACCGTGTTGTAGCGAAGTGTATCGCTGTTCATCTTATATTCTGGATTTGTTAAAACAACATCGTACTGAAAAAATGCTTCTTTTAACCCCGAATAATAATGTCCGTTTTTGCTTGTGAGTGTGTTGTCTTTGTTCACTATTTTTCCGCCGTCATAATAATTCGCTATGGAATTTGCCACATCAAAAGTTAAAATATTTGTGGTGAGCGTCATGTCTTTTTCCACACACTTCACGTTGTTTTGAAGCGTGGCAAGTTTTGTTTTTCCGTCGTAAAATAATTTGTCGCCCGTAACGCGAATGCTGTCGCCTTTGGTGATGAGAATGTGTCCCGTAGCGCGCATTTGATTAGTTTCATCGTAAATGTAAGCTGTGTCGCAATGTAGGAGTGTGCCTTCGTGTTCGCAAATTACATTGCCGCGCAAAACTTTTGCATTGTCTTTTTCTTTGTCATAAGATAAACTTTCGGCGTTTTTAATGTTAATGAGTTTAGCCTCGGATTTTTTTTGTGCCGAAACCTGAAAGCAAATCAGACAAAGAAAAAATATGTACAGCAATTTTTTAAACATTTCTTTTCACGGGTTGCCACACATTGCTTTTAATACCTTGCGTAAATTTTATAAAACCTTCCAACAAAGCAAAATTCATTAAATAAAAATGACTGATAAATTTCAACGCTGAACTTTTAAACTTGAACAAATAATCCAAAGCGGGAAATAAAAATCCGATGAGTTGAATTAGGAAAATCCAAAAGAAATTTCCGCCAAAAATCAGTAAACACAAGGAAGACAGAAAGCACAGAATTAGCAAAAACGGGGTGAACCAACGCAACACTTTATGCGACCAAAATGCAAATCCCACAGGTTTAAAAAACTGAAACAAAAAGGTTTTGAAGAAAAACAGGTTTTGGAAATTTCCCGATGAAATGCGCACTTTTCTTTTGTACTCGCCCGAAGTGCTGCTTGGCACATCTTCCAAACATTCGGCTTTTTGATTAAACAACACAAATTTATTTTGCTTCAACACTTGCAGCGTAAGAAAAAAATCGTCCACAATAAAATTGCCCGGCACTTGGCTGAACAAATTATTTCTAATGGCGTAACAGCCTCCCTCCGCGCCCATTACCAAATTAAACGCATTGCTTTCCCCTGATTTTATGCGGTTTTCAATAGACAAATATTTTTTTTCCTGAAAAGCAATTCCTTCATTGGTTAAAGATTCTTTAATGATATTTCCCGCCACAATGCCCACTCTTTCGTCTTTAAAGTTTTTCACCAATTCAAAAATAGTTTGAGGTTTAAAAATCACATTGGCATCGGTCATAATTAAAATGTCGTGTTCACCTAAAGTTTGCAAATGATTGACAATCCCGATTTTTCCTGTTCTCCCTTGAAATTTTATGAGTTGTAAATTTTGAAATTCGTTTTTCAAATTTTCAACAATTTCTTCGGTTTTGTCGGTAGAAGCATCAGAGCCTACATACACCTTTATTTTCTCTAAAGGATATGTTGTTTTGAACACAGATAAAATTTTTTCTTTGATTACTTTTTCTTCGTTGTATGCTGCAATCAGTACAGCCACTTCGGGTACTTTGTCTTCTAATGAAAATTCAGCAACTTTTGTTTTTGCTTTCGGAAATAAAAACATCATACACAAAGGATAGAGCAAATAGGTGTGCAAAATGAGCAGCAAAGCCGCGCAGAATATGAAGTGAAAAAGATTATACATATTTCATATAAGCCGCAGATTTACTTTTTATACAATTGCTGTTTAATTTCTTGAGTGGTAACACAAATGTGATAGCCTTTCTTTTCAAGTCCGCCAACCAATTTATTGTCTAACGTCCATATTTTGTGTTTGGTATGCAAATGCAGGGCTACGAAATAAGTGTCTTCTTCGTCAATATCTTTCACAATTTCGTAGGCTTCAAAAATTTTCTTTTTTGGAATATCGTTCAGGTTGATAACTTTTATTCTTTCTGCTAAAAACTCATATTCTTTTGTAAGTTCTGTGTTGCTTAATTCGGCTTGTTTTTTAATTTCATTCCAATGCTCTTTTATTTCACTAAGCATAAAATCGGGCGCGAGAAATTGCAACTTGCTTTTGGCTTTAAAAATTTGAGCAATTGTTCCTTCGGGACGAATGAGTGCGCTAAAGATGACGTTGCTATCGGTAATTATTATCATCTAAAACGGGTTTGATGAATTTTTTGTGCAACGATTTATTTACCTTTTTTGAAAGCTCAAATATAGCTTTGTCTTTTCTTGTTTTTTTGCCTACGGCTTCACTTACCGTGTCAGCGGTGCGCAACAATTTAATACCTATTTTATTGGCAATGTCAATCAGCAAATCAATGTCTTTTTCTGTTCCGCTTTTTATAATTAAAGTCCCCATTTTTAGCGTTTTTAAGATATACAAAGATACTACTTTAAACCTTGTAAAAAATTCACCAACGCCGAAACCACCGATAAATTGTCAAATTCTTTCATGGCAAATTCGGCTGCGTTTTGTTCTAAATTTTTTCGTTTGTCAGAGTTTTGCAAAAGAGAAATAACACTTCGTGCAAAGCTTTCTGCTGTGTCGGCAATTAAAATATTTTTTTCGTGGGTGTAGCCAATGCCTTCCGCGCCAATGGTAGTGCTTACAATGGCTTTGCCGTAACTCATTCCCTCAATAATTTTTATCCTTAATCCGCTGCCCGACCAAAGCGGCACAATCATAATTTCGTGTTGCTGATAAAATGCTTTTCCGTTCTCTACGTTTTCAATGATTTCCACATTGGGTTTGTTGAGATGAAAAAAATGCGGTGGCATTCCTCGTCCTGCAACAATTAATTTTGCTTCGGGAACAGTTTTGTGTACGGCTTTCCAGCAGTTTTCTACAAACCAAGTAATGGCTTCCTGATTTGGCAACCAATCCATTGAACCGAAATAAAAAATGGTTTTTGTTTTGTCGGGCACGTTTAATTTTGTTTGATACTGTTTTACATCAACGCCTGTAATGCAGGTAAACACAGGTTTTTTGCAACCGAGTTTTTTCAATTCTTCTTCGTCACTTTTGCTGATTGTAACAACCGCGTCCACTTTTGAAACAACCGACAATTCAAAACGTTTCAGTCTTCGGTTTTGCAAAGCGAGGTAAATTTTTTTCGGACTTAGTGTTTCTCTTGCAATATGTCTGTTCCAAATAAAATGTTCAATGTTATGAGCACGCAACACAATTTTGGCGGTGCTGTGTTTCTTTATGGCATTGATGTAAACGCCCATAAACAAACCTTCCAACTGAATAATGTCAAATTTATTTTGCTGAAGAATTTCAATCAAAACATTTTCAAATTCTTTAAAATAAAAACGCGAAACAAAATAGGATTGGGTTGAAAATAAATTTAAAAATGCGCCCAACGTGTAAGTGTTGGTGTTTCTGTAAACCGAACGGTAATGCGTTTTTTGCTTAAACTCTTCGGAAACTTCACTATCGGGTTTAAAATGTTTTTTTGTGTTTATGGTGAGCAAATACAAATCAACATTGTTTGCAATAAAACCCTTTGCCATATTATAAATAGCGATGCTGCTGCCGTCGTTGGCAGGAAAAGGAGCTTTGTTACATAGTTGCAAAATTTTCATCACGCCGTTTTTTTCTTTTTAAATAATTTTTCAAACCAAATGTAGTAAGCCGTTAAATCAAACATGGCAGAATCGTGCGCTGCTTTGTAAGTTAAAAAAACACTAATGGGTAAAAAAATAACCAACGGCAGCCATAAGGCTGCAAGCGGCTGCAACGTGCCATCATACGCCATACTCATAAAAAGTTCGGTTAAAATGTAGTACGCAAGAAAAAACAATACCGAAATAACCACAGGCAAACCCAAACCGCCTTTTTTAATAATTGCACCTAAGGGCGCACCTATAAAAAATAAAATAATGCAGGCAAAACACACCACAATTTTTTTATGCCACTCCACCAGGTAGCCTCTCAGCGTGTGATGTTCGTTTTCAATACTTTGATGAAAACTATCCACATTGCCCGAAGCCGCGCGGGCAATGGTGAGGGCGTTTTGTATGGCTTGCGAAAACTGTGTGGAATTTAAACTGTCGTATAACAGGTGAATGTTTGTTTGCGGAAATGCAGGCTCACGTTTTAAAGTGCTTGCCGTGCGCGAATAAAAAAATTCGGCAGATTGTGTATTCAAATTGTCCATTCTTCGCCTTTGCACAAGCAGGGTAGAATCTATAACCGAATCCAATTGCCAAATATTCAGCATTTCTTCATGTCCTTTAAATAATTCTTCTTTGGTGCGGTTAAATTTAAACCCTGATACATCAATGCTTACCTGCAATTGTTTAAAATTGAGCTGTGATAAAGGTTTGCGCGTGGCGGAGCGTTTGCTGTCAAACAACTCTTCGTAACGGTTTCCGTCCTGCAGAATCAAAATCAAATCGTTTGAGTCTGCCGATTGCGTATGCCTGCCGCTTTTGGCGTAAAGCTGAATGATGTTTCCTTTGCGGGCGGTGTGGTCGTATATGTAAATGTCTTTAAGCGTGTCTTTGTTTGCCGATTTTTTTCCTATCCGCAACGAATAATTTTCAATTTTGTCGTAAAAAATGCCTTCTTTCAAAGCAAAGGTCGGTTTCTTTTGGCGAATGTCGTACAACAGCGATTGCGATTTTAAATGCACCACAGGCAAAATGTAATTATTGAATAAAAACGTAATGCCCGCCAAAACCAAAATAAATCCAAAAGCAGGTTTTATAATTCTGAACAGGGAAAGTCCGGCAGATTTCATGGCTGCCAGTTCGTAATGTTCCGCCAAATTTCCGAAACTCATAATGGAAGCCAACAGCACTGCTAAAGGAATACATTGCGGAATTATGGCAACCCAGGCATACACAAACAGTTTTACCAAATCAACGGTACGCAAACCTTTGCCAAGCAAATCGTCCAGATAAGTAATAACAATTTGCACCAAAAAAAACAAAAACACGCTAATCAGCAAAGTAGCTATAAACGGGGGCAGAAAAGACTTGAGCGTGAGTGTGTGTAATTTTTTCACAAATAAATTTGAGCCATAAAAGTACGTTTATTTGCGTATTTTTAGCGAGTTTATTAATCAAATCTTTGTTATTTTTACGCGCTTTATGATTAACGGAAAAAAAATAGTAGTGGTGCTTCCCGCATACAACGCCGCTTTAACTTTGAAAAAAACTTACGATGAAATTCCTTTTGACATTGTGGACGATGTAGTGCTGGTGGACGACCACAGTAAAGACAACACTTCGGAAATTGCCAAACAAATCGGCATTAAACACGTTATTCGTCACGAAAAAAACAAAGGCTACGGCGGAAACCAAAAAACCTGCTACGATACTGCCATGAATTTAGGCGCAGATATTGTGGTAATGCTTCACCCCGATTATCAGTACACACCAAAACTCATTCAGAGTTTAACGTATTTAATTGCAAACGATTTGTATCCTGTTGCTTTTGGTTCGCGCATACTTGGCAAAGGTGCGCTGAAAGGCGGAATGCCGATGTACAAATACATTTTTAACCGTATGCTTACCTTTTCGCAAAATGTTTTAATCGGGCAAAAATTATCGGAATATCACACAGGTTATCGTGCTTTTTCAAAAGAGGTAATTCAAAAAATAAATTATCATGCCAATTCCGATGATTTTGTATTTGACAACCAAATGATTTCTCAGATTTTTTATGCAGGTTTTGACATTGCCGAAGTTACCTGCCCCACAAAATATTTCCCCGAAGCAAGTTCTATCAATTTCCGCCGCAGCATGAAATACGGCTTGGGCGTATTGGGAACTTCGTTTACGCATTTCTTTAACCGAATCGGCTTGGTAAAATCAGAAATTTATAAAACAAAATAAAATCATGGCAGTTTACCGTTTTAAAGTTTCTTACGAAGAAAATGACGATGTGTTCAGAGACATTGAAATTAAATCTTCTCAAACCTTTGAAAACTTTCATGTCATTATTCAAGACGCATTTAAGTTTGATGCAAAACACGCCGCTTCGTTTTTTGTGAGTGATGATTACTGGCGTAAAAATCAGGAAATAACCCTGCGCAAAGAAGATTTGCCACTTGACGAAGATGAAATCCGCAAAAAAGTAGAACCGAAAAAATTAATGGCGGAAACTAAAATTGCCAAATACATTGAGCAGCCTCACCAGCGTTTTGTATATGTGTTTGACCCCAATGTGCAATGGACATTTTTAATTGAAATGATAAAAATTACGGCAACCGAAAGCCCGAAAATTGTTTATCCCTTTATTGTAAAAAGCGTGGGCAAAGCTCCGAAACAATACAAACAACTGAAACCAAAAGACGAATTAAATCCCGAAATGGCGTTGGCAGGTTTGCTGATGAAAAAAGATGAAGAAGACGATATTGAAGACGATGAAATTTACAAATCGTTGCACACAGGCGAAGAAGCTGTGGAAGAAGACGACTTAAACCATCTTGAAGGTGAAGAAGGCGAAGAGGAAAGTGAAGACGGTGAAAACTTGGAAGAAAGCGAAGACAACGAAGATTACGGTTTTGAAGAGAGAGATGAAGAGTATTAAAAAACCAAAGCCGCGAAACTTATTTCGCGGCTTTTTCTTTTACAAATTTGCACCTCAACACGCAAATTTTTTTCAGCAAATTTTTTCATAAAAAACCTATTTAGAATTATTATAAATTACCAAATGCGTTAAAATCTTTAAAGATTTTCTACTCTCTGTGTTAATTCTTCTGTTAAATTTGCCTCCGTTTTATGTCATTGTTTTGTCATAATTAAAACAAAGGAGCGGATTAAAATTTTCTCATTTTATATGAAAAACCAGATACCAAAAAATTCCATAAAAGCCTTAATGACGGTTATTTTTACGGCTTTTATCTTCACCTCAAATTTACGGGCTCAAGACGGAGAAAAATTGTTTAAACAAAATTGTGCAGTTTGCCATACTTCGCACACCGACCAAATGTTAACAGGTCCCGGATTGAAAGGCATTTTTGACCGCGCCCCAAAAGGCGACTGGTTAAAAAAGTGGATTTTAAACAACGAGAAACTGATTAAATCGGGCGATGCTTATGCCAATAAAATTTATACCCAGTACGGTAAAGCAGCCATGTCTGTGTTTGAAGGGCAGCTAAGCGACCAAGATGTTGATGCAATCATTGCATTTATGAAAGCCCCTCTTCCTGTTCCTGCACCTGATGTTGTTACAACTACCACAGGCGGCGGTGCAACAGCCGAAGTAAAACAAGGCATTGACCCGCTTTACCTGATTTTGGGCGGTATTGTTATTCTTGCCATATTATTAGGAGCATTGCGCAGCGTAAGAACTTCCTTGCAGAACTCTGTAAATCGTACAGAAGGCAAAGAAGAGAATCCTGAAATTACTTTTTGGCAGGAAGCAAAAAACTGGATGTCGGGCAATCGCCGCTTGGTTGGTGTGTTCTGCATCATCATCGCGTTTGTAGGCATGAAAGGTTGCTGGGACGCTTGCTACAAAATTGGTGTTTACTACGATTGGAAAACTCAAAAAGGTTATCACCCTGAACAGCCGATTAAATTCTCTCACAAATTACACGCAGGCGATAACGAAATTGCCTGTCAGTACTGCCACAGCTCGGTTGAAAAATCTCGCCACGCAGGTATTCCTACCGTAAATATTTGTATGAACTGCCACAAAGGCATTTCAAGCGGACCTCAGTACAAAGAAAAAGAAATTGCTAAAATTTACGAGGCAGCAGGCTTTGATGCGAGGAAAGGCATTTATGTGGACGGCAAACAAAATCCTATCTCTTGGATTAAAGTTTATACCCTGCCCGACCACGTTTATTTCAATCACTCACAACACGTTGTGGTTGGTAAAATAGAATGTGCTACTTGCCACGGCGATGTAAAATCAATGACCACCGTTGAACAAAAAAATCCATTAACTATGAAATGGTGTATTGATTGCCACCGCCAAACAGAAGTGGCTATGGAGGGCAACGCCTATTACGACCGCTTGCACAAAGCATTAAAAGAAAAATACGCGGGTCAGTACGATGTGAAATTTACCGTTGAAAAAATCGGCGGTTTGGAATGTGCTAAATGCCACTATTAATAAATTAAGAAACAGTAATAACGATTATATAACGTAATGTCTATGTCAAAAAAATACTGGAGAGGATTACCGGAATTGCACAACAGCACGGAATTCCAAGCGCAAAGCAAAAACGAATTTGCAGAACCGCTTCCCATTGATGAGTTCTTGAACAGCAACGAAGCCGAAACTTCTGGAACTTCACGCCGCGACTTTTTGAAAGTTATGGGATTTTCTACCGCAGCCGTTGCTTTGGCAGCCTGCGAAACACCTGTTACTCGCTCTATTCCTTATGTGGTAAAACCCGAAGAAGTTACCCCGGGTGTAGCCAATTTTTACGCCACTACTTTTTATGACGGACATGATTACGCTGCCATTTTAGTGAAAACCCGTGAAGGTCGCCCTATTAAAATTGAAGGCAACGATTTTGAAGGTATATCTTTCAATCACGGAAACGCCCGCGTTCAAGCATCGGTATTAGGTTTATATGACGGCGCACGTTTACGCGCCCCAAAAGTAAAAGGACAAGATGCAACTTGGAAAACTGCTGACGAAACTGTTACCAAAGCATTGGCGGCAGGCGGCAACGTTCGCATTTTAACTTCAACAATCATCAGCCCTTCTACAAAAGCCGTAATTGCTGATTTTACTGCAAAATACCCTAATACAAAAGTTGTTACTTACGATGCAATTTCATACAACGCTTTAACCAAAGCAAATCAAAACGTATTTGGCAAAGCCGTTGTTTCATCTTACGATTTTAGTCAGGCAAAAGTAATTGTGGGCATTGCCTGCGACTTTTTAGGCAACTGGATTGCAGGCGAAGAGTTTTCAAAACAATACGCTAAAAACCGTAAAGTTTCTAAAACAAATCCTGAAATGAGCCAGCACTTTCACTTTGAAAGTAATATGTCATTAACAGGTGCTAATGCCGATTACCGCTACATGGTGAAACCAAGCGAATTAGGTAAAGTAACCGCTGCTCTATATAACGCGGTAGCTTCCGCAACAGGAAACACAAGTGTTTCTGTTAATACAAAAATCGAAAACGAAGAGGCTGAAAAAGCCATTAAAAAAGTTGCTCAAAAATTGCTTGCTCAAAAAGGGCAATCATTGGTTGTTTCGGGCTTAAACGATGAAAGTGTACAAACCTTAATCAACGGCATCAACAAAATGTTGGACAACTACGGCAAAACTGTAGATGTTGAAAATCACTTAAATTTTAAACAAAGCGATGACAAAGCCTTTGCCGATTTGGTGTCTGAAATGGCAGCAGGTCAGGTAAGCGTGTTATTAACTTACAATACTAATCCTGTTTATACCGCTCCTGCTTCATTAAAATTTGCGGAAGCATATAAAAAAGTAAAAACTAAAGTGTCGTTTGCGCAAGTGCTTGATGAAACGGCTGCTTTGGCTGATGTGGTTGTTCCTGACCACCACTATTTGGAGTCATGGAACGATGCCAACCCGAAACGCGGATTATACACATTACAACAGCCAACTATCAATCCTATTTTTGCGCAACCTCGTAACGAAGGCACTCGTCAGTTTCAAGACTCGCTTTTGAAATGGGCTGATGTAAAATCGGATTACTTAACATATTTGCAAAATCAGTGGAATACTAAAGTATTGCCATTGCAAACAACTACTACTGATTTCCCTACTTTTTGGGCGCAATCGTTGCATGACGGTGCAGTAGTTGTAAATGAAACTGCCGCAGCCTCAACTGCTCCTGCAAGTATTGATTACAACATCGCAGCAAGCAAAGCTACTTCAATTAAAGGCGGAGGGTTAGAATTATTTGTTTACGAAAAAGTCGGTTTAGGAAACGGTAACTACTCAAACAACCCTTGGTTGCAAGAGTTGCCTGACCCAATCTCTAAAGTAACGTGGGATAACTACATTACCATGAGCCCGATTGATGTAAAAAAATTAGGCTTACGCGAAATGTTGCGTCAGGACATTGACGGCAGCATTGTTGATTTAACCGTAAACGGAATTACTATTCAAGTTCCTGTATATCCTCAGCCCGGTCAAGCTCCCGGCTCTGTCGGCTTGGCTTTAGGTTACGGTCGCACGGCAGAAACATTGAAAGTGGCAAACGGAGTGGGTGTAAACGCTTTCCAATTCTTAGGATTGATAAACGATACCATTCAACCGATTGCAACCAATGTTAGCATTGCCGGTACAAAACAAAAACACCGTTTTGCCGCTACACAAATTCAGCATACTATCATGGGCAGAGAGGAGTTTCTGTTGCGTGAGGTATCATTAAAAGAGTTTAAGGAAAACGATAAAACATATTGGAATCCGCCTGTTGAACTAACCGTTCACGGTGGCGGTAAAAAACACGTTGATGAAATTGATTTGTGGGCAGCACACCCGCGCCCCGGACACAAATGGGGCATGAGCATTGACATGAACTTATGCTTTGGCTGTGGTGCTTGCGTGGTGGCTTGTACGGCAGAAAATAACGTAGCAGTTGTAGGAAAAGAAGAAGTTTCTAAAACCCGCGATATGCACTGGTTACGCATTGACCGTTATTACAGTTCTGATGTAACCAAAGAATATCAGGAAACCACAAGCGGTCTGTTAGACACGCGCCAAATGTATTTGGATATGGAAAATCCTTCGGCTAATCCGCAGGTAACTTTCCAGCCGATGATGTGCCAGCACTGTAATCACGCACCTTGCGAAAACGTTTGCCCTGTAATGGCAACTTCGCACAGTTCAGAGGGGTTAAACATGATGACCTACAACCGTTGCATCGGTACACGTTATTGCGCAAACAACTGTCCTTTCAAAGTGCGCCGCTTTAACTGGTTTAATTATAACGGCAACGAAAAATTTGCCGATATTAATCCTGCACAACAAGAATTAGGACGCATGGTATTAAATCCTGATGTAGTAGTGCGCAGCCGCGGTGTAATTGAAAAATGCTCAATGTGTGTTCAACGCATTCAGGCAGGTAAATTAGACGCTAAAAAATCGGGGCAGCCATTGAAAGACGGCGCTATTAAAACGGCGTGCCAGTCGGCTTGTCCTACCGATGCCATCATTTTTGGTGATTTAAACGATTCCGAATCGGTAATTACAAAAGAAAGAAATGATGACAGAAGCTATTTCTTGTTAGAAGATATAGGTGTAAAACCAACCATTTCTTATAAAGTGAAAGTGCGTAACCAAGACGAGCAAATTATTTTCCACAATAAGTCTGCTCACAAAACAGAAGCGCACGAAGAAAAACACTCATAATTTTATTTTATTACGCAAAAATTAAAAAGATAATATGCACGCAGAATCAGAAATTAGGATACCGTTAATACTTGGCAATAAAACTTATCGCCAGATTACTGATGATATCATTGCCCCGATAGAGGGTAAAGCTGCCCGCGGTTGGTACACGCTGATTACTATTTGTTCTTTGTGTTTCCTTTGGGGAATATGCTCTTTGGCTTACACCATTGGCGTTGGTATCGGCGCGTGGGGAAGCAACAACGGTGTGGACTGGGCTTGGGACATTACCAACTTTGTATGGTGGATTGGTATCGGGCACGCTGGTACGTTAATTTCGGCAGTATTATTGCTGTTCCGTCAAAAATGGCGTATGGCAATTAACCGTTCTGCCGAAGCCATGACCATTTTTGCCGTATTGTGCGCTGCCATCTTCGTATTGTTGCACACAGGTCGCCCTTGGTTAGATTATATGTTGTTCCCTTTGCCAAATCAATTTGGTTCTTTATGGCCCAACTTTAACTCACCTTTGTTGTGGGACGTGTTTGCGGTATCAACTTACGCTACTGTTTCCATTGTATTTTGGTACATTGGTTTAATTCCTGATTTCGGTATGATACGCGACCGTGTCATCAAACCTTGGCAAAAGAAATTTTACGGACTGCTTTCTTTCGGTTGGGGCGGAAGCGCACGCCATTGGAGCAGATTTGAAGAAGTATCTTTGGTACTGGCAGGTTTATCAACACCGCTTGTGTTCTCGGTACACTCTATTGTATCCTTTGACTTTGCCACTTCAATTGTTCCGGGATGGCACACCACCATTTTCCCGCCTTACTTCGTGTCGGGTGCGGTGTTCTCGGGTTTTGCCATGGTATTGACCTTAATGTTGGTAGTTCGCAAAATTTATAAATTGGAAGCATACATTACCGTTAAGCACGTTGAATACATGAACATCGTTATCATTGTTACAGGTTCAATTGTGGGCGTGGCTTATTTAACAGAATTGTTCGTGGCTTGGTATTCGGGTGTTGAGTGGGAACAATATGCATTCCTTAACCGTGCCACAGGTCCTTTGGCGTGGAGCTACTGGTGTATGATGGCTTGCAACGTATTCTCGCCACAATTATTTTGGTTTAAAAAATTGCGTACAAACATTACATACACATTCGTAATTTCAATCGTTATCAATATCGGTATGTGGTTTGAGCGTTTTGTAATCATTGTGCCTACCTTGTGCCGTACTTATTTACCTTCTACCTGGAATACTTATACTCCTTCGTTTATTGACATCGGTATTTTTGTGGGTACAATCGGTATGTTCGGAACATTGTTTTTGTTGTTCTCGCGTTATTTCCCTGTAATTGCTCAGGCTGAAATGAAAACGATTTTGAAAGTGTCGGGCGAAGCTCAAAAGAAAGCAGCAGTTCACGCTCACCACTAATTAAAATTTGAAAATTAGAACTTAGAATTTTGAAACATATATATGGCAACTAACAAACATATCATTCACGGATTATTTGGCGATGAAGAACCATTGCTGGAGGCTTGTAAAAAACTAAGAGCTTCGGGTATCCGTATCAAAGATGTATTTTCCCCTATGCCTATTCACGGTATTGACGGAATAATTGGTGTTCCTCGCACCCGTCTTGCTATCTGTGCATTCATTTATGGATTAATCGGCTGTGGTTTGGCTACCTTAATGATGTGGTACATGATGATTCATGATTGGCCCAATGATATTGGCGGCAAGCCAACTTGGGCATACTATTTTGCAGTACCTGCTTTCATTCCTATTACGTTTGAGGCTACGGTATTTTGTGCGGCTCACGGTATGGCATTAACTTACTTGTTGCGTTGCTGGTTAATTCCGGGTGCAAAGGCAAAAAACCCTGACCCCCGCACAACAGACGATAAATTTTTGGTTTATTTGGATTTGAACGATGAGCAAGCTGCAAAAGCAGAAGCTATTTTAAAAGAAAACGGTGCGGAAGAAGTAAGCCGTAAATGCTCTTACGTTGTTGAACCAAAATACGTTTTAGAAGAAACACATTAGTATTAATTGCGCGATGAAAAAACATTATAAAATCATAAAATTTGCTTTCAGTGCTGCATTTGCAGGGCTTTTAATGGCAGGTTTTACCTCTTGCGGTAAAAAAGACCCTAACAGTCCGGGTGTAGAATTTATGCCTGATATGTACCGTTCGCCTTCGTTGGAATATTACCAAACGCATACCGAAGACGGTGTTGAATTAGACAATGCCATGCTGCCCGTAAAAGGAACGGTGGCGCGCGGATTTATGCCTTACGCCTATCCAAACACGCCCGAAGGTTACGAAGCAGCAGGAACAAACCTGCACAATCCTTTACCTGTGGCTGACCGTGCAAAATATGAAGCAGAAGGTGAAGTGCTTTACGCAAACTTCTGTACACATTGCCACGGTGCAAGCGGTGCAGGTGACGGAAAAGTTGGCGCAAAGTTGCCGGGACCTCCGCCTGCTTACGACGGAACATTGAAAAATCTTTCTGCAGGAAAAATTTTCCATTCTATTACTTACGGCAAAGGAACTATGGGTGCTCATGCCAGTCAGCTAACGCAGGAAGAACGTTGGAAATTGGTTTACTATGTTCAAAAGTTACAAGGTCATGGCTCGGACGAAGTTACCGACAGCGCAGAAAAACAATAATTTAAAAAGATTAAAGAAAAATTATGAATACCGATAAGTTACATTTTACAGTTCCGTCAAAAGCGAAAACCTTATCTTTCGTTTTAATGGCAATCGGCTTACTGTCTATTATTATCATGTTTGCCACCGACAAAGGCAATGAGGCTGAACATTACCATGCAGGCACACGGGCATGGAGCAATGTGTTTACAGGTGCTTTCTTTTTCATGGCACTGTCATTGGGTGCGGCATTTTTCTTGGGAATGCAATACGCTGCCGAAGCGGGTTGGGCTACTACCATTAAACGTGTGATTGAAGCCGTAACCATGTATTTACCTTGGGGTTTGAGTTTTATGTTGCTGTTGTTCATTTTAGGGCAATTTCATGTTCACCACCTTTATCACTGGATGGCAGAGGGTATTAGTAACCCGAGCCACGAAAATTACGACAGCATCATTGCTGCAAAAAGCGGTTATTTTGGTTTATTTTGGTGGGTAAGAACAATTTTATACATGGTTGGTTGGTATTGGTTTACCATGAAACTGCGCAAAAACTCTTTGGAGGCAGATAAGTTGGAAATTGATATTAACAACAGCTACCATTGGAAAAACATCAAATTGGGCGCATGGTTTATGGTATTGTTTGCCGTAACATCTTCAACTGCTTCGTGGGACTGGGTAATGAGCATTGATACACATTGGTTTTCTACCTTGTTCGGTTGGTATATTTTCTCCGGTATGTGGGTTAGTGCTTTAATTGCCATTACCGTTTTAATTATATGGCTGAAAAAAATCGGTTACTTGGAATTTGTAACTGAAAGCACCATGCACGATATGGGGAAATGGATATTTGCTATTTCGTTCTTGTGGACATACTTGTACTTCTCGCAATTTATGCTGATTTGGTACGCCGACATTCCTGAAGAGGTAATTTATTACCAAACTCGTTGGGAAAGCTACAAAGCCCTGATGTGGACAGTGTTTTTTGTAAACTTCGCGTTCCCGATGATTATGTTGATGAGCCGCGACAGCAAACGCAATTTCTTTTTCTTAATGTTTGTAGGCACAATCATTTTTATCGGACACTACTTGGATATGATTATGATTGTAATGCCGGGTACTGTTGGGCACAGTTGGACAGGTTTAAGCTGGAGAGAATTCGGGACATTCTTTTTCTTTTTAGGATTGTTCATTTACGTTGTTTTAAACGCGCTTTCAAAAGCACCGTTGTTGGTGAAAAATCACCCGTTTTTGCAAGAAAGTTTACATCATTCAATCTGATTTTGAGAGTAGTAATTTTAGAAATAAAAAAAGAAATAAATAAAAACTTTAAACAAATAATAAGATGAATTTTTTAGTTCTGTTAGCCATAGTATTATTGATTATCGCAGGTCATCAATTATTGAAAATTATTGAACTGAGTCGCAGTTTGAAAAAAACCAAAGAATGGCAGGTCTCAGACTCTGACAATGACTTTATGGGCAAAACCATGCTTGTGTTCATGGTGTTTTTCTTTGCATTTTTCTTTTGGCAGGTAAACCGTTGGATAGACCGCTCTTTGCCCCCTGCGGCTTCCGAACAAGGCGTGAAAATCGATGCGCTGTGGGACGCCAATATGTATTTAATTACGTTTGTGTTTCTTGTAACAAATTTCGTGTTGTTCTTCTTTGCTTACAAATATCGCGGTAACAGCAAAAGAGAAGCGGTGTACTACCCTCACAACAATAAATTAGAAATGTTATGGACGGTTGTTCCTGCCGTAGCATTGGCGTTCATCATCATTTTCGGGTTAAAATACTGGAATGAGATTATGACCCCCGCAGAAGAAGCAGACAGAGTTACCATTGAATTATATGCAAAACAGTTTGACTGGACGGCACGCTACGCAGGCAAAGACGGAAAATTGGGTGAAACAGATTTCCGTCAGATAAGCGGAAGCAATTCAGTTGGTATGGATACTTCTGATGTTGCAGGGTTTGACGATATTTTGGTAAAAAACGAATTTCACATTCCTGTCGGTCGCGAAATTGAGTTTCATATGCGCAGCCGCGATGTTATTCACAGCGCGTATATGCCGCATTTTCGTGCGCAAATGAACTGTGTGCCTGGCATGGTTACATTCTTTAAATTTAAACCAACCAAAACTACCGCCGAAATGCGCAAAGACCCTTACGTTATCCAATTAATGGAAGGCATTAACAAACAACGCGAAAAAGAAGGCAAAGAGCCTGTTGAGTTTGACTACGTGTTGTTGTGCAACAAAATATGCGGAGCTTCTCACTACAATATGCAAATGAACATCGTTGTAGATACCGAAGCCGGTTATAAAACTTGGTTGGCAAAACAAAAAGTAGTAAAAAAAGTTGCCAAAAAATAATTTCACTAAAAACTAATTTAAAAACATATTTCTAAATACATAAGATTATGGCTACCACAAATACAGGATTAGAAACAGAACACTTGGCTCACCACTCACACGTTCACGATGAGCACGAAGAAAGTTTTGTGAGTAAATATATTTTCAGTATGGACCACAAGGTTATTTCCCGTCAGTTTTTGATTACTGCCGTGGTAATGGCTGTGATAGCAATGACGATGTCTGTCATTTTCCGTATGCAATTGGCTTGGCCCGGAGAAAAATTTGCTTTTGTAAACGCTCTGCTTGGCGACAAATGGGCGAAGGACGGAATCCTTGACCCGAATATGTACCTGGCTTTGGTTACTATTCATGGTACAATTATGGTGTTCTTTGTGCTGACGGGAGGATTAAGCGGAACGTTCAGTAACTTGTTAATTCCCTACCAGATTGGTGCGCGCGATATGGCATCAGGCTTTTTAAATATGTTGTCGTATTGGTTTTTCTTTGTGTCAGCCGTAATTATGTTGGCATCTTGTTTTATCAGCGATGGTCCTGCATCTGCAGGTTGGACAATCTATCCCCCATTATCCGCTTTGCCCGAATCCATTCCGGGGTCTAAACTCGGCATGACGTTATGGTTAATTTCCATGACCATTTTCGTTGTATCGTCCCTGCTCGGAAGTTTGAACTACATCATTACAGTTGTAAATATGCGTACCAAAGGTATGACCATGACACGCCTGCCTTTGAGCATTTGGGCATTTTTGATTACGGCTATATTGGGCGTGTTATCGTTCCCTGTGCTTGTATCTTGCGTACTGCTTTTGATTATGGACAGAAGTTTTAATACTTCTTTCTATTTATCCGACATTTATATCGGCGGTCGTCCTTTGGATAACGTTGGTGGAAGTCCTGTATTATTTGAACACTTGTTTTGGTTCTTGGGACACCCCGAAGTATATATCGTGTTATTACCTGCTTTGGGTATTGCCTCTGAAGTTATTTCAACCAACTCCCGCAAAACTATTTTCGGCTACCGTGCCATGATTGGTTCTATGCTGGCAATCGGTTTCTTGTCATTCATCGTGTGGGGACATCATATGTTTATGACAGGCATGAACCCGTTTCTCGGTTCAGTGTTTGTATTCACTACTTTGCTAATTGCCATTCCTTCGGCGGTAAAAGCATTCAATTACATTACTACTATATGGAAAGGTAACATTCAATACACGCCTGCCATGTTGTTTGCAATAGGATTAGTTTCTTCTTTTATTACAGGCGGTGTAACAGGTATTATTCTTGCAGACTCTACGTTAGATATTAACGTACATGATACTTATTTTGTAATAGCGCACTTCCACATTGTAATGGGCTTGAGTGCTATCTTTGGTATGTTTGCGGGCGTTTATCACTGGTTTCCGAAAATGTTCCTGCGCATGATGAATAAAAAATTAGGTTACTTACATTTTTGGCTTACCATTATTTGCGCTTACGGCGTATTCTTCCCAATGCACTTTTTAGGCTTGGCAGGTGTTCCGCGCCGTTACTATACAAACAGTAATTTCCCGATGTTTGACAATTTGGTTGATATTAACGAAGTGGTTACTGTTTTCGCCATTATCGGGGCATTGGCGCAGGGTATTTTCTTGTTCAACTTCTTTTACAGTATGTTCCGTGGCGAAAAAGCTCCTCAAAATCCATGGAAAGCCAATACTTTGGAATGGACAACGCCAATGGCACACATTCACGGCAATTGGCCCGGCGAATTACCAACCGTACACCGTTGGGCTTACGATTACAGCAAACCGGGTAAAGACAAAGATTATGTTCCTCAAACCGTGCCTTTGGAAGAAGGTGAGCATGACGGTGGCGAACACTAATTAATAAACGATTTTGAAATTAAAATCCCGAGTTTTAACGCTTGGGATTTTTTATTTTGTAATTCCTGTTTTCCCCAATCCGCCAACCCGTCAATTTTTCTACCCAAAACAAAAATTTGTATTTCAAATTGGTGTTTACTTTTGATTGGTCATAAACAAAATGCCAATGTGCATTTTTAATTCTTTGCTCAAACACTTTTGGGTGCGAACCTCTGTAAACCGCCAACAAATCAATGTTGTTATAATCAAATTCTTCAACGGCAGAAACGTTTGCTTTTAACCAATCATCATCGTGCCACATTTTGTGGAAACTTTCTTGCTTTGCCTGTTGTGCTTTTGGCGGTTTCACCCAACCGTAATGATGAATAAATGCGCCTGTATTTTTCACATACAATTTTTTATTGTCATTTGTACGGAAACCTTGAGCGTCTTTGTAAGAGCGGATATTTTTATCGTTGCGGATAATGCGTACTTCATGTTTGTACCAACGGCGACCTACACCAATGTAATTATAATGTCCGTAAAAATGTTTGTACTCAAACAGCAAACCCTGCACAGTCTTGTCGTCTTTAAATTGCAGCATGATTTCTTTTATTTTGGGCAAATCGTTTTCATGCACGCACTCATCGCTTTGAATGTAAAAACACCAGTCAAATTCTGTGGGAATTTCATCAAACACTTTGTTGGTTTCAACCGCCAACACTTTTCCGCCTTCGCGCAAAGTGTCGTCCCACAGGGTATCAATAATTTTTATTTTGTCGGAAGCAATGTCTTCTATGAGTTGGCGCGTGTTGTCATCACTCTTACCAACGCCCACAAAAAACACATCGCACAAAGGTAGAATGGACGTAATTGCTTCCACCACAGGATAATCGTAGCGAAGCGCGTTTCTGATAATGGTAAAACCTGCAACTTTCATATTGAGCGCGTAAAAGTAATAAAGATAATACAAGGTATTGATTTGATTAAGTCATTAATAAACTCAAAAACTAATCATTTTTAGTATTGTTTTTTCATTTTATCCTTTCATCCTCAAAATAAATCCCACCACAAAAAAATCCCGATTGAAATTCAATCGGGATTTTTTTATTTCATCGTCATTGCGACCGCAATGACGGAATGCAATTACTTCACTTCTTCAAAATCAACATCGGTTACATTTTCGGCGTTGCCGTTTTGCTGCGCACCGCCTTGTTGTTGATTTGCATCTGCGCCACCTGCTTGTTGTTGCGCTTTGTACATATCCTCGCTGGCTGCTTGCCATGCTGCGTTTATAGTCGTTAAAGCAACAGCAATTTTTTCCAAATCTTTTGAAGCGTGTGCTGTTTTCAATTCAGTTAAAGCACTTTCAATGGCAGATTTTTTATCGGCTGGAATTTTATCGCCGTATTCTTTCAATTGTTTTTCTGTTTGAAAAATCATTGAATCTGCTTCGTTCAGTTTTTCAACCTCTTCTTTTGCTTTTTTATCGGCATCGGCGTTGGCTTCTGCTTCGCGTTTCATGCGGTCAATTTCTTCCTGACTTAATCCGCTCTTAGCTTCAATGCGAATGTTGTGCGATTTGCCTGTGGCTTTGTCTTTCGCGCTCACGTTTAAAATACCGTTGGCATCAATGTCAAACGTTACTTCAATTTGAGGCACACCGCGTGGTGCAGGCGGAATCCCGTCCAAGTTAAATTCACCGAGTTTGCGGTTATCGCGTGCCATTGGGCGTTCACCTTGATATACTACGATTTGCACACTTGGTTGATTATCCGCAGCCGTGCTGAAATCTTGCGATTTTTTTGTCGGAATGGTGGTGTTGGCTTCAATCAATTTGGTAAACACACCGCCCATAGTTTCAATGCCTAAAGACAATGGCGTTACATCTAACAACAACACATCTTTTACTTCGCCTGTTAAAACTCCACCTTGAATGGCTGCGCCCAAAGCAACCACCTCATCAGGATTTACGCTTCTGTTAGGTGTTTTGCCGAAGAATTTTTCAACAGCAGCCTGAATTGCGGGAATACGCGTAGTACCACCTACCAAAATAACTTCGTTAATATCAGAAGTTGATAAACCTGCATTTTTCAAAGCCGACTGACAAGGAGCAATGGTGCGTTGAATAAGGCTGTCAGCCAATTGCTCAAATTTTGCGCGCGATAAGGTTTTCACCAAGTGTTTAGGAATTCCGTTTACCGGCGGCATAATGTATGGCAGGTTAATTTCGGTGCTTGTAGAATTTGACAATTCTATTTTTGCTTTTTCGGCAGCTTCTTTCAAACGTTGCAAAACCATTGGGTCTTGGCGCAAATCTACGCCTTCGTCTTTTTTAAATTCATCAGCCAACCAGTCAATAATCACTTGGTCAAAGTCATCACCGCCCAAGTGTGTATCGCCGTCTGTTGATTTTACTTCAAACACACCGTCACCCAGTTCAAGCACCGACACGTCGTGTGTACCGCCACCGCAGTCAAACACCACAATTTTCATGTCTTGATTTTTCTTGTCCATGCCGTAAGCCAAAGCGGCAGCGGTTGGTTCGTTGATGATGCGTTTTACTTTTAAACCTGCAATTTCGCCTGCTTCTTTTGTGGCTTGGCGTTGTGCATCGTTAAAGTAAGCAGGCACGGTAATTACCGCTTCGTTTACTTCTGTGCCCAAATAATCTTCGGCAGTTTTTTTCATTTTTTGCAAAATAATCGCCGATATTTCTTGCGGGGTATATTTGCGGTCGTCAATCTGCACGCGGGGCGTATTATTGTCGCCTCTCACCACTTCATAAGGTACGCGCTTTGCTTCGTTTGTAACCTCATCGTAAGTATGCCCCATAAAGCGTTTAATGGAGTAAACTGTTTTTTTAGGGTTGGTAACAGCCTGGCGTTTTGCAGGGTCGCCCACTTTACGTTCGCCGCCTTCAACAAAGGCAACTACCGAAGGTGTGGTGCGTTTACCTTCGTTGTTTACAATAACTACTGCTTCGTTGCCTTCCATTACTGATACGCAAGAGTTGGTAGTTCCTAAATCTATTCCTATTATTTTTCCCATAATATTTTAATTTTTATACATGGGTTTTCAATTTGTGTGCCAAGCCAAATACAGGGGTAATCAAATGACAGAGTGTCAGAAAAACCAAATTTTTAGTGAAAATGCGACAGAGTTTTTGCACTACGGAAGCTTGTTGTCGGCTCTCATAAACCTGTAAGGTCTGGTGTTGGCATTGTTGGCAAACTCGTTTTTAAACGAGGGCGTTACGGCTTTTACCACCGAAAAACGCGCGCGGAATGTAAAAATCCCCAAAGCCGTTTGATTGTCAAAGTTAGAATACAAAGGCTTGTTTTGCGAAATGCTTAGCGAGGGCGAGGCGTACTGCAAATAATCCCAATAATCTTGTGTGGAAGAATAAATGAAATATTGAATTTTATACAATTTTCTGCCGAAAAAATTAAAGTAAACACCACCGTTTCCGTTCGGATATTTATTTTTTAAGGCTACACCCATAGCAGCAAAAAATTCTTTTGAGGTAAAAGAAACAGGCAATGTAAGCAGGGTTCTGAGGGGAGGCTCGTAAGCCGCATCAGTTATATATTGATTAACAAAATTGTAATCTAAAAACAAGGTGTCAAGTTTAGTGGTTTTGCCAATCAGCGAATCGTAATAATGCGCTCTTATTGAAAACTGATAAATTTTTGAATTGTTGGTGGGGTAACGTTTGTTGTTTTCGCCGTTAGTGGCAGGTGTGCTGCCGTTGTAATCAACATAATAATTATTCGGATTTTCAACATTTGCCATTACGTTCTCATAACTGTATTGTATTGAAAAAGGCTGAACATTTATGGGTTTCACGCTATCCAACGCCCATGAGCGTGCCGTAAAGATATTTTCCGTTCGGTTATTTTTTACGGTGAGCGTATATTCTCCCGCTACTTTTATAGGTTCTGAACTTACGTAAACACGCTGTGTTCTGCTGAAAGCCCCCGAAACAGTTTGAAGCACCGAATCTCTGAATGTAATCGTTTCGCCTGACGAGTGAGTTAATGTTACACGCAACTCACCTTCGGGATAATTTACACTGTCTGCCACCTGCGCCATTTGGTTGGCATCGCCCTCGCCCAAAAACACTTTGTTAATGCGAATGATTTGCCATTTTTCTTGCGGACACAATACCGCGTAAATACTCGGGATTTCTTTGTAAGGTGCGTTTAACTTCAACTCGTTTTTGCAGGAAGAAAAAGTAACAACGCATAAAAAAATAAAAAGTACAAGTATAAATTTTATAAATTTCACGCGGCAAAGGTAGCATTAAGTTAAAAATTTGATTTAAAAATTTGAAGAAAATTAACCATGTTATTGTGATTGGTGTTAAAATCTAAAAAACATACATTTGCTATATGGAAAATGTAAATAAATCGCAACCGAAAATTATTAATCCTGCTTTGTTGTGGGAATACGATTTGGACACGTTTAATTACAAAAAATCGTACAAGATAGTTATTGAAAGAGTGTTGGAGCGTGGCAATTTGGAAGAATGGCGCGAAATGGTTCAACTTTATTCAAGAGAACAAATTTTGGAGGCTATTGAGTGGAGTGCGCAGTTAAGTAAATTTGAAAAAGAATTTGGGAGTTTCTTTTTAGATTCTTCTTTATTAAAATAATTTTCACCCACCAAAACTCCTGAAACCATTGCCAATAAATCAAATAAAAAAACGTATTCAGGAAGCTACACTTAAATCGGATAAGGTTTTTAGGAGTTGATTTAAAAACAAAACTTTTCTTGGGATAAGAGTGCGGAATTGTTGTGGAAGAGTGTAATAAAAATGATAAACGAATAAACTAAGAATATGTTTGATTTTATTTTCATAATTATAATTGCTTTTATTCTTGCACTTGGAAGCGGGCTTCTTTATTTGATATATCTGCCACTAAAAAATTACTTGTTAAAATCTAATAAACTCTCCCAAAAACAGAACAAAAGAATTAATTACGCTTTTATTCTTTTACCATGTTTAATTGGTATAATCATGTATTGTATGAAAGATTATAGAACTCCAAGTAAAGATAGACTTGAACAATCTTCTGATATACAATTGCCAACTGATTTTACAGTTCTTAAAGATGAATATCAAAACGTGTGGCAACATTACTCCATTACATATGAAATTCAATTAAATAACAATTCAGTAGAAAAATTGATAAAAAGCATAAAGACCTCTAAATTTTACAATAAAAATTCTTTTCATAATGGAATATGGGACGATGTTTATTTTATCAAGGTTAATTCTGGTAAAGCTTTATGGGCAAAAACCCCAAAAGGTTATGATTTCTCAAGAGGAGATGGATTAACCATGTATCAAATAGAACTTGACACATTAATAGGTGTTTTAAAATATCACGAATGCTCAGACTAAAGACTGTTATCTAAAGTTTTTGACTAAATAAAACTCCTTATATTCGTACCTCATCAAAAACAAATTCCTATGTTTATAAATAATATCACTGCCCGTCAAATCTTGGATTCACGCGGCAACCCAACCATTGAAGTAGATGTAATAACCGATAACGGTGTTATGGGGCGTGCTGCCGTGCCTTCGGGTGCTTCCACAGGCACACACGAAGCAGTAGAGTTGCGCGACAACGACAAAGCCGTGTATATGGGCAAAGGCGTAAACAAAGCCGTGAATAACGTAAATACTGTGTTGCGCGAAAACCTGAAAGGCATGTACGTTTTAGACCAAACAGGTATTGATATGACGATGCTGTCCTTAGACGGCTCGCCGAACAAAGCCAATTTGGGCGCAAATGCCATTTTGGGCGTTTCACTTGCCGTAGCCAAAGCAGCAGCCGAAGAAAGCCGTATGCCTTTGTATCGCTATGTTGGCGGCGTAAATGCCAATTTGTTGCCAATCCCGATGATGAACATTTTGAACGGCGGCGCGCACGCCGACAACGGAATAGATTTTCAGGAATTTATGATTATGCCTGTGGGCGCAGAAACCTTTAGCGACGGGCTTCGCATGGGCACGGAAATTTTTCACCACTTAAAAGCCGTGTTGAAAAGCAAAAAAATGAGCACCAATGTTGGCGATGAAGGCGGTTTTGCACCCGATTTTAAAAACAACGAAGATGCCATTAAAGCCGTGTTGCAAGCCATTGAAAAAGCAGGCTACAAAGCAGGCGAAGATGTTTACATTGCTTTAGATGCCGCCTCATCGGAGTTTTTTGACGCAAAAGAAAAAGTATATCATTTCAAAAAATCAACAGGCGATAAACTCACCATTGACCAAATGGTGGATTATTGGGCAGATTGGTGCAAAAAATATCCGATTATTTCCATTGAAGACGGCTTGGCGGAAGACGATTGGGACGGTTGGTTTAAACTTACCCGCAAAATTGGCGATGATGTTCAATTAGTAGGCGATGATATATTTGTAACCAACGAAGACCGCTTGGCGGAAGGCATTGGCAAAGGTGTGGCAAATTCTATTTTGGTAAAAGTAAACCAAATCGGCACGCTGACTGAAACGATAAATGCCGTGCAAATGGCGCAAAGCAATTCTTACACGTCGGTAATGAGCCACCGAAGCGGCGAAACCGAAGATTCTACTATTGCAGATTTGGCAGTAGCTTTAGGCACAGGGCAAATTAAAACAGGTTCTGCCAGCCGCAGCGACAGGATTGCAAAATACAATCAGTTATTAAGAATTGAAGAACAACTGGGGGCGGCGGCGCGCTATTTGGGGCAGGCGTTTCGTTTTGCAAAGTAGTTATAAACTTAAAACTTTCCTGACAGCTTCTTTAATTTCGTTTAGAGTAGAAACATCAACCGTTCCGATTTTTTTAATCAGTCGCTCTTGAGAAAGAGAACGAATTTGAAAACAATCGGCAGCCGAAGTTTTGGTAAGTCCGCTCGTGCTTGTGGGTTCAATTTTCACAAACCATGGTGCAATTTCGTAACGGTCTTTCCAATCGGTAATCGGAACAATAATTTTTAAAGGAAGTTTCCCCAACCTGTTATCGTTTACAATAACGGCAGGGCGTTTCTTATGAATTTCCGAGCCTTTGGTGGGGTCAAGGTCTATCAGCCAAATTTCACTTTGTTTCATAAAACTTTTCCAAGTCAAGCGAAGTGAAAGCGGTTAATTCCCTGTCATTTGCATAATCGTCGGAAAGCTCAGCAGCAGCTTGTTCCATTTGATGTTTCAACTCATCGTTTTTTATGGATTTCAGGGTTTCTTCCACCACATAAAACCGTTTTGTAATTGGTAAGCGTTGAATTTGCTGTATTAAATCTATGGCTTGTGTTCTCATGTTTTTTAAATATAGTGTTACACAAATGTACTGAAATTCCGCTTTATCTGTCCCTCATGCTCATATTAACAAAAAAATAATTCCAAAACTTTGTTTCGTATCAGTTCAGACTGTAACTTTATAACCGTATAATAAAATTGTAAAAGACATGGACCCTTTAAAAGAAAAGTTCAAAGCCAAAGCAGAAGTTTTGGCGGCAGAAATTAAAGACATTAGAAAAAATCACGGTGATATTAAATTAGGGGAAATCACCGTAGCGCAGGTATATGAAGGTATGCGCGGCATGGTAGGCATGGTAACAGAAACTTCACGACTTGACCCTGAAGAAGGTATTCGCTTTCGCGGGTACTCCATTCCTGAATTGCGTAAACAGTTGCCAAAAGCACCGGGCGGCACAGAGCCATTGCCCGAAGGTATTTTTTATTTGATGTTGGTTGGTGAATTGCCAACTTCGGACGATGTAAAATTTATTACCACCGAATGGCAAAAACGCAGCAATGTTCCTAAACATGTGTTTGATGTGATTGAAGCATTGCCTGTGGACACACACCCTATGACACAATTTGTGGTGGGCGTTATGGCATTGCAACGCGAATCATTATTTGCAAAAGCGTATGCAAAAGGCATTAATAAAAAAGATTACTGGGATTATGCGTATGAAGACAGCATGAATTTAATTGCGCGTTTACCGCGCGTAGCAGCATACATTTATCGCCGCAAATACAAAGGCGGAGTGCATATTGAGCCGAATTATAAATTAGACTGGGCTGCAAACTTTGCACACATGTTGGGCTTTGAAGAATTTGATATGCAACGTTTAATGCGTTTGTATCTTACCATTCATGCCGACCACGAAGGCGGAAACGTTTCGGCACACACCACACATTTGGTGGGTTCTGCGTTAAGCGACCCATACTTGGCTTTTGCCGCAGGCATGAACGGCTTGGCAGGTCCATTACACGGTTTGGCAAATCAGGAAGTGCTGAACTGGATTATGGAACTGAAAGAAACTTTGGGTGGCGGTTTACCGAGCGAAGAACAGATTGCAGAATACATTAAACAAACGTTGGCAGCAGGAAAAGTTGTGCCGGGCTACGGACACGCCGTGTTGCGCAAAACAGACCCTCGCTTTACCGCGCAGCAGGATTTTTACAAAACATACATTAAGCAAGATGATATTTGTGAAATTGTGCAACGTGTGTATAAAGTAGCACCGCCGATTTTGGAAGCCACAGGAAAAATCAAAAATCCTTGGCCCAACGTTGATGCGCATTCAGGAGCATTGTTAGTTCACTTTGGTATGCACGAATATGATTTCTACACCGTATTATTTGGTGTAAGCCGTGCCTTGGGTGTACTTGCAAGTTTAGTTTGGGACAGAGCTACCGGCTCACCGATTGAACGCCCGGGTTCAGTAACCACCGACAACATTAAAGCAAAAATTAAAGCGGCTGCCGCTGCAAAATAATTTTTGGTTTTTCAATAATTTTTAAAGCCCCGAATTTGATGTTCGGGGCTTTTTTATTGCTTTTTTTTGAAAATCCCCAAAACCGTTCACACAAAAAAACACACGTTCCACACAGAAAAAGATATGTTCCACACAAAAAAACAGCTATTTCGCATTTTTCCCGAAAAATTATTGTAACTGATTTTCAAATTCTTAATTATATCTTTTAAGTTATTTGAAATTTTGGCGTAACCACCTGCGTTATTTGGCTTATAATGTCTAAACACTATTTTAGGCAAAAAAAGTTTATGGCAATTAACCCGCATTTTCATCACAGCAACGAGCAACTTAATGAGGAGTTAATCATTATTGAAGCCGCTAAGCTCAATCCCGAGCAGTTTGCACCTCTGTACACTAAATATCACAAGCAGATATTTAATTATGTGTATCAGCGTATGGACAGCAAAGACGATGCCTTTGACATAACCGCGCAAGTGTTTTTAAAAGCCCTCACCAACCTTGAAAAATACGAGTTTAAAGGCGTTCCCTTTGCAAGTTGGTTGTATCGCATTGCGCACAATGAAGTAATGCAACTTTTCCGCACACAAAAAAACAAACGCGCCATAAATGCCGACATTGGCGACTTGCGTTTTATTTGCGAAGAAAGCGAAACACCGTATTTTGAAGATTACATTCCTGTAATCAAGCAACTGATTTTGGAATTGAAACACGACGAACTGCAATTAGTAGAAATGCGTTTTTTTGAAAAACGACCTTTTAAGGAAATAGCCGAAATATTAGACATTACAGAGGTAAACGCCAAAGTGAGAATGCACAGAATAATTGAAAAATTAAAAAAATCGTTAAGCAAATTGAAGATATAATTATGAATTTGAAATTTAATATTAACCGCCCGAAAGTTGGTGATGACGAAATAAAAAAACGCGAGGACTTTGACACACTCGTAAAACAATTTAAAGAGCAAAGCCTTAAAAAAGCGCAGGGCGATGAAAGTTGGTGGAAAGACAAAAAAATCCGCTACACCGCAGTTATAGCAGGCGTTACGGTAATTTGCACCATTACTTACAATTCCATTATTAACAATCAAAAACAACAAACGGCAAAGCATGAAACAATAACTACTTCGCAAACACACAGCACACAAAATAAAAACACCGCTTTTGTAAAAGCACCAAGTTCTGCACTCAAAACCAATTACACGGCTTACAAGGTAAACAATGCCAAAGGCGGAAGTGTAACGCACACCACATCAAGCAAAATAAAAATTCCGAAAAACAGTTTTGTGGACAAAAACGGAAAAGACATTATCGGCGATGTAACCATTGAATACAAAGAGTTTCACGACATGGGCGACATCATTGCCAACGGAATACCAATGGCTTATGACAGCGCAGGAACAAAATACAATTTGGAAACCGCAGGTATGTTTGACATTCGCGGCTACCAAAACGGCGAGCCTGTTTTTATAAAACCCGATAAAAACATTGAAGTAGAATTGGCTTCGCAAACCGCCGAAGACCGTTTTAATCAATATTATTTAGACACCGTAAAACGGAATTGGCAGTATATTAAAATAGATGATATACATACTTTGGTTTCCGAAAAAAAATCTGAAACTAAAAATGCAGAAAGTCCGAAATTAAATGAGATAAAAAAGCAAATTGACCTTGTAATTCCTAAAAAGATAGACAGCGTAAAAGTTGTTTATACCACTCGCACATCGCAATTACAAAAACCTAAAGAACCTGCCAAACCTGAAAAAGTTACAGGCAAACCAACTATTGGATTTGAAGCGGACAATAAAGATTTTCCCGAATTACAGGCATTCAAGAATGTAATTTTTGAAGTGGGTACGGAAAATAAAAATTACAGTAACGAGTTTCACGACATCACTTGGAGCAACGTAAAAATGAGCGAAGGCACGCAAAAAGGAAAAAATTATTTGCTTACGCTGATTTACCGTAATCGTGTAGAAAAATTAATTGTTTATCCTGTATTAAGCGGCGCAGATTTTGACAAAGCACAAAAAACGTATGAAGAAAAATTGGCGAACTATCAATCACTTTTAGAAAAACGCAATGCCGAAGAAAAACGCCTCATGGCTGAAATGCAAGCCAAACAAGCTGCTTACATGGCAGAATTGAAAAAGAAAGAAGAAGAATACAAAGCCGAAAGAGCAAAATTATTAGCACAACAACAAAATGAAGTTGCCAATAATTTTAATACCATAAATAATCAAACCCGTGCCACGCGCATTTTTCAGGTATCACAGTTTGGTATTTACAATTCCGATTGCCCACACAAAGCACCGCAAGGAAATTCAGTCAATCCGATTTTTGTGTACGAAGAAAAATTTCTCATTCCCGATTTTATTTATCTGATTGACCACACGCAGAAAAGCGTTTACGCGCTTGATAAAAATGACGGAATTAAATTCGCTTACAATCCCGCCAACGAATATTCCATCTGCCTGTTCCAAAAAAACAACTTGTATCTGTGCAGCAAAATTTCCTTTAAACAAAGCGCAGACGCTGAAAGCAATAAATTCAAAATCGTTTCTCTGCCCGACAAAGCCGACAATTTAATTGACTTTAAAAAAGCATTAGAGATATGAAAACAAAAATTGCTTTCGCTTTATTACTTATTATTTCTTTTTCGTTTACCAAAATAAAAAAGAAAGACAAAATCCCGCCCGGTACAGTACAAATCACCGAAACATTTTTTGCCGATGAAGCTGAAGTTTCCAACCTCGCATGGCAGGAATATGAAAAATGGATTGAAATAAAATTCGGCAAAAACTCAAAAGAACATTTGGCTGTTTTGCCCGATACGCTTGTGTGGCGAGATTCATTATCATACAACGAACCTTATGTTATTTATTATTACCGACACCCTGCTTATAAAGACTATCCCGTTGTCGGTATTTCACACGAACAAGCCCTTGCTTTCTGCAAATGGCGCACCGAGCGCGTGAAAGAATATTATGCCATTCGTTATAAAAAGGATTGGAACATTGAATACCGTTTGCCTACAAAAGAGGAATGGGAGTTTATCAGTAACAATGGGAATAATATAAATTTCACAACCTTTAAAAACAATAAAGGACAACTGCTTTTAAATTGTATTCTGCCCGACAGTGCCTATACACATCTCAACGTGGCGCAAACTGCAGATGTAACTGCTCCTGTTTTTTCGTACTATCCAAACCATTTCAAAATCTACAATATGTTTGGCAACGTAGCCGAAATGATTTCCGAAAAAGGAATTTGCAAAGGCGGCAGTTGGCGGCACAGACCTGAACAATGTCGCGCAGGAAAAGATGTTCCATACTCCAAACCCGAAGCGTGGCTTGGTTTCCGCTGCGTGTGCGTGGTGAATTAACCTAAAATCGGAAATTCTTGATATAATTTTAAAAGAGTTATTGTTTCGGTTCTGAGTTTTGTGCGCACAAAGTTTTTTGTTTCGGGTGTGAGTAAATCGCCAATTCCGTTTAATAAACCTTTATCGGTTGTTTTTTCCAAACGTTTGATACATTTTTGTAAATAATCCGAAAGGGGCATTCTCATTCGCGTTTCTACTAACAATTGATTTACGGGCGTTCGGTTTTCCATAAAAAACCAACAATCAAAAATATCTCTGTTGGTTAGTTCCGTTCGGTCAAGCAAAGCGCATAACTTGTGTGCAAACATATCGGGCTTGGTCATTACAAGCATATTTATTCCCATATAGTTTTTTATCTCGTACCTGTTGTCAAATTTTCGCGTTGAAATTTCCATTTTCAATTTTCGCTCGCCCGTTCCATAATCCAACACCAAAACTTGCCCAAAATGTTTTTGCGCTTCATCATGTATGTTTCCGTATTTCAGCAAAATGCTTTTTAGTTTTTTAAATACCTTCGTTTCTTTTTCAGGTTTTAGCAAATTAAAATCCAAATCCACCGAAAAGCGCGGTAAATCATAAAAGAACAATAATGCCGTGCCGCCTTTAAATCCTAAACAAGTAGCCAGCTCTATGTCAGAATACACATCGCGCAAAATTTGCAGCATAAAAAATTTATGTTTGTTCAGGTCTGTCATTTTTAAATAATTTTTTCACACGTTTGTTTAGCATTACCGAATTATAAACAGGCAACAACTGTTCTATTTTTTTTGTGTCCAATGGTTTTAAGTTATCAAAATACGTTGCACCGTTTAAATACAAAACATCTAAAAAGGCACGTTCAGGGCTTGCAACAGTTACCGTATTTTGTTTTTGCTCAATGCCCGACGAAGCAATTAAAATTTCGTTTTTTATTTTGCGAAAGCTAAATGTTTTATCGGCAATTTTTAGTTCTCTGCTTAAATAAGAAACCATTGTTATTCGGCTGTCGTACTGAAAAATTACACCTGCCTGCTGCAGTACATATTCCAAAGAAATGTATGACGGTGAAAATATTCTGCACGCTAATTCTTCTGTGCTGTAATTAAGTTTGCAATAAATTCCTTTGCGCGGATTAAGCAATTTACCGTTGCGAACAAGGTAATTTAACCGCTGGTTAAGCGATGTAAAATTACTTTCGCCTGCAAGCATCGCCACATCTTTTAAGCGAAATACCGTACGAACATCATTATATAAAATAAATTGTAAATCCATTTTATGAACCAAATATACGAATTTTTTAAATGTTTAGTTCACAAAATAGTATTTTTTTAGTATTATATTTGCACCTCTAAATTATGGCACAGTTAGTTATTTTTCGCCACGGGCAAAGCCTTTGGAACTTAGAAAACAAATTTACGGGTTGGGTTGATGTTGAACTTTCGCCCAAAGGAATTGAAGAAGCAAAAAATGCGGGCGCAAAACTGAAAGATTATACGTTTGATTACGCTTACGCATCGGATTTAAAACGCGCTCAAAATACTTTGACTTTGGCTTTGGAAAGTGCAGCGCATTCACCAATCGCACCAATTTATAACCAAGCCTTAAACGAGCGTATGTACGGCGATTTACAAGGTTTGAATAAAGAAGAAACCGCAAAAAAATTTGGCGAGGAGCAAGTAAAAATTTGGCGCAGAAGTTACGACATTCCGCCGCCAAACGGTGAAAGCCTGAAAGACACAGCCGCTCGCGTTATTCCCTATTTTGAAAATGAAATTATCCCAAAACTGAAAGCAGGAAAAAATGTGGTGATTGCCGCTCACGGAAACTCCTTACGCGCACTCATCATGTATTTGGAAAACATGACACCCGCACAAATTTTAGAATTTGAAATCGGCACGGCACAACCGCGATTGTATGAATTGGATAAAGACATGAAAGTTTTGTCGGTAAAAAATTTATAATACTCAACACAGAGGCACAAAGTCGCAGAGGCACGGAAAGAACAAACTCTGTGTCTTAGTGCCTCCGAGCCTCTGTGTCAAAACAAACAATGAACTTCATAAACGAAAATAGCAAAGTAATAGCCGTTGATTTTGACGGAACAATTGTAGAGCACAAATATCCTGCCATTGGTAAGGAAATGCTGTTTGCTTTTGCAACGTTGAAAGCACTGCAACAAAAAGGACACAAACTAATTTTGTGGACAATCCGCACAGGCGAACTATTGCAGGAAGCAGTTGATTATTGTAAAGCAAACGGCGTGGAATTTTACGCGGTAAACAAAAACTATCCCGAAGAAATGTTAGACGATACTGTTTCGCGCAAATTAAACGCCGATATTTTTATTGATGACAGAAGTCTTGGCGGTTTCATCGGCTGGAGCGAAGTGTGGCAAACGCTTCACCCCGAAGGCGGAAATTTTTTACATCAACTGAAAAACGCCGAAGCACATAATAATTACAACAAACAACAAAATTCACTACTGAAAAAGTTATTCGGAAAATGATTTATTTAAAAAACAGAGAAGAAATTGAATTAATGCGCGAAAGCGCACTTATGGTGTCGCGCACCTTGGCAATTGTGGCACGTGAAGTAAGACCGGGCGTTACACCGTTATATTTGGACAAACTCGCCGAAGAATTTATCCGCGACAACGGCGGCGTTCCTGCATTTAAAGGTTATGGAAACAGAAACAATCCTTTTCCTGCTTCGCTTTGCATTTCAATAAATGAAGCCGTTGTTCACGGTATTCCCACAAACACCCCTTTAAATGACGGCGACATTATTTCGGTGGATTGCGGCGTGAAGAAAAACGGTTTTTACGGCGACCATGCTTACACATTTGCCGTTGGCGAAATAAAACCCGAAGTGCAAAAGTTGTTGGACGTTACGAAAGAATGTTTGTACATAGGCATTGAAAAAATGACAAGCGGCAATCGTGTGGGCGACATCAGCTATGCCATACAAACACACGCCGAAAAAAACGGTTATGGCGTGGTGCGCGAACTGGTGGGGCACGGACTTGGAAAAAATATGCACGAAGACCCCGAAGTGCCTAATTTCGGGCATCGCGGCAACGGACCAAAATTAAAAGAAGGCATGGTGCTTGCCATTGAGCCGATGATAAACATGGGAACAAAAAATGTGAAACAATTGGGTGACGGTTGGACAATCATCACCGCCGACCGCAAACCAAGTGCACATTTTGAACACGATGTTGCCATTATTGACGGCAAACCCGAAATTTTGAGTTCTTACGCTTATATTGAAGAAGCATTGGCTTCGGTGGTGAGATAAAAAATACCCAATTTTGGGTACAAAATAATTTTTTCACATGTTAGAATAATGCAGAAATTTATCTGAATAAAATCACGCAAACATTTCTGTATTCAGTAACATATCCGTTCAAGAATTAAGAGACTTGGCTCATTTGCGACAACGCAGAAAACTATCTGTGTTTAACAAATGCGTGCTGTGGCTGCATTATGCCGTCATACTTGCCTTGTTACTGGGTGTGGCGGCAAAATACATCTCGCCCCTGCTCTTTTGGATACCCGCGTTTTTCGGACTGGCTTTTCCGTTTTTGTTTTTATTTAATTTACTGCTCGTTATTTACTGGTTAGCTTTGTTTAATCCGTTTATTGTGTTTGGCTTGGCTGCTTTGTTCATCAGTTTCCCAACCGCTTACAGATATGTGCAATTCAGTTTTTCCGAACAAAAAGCCAAAAGCAAACAACTGAAAGTTACTTCTTACAACAGTATGTTGTTTGACCTATATAACTGGTCAAACAACAAAGAAAGCAGAAGCAGCATTTTGTCAAACCTCGCAGAAATTAACCCCGATATTTTGTGCTTGCAGGAATTTTATACTTCGGAAGAAAAAGGCGATTACAACAACATTAACGATGTGAAAGAACTAATGCGCACAAAATTTTTTCATGCCGAATACACCACCACCTTGCGCGGGTTTGACCACTGGGGCATTGCCACATTCAGCAAATATCCCATTGTTAATCAGGGGAAAATTGTGTTCAACACCAAATCAAACAATGTGTGCATTTATTCCGACATTGTAATTAACCAAGATACTGTGCGTGTTTATAATCTTCATTTGCAGTCCATAAGTTTTACCAAAAGCAACAATAAATTTTTAGACGACATTATTTCAAAAGAGCAAGATGCAAAAGACGAATTTTTGAACAGCCGGCACATTTTGCGAAGACTGAAACGCGCCTTTTTACTGCGAACCAAACAGGTGGAAATGGTTTACGTTCATATAAAAACCTGCCCATACAAAATTATTTTGTGCGGAGATTTTAACGATACTGCCGCATCTTACGCTTATCAAAAACTTTCTAAAAATTTAAACGATGCCTTTATTGAAAAAGGCTTGGGCTTTGGCAGAACGTATGCAGGCAAGTGGCCCCGTTTTCGTATTGATTATATTTTGCACAGCAAGCAGTTGCATTGCAATAAGTTTCAGCGTTTTGACGAAACCTTTACCGACCACTACCCCATTACGGCGTTTTTTGATATGCCTGTTTATAAGTGAATAAAATAAACACATCTTCATTGTAACTTCATTCTGCGTTCACACAAAAATTTATACTTTTACCGCACAAAACATTAAAATCAGATTTATTTATGAAAAGTAAAATTATTTTGGCAGCCACCGTAGCGGCAGTAGTATTAAGTTCATGTGCAACAAGTTTCGGTATTCAAAAACGCCGTTACAGCAAAGGTTATCACGTTTCGGTAACACACAAAAACAAAGTTGAAAATAAACACGGGCAAACTAAAAACACAGTAGCTCACACAGAAAATGAAACCGTAAAAACGGAAATCGTAAACGCTGCTCCCGAAGTAAAAACTGTAAACCATGTTGAGTTTGCACAAGTTGCTTCACAAAACACAAACCCACAAACTTCAACCAAACAACAAGAAAACAACGTTGTAACGGCAAGTGTAAAACAAAATGTTGTTACCGCCAAGCAAGTCGATTTCAAGCCTGTGGTAATGGCTAAAAAACAAGCACAAGCTACAGGTAGTGGTGGCGGAACTAATATTGTTGTATTGGTTATTTTGTCTATTTTTCCGATACTTGCGCTTATTGCAGTTTGGCTACACGACAGCAAAGCCATTACACTTAATTTTTGGATAACATTAATCCTTCACTTCGTAGCATTATATTGGTTGTTTGCGTTATTAGTCGTATTAGATATTATAAACCTTGACAAATAATCTTTCAGGATTTTAACAAATAGTGAATAATTAAAAACGTATATTTGTCCATACTAACAATTTAAAATTTTACACAATGAAAAAATTATTTTTAATGGCTGCCTTTGCAGGATTATTGACAAGCGCAGCAGTTGCCAACACTAACGGCGACGACAAAAACAAAGGAAAAGATAAAAAAGAATGTTGCAAAAAAGGCGACAGCAGCAAATCTTGCGCAGGCGAGAAAAAAGATGCTACTGCAAGCAACGAAAAAGCCTGCTGCAAAAAAGGCGGTGCTACTGCCGAAGCAGGCAAAGAAACCAAAGCAGCAGAAAGCAAAAAATAATTTCTTTTGAAATTGCATTTAAAAGCCGTGAGAATTTTTTCTCGCGGCTTTTTGTTTTTATTGTAATTTTGAATAATGCTGCTTCACCTCAATAGCCAAAACATCAACGCGAAAACCATTTCGCTGATTACCGATTGTTTAAAAAACGGCGGCATTATTATTTATCCCACCGATACTGTTTACGCACTCGGCTGCGACATCACACAACCCAAAGCCATTGAACGCCTTTGCAGATTAAAAAACATAAAGCCCGACAAAGCCAATTTTTCTTTTGTTTGCTCTGACCTCAGTCATTTGTCGGAATACACCAAAGCAATTCCCAATCATATTTTTCGTGTGATGAAACGCGCCCTGCCCGGACCTTACACCTTTATTTTGGAAGCAAACAACAACGTTCCGAAACTCTTGAAGCAAAATAAAAAGACAGTAGGCATTCGTGTACCCGACAATTTAATTTGCAAAGAAATTGTGGAAGCACTTGGCAATCCTATTATTTCTACCAGCTTACACGACAACAGCGACGACATTTTAGAATATTTCTCTGACCCCGAAATTATTCACCAACAATATGAAAAAGCTGTGGACATGGTCATTGACGGCGGTTTTGGAAACATTTATCCCTCTACCGTTATTGATTGCAGCAACGATGACATTGAAATTGTGCGCGAAGGATTAGGGAATTTGGAAGTGTTGGGGTGAGTTCTATTTAACGGTAATGATTTTTATTGTTTCTGAGCCATGTTCAGGACTTCCCATTAATAACGTAACTTCATACTCCCCACTCTTTTTATAAACGTGCACTGCTTGCTCATTTCCTGTTAAATATTTACCGTCGCCATCACCAAAAATCCACTGCGCCCGCGTATCTGCTCTTTTATATTCAGAACAATTATAAAACGTAACCGTATCACCAACATTAACAGTAGATTTATCAACTGTGAAACAAGCTTTTATTTTGCCGCCAAAAATGCAATGAGAACAAATTACTGCCGGTAAGATTATGAATAAATATTTTTTTGTCATAGCTCTGTTTTATTTTTTTAATGAATGAAATAATTTATCGCCAACTCATAACTCTTCAAACCAAAACCACTGATACTGCCTTTGCATTTTGCGCCGAGATAAGATACATGACGAAAATCTTCTCGCGCAAAAATATTGCTGATGTGCACCTCAATCACAGGCGTTTTAATACTCGCCACCGCATCGGCAATGGCAATGGAAGTATGCGTGTAAGCCCCCGCGTTTAAAATAATGCCATGATACAAAAACCCGACATCGTGCAGTTTGTTAATGATTTCGCCCTCCACATTGCTTTGAAAATAGCTGAGTTCCGCCTGCGGAAATTTTGCTTTCAATTCCCTGAAATAATCTTCAAATGAGGCGTGTCCGTAAATTTCCGTTTCGCGCTTCCCCAAAAGATTAAGATTAGCACCGTTTATAATCAGTATCTTCATGCAATAAAAATAAGAAATTCTTCGCTTGCGCTCGGAATGAAAAAGCCACGAATTTCACGAATTGCACAAATGATTAGTGTAATTCATGGCAAACACAGATTAGTGTTTTTCGTGAAATTCGTAGCAAAAAAACAGCAAAAACATGAACCTCTGGAAACCTTATTACACGGGCTTTAAGCAGTATTTGCAATTAGAACGTTCGCTCTCGGGAAATTCCATTGAGGCTTATATTGACGATTTACATAAATTAGAAAGTTACTCCGAACTTTTTCTCCAATACATTACTCCCGATAAAATCACCTACAAGCAACTGCAAAAATTTGTAGAATGGATTACAGAAATTGGCTTGTCGGCAACCACACAAGCCCGCATTATTTCGGGAATAAAAACGTTCTACAAATTTATGTTGCTGGAAAATGAAATCCGTCAAAGTCCTGCCGAATTGTTGGAAACACCAAAACTCAAACGTAAATTGCCTGTGTTTCTTGATGTTTGGGAAATTGACAAAATGCTTTCCCTAATTGACCGAAGCACGCCCGAAGGCGAACGGAATTTCAGTATGCTGGAAACCCTTTACAGTTGTGGCTTGCGTGTGAGCGAATTAGTTAATTTAAAAATTACCGACCTGCATTTAAAAGACGATTACATAAAAGTAACAGGCAAAGGAAACAAAGAACGCCTTGTGCCCATTGGCAACAGCGCGAAAAAACTCATCAACAATTACATTAAAAACGTGCGCGTTCATCTCAAAGTAAAAAAAGAAGCCGTTGATATTTTGTATCTCAACAATCGTGGAAATAAATTGTCGCGCGTTATGGTGTTTTATATCATTAAAGATTTAGCGGAAAAAGCAGGTATAAAAAAAGTTTTAAGTCCACATTCGTTCCGTCATTCCTTTGCCACACATTTGGTGGAAGGCGGTGCAGATTTGCGTGCTGTACAAGAAATGCTCGGACATTCAAGCATTACCACTACCGAAATATACACGCATCTTGACCGACAGTTTTTAAGGGAAAATATTTTGAGTTACCACCCGAGAAACAGGAAGTTTTGACACAGAGGTACTGAGGCACAGAGTTTTTTCCTCTGTGTTTTTGTGCCTCTGTGTTTCATTCATGTTGAGCGAAGCGAAACATTTTAGTAACTTCGCGGTGCAATGAAAACCTTTAACGTTCCCGAGTTTTACCGCAGTCCTTTGATTTCAAAGGTGAAGCAATTCCGTAAAACACAAGACCCACGCAAAAAAGATAATAGCCCAACTGTGTTGGATTTTGGCGCGGTGAAATATTACGTTGCGCGTCATTTTGGTTTTTGTTACGGTGTGGAAAATGCCATTGAAATTGCATTTAAAGCATTGGAAGAAAATCCGAACAAGCAATTGTTTTTGTTGAGCGAGATGATACACAATCCCGAAGTAAACAAAGATTTAACCGAGCGCGGCGTTCGTTTTTTGCAAGACACACACGGCAGAGAATTAATTTCCTTTGATGTTTTAACGCCCGATGATATTGTGATGATACCCGCATTTGGCGCGCCTTTGCAGTTGTTGGAGTTATTGGAAAAACGCGGCATAAAAACCGAAGCGTATAACACCACTTGCCCGTTTGTAGAAAGAGTTTGGAAAAAATCAGAGCAAATAGGCAAAACAAAGCATACAATCATTATTCACGGAAAATACACGCACGAAGAAACACGCTCAACCTTTTCGCGCAGCGCGGAAGACAGCGAAGCGGTAATTGTGGTACGCGATTTGGAAGAAACAAAAAAATTAGCTGATTACATTCTCGGTAAAAAAACGCAACAAGAATTTGAACAGGAATTTCCCGGAAAATTTTCTTTGGGTTTTAATATCAACGGACATTTTAATAAAATCGGTGTGATTAATCAAACCACCATGCTCGCCACCGAAACGCAGGAAATAGCAGAATTTTTAAAAGCTGTAATGATTAAAAAATTCGGTGAAGAAAAAATTGCCGAACATTTTGCCGACACGCGAGATACCTTGTGCTATGCTACCAACGAAAACCAAGATGCCACTTACGGTTTGTTGGAAACCGATGCAGATTTGGCGATTGTGATTGGCGGCTACAACAGCAGCAACACCTCGCATTTGGTAGAATTGTGCGAACGCAAATTCCCGACTTATTTTATTTCTTCCGAAAAAGAAATTGAAAATCAAAACACTATTCATCATTTTGATTACAAAAACAAAAAACATTTAACTACTCAAAATTTTCTCCCGAAAAAAGATGTGGTAAAAATTATTATCACAAGCGGTGCATCTTGTCCTGACTCGCTTTTGGATACTATTATTCATCGCATAAACAGTTTTTTTGAAAATTTGTTGCCCGAAGAACAGGTTTTGAATGAGCTGAAAGTGAACTGAAAAATCTCTATTTTTGGTACAATTAAAACTTTATGCTATGAAAAAATTTATTGCAATTTCAATGATTGGTTTGTTTCTTGTTAGCTGCAAGAAAGATTATTCTTGTTGGTGTAGTACACCAAAGATTTATGTTGTAGGGGCTGCCTTTGTTACTCAAGACACAAAAAAAGCAGCAACAAAGAAGTGTGATGAAAAACAAACTGAATTAAGAACTAAAAATCCCGCTACTGACCCTGACGATGAATGGTCTTGTGTACTTCGTTAATGAGTAATTAAAAAACTTTCATGCTATGAAAAAAATTATTGCAATTTCAATGATTGGTTTGTTTCTTGCAGGTTGTAAGAAAAACTATGAATGTTGGTGTGGTATGCCAGCAATGGACATTTATGCGCCGACCTTTGTTACTCACGATACAAAAAAAGCAGCAACAAAGAAGTGTGATGAAAAACAATCGGAATTACGAACTGAAAATCCCACTACTGACCCTGATTTTCAGTATTCTTGTGGTTTGCATTAAATTTATCTTCTAAAAAATTCCGTTGCTTTTCTTACGCTGCCGTGCTTTAACAAAAGACTTTTTGCTTCTTCGTAATTTTTAATACCTGTGTTTTTCATCAGCATTTTCGTGCCTCTGTCCACCAATTTATTATTGCTTAATTGCATATCCACCATTTTGTTGCCTTTCACGCGCCCTAACTTAATCATGGCAGAAGTGGAAATCATATTCAACACTAATTTTTGTGCCGTGCCGCTTTTCATGCGTGTCGAGCCTGTAACAAACTCCGCGCCTGCAATTACCTCCACAGGAAATTTTGCAATTTGAGAAACCGCGCTGTTTTGGTTGCAAGAAATGCTTCCCGTTACAATGTTGTTTTTATTGCACATATCCAAAGCACCAATCACATAAGGCGTAGAACCCGAAGCCGCAATGCCGATGACAATATCTTTTTCGCTGATGTTGTGTGCTTTTAAATCTTCCCAGGCTTGCTGCAAATCGTCTTCGGCAAATTCTACGGCTTTGCGAATGGCTTGGTCGCCACCCGCAATTAATCCTACCACAATACCGTGTTCAATGCCGTAAGTGGGCGGACATTCGCTTGCGTCCACAATTCCCAAACGCCCGCTTGTGCCTGCGCCAAGGTAAAACAATCTTCCGCCGTTTTTTAATTTTTCCACCACTTGGTTTACTAAGGCTTCAATTTGCGGAATGGCTTTTTCAACAGCCAAGGGCACGGTTTTATCTTCTTTGTTCATGTTTACAAGAAGTTCCGTTACGCTCATTTGCTCTAAATTGCTGTAATACGAATCTGCTTCGGTAGTTTTCATGTTATTCAAAATTACGGTGAAGTTGTCAAAGTCCAATAAAGAATTGTCAGTTCGAGTAGGTTTGCTGCCTCTTTGCAAACCATATCGAGAACTGAAGTCGTAAAACCACTTCTCGATACGCCTCCTGTCGTCGGCTACTCGAAGTGACAAAGGATACGCCCTCATTCTTCGGGCTACTCGAAGTGACAGGGGGACTTTAAACAACTTCAGTATAAAAAATCCGCGAGAAAAAATTTTTTCTCGCGGATTTTTCATTTTCCCCCTTTGGGAATTTGGAGGCTTTTATTATTTAGTAACGATTAATTTGGTAACACGTTTTACGTTGACATTGCTGTTTACGCTTACAATGTAAACGCCCGCAGACAATTCAGCCACGTTAAACGAATAGGTTATTTCACCTGCATTTATTTTGCCCAAATCCTGCGATTTCACTATGCGCCCGTTAATGTCCATTACGTTTAATACGGCACGTTCATCATCGTGGCTGTTAAAGGCTATGGTTACGTTTCCGTTGGCAGGGTTAGGATAAATGCTCAAATTGTTTGGAGCTTGCGCTTTGTCAAAATCAGAAACACCAACCACATACGCTTTATACCCCGCTCTGTTTTGCCAAATACCGCGCCCGTTGGTAGCCACATAAATAATGCCCGAATTGTAACATTGATAATTTTCCAATACCTGCTGTTTAATGTCAAACACCTGAACATTTGGCATTGGCGAAGTTTGGTCTTCGGTTGTATTTTTCCATGTTGGCGAAGCTGCCGACAAATCTTTTGTATAAAACAAACCTTTGTCCGTTCCTATAAACACGGTATTTTTATCGCTTTTTTCAATTAAAGAACAGTATGTTTGAATGTTGCTTAACGTTCCTGCTTTTGATGTCCAGCCGATGTTGGTAGTATTAGAAGTTCTCGCATCTAAGGTATTTGTCATAATAAGAGCACCTGTGGGGTCATTAAAGGTAAGCACCACATTTTGGTCATCGTTTGAAACGCTGATGCTTGTAATCGGTTTGGTAAAGCTGCCGATTAAAGCAGTTCTGTATGGCGAATTTAAGTTTGGTCGGGTTAAATCAAATCCCCAACCTGCGCTCATGCTTCTGTAAGTAAACACATCGGTATTTAATTTTCCCGAATACGAAGCAGGGGACATATCCATAATCATGTTGATGTACGACACGCGATACACTTTGTTGGCATCGGTGGCATAATACAATTCCGTTCCGCTTTTGCTCCACTCCAAAATGGTTGGCTTACCATCAACAGTAACGGTATTTACATCATCGGGTGTACCGTCTGCTTTGGTAGTTAAACAACCATTGGCACTTAACATCACTGCTTCCATAGGATTGGTCATATCCAAAGGATTTTTTGAAATAATAACCGCATATTCATTTTTGGTTAAATCGGTATGTTTGAACACAGCAGCCAAACGCGCCGAAGGTCCTGTTACAGGTACTTTTACAATAGGATTATTTTTAGAAAAAGGTACAACCGTATTTGCTGCTACCGTGCGAACAACAGGCGGTGTTACAACATTGGTGCTGTACGATGCAACAGAAGATGTTGATGTAAACACCTGCTGAACAGAATAGCTACTTGACAAGGTATATGAACCCGAACCCTGCAAAGTATAAACGGTTGGCGCAGTAGCAGTAAGCGTAAACTGAGGGTTTGTTTGTATGATATTATCAGGAAGCGCAGTATAAGTTGGCACTTCCACAGTTACATACGTTTCTACTGTTTCAGTTGGCGCAGCCTCGTCATCTACCGCTGTAATGGTGTAATCACCGGCTGCCAAAGAACTAAGCGTAAACGTGCCGACAGACTGTACAGCAATTGTACCTGCCGTAGAACTAAGCGTGTATGACGGACCTACTGATGTGGTAGGAGCAGTTGTTGGCGTTTCGGCTGTTATGGTATGTGCAGGCACAGCATTAGCCGACGGTTTGTAAGTACCAAACTGAGAAATGGTGTAAGCACCTGCTGCATTTACGGTAAATACAGGCGTGGTTTGCGACACATTACCCGGAACTAACACATAGGTAGGATTTGAAACAACAGCAGGATATTGATTGGCTGTTATGGTTTGAGAAATTCCGCTTGCGCTGCCATAAGCCCACGAAAGCGGAACGCTGAGCGTAGTGCCATACACGGCAGGTTTGGTGGCAATGCTGTTATCTGCCACATACACCGAATCGCCTGCACTGTATTTGTAAAACACGGTGGCAAACACCCTGTAATAAATGGAAGGGTCTGTTACAACTGCCGCACCTGTTTGAGGATATTGCGTAATGGTTTTTGTTCCGAAAGGCGGAAGTGAATAAGTAATGGCAATCTTGTCTGTAAGGCTCACCGCGTTTAATGTTACCCCTGTTGTGCTTACCGGCACATTACCTGCAACCGAAGTGGAAGGAATTAACGTGACTGTATTTGAAGGATTAATTAATTTTATGGTAACATCTTGTCTGTCCGTGCCTGTAAACGGAGTTGGCACACTCCCATAGTTTGGAATACCACCTACCGTTACCGTACCTGTTCTGATAACAATACTGTCCATTACCGCAAAACGGTCAGGACGTTTAATATCAAACGTAAATGTGGTTTGTGTTATAAGGGAGGCTGCTCCGTTAGTGCCTGATATAGTTGCTCCCTGTCTTAAACTGTCGTTATAAAAAACCACCACATCGGGATTGGTTGGTGTTTGTGCATAATACTCCCATAATTTAAAGGGTATGCCGGTAGTTTGGAAGCCATCGTTCATGTCAAAACCATAGTTACCCACGCTAGAATAATTAGCCAAACTGCCCTGATATGCGTTTATACCCATTTTTTCAGGATTGGTAGCTTTCACATTCGTGTTTTTGAATAAACTTGTACCCGAAGCAAAAAGTGCCGCATCGGGCAGTATTTTTGAAAATTCGGCATTGTAAATATCATTTGAAAAATAACTCACTTCCTGAGAAACCAAGGTATCCGTACCGCTGTAATAGTTAAGTCCGTTGCCGTTTGTACCGCCAATAAAGCCCGAATACGGCGTAATAACATTACCGTTTGCCACGTTGGTGTTGGTTGAAACAGGATAACGCTGAATGCTTACCGAGTTAAACTGCCCTGTAACCAAACCTTTGTAAAAAGGCTGATAGGAAGGTAAATTAACGTTTGGATTAGCCAAGGTGTTTGATAAATCTATGGAGCGATACACACCTGCATCGGTTACAAAATAAAATTTAGACGAAGCAGCACCGCTGCCAATTACTTTAATGTCGTGTATGTTTTGATGTATATAAAGGGGATTGTTTTGTGCAAGCCATGTGGCAGCTCCTGCCAAAATTCCTGTCGGCGATTGATTTGTTCCGCCTGTTTTCATGAATATACTAAATGCGTAGCTGCCGATAAACAATACATCAGGGTTAGTTGGGTGTACGGTTATAACATGAGCGTAATCGCCCGATGTTAAACCTATGCCGCCGCCACTTGAAAGAATAAGATAATCCACATCGCTTGAAAGGGGGTCAAGCTGCCCCGAACCCTGTAATGCCATACCCCACGTTGCACCTGCATCGTAAGAAATAAATAAAGCGGCAAGACCTGCCGTAGTTGATGTATTAGCAGCACTCACCGAACCACCGAGTTTTTTAGCGCAGGAAGCATAAATGACATTGTTGTTTGAAGGGGCAACGGCTAATTCAATGCGTCCGTATCTTGCATTGACAAGTGCAGAATTTGTTGGTGTAATATTGGCAAAGGCTGAAAGCGAAGCATCGGAAGATTTCCATACCGTAGATGCAACGGCTGAATAGCTTGCCGCACCTGCTCCGTCGCCACGCTCGCTGCCTATTGAGCAATACAAAACACCTGTTCCGTCAAATTTTACATCCATTCCTGTTGTTAAACTTGTGGTGGTAACTCCTGAAGCGGCGGTAAAATTAGCACCACCATCGGTTGAAACTAAAATGCCTTTATTACCTGCCACAGCAATTACATTGGCATTTACAGGGCTGCAAGCCACGCGGTTAATTACAGTACCCACCACGCTGCTGCTTGCCACCATAGCCAGTGAATTATTGCTGTTTAGCTTATACAGCCCACTGCCCGGTTGGGCTTTGGTTCTTTGAACGCCTCTTAAAAAGCCTTCGCCTGTGGCAGCGTAAATAGTTCCGTTTGCCGACTGCGCCAGGTAACTGATGTTTCTTACCGAGCCGCTGTCGTTTACAGGAAACCATTTTACTCCGCCATTAACGGTTTTAAAAATGCCACTGGTGGTACTGCCCAAATAAAGGGTATTTCCCGAAGCATCGTTTTTATCCACTACCATGTTTCTGGCTCTGCCTGCGCCGTACACAGGTCCTGCCTGCGACCAACTCATGGTTTGTGCGGTCATTAATCCGCCAAAGGCTGTTAATACTATCAGCCCAACGGTTTTAGTTATTTTTTCAGTTAAATTTTTCATCATACCCAAGGTGTTTATGTTCTAAGTGTAAAATTTTCAATAGCTAACAAATTTGTTTAATTATCTTCAAATAACAAAATTGAATTTGTCAGTTTTTTACAAACTGCCGACTTTTCTTTAGAAGTGGTTGCTTTTAAGAGATATATGGTATAATTCTTAAAACCGCTCTAACTGCGAAAAGAAAAAATCGGCTTCAATGTTTGCATTTTCATCGCTGTCGCTGCCATGCACGGCATTGGCGGCAATAGATTTGGCAAACAGTTTGCGAATTGTTCCATCTTCGGCTTTAGTAGGGTCGGTTGCGCCAATAAGCTGGCGGTAATCTGCCACGGCATTGTTTTTTGACAAAACGGCTGCCACAATTGGTCCGCTGCTCATGTATTCGGTTAATTCGCCATAAAACGGACGTTCTTTGTGAACGGCGTAAAACTGCCCTGCCTGTTCTTTGGTTAAGCGCATATATTTCATGGCGAGAATTTTAAAGCCCGCTTTGTTTATCATTGCTAAAATTGCACCGATGTTGTTTGCTTCTACTGCATCGGGTTTAATCATTGTAAAGGTGATGTTACCTGCCATATTCTAAAATTTTAATTGGGCAGCGAAGATACTCAAATGCCGTTTGGTATGCAAATACTTTTGTTTTGCTTACTTTTGCGGTTTTTTACCGCCACAAAAAACGAACTGCCTGCCACCATGAACCGACAAAATTTTGAACTGCTTATTTTAGGTTCTTCCTCTGCAAGCCCCACTTCCGAAAGAAATCCGAGTGCGCAACTGCTCAACATCTGCCAGCGGTATTGTTTAATTGACTGCGGCGAGGCTACACAAATTCAACTGCGCAGATTTAAAGCGCGTTTCCAAAACATTGACCATATTTTTATTTCGCATTTGCACGGCGACCATTTTTTTGGTTTGCCCGGATTAATTGGCAGCATGAGCCTTTTGGGGAGAAAACAAGCACTTACTATTTATTGCCCCAAAGAGTTGAAAGATATTATTGAAGTGATTAATCAACACTCTGAAACCCTGCTCAATTTCCAAATTAATTGGGTGTTTACCAATAACAGGGGTTTGAATTTAATTTTTGAAGACGATAAAATTGAGGTATATTCTTTTCCGTTAAAGCACCGCATTTACTGCACGGGATTTTTGTTTAAGGAAAAGCCGCTGCCAAGAAAAATTGACAAATACAAATTGGAAACACTCAACATTTCTACCGCCGATATTCTGAAACTGAAAAGCGGTTTTGATGTGGTAAACGAAAACGGAGAATTAATTAAAAACGAAGATGCCACACTCTCCCCTCCTCCACCGCGCAGCTACGCTTATTGCAGCGATACTGTTTTTGACCAAAATATTGTTGAGTACATAAAAAATGTGGATTTATTGTATCACGAAAGCACATTTTTAGACGAACATAAAGAACGTGCAAAAAAAACATTTCACAGCACGGCGCGCCAAGCCGCGCAAATAGCAAAATCGGCAAATGCCAAACAATTATTGCTCGGGCATTTTTCGGCACGCTACAATAAGCTGAACGATTTTTTAAAAGAAGCAGGCGATGTGTTTGAAAACTGCGAACTTGCAATTGACGGTAAAAAAATAAATATATAAATTATTATCTTTGCCGTTCAACAATGATTAGGGTATTAATTGCCGATAAAAATTTTCTCTCGCGGGTAGGCTTGGAACTTTTGGTTGGGGAACTGAAAGGCTTTGAGCTTGTTCCCACTGTGTCGGGCGATAAAGATGCTTTAATCAATCAATTATTCCTGTCTAAACCAAATGTGCTGATTGCCGATTTTATTTCATTGGGTATTTCCATTGACGAAATAAAAAAAATGGCAAAAAAATATCCCCGCACAAAATTTTTGGTGATTACGGAATTACTTTCCAAAAAAGAATTTACAAGCATTTTAGACAGCAACATCACAAGTTTTCTTTTAAAAGAATGTGATAAAAGCGAGATTTTGGAAGCTATTAATTCCAGCATTAAGGGTGAAAAATTTGTGTGCGGAAAAATTGTGTTATTCCTTTCTGCCGCGCCCGAAATTTTGCCGAACAATACATTTATTAAATCGCTGGCTTGCGACGGCATTTCTGTTACCGAACGCGAAATTGACATTATTCGCGGCATTGCCGAAGGCTTATCAAACAAACTGATTGCCGACAAATTGGAATTAAGCACACACACCGTAAACACGCACCGCAGAAACATTATGAACAAACTTGGCGTAAACAACACGGCAGGTATTGTAATGTTTGCCGTAAAAAATCAGTTGCTGGAAACAAATTTTAATTTGTTTGATTAACGCCTTCCTCTTTGCGCCCGCCTCAACTGTTTGTCGTATTGACGTTGCTGGCGTTTTTGTGTACGTTTTACGTTTTTATCAATTTGCGCGCTTGGTTTGTCTTTTTTCTTTTTGTCTAAGTAAGGATTGTAGGCTTCTTTTTTCTTTCCCCAACGTTTCCATACTTTTTTGCGTTCTTTTTTGTGTCCGTACAAATAATCTTGTGCGGATAATTGTTTGGGGAAAAGAAACAAGAAACTCACTAATATGCCTGCAATAATTTTCATGGTTCAAATTTATTTTTTTCTCAATTCATAAATGCACCAAATATTGGCGCGGTCTTGCCAATTGTTAGTATTGTATTTTAAAAGCCATTCGGGAAATACAGAATATATACGCTTGCTTTCGTAACCGGCAGGAAAAGTGTTTTCGGAGGAACCGTTTTTTTTAAACACAACAACTTCAGTCAGATTATTGTTGTGTAAATAGTCGGTTAAGTCTGTTTCATCTTTCAGCACAACTTCATTAATGTTTTGTGAACGGTAAAAATTTATTTTAGCCGCATACAGATACATGGATTCGCCAATACTTACAATGGTAGTTGGTTTTTGAAAGGCAGTATAAACATAGCGGTAATACAACATGGCTTCCTGTGCGGGCGAAAATGTGCGGTACAAAAGCAATACCGAGTTTAAAACAACCAACAGTACAAAAGATAGTTTAAAAAATTTACGGTGAATTATTTTCGGAACATAAAAATCAATTCCCGCAGAAACAAGGTATATAAAAACGAAGGTTACGGGATACATAAAACGCATTTCTTTATGAGCCACCAAGCTGTGTCCGATTACAAAAGCAAGTAGCACAAACGAAAAAACATGAGTTTTGTTTTTGTATAAACCCGCGCCTAAAAAATAAAGCAACACCAAACTGAGCGGCGGAGCAGCCATATTAAAAAACAAATCAAAATAATACCACCAAGGCTCAACACCATAATTGGCGGCAGCGTGTTTGGTAATGTTTTCGGTGTAATAATTGTAAGGTGTAAATACCCACTCGCTGTAAAACCATTTATCTACACACACACACACAAAGCAAGTAAATAAAAAGGAAAGCAAAATAATTGCCGCGGTTTTAAAATTTATTTTTTGAACTACCAATAACCAGATTGCCAAACCCATAAAGGCAAACGCCATTTGAAAACGAAAGAAAAACGATAATGCCAATAAAACGCCAACAAATAAATACGACGTGTTTTTTTGAAAATTACTTGTGTGCGGTTTCAGCAAAAAATAAACAGCCGCCATAAAACTTAATGCAGCTGTACTTTCAGAAGAATACCTTACGCTGATGTAAGGCATAAACCACAGAAAAAAACTTAACAGAATAAACATCGTTTTTCCTTTTTCTGTTTTAAAACCGGAAATAAAAAGCAATATCAGTTTGCAAGAAACGAACCATGTAAGCACACCCATAACAAGACGTAATAAAAACACACTGGTAAACGGGTTACTTACATTTAAAAACGACAAGCATTTTATAAAACAATAAGTTATAAAAGGCTGTATGGCGGGGCGCATTTTTGTTGCAAATTCCCAGGGCATATCGGCGGCAGGTGCATTTCCCAATTTATAATTGGCAAACTCCAATATCTGAAAATGTTCATCTGGGTGATGACTGCCCACGCTAAACCATGCCGTAATACTATTTAGCAGCAAAGCGGCTAAAAAATATTTTTTGTAAGGTGATTGAAAAATTTCTTTCATGTGTGTTTTATCCTACAGAACTTTGAATTAACACTTTGCGGTATTTTTCAAGAATGGTGGATTTTGAAATAAAACCTTTATACTCGCTGTTAAATACCACCGGAATATTCCACAAATGCGACTCATCAAACAATTTCATGGCAGAGTTGATATTGTCTTTCTCGGTAATAACATAGGAAGGACGGCGCATTAATTCTTTCACCGATATTGTATCGTACAAATTTTGCTTGAACATGATTTCACGAATGTCATCAATGGTAATAATGCCTTGCAGTTTTCCCTCATTATCAACTACAGGAAAAATATTTCGTTTTGAAACCGCAACAGTTTCCACTAAGCTTCGTAGCAGAGCATTGTATTTAACTTCATGAAAATCCGTTTCCACATATTGGGCAAGACTGATGTTGCTCAGCAAATACGAATCTGTATCGGTTATAATAATATTTTCTTTGTCGGCTAATTTTCTCATGTCTAAACTCAAAGGCATAAAATATTTTGATACTGCGTAACTCAAAGCCGAAACAATCATCAGAGGAATAATTAATTCATAACCACCTGTAATTTCTGCAATCAAAAAAATACCTGTGAGCGGCGCGTGAAACACTCCGCTTAAAATGCCCGCCATTGCCACCAAAGTAAAATTGCTGACCGGTAATTGTGCAATGCCTAAATCGGTAATTAGCGAAGCAAATAAAAATCCCGTAAATGCACCCATAAATAAAGAGGGCGCAAAATTTCCGCCATTGCCACCGCTTCCTAAAGTTAATCCCGTGGCTATTGGTTTCAATAAAATGGTAAGCAGTAATAAAATATAAATAACAGGTTTGGTGAAATGAAACGAGAGAAACGAATTTTTGAAAATGGTATCTACATTTAAGTTTGATAAATGTTTGATGCTTTCGTAACCTTCGCCCAATAAGGGAGGAATGAAAAGTATAAGCCAAAACAAACCAAAACCGCCAATAATTACCTTGATTGCTTTTTTATTGACGAAGTGTTTAAAATAATTTTCGGTTGCCAAAAACACTCGGTTGTAATAATAGGAACACAACCCGCCAAGCAAGCCAAGTATAAAATAAAAAGGCATATTTCTATAATCAAAAGGTTCTTGCAGTTTGAATTGTAACAACACATCTTCCTGTAAAATAATTTTTGAACTTAGCCCACCTGCTGCCGCTGCAATTAAAATAGGAATGAATGCAGAAATGTTTGCTTCTACCAACAACACTTCTAATGCAAATAAAACTCCTGCAATCGGCGTATTAAATGCGCCTGCAATGCCAGCTGCCGCACCGCAAGCCAAAAGCAATGTGCGTTCTTTATAACTAAGTCTATAGGTTTTCCCAAAGTTAGAGCCAATGGCAGAGCCTGTTGTTACAATAGGAGATTCCAAGCCTGCCGAACCGCCGAAACCAATAGTAAGTGCGCTTGTTATAACATGACTATACGTTTGGTCTTTTGGCAGCATACTTGATTTTTTCGCTATGGCGTGCAGAATATTTGCCATACCTTTGCCTAACTTGCCCCGATTAAAATATTTCACAAATAACACACACAAGGTAATACCTATAACAGGAAATATGGCAGCATAAATTTGTTTTCCGTGAGAGAAATTTTCAATATTTTTTATAAGAAAATGAACTAACCATTTGAGTACTACTGCCGCCAATCCCGCCGTTAAACCAATTAACGCCGCACTAAACATAACAAACTGCTTTGGCGTGAGTTTGTGTTGTATCCAAATAATTAATTTGTTTGCACGAAAAATTATGTTGAGAAAGAAATTCAATTTGTTGTAAATGTAATATTGATGAGGCAATAGAAAAAATTTATTAAGTTGCCTTATTTGCCAAACCTTTCTTTCTTCCCTAAATTTGCTCTACACAATTAAAATTTAAAAATCTAAAATCATAAATACCATGTCAAACGTATCATTAGTAATAGAAGAACGTGCCGCCAGCATCGGCAATTTTATGGTGGGGCGTTTGTTGCCTTTCCGACAAAAACGTGCGGTTGGTCCATTTGTGTTTATTGACCACATGGGTCCTGCAAAAATGAGCGAACGCCAAAATATGGACGTGTTGCCGCACCCGCACATCGGGCTTTCTACGCTCACGTATTTATTTGAAGGTTCAATTATGCACCGCGACAGTATTGGCTCTGTTATGGAAATAAAACCGGGTGAAGTAAATTTAATGACGGCAGGCAAAGGCGTTGTTCACTCTGAACGCACACCCGACTATTTGCGGCACTCCGAAAAAAATATGCACGGCTTGCAAATTTGGATTGCCTTGCCCAAAGAACTGGAAGAATGTGAACCTTCGTTTGTACACATTGAAGCCAAAGATATTCCGCAATGGGAACAAAACGGCGTACACATAAAATTAGTGGCGGGCGAAGCCTTCGGGAAAAAATCGCCTGTGCCTGTTTACAGCAAGTTATTTTATTTGGAAATAAAAAGTAAAAACAAAACCAAACTCAACATCGGTAAAGATTTGTACGGCGAAAGCGGTTTGTATATTTTGGAGGGAAGTGTGAAAGACGGGGAAAATGTGTATGAACCAAAACAAATTCTTATTGCCAAAGACAGTAAATTGTGCGAATTTGAAATGGCGGAAAACACAAGCGTTTGCATCTTCGGCGGCGAGCCTTTTCCTGAAGAACGTTTTATTTATTGGAATTTTGTTTCTTCAAAAAAAGAATTGATTGAAAAAGCCAAACAAGATTGGGAAAACAAAGTATTCCCGACTTTTATTGACAAACCATTCCCTAAAATAGACGGAGAAACGGGGGAATTTGTGCCGCTGCCACTATAGAAAATATGAAGCTTTGACAGCTATTTTCTTTCAATCTTTTATAAACTTCCTCACTTCATTGCCCGCTTTCACAAAATAAATTCCTTTTGGTAATTTACTTACATCAATGGAATTATAACTATTAAATGATGAATGTTGAATGACCTCTTTGCCCAAAACATCAATTATTTTTATTTCCGTTTTCACATTTTCAATTTCTAATTCAATATTTAAAATTTCAGAAACAGGGTTTGGGTAGATTTTTAGTTGAGAGTTGTCTGATGAAAGTTCTTGAATGCCTGTTACAACTGTGTTTTTATTTATTTTAAAAACAATACCGTTTCCGTTATAACCACTATCATATCCTTTTGCGCCGCCTTCAGATGTTGTACCATACAAATATATGCCATCACTAATAAGAGAGCCTAATGGGTGTGCACCATACGTACCCCTGAAATCAAACATTTTCACATAATCAGTTCCATCAGTTTTTATTTTGTATAGAAAACCTAAATTGTACGCTCCTCCCGATAGAGTTGTTCCATATAAATACGGGTTACTGTAAATAAGACTACCGTTAGGAAATGGTGAATTTACACTTACAAATTCATGTAGTTTGGTGAAATCTGTTCCATCAGGTTTTATTTTAAATACAACTCCGTTACGTACAAAAGAACCATTTGCGCCGCCCTGACTTGTTGCGCCATATAAGTAAATGCCGTCTGTAACCAAATCTACATTTGGGAAACTACCATTCGTTAAATCAAAATTAAATAATGTTGTACAATCAGTTCCATCAGGTTTTATTTTAAAAATAACACCGTAACCGTGCGAACCACCTTTGTGTGTCGTTCCATATAAATGTGTGCCATAACTTATAAGGGTTCCATCGGGCATTGCGCCATGCACTCCGTCAAAATCAAATATTTTAGTAAAATCAGTTCCATCAGGTTTTATTTTAAAAATCACTCCCCAACCATTAGTTCCACCACCAGCAGTCATGCCATACAAATATTTACCATCACTGTATAGAGAACCATTAGGACAATATCCATTTGTATTATCAAAATCGTACAATTTAGTGTAGGCTGTTCCGTCAGGTTTTAATTTAAAAAGCACACCGTAACCACCATTTGTTCCACCATGCCATGTCATTCCATATAAATACTCTCCGTCAAAAAAAAGTGAACCGCGTGGATTCCACCCATTTGTACCGTCAAAATCAAGCAGTTTAATAAAGTTATTCCCATCACTTTTTATTTTAAAAACTGTACCCTTTCCGTTCACTCCACCGTTGTATGTCATTCCATACAAATATGTACCATCGCTAACAAGTGAACCATTGGGAGTTCTTCCGCCTATATCGTTAAAGTCATACAACTTTGTGAACTGCCCAAATGTAAACGAAAAACTGAAAATTAAAATTGCCGTTACGGTTAATTGCTTTTTCATGTTTTTTTGGTTGTTTTCAATTTATCAAATGTAAAAAAATTGAATGAAAGCAAATCATTATATTTGCTTTCTGCCCTTTGAAACTGAACGGTAAAATAGTTATTCTCTTTTCGCTTTTGTTTGCAAAACTGTCTTTTGCGCAAGACATTCACTTTTCGCAGTTTGACGGTTCGTTGCTTAACATCAGCCCTGCGTTTACAGGTTTTTTTAACGGCGATTACCGCATTGGCGGCATTTACCGAAGCCAATGGCAAAGCGTTCCTGTAAAGTATTCCACATTCAGCATGAACGGCGAGGCACGCCTGCAACCAAAAAAAATGGAACGCGACATGATTGGCGTGGGCTTATTGTTTAATAGCGACAAAGCAGGCGATGCGGCTTACGGCACAACGCAATTATATTTAAGCGGCTCTTATATTTTTCTTTGCAAGCCCGACAGCAGCTTGCTGATTTCTTTTGGCGCAAATATGGGCTGGGTGCAGGTAGGTTTTGATTTCGGAAAAATGACATTTGACAACCAGTATGACGGTTATCAGTACAACCGCACTTTGGCAAGCGGCGAACAATTTAATTATACAAGAGATAATCTTTTTGATGCCAACGTTGGCGCAGCCGCGCAGTACATTGTAAATCCCAAACACCGATTTGTGTATGGCGTAAGTTTTCAGCACATTACCAACCCCACCATTTCTTATTACGGCAACGATTTGAGCCGCTTAACTTATAAATTCAGCAATTATTTGTGTTACGGGCGTGTAATGAACGACAAAACCGATTTAATTACCGAAGGTTTGGTGAACTTTCAGGGAAAATATTACGAACTTATTCCGCAGCTTTCCTTAAAATATTTTTTCAGCCGTGCAGAAAACAAAGCTGTTTCTTTTGGAGCTTCGTACCGCACACGCGATGCCGTGATTGCGCGACTGGGTTACACCGACAAAACCCTGCAAGGGGGCATAGCATACGACATTAACGTGAGTAATTTTAATGCAGCCACCAACCGCCGCGGCGGATTTGAACTGTTTTTGAATTACGTTATTAAACTAAAACCGTCTTTTATTGCGCGCAAACGTTATTGCCCCATTTTTATGTAAACCAAATTTGTGAATCCGAACTTAAAAATATTTTTTGCGATTGTGTGCTGCGTGTTGTTCAGCAATTTTTATGCACAAAGCAACCGTATGTTAAGGCAACAGGTTTATACCGCCGAAAAAATGAAAGACTGGCACGGCGCAACGCAATATTATCAACGCCTGTATATTCACGACAGTTTAAACACAAAATTGCAGTACAACTATGCCGAAGCCCTGCGTTTAAATTACGATTTAGATGTTGCTTTGCGTTTATACAACAAAGTGGCTGAAGTGGATAACGGAAAAAAATATCCGCTTACCTTTTACTGGATTGGGCAACTCTTAAAAAATAAAGAACAATACAAGGAAGCAAAAAAATGGTTTACAAAATTCGGCAAACTGAAATTAAAAGGCGAAGACTACCGCTACTTTAAAACAAAATCAAAGCTGGAAGAAGATGCCTGCGATTTGGCACAAATTATGCTTAAAAACAAAAACGCAAGCACAGAGGTTGAACATTTAGATGCCACCGTAAACGGCAAACAAAGCGAATATGCCGCGTTTGAAAAAGACAGCGTGTTGTATTTTTCTTCGTTGCGCCTGCCAAACGTAAGAGCAAAAAGCGCACAGGAAGAAGCCGAAGCGATGAGCATGATGTATTCAAAAATTTACAGTTCGGAAATACGAAACAACAAACTGAAAAAAATAAAAGTGTTGGATACAAGCATTAATTCGAGAGTATTTCACAGCGCCAATTCTACCTTTAACGACAAACAAACCGAAATTATTTTTTCGCGCTGCACTGCCATTAATGCCAGCGAATACACCTGCGAATTATACGGCAGCACCCTGAAACGAAAAAAATGGCAAGCCGCCGTAAAACTAAAAGAACCTGTAAACCAACCGTCGGTTACTACCACGCAACCTCATCTTTCAAGCATAAACGGAAAAACGGTGTTGTTTTTTGCAAGCAACCGCAAGGGCGGACAAGGCGGTTTGGATATTTGGTATTGTTTCAGGGACAGCACAGGAAAATTTTCAGAGCCTGTAAATGCAGGAAAAAAAATAAACACGCCCGATGATGATGTGTCGCCATGGTTTGTAAGCGAAAACAATACCTTGTATTTCAGCAGCACATGGCACAAGGGTTTTGGCGGTTTTGACGTGTTTAAATCTCAGTTTGTGAACGGTGAATTTACCGAGCCTGAAAATTTGGGCGCAGACATAAACAGCAGCCATAACGATGTGTATTATTCCGAGAGCAAAGACGGAAAACGCCTGTATCTTTCAAGCAACCGAACAGGTTCTTTGTTTGAAGACAAACAAAATTGCTGTAACGACATTTACCGTTTTACCGTGAAAGAAACTGATGTTGTGCCACCGACCATAGACAGCACCGTTTTGATAAAAGAAAAATTAAAACTGTTAGTGCCGCTTACTTTGTATTTTCATAACGATGAACCCAACCCAAAAACAAAAGACACCGTTACCACAAAAAATTACGAAGCAACGTTTAACGATTATCTTGCCATGCGGACACAGTATTCAAAAGAATTTTCGGCAGGTTTAAAAGGCGATGTGAAAGATATTGCACACAATCACATTGATAATTTTTTTAGCGACAGCGTAAGCACAGGCATGGAAGATTTGCAAAAATTTTCGGATATGTTAGAAAAAGTGCTGCAAAACGGCGAAACCGTAAAAATTACCATGAAAGGCTATTGCAGCCCATTGGCAAGCAGCGATTACAACAAAAATTTGGCAAAACGCCGCATAAGCAGTTTGCGCAATTATTTTATTGAAACAAAAGACGGCGCGTTTGTAAAATACATCAACAATAAAAACGAGGGCGAAGGAAAAATTATTTTTGAAAACGTGGATATTGGCGAACTGCCTGTAAGCAAAGCCAGCGATGATTTTAAAGACCGCCGAAACTCCGTATTCAGCCCCTTTGCAGCATCAGAACGCAAAATTCAGATTATTGCCATTAGTTTTGGGAAATGAGCCACATTCATTTTCTCACAAATTCTGAAATCATTTTATTGCAATCCCGATTAAAATGTAGCGTTTCTTTTTCGGAATAAATTTTTCTACAATTCTGTCTAATTTTCCAAGAACACGGCGTTGTGTTTCATTACGCCCAAATGCGGCGAGAAAGCCAACGGTGATAAACTGCACACGTTTAAATTGAGAAAACAATCTTTCAATTTCTTCGGGTTTTAAATAGTTCCATTCCGCGCCCCATTTCACAAATAATTTTCGTGTGAGCTTATGTAGAAAAGAACTTTCCATGTTTTCGGCAAACAACAAAACACCATTTTCTTTCAGGGCTTTGTATGTTTCAGAAATTACTTGTTGTTTCAGCGCGTTATTGTTGTTTCGGGCAATGCCACCCAAAATAGATTTAAACGCAATCACATCAAACTGATTTTGAAACGGAATGTTTGTCGCATCAATGGCTTGGTAACGAATGTTGGCATTATGTTTTTTATGAATGCTGCCCGCTTCTTTTTCGGGATTTTCCAAATCGGAACAAATCACATTGTTACCTTTTAAAGACAGCCACAGCGAAAGCCCGCCTTTCCGTCCGCCAAGTTCCAAGCATTGCAAATTTTTGTTTTGTAACTCAACATTTTTTTCCCAATAGCTTAGGGCTTTTGACCAATTTACAATGTCCCAGTCAATAATGTCTTTAAGCAGATTTTTATTCATAACTACAAGGTGTGAATGTAAAATTTTAACCAATCCCTTAAACGGAAATTACATATCTTCACACACTATATTTTTTATGGGAAATTACATTTTTTTGATTTTAGCACTTGCCTCGTTTTTCGGGCTGAGTAAATTATTTGCCAAAGCCAATGTGGAAAGCTGGAAAGCATGGATACCGATTTATAATTTTTATGTACTCTCAAAACTGTTGGAAAAGCCTTGGTGGTGGTGTTTGATTATGATTGTGCCGGGCGTAAATATTTTAATGTATGGCGTATATGGTTTCAACACGGCGCGCGCATTTAACAAACCAAGCAACGGCGATTTAATTTTTGCCTCCCTCCTGCCCTACCTCTTTTTTGTAAAAATCGGGTTTGACGATACCGCAAAATTTGTGGGGCTTTCAAAATTTAAAAACGAGCCGAATTGGTTTATCAGAGGTTGGATAGACCCTATTATTTTTGCGGTGATTGCGGCTTCTATTATTCGCGGGTATTTTATGGAAGCGTTTACAATCCCGACTTCTTCGTTGGAAAAATCGTTAATGGTTGGCGATTTTTTATTCGTAAACAAATTTGCTTACGGTGCGCGTATTCCCGAAACGCCCTTGTCATTTCCATTTGCGCACCACACATTGCCTTTAAGCGAAACAAAAAAATCGTATTTAGAATGGTTGAAATTGCCGTATTTCCGCTTACCGGGTTTTGGCGCGGTGAAGAATAACGAAATCGTGGTGTTCAATTATCCTGACGGAGATACCGTAGCCATTGGCGACCAAAGCATCAGCTATTACGAGTTGAAACGGCAAGTTTCTTACCTCATAAAACGCGAAGAACGCAATGCGGGTCGCGCTTTGCAGTCTGATGATTATTATTTAAGCCGCGCACATGAGTATTTACACAGTCCACAAAGCCTTGTGCCATGGAGCGGAAGACCTGTGGGTGAAATTGCGGCACGCCCTGTGGACAAGCGCGAACATTATGTAAAACGCTGCGTGGGCATTGCAGGCGATGTGCTGGAAATTAAAGACGGAGAAATTTACATTAACGAAAAACATCAGGAAATGCCAAAAAACGCACAGCATTTTTATGATGTGAAATGTTCTTTGCACGTTTTTGGTGAGGAGTTTATGTTACCAAACGGACGTGTGAGTTTGTCGAACTTAAACTTATTGGACAAGTTAGATATTTACGCTACCGAAGTAAGTGTTGATGCTGTTTCTAAAGACACCATTGTTTACAAACTCAATATGCCGCGCCACGTTGCCGAGCAGGTAAAATTGTTAGACGGTGTTGTGTCTGTTACACAAAAAAATGATAAGCAAGGAGAACGCGAATTGTCTATTTTTCCGCACAACGCCGCTTATGCTTGGAACAACGATAATTTTGGTCCTCTGCAAATTCCAAAAGCGGGCATGACCTTGCCGATTGACACACACAACGTTTGTCTTTATGAAAAAATAATGAATACTTACGATGACGGTATTCACCAAGTAACCAAACAAGGTGCGCAAGTGTTGTATGACGGTAAACCGATTACAAGTTATACATTCAAACAAGATTATTATTTTATGATGGGCGATAACCGCCACAACAGCGCAGACAGCAGAAGTTGGGGTTTTGTGCCTTTTGACCATGTGGTAGGCTCGCCGTTTTTTGTATTCTTTAGTATGAAGTATGCAGAGAACAATCCTGTAAGCGGAAAATCGGTGATGAAGTCTTTAACAAAAAATTCTCAGGACGGAAAATTCCGCTGGAACAGATTTTTGTGTTATGTGAAAGACGGAACGTTACATTCGGTTAAAATTCCTGTAATTGCCGTTATTATTGGTTTGTGGGGTTATGGTAAATGGAACACACGCCGTAAAGAGAAAAAACAAAAAGCAAAAATTTAGTTTTGTCATTTCGAGCGAAGTCGAGAAATGATTTTACAAAACGCCACATTTCGACTTCGCTCAATGTGACAAATGTTATGAGATTAAAACGAATTTCATCAAATTCATAGAAAAAAATATTCTTCCGTATTTGTTTGCAGCGGCATTGTCTTTAATGCTGTTTTTTTCGGTGCGGCTTTTCATGTTTGAAATTGTGAAAGTAAACGCAAAAGATATGCAAAGCGCATTTTCTTATGGCGATGCCGTGCTTGTAAAAAAAGCATTTAACACCTACAAACGAAACGATGTTATTTATTTCCGTTATCCCGTGCCTGACAGTTCAGAAAAAAAAACCTATTGCATTCAGCGACTGGCAGGAGTTTCTGGCGATACCGTTGAGCTGAAAAATAAAGTTTTGTTTGTAAACAGCCTGTGTTGCGATGACGACAGCGTGTGCATCAGACACAATTATTTTGTGAAAGCGAAACAAAAATTTGATACGGCGTTTACATTCATGTATCATTTAAACGAAGGCGGTGAAATTTCAGACCAGTTTGATTACAGTTATTCGCTCAGCTTAAAAGAAGGACTTGCTTTGAAACAGGACACGCTTGTAAAAAGTGTGAAGCTGAAAGGCGAAGACAAAGGCAATTATGACGAAAACTGTTTTCCTTACAACCCTCGCTATGCTTGGAATATAGACCATTACGGAAAAATTTACGTTCCGAAAAAAAATGACACTCTGCGTTTGGACACGAATAATATTTATTTGTACAGATTAATTATTAACGGCTACGAAAAAAACAAATTGGAAGTGCTTGACGGAAAAATTTACATCAACGATGAAGAGAGTTCTTATTATGTAGTGAAACGGAATTATTATTTTGTGTTGGGCGACAACCGCGACAATGCGATTGATTCGCGCTTATGGGGTTTTCTGCCTAAAAGGTTCGTTATCGGAAAAGTTGTTTGCACCATTAAACGCGCTGCGCCATGACTGTTTTACTGACAACGGCGTATTTGCCAAACCTGCATTATTTTTTTTATGTGCTCCATTCCGATACTATTTTTATTGAGCAGTTTGAACATTACCAAAAACAAAGTTTCAGAAACAGAACGCAAATTTTATCGGCAAACGGAATTTTAGATTTGGTAATTCCCGTTGAAAAAAAAGCGACAAAAGAATTAACCAAAGACATCAGCATTTCTTATACCGAAAAATGGCAAACGAAGCATTGGCGAGCCATTACAAGTGCTTATAAAAATTCGCCGTACTTTGATTTTTTTGAAGATGAACTAAAATACTTTTACGAAAACGAATTTGAGTTTTTGTGTGATTTTAATTTGCAGCAACTCAACTTACTTTTAAAAATTCTGAAACAGAAAAAAGAAATTCAATTTACTTCCACTTACGAAAAAACGCCAAACAACATTTTAGACTTACGCAATATCATTCACCCGAAAATTGATTTTAGAAACGATGAGCGCGTTTCAAACATTCTGCAAAAAAACTATTACCAAACGTTTGAAAATAAATTTTCATTTATTCCAAATTTAAGTGTGTTGGATTTGGTTTTTAATACAGGCTTGGAAGCGGTGAGTTATTTGGTTTCAAATTCTAAATCCTAATTTCTAAATTCTAAATCTCACTTGTTATTTCCTTTTTCCTTGTTTTAATTCTTTCTTTTTATCGGCGGGCGGTAAAAAATTTTCGGAGCTAATTACTTTTTTTCCTGTTTTTTGTTCTAAGGCAAGTCGTGCGTCTTTGGCTATTTTCCCGCCTTTTTTTCCTGCAAGGGCATTTTGATTAATACCTTTTGCTTTTTCGGTTTCTGCAATTTGTCGTGTAGAAAGTTCGGCTAAGGCGGTAAAAATTAATTCGGCTTCCGTCATGTGGTCGCGCAGGTTTTGAGTTTTTAAGTTTTTTAAATTTTTGTGTGCTTTCACACTCAAACCCGACCATTCATGATGAATAATATTAGTCAAAAAGGCAAATTCGTCAGCTTTTTGAACGTCGTTTTGTTTCCAGTAATCGGTGAGTTTATTTCGCGTTTCCTGCCCCGACATACGTTGCTGTATCCACTTTTCGCTTCTGCCCAACTTTTGCCAATTTTCTCTTGCTCTGTCTAAACTCTGCTCGGGGTCTGCCATTTCCTGCATGCGTTCATAACCTACTTTTGCCAACCATTGTTTAAACGGTTCTGCTTTTGGCGATGGAATGGATTGAATTAATCGTAATAATTGGGCTGTATCAGCGACATCTGTTTCCCGCATTTTTCCGTCAGCAGCTTGCATTTTCAAAGCGTTACAATTTGTAACGGTTTCATTTCCCTCGTCTTTTAATCGTTTTTTCAAAACCCGCCAATATACTTGGGGGTTAGGACTATCGGTTAGAATTTCTATCACATCTACAATAGAGAAATACCACGTTTCTTTTTCTTCGTCCCAGTGGGTGCGCACTTTTTTGCTTTCAAATAATTTTATTCCGCTCATACTATTGCTGTTTTTTTGTAAAGGTAAGGCTATGGCAATTTATGTGTTGCTACGTTTTGTAGTATGAGGATAAGAAATTATAAATGCCTTGTTCTTAGCATTTTTTTGTTTGCATTGAATTAATTCTTTATAATTGCAGCAATATTCTTGTTAGCGTTAGCTAAATTTTTGTGGTTGAAAACTGAGAAACTTTAACACAAACTTATTGAACAGGAATTAAGACTAATGCTCACGTTACGGCGTGGGTTAACCTTAATTTTATTTCAATAGGTATCTCAGTACCTCAACCAGTAGATTTGAGCTAATTAGCCCACGCTGCGTTTGTTTAATAAAAATTATCCTTTGGGCTTTAGGATACACAAACTAAAGTTATGAAAAAAGGATTATTGCTTCTATTACTTCTAATTCAGATTAGGGGGTATTCTCAAGAATTTACATTAAATGAATTAATCAATCATTCAAGTTCAGAATTTTATGATGTTCTAATAAGTAATGATTTTAAATTTTCAAAAAGAGAGGGAAATACTTCTTATTTTGGTTATCGTACTTCTAATCTGTCAGAGGCTTCTTGTACAGTTAGTTGGTCATTTGATAATGATATTATTTCAATAGATATAGTATTCTCAAATGAAGAAAAATTAACTTTAATAAAAAAACAATTAAATGAAGCGGTTAAAGACAAACGCAATAGTAATATTCGTTCTGAGGTACGTTTTGATGAATATGGAGTAATGTATACATACCTAATTGGTGAAATGTTTGTTACAAAAAAATATCATAACATATCATTAATATATGATAATAAACACTCTGAATACACAATTATGATTATAACATTTATAATGCAATAAAATCAACAAACAATAACTTTTAAAAATCAACAATTATGACTGTAACAATTTTAAGAACACCTGAAAGTGCTGGTGGAGCTAAGCAATATTATATCTCCAAAACTGATAAAGAATTAAATGATTCTATTGAAGAAGCTATTGACCTTACTGTTGAATATTTATTACCTAAATATTTAGAGTCTAATTCTGCTTTAGAAATTCATAATAATAAACTTCAAAAAGAAAATGAGCAATTGAAAATTGAACTTGAAAAACTAAAAGGTTAATTATTGTAATGGTTATTGTGCCAGTACATATTTCTTTGGAATATTTTTATAAATCCAAACAAATACCATTTGATTTGTTTTTCAAACCATATTTCATCTGTATTAATGAAAGGGGGATTGTCTTTGAATTTTGATTTTCTATCTCTGATTTCTACTATTTTTAATAACATATAATAAATTTTAAAATTGAACAATTATGAACGAATTACAATTTAACAAAATCAACAATAGAAGCTATGTATTAATAATAGATAGTTTCTTGAATTTTGCTCAAGTAGAACTATCATTATATAATCCTCCACACTCTGAATTTCTTTCTGATATTTCAGTTAGAATAACGGATACAAAAGATAAAGATAATGTCATATATGAATGTCTTAGTATGAGTAAATGTTCTACTGGGCAATTAAAGTATGAATTAAAAGATATTCCTTTGTCAAAGAATTTAGAATATCCGATAACAATTACTGTTACGGATAATAATCTAATAGAAATAAAACAAGATTTACGTCCTTATTTAAGATATTCTACTGTGGCTCTTGGGTAAAGTCGCGATATAAATTAATTTAAAAATATGGGGTTGGAATTTATTAAATACTGGTAGTTATTTAATAGTTAAACTTTTATGACCTGCTATCAACAGCGAGAGGTATTATGTCCAAACCCGCCATTTTAAGCAACTAAATCTGTAAGAGAAAACTACTTCTCCAATCCTTTTTCATACACTTCAATCTATTTATTAGGTATCATTTTGAAACTGGATTTGATTTTTAGTGAGTTTATCTGCGTTCCAACGTATAATTAAACTTCGCTTTATTCCCCACTCTATCCTCAACTTCCACTCTGAATTTTAACGGAGCGTTTAGCGTTTCTTCGTCAAAAAAATAAGTAAGTGTATCAGATTTTGCATCGTATTCGGCAATTACCCATTTATCGTTTACAAACACATTGTATTTTGAAATGCCGCTCATTTTATCTTCAATGGTAAACGAAACGGAATTTGCAGATTTTTTTTGTAAAGAAATTTTTGGCGGAAAGCTATCCACAACTAATTGCCATGTCCCAAAATTTTTCAGCGAATAAAATACGCTGTCGGATTGCACCGTTGGTGTATAATAATTTGAACCGTTTTTTAAAAGTAATTTATGTTTGTGTTTCAAAAATTTCTTGGGTACTGCAAAGCCTATTGTTGCCGATTTTTTAAAATTTACACTTTCGGGTAAAACAGAAAGTTGGCTGTTTTTTTCAAGCGTATTTTCAACCGACAAATACGCGGAATTATAAAATGTTTTAGCGGAAATACTTATTTGCACATTATTAATTTGCTTTTTAAAATTTTCATTACAATTCACAAAAACACCTTTCTTTTGCTCATCAGAAAAAGAAGTTGTGGTTTTTGCTTTCACCCAAAAATTTGTAACACGCTCGTTTCCTTTCTCGTCTTTTAAAGTTAATTTCAGTTGATGATAATTGTTATCCAAAATCATTCTGCCTTTGTTTAGGCATTTTCCATACAATTTTTTCGGGTACAAAGTCGGTAAAAAACATTTTTGAAATTTCAAATTATCTTTCTTTTCGGCAAATTCGTTCACATAACGGCTTTCGTCAAAATCAATGTGATTGAGCGTATGCGAATAAATTAATTGCTCGTCAAAAAACAATTCAGCCGAAAAAACATTGAGTGTTTTTCCGTTTGCTTCAACCTTATCCTGTGCCGCAAACGCAAGCCCCACAATGGATTTATCCAACAACACCGTATCGCCGTTTTTTACCGTAAAGGAATACATATACTTTGGAAAAATGGTATCTGCCAAATCGTAAAAAGCAATTTTTTCTAATTTCGGTTTTTCCGTGTCTTTTACCGAATAATGTTTTAAAAGATTTAAAGGTGTTTCCGTTTTTTCATCGCGCAGTTCAAAGTGAAGGTGTGGTCCTGTTGAACCGCCTGTGTTGCCTGAATAAGCAATGATTTCACCTTTTTGCACACGAATTAAATTTGACTTTGGATATACATCTATTTCATAATTTTTTCGCGCGTACTGTTCCTGTTTTACAATCGCTGCGATTTTTTTATCGTATGAATTAAGATGTGCATACACCGTTACCTGTCCGTTTGGATGGGTGATGTAAATTGCTTTTCCGTAACCGTAAGGACTCACTTTTATACGCGACACATAGCCGTCAGCCGCAGCATACACAGGCAAATTAACTTTATTGTTGGTTGAAAAATCAATGCCCGCATGAAAATGATTGGGGCGAAGTTCGCCGTAATTTCCGCTGATAATGAGGGGTGTATCCATCGGGAAAATAAAATTATCGGGAGCCTGAGAACATAACATTCCAAACGAAAAAATAAAAAGGTACGAGAGAAATTTTTTAAGCAGCATATAATTTTTTTTCGTTTACCAAATTCAACAGACAGAAAAAGAACGCAAAAAACAAAACGCCGGCAGCAGTCAGCAACATACTTTCCACCAAAAAATTTAAAACAATGAGCAAAGAAAAATAAAACAACAAAAAGCGTTTTTTGGCAAGGGCTTTAATAAATTGCCCAACCGTAATTACGAGCAACAGCATAAATCCAAAAAATCCCAAACCGATAAATGTTTGCAAAAACTGATTGTGTGCGTTCAAATTTTTTGAGAATGCTCCCGTCATGCCGTTTTCACGGTATGCTTTTTGCAGCGTGTCATTTGCATCGCCAATGCCTGTACCCAACCAAAAATTTTGCGCAATTAAATTGTTTGCCTGTTCCCAAATTAAAATTCTTACCGCCGTACTTTCTGACGAAGTTTTGTCAAGCTGTATGGTATCTGGGTGCAGCAACCAATAAAAACGGTCGTATGTGTTTGGTAAAAGTTTTACGAAAAGCAACACCATCACAACAAGCCCCAAAAGAGAAAGAGAAATGGTTTTTGTATTCAGTTTCAAACGCATTCTGTATAATGCAAGCAGGGGAACACAAAGAAAAAAACCGATGATGCCCATTCTTGAACCGCTGAAAAAAACTGAAGCAGTAAAAATTGCAATGAAAAAATAAGAACTGTATAAAATGCTTTTATTGCCATGAAACCATTGTTTGTAAAATAAAACTACAATGGCAATTGCCAAAATTAAGTACATGGCGAGGTACGATGAGTGAAGAAAGTAAGAGAAAAATCCGTAAGAAAAATATTCGGAATGTCCATCGTAAGTGTAAAATAAAGCGCGCCCGATTAAAAACAAGCAGGCAAAAAAACAGCCCGATACAAAGGCTGCCAAACAGCGTTTTAAAATTTCAAGCGGATAGTTAAAACAAAAAAACAAGTAAGGGAAAACGAGAAAAGACATACTTATTTCTATGCTTGTTAAGGCTTCTTCTTTGTTAGAAGAAAATAATGCGCTGACAAGTGTGAGAAAAAAGAAAGACCAAAACAACCACAGGTTTTTATTTTTAAATCCTTTCAAAAAAAATTCTTTGTTGAGATTAAAAAAAGAAACAAGAACCCATAAACTTGTGATTGGCGAAACCAATTCGTAACCAAAAGGCAAACAAAAACAAAACAACACCGGGAAGAAATAAAATAATTTTTGTTTGAACGGAATTTCCATATTGCGCTGTTTTTGAATTGTGTTAAAGGTATTTTTTTATCGTGATAAGGTTTCTGATTTTTTAATAGATTTTCTCAACAAAATAAAATCAACACCACCTTTTAAATATCCTGTTCCGTAACTGAAATGCAAAATAAAAAATGTGAAAGCTATTTTAACGGCGGCTGAAATTTTTGACTGTTGCCTGAAAGCAAAGAGAAATGCCATAATTAAATACAACATTAAAAATGAGCTTAATCCGAAAAAAAATGTTTTTCCGAAAAACAAACTTAACGCCAGCACAATTAAATACGATACAAAAAATGCGGGAACTAATTGCCTTAATGTTGTAACTGTTTTATGCAGCACATTTACATACACTTTCCAATAACCGTACTGAAAATACTGTCGGTACAATTTTTTGTAGGAAGCACGCACAAAATACTTGCATTTAATTTCGGGATTTAAACATATTTTGTAGCCAGCCGAAGTAACACGGTAATTAAATTCATCGTCCTGATTTCTGATTAACGCTTCATTAAACAAACCAACTTTTTCAAAAATTTCTTTTTTGTATGCACCAAAGGCAACCGTATCCACATAGCCTTTTTTAGCACCTGTTCTGAAATGCGCGTTGCCCACACCAAACGAAGACGACATGGCATAACCTATAATTTTTGAGGTTTCGTTTTCATATACATTTTCCAACACGCCGCCGGCACACATAATTTTTTCGTCTTCTTTAAATGTTTCCATATTTTTTTCAACGAAACATTTATCTAATTCCGAATGTGCGCCGAGTATAATTACAACATCAGATGTTGAGTTTTTAATCCCCAAATTCAAGGCGTGTGGCGTGGTTTTGTGTTCGTTAATCAACAAACGGCATTGAGCATTTTGCGCCACATAATTTTTAATAATGTCCTGCGTTCCGTCTGTACTGTTGCCGTCGCACACAAAAGTTGTTATCAGTTCTTTCGGGTACGATTGATTAGCAATAGAATTTAAACAACGAAGGATATACTCTTTTTCGTTGAAACAGGGAATAACTATACTTACCGTTTTCATTTTACAGCTTCATAAAAGGCTTTGTGAATTTTTCCTCTGATGCCTGATTTCATCAATTTATTCGGCTCTATGTCGGGATAAACACGGTTGCTCAAAAATACAACCACCAAATTATTTTTCGGGTCAGCCCAGGCGAAAGTGCCTGTAAAACCTGCGTGTCCGAAACTTTCGGGGCTGCACTCGGCAGGAACAGGATTTGTTTTTGTAGTATCAACTTCGGGTTTATCAAAACACAAACCTCTGCGGTTGTTCGGATAAAAATGATAGGCAGTATAATCTTTCACAACGCTTTCATCTAAAATTCTCACGCCGTTTAATTCACCTTTGTTTAAATACAATTGCATGAGTTTCGCCACATCAAACGCATTGCCAAACAAACCCGCGTGAGCCGAAACTCCGCCCAGCAAAGCCGCGCCGTAATCATGCACATAGCCTTGCACAAGTTGTTTTCTGAAAACTTTGTCGTCTTCCGTTGGCGCAATTTGTGTTTGCGAAAGAAACGTTAAAGGCGAATACGTTAAACCCAAACCAAATTTCATGTACATATCATGCACAAATTCGTTTTGTTTTTTGCCGCTTTGCTGCTCAATAATTTGCTGCATGAAATAAAAACCCAAATCGCTGTACAAATATTTTTTTGTGCTGTCAATTTTTGAAGCAATAATTTTTTGATACATCGTATCGCGGTACGAATTAATCACAAACATATTCTTCGCCACTTCCACCGAATGGGTTTCGGTTTCCGTTTTTGAATACATATCTTTTTTGTATTTGCCGTTTTTTTCTATGGTGCTTAAATAAAAAGGTATCCACGCCTTTAAACCCGCTTGGTGCGTAAGAACATCTTCAATCAACACATTTTCTTTGTTTGTTTCTTTCAGTTGCGGCAAATAATAACCTAAAGTTTTTTTGTAATCAAATTTTCCCTCGCCCTGCAATTTCATTAATGCCAAAGCAGACGAAGCAATTTTTGTAATGCTTGCCAAATCGTACATTGTTCCGTCATATACAGGCAAAGCGTTTCTGTCGTAGGTGAAATGTCCGAACGATTTTTGATAAATCACTTCGCCGTGCTGCATGGCTACAATCTGACAGCCCGGGTAAACTTTATCGGCAATACCCGCCAAAGCAATGCTGTCAATTTGAGCAAACTTTTTTTGTTGCAGTTTTTCTTTTTCGGGAAAGCGGGAAATCAACGTATGCGTTGAAATTCCTGTTCCTGCTTTAAAGTGATTGGTGCTGACAGGTAATTTTCCGTTCATTGCCGATAGCCCCAAAACTGCATTGGCAGAGGCTTTTGTAAGTGAGGGCAAATATTCATAAGCCATGATAACTGCTTTAAAGTTTTCCAAAGAAGAAATTTTGTTCAGCAAATACGGATTGGCAAACAGAATTAAAGCAGTTGGTTTCAATTTTGCAATGCTGTCCATTAAACGCAGGGTTTGAGTACCGACACCGTAATTATTTTCCGCTTTCAAGGTTGATTTATTGACTTGAATAAAAACCAAATCTGCGTTTTTTATTTTTTCAAAAGCGTTGGAAATACTTGTTTCATTGGCATTGTGAGCTAAGCCGATATGTTCCGCTTGCTCGTAATTTTTTAATGTAGAAACAAATTCATTTTCTTTTTCTTCGCCTAATGATATTTCAACAATTTTTAAATTGCTTGATTTTTTAAGCGGCAACAATTTATTTTCATTTTTCAGCAAGGTTATGGAAGCCTCTGCCAGCTTATCATTCAAGGTGTCACTTTCTTTGGTGTTTAATTCTTCGTATAAATTTTTGGTATCAATTAGTTGATTTTTGTTTAAACCACACCAAAATTTTGCTTTCAGTATTTTTTTGCAACGCTCGTCAATTTCTTCCTGCGTAATTTTTTTCTGATGAATGGCTTTCTTAATTTCCTCTATCGCTTTTGGCACATCACCCGAAAAGAGTAACACATCATTTCCTGCCAAAAGAGCTTTCACATCTACAATTCCTGCCGCGTAATAATCTGCAACGCCTTTCATGTTCAGAGCATCGGTAAAAATCAATCCCTTAAAATTCATCTCGTTTTTCAAAAGATTGTTTACGATTTTTGGCGACAACGTTGATGCTAAATTTTTTGCAGTGTCCAAACTCGGAATGTTTAAATGCGCCACCATAATGCTTGCCAAACCTCTGTCAAATAAATATCTGAACGGGTACAACTCAAGCGTATCAAGGCGTTTGCGCGAATGATTGATGTACGGTAATTTTTTGTGCGAATCGCTGTCCGTATCGCCATGACCCGGAAAATGTTTTCCGTTTGCCATAACGTGTTCGTCCTGCATTCCGTTCATGTACATTAAGGATTTTTGCGCGACTTTAAATTTATTTTCGCCAAAACTGCGCATACCAATTACAGGATTAAGCGGATTGTTATTTACATCAGCCACAGGTGCAAAATTTACATGAATGTTCAAACGCTTGCACTCACGCGCTATTTGCCGCCCCATGTAATAAATCAAACTGTCGTTTTGAATGGCACCCAAAGTCATTTGCTTGGGATAACGCGGTGTGCTGTCCAAACGCATGGCTAAGCCCCATTCGCCGTCAATGGAATAGAGCAAAGGCACTTTTGAAAGACTTTGATAACGGTTTGCCAAAGGAGCTTGTTTGGCGGGGTTGCCTTGCATCCAAATTAATCCGCCGATGTGATAGTTTGTAATCAGTTCTTCAATTTTTTGAATGTGTTTTCCGTCTTTATTGCTGTAAGCCGCCACCATAAAGAGTTGCGCTATACGTTGTTCTTCGTTCAACGATTTAAAAACAGAATCCACCCAAGCGTTTTGCACGGAAATAAAATCAGGTTCACGGTTTTTTTTATCGGGATTTTGAAAGGAAAATCCTGCAAAAAAGAAAAGAGCAATCAGCGCAAAAACAATCTTGTTCATCATTTATATTTTTCTAAACTCCTTTTGTCATGCTGACGAAGGAAGCATCTCTTGCTGTGTTTTAGATTCTTCGTTCCTCAGAATGACAGAGTGATTTTTTGTGGACTTTAGGTAATTTTAAAATTAGTTTTCTTTTATAAACGCGCTTGAGTTGAAAAGGGAATGTTCTTAACAATACATTTTTGATTGTTCCTGAAAATTTTTAACCACATAGGTACATAGTTTGGATAGTTATGTTAGAGTTTCCAAAGTTTCACATAGTATTGCCGCAAGCGGCAATCCCGGTACATCACAAAATAACTATGTGTTCTATGTGGTTATAACGTTTTTAAAAACACTTTGTTGATATAAAAACCATGTTCTCAAAATTCAGGTGCAAGCGAAATTTATTTTTGTTTTATGCCGAAAGGAAAAATTTTTGTTTTACTTTTTACCTTGTTTTTTCTGAAACTGTTTTCACAAAACGAAACGGAAAAAATTCGCAGCTACATTGCTTCTCATGCCGAAGAAGCCGTAACGCAAATGATAGATTATAAAATTCCTGCCAGCGTTACTTTAGCCCAAGCCATTTTTGAAAGTGCTTGCGGTGAAAGCGATTTGGCAAAACGCTCCAACAATCATTTCGGGATAAAATGCCACCGCCAATGGGCAGGCGACACGGTTTTAAAAACTGATGATGAACCAAACGAATGTTTTCGCAAATACAAGTCCACACAAGAATCGTTTATTGACCACAGCTTATTTTTGACTTCAAGGGCATGGTACGCACCTTTGTTTAAACTGAATATTTACGATTACAAAAATTGGTGCAAAGGTTTGAAAGCAGCGGGTTACGCCACTTATCCCCTGTACGCCGAAAAATTAATTGCCATTATTGAAGAATATAAATTATACGAGTTGGACGATTATACGCCATTAAACAGGGGCGTGAAATTTTTTAACAAGGACAATGAAATCGTTGTTTCAAAATACAAATCAGCAGATTTTTCTTTACAAACTTTTTTGCAGGAAGATTTATTGTGGCTGAATGAAAAAAAGGTTTCTGTTCAACATCTCAACACTCTTGTGGAACAAGCTAATGCAATTGTTGGTGAGGGTTTGTATAAATAATATGAGGCACTTTTTGACAACCTTTATTTTATTGCTTGTATCAACTTTAGAAACAAAAGCTCAAATCAGTTACTTTGGACGAATTGAGAGCGGCTATCAACATTATGTATTCAGACCTGTAAGGGTTGACCCCGTACATGGTTGGAAAGGATATAATCTTGACGAAAAACAAAACGGTTTTAGCGTTACTTTCGTTAACGGGCTGTCGTTTGCTGACAGAAAGTTATTTACGGGAATTGGATTAGGATATCTGAATTTTGAAGGCATTAACGGAGTTTCAGTTTTCGGGGATTTTGAATATTTACCGTTAAAAAATAAATTAACACCTTTATTTAATTTGAAATTAGGCTATAACCATATTTGGAATCAATACGAAGGTGGAACAGGGACAATGCACACAGAATTTGGGCTTGGACTAAATTATACATTGAAGGAAAAATTTGGAATTTATATAAAGTCAGGAATACTCATAACGCAACAGTCGCTTTTGATACCAATAACTTTAGGATTTAGATACTAAACAGCATACGCTACATAAGCGAGTAAATTATTGGAAAATTAAATCCAAATTTTCAACCCCGCTCCGCAGGATTTTGAGTGTTGGCAAGAGCAGAGGTAATCCTGCGGCTTATGTAAAAGTAGAAATTGTAAATTACCGCAAATGAAAAAAATGTATTGCAACCGCAGGATTAACCGCGCACAAACAATCACACAAAAATCCTGTGGAGCGGGGGGCAGAAAAAGTAGACCAAAAGAAAAGAATGATAATTCCTTTTATAAATAGCAGAAAAAACTTTATTCTTTCTCTTTTTTTACTTTTATTTCTCACGCTTGAGGTTTATTATATTTTACCTATTTTGTCAAAAGAATCCATTAGAAAACTTATCTCATTTGGCGCACTAATATGGGCTATATGTTTATCTAGAGTACTACACTATATTTTATGTTATTTAATTAAGATTAATAATAGTTATTACGTCAATGTTTTTATTATAGTATTATTACATTTTTTAGTTCTATTATTTTATAAATATCTACTTAACCAACAAGTTTTAGGTGTAGCAATGTCTTTCGTGATATTATTAATACATGACATATATTTTCATAATAAAAAGTACCCCCCGTAGGCACCGCTGTTTGTAAATTTACTCAAAGATAATGTTATAGTCCTTGTATTTCCGTACAATTTTAAATCCAAATTTTCAACTCTCTTTTCTCTTTTATTTCTTCTTTAAAGAAAATCAATCCGAAATAAAAAGTATCAATGCTTAACGTTACCGAAGTGTGATTTTTTATTTCTTCCCAAGCCTTTGTCATACCTGCACTCCAATAAATATCGTCAAAAATAAAAAGGCTGTTGTTGTGTTTTTTTTGCAAAGCGGTTTTAAAATAACGGAGCGTGGCTTCCCCGTAGGCACTAAGCTGACGTGCAAGCCTTGTGTGCAAGTGCTTAGTGCCGCTGTTTGTAAATTTACTCAAAGATAATGTTATAGTCCTTGCATTTCTATACAATTCTTAAATTCGTGCCATAAAATTTTAAATGATTATGGAATTCAGAATTGAAACAGACACAATGGGCGAGGTGAAAGTTCCCACCGATAAATACTGGGGTGCGCAAACCGAACGCAGCCGAAACAATTTTAAAATAGGACCCGAAGCAAGTATGCCGAAAGAAATTATTCATGCTTTCGGATATTTGAAAAAAGCCGCCGCCCTTGCCAACTGTGAGTTGGGCGTTCTTTCAAAAGATAAAGCCGATTTAATAGGCAAAGTATGCGACGAAATTTTAGCGCATAAACTTGATGACCAATTTCCTTTGGTAATTTGGCAAACAGGCTCGGGTACGCAAAGCAATATGAACGCCAACGAAGTGATTGCTTACCGCGCTCATGTGTTGAGTGGCGGAAAATTAACCGATGAACAAAAAGTGCTGCACCCGAACGATGATGTAAATAAATCGCAGTCAAGCAACGATACTTACCCCACAGCCATGCACATTGCGGCTTACAAGCAAGTGGTAGAAATTACCATTCCGGGCATGGAAAAATTGCGCGACACCTTGCACAAAAAAGCAGAAGAATACAAAAACATTGTAAAAACAGGTCGCACACATTTTATGGACGCAACGCCTTTGACATTAGGTCAGGAGTTTAGCGGCTATGTGCAACAAATTACCAACAGCATTCGCGCTTTGAAAAACGCTTTGGAAGTTGTGCGCGAATTGGCTCTTGGCGGCACTGCCGTGGGTACAGGCTTAAACACGCCAAAAGGTTACGATGTGCTGGTGGCTAAAAAAATTGCCGAACTCACAGGTTTGCCCTTTGTAACTGCACCAAATAAATTTGAAGCTCTTGCGGCACACGATGCCATGATTGAATTGAGTGGTGCGCTGAAACGTTCGGCTGTTGCGCTGTTCAAGATTGCAAACGATATTCGTATGTTGAGTTCAGGACCGCGTTCGGGCATTGGCGAAATCATCATTCCCGACAACGAGCCGGGTTCATCTATCATGCCGGGAAAAGTAAATCCTACGCAACCCGAAGCCATGACAATGGTTTGTGCGCAAGTCATCGGAAATGATGTTGCGGCTTCTGTCGGCGGATTAAACGGACATTTTGAACTGAATGTATTTAAACCGTTGATTGCCGCAAATGTATTGCAAAGTGCGCGTTTAATCGGCGATGCCTGTGTATCGTTTAACGACAAATGCGCTGCGGGCATTGAACCGAACAAAGAGGTAATTAAAAAGCACATGGAAAATTCCTTGATGTTAGTTACAGCTTTAAACACGCACATCGGTTACGAAAAAGCCGCTAAAATTGCCAAAACCGCACACAAAGAAAATAAAACCTTGCGCGAAGCCGCCATACAACTCGGTTACCTCACCAACGAACAATTTGACCAATGGGTGCGCCCTGAGGATATGATTGGAAGTTTGAAATAGTTTTTTATTACGCCTCCTGTGTCAGTTCGAGTAGCTTCGCAGCGATAGCGAAGAAGCGTATCGAGAACTGACGGTCGTAAAATCACTTCTCGATACGCCCTCATTTTTCAGGCTACTCGAAGTGACAGGGCTACTTTTTAAAATTCTTTTTCTTTGATAACTCAGGCAATGCCTCAAAATCCGAATTAATTAATGCTTCTTTTTTAGCTCGCGACCATTTTTTAATCCTCTTTTCAAAACGTATGGCTTCTTCAATATCTCTAAAAGCACATTGATATACTAAGATAACAGGCAATCTTTTTGAAGTATAAGAGTTTTCATTAAGTGAGGTTTCATGTTCGTATAAACGATGTTGTAAATTATTTGTAACACCAACATAATAAGTATCATCACTACACCGTAAAATATAGACGAAGTATTCTATCATCATACTACAAAAATATCAGGTTTCTTTTATATTAATTCGCGGCAGTCAGTTCTCGATACGCCTCCTATCGTCGGCTACTCGAACTGACAAAGCTACTTCATAACATTTTTGTACCTTTAAGCACACAATTTTTAATATGAGATTTACAATTATACTCGCACTCTTTTTTTCTTATTCATTAAAATCTCAAAACCCCGCTCAAAAAAATGTGTTCACTTTAAAACCCTCGCTCGGCTTTAACGGTTGCCAAATTCACGGCGATAATTATTCGGGATACAATAAGCTTGGCGTAGTGGGCGGAATAGCCGTAAACGCGACATTAAAAGAAAAAATGAGTATGGAGTTGGGATTTTATTTTTCGCAAAAAGGTTCACGCCACAACCCAAATCCCGAAAAGGGCGATTACAATTATTACAGAGTAAATTTGAATTACATTGATTTGCCGTTTTCGTTTCGTTATCTGCTCAACGAAAAATTTTTTGCAACGGGGGGGGTGTCGGCAGCATACCTCATCAGTTACAGCGAAGACACGCATATTGGAAACTGGAACGGTGAGTATCCTTTCAACAAATTTGAAATTGGCTTGAATGTTGGTTTAGGCATGAAACTGAAAAATAATTTTTCGGTAGAAGTGCGTTCCTGCAATTCCGTTACGCCTATCCGTTCTTATGGCATTGCGGCAACAGGTGTATTTTATCCGAATCCCATTGCGCGGTTTTTTAATAAAGGTTTATACAATAATATTCTAAGCGTGCTTGTAACTTATCAGTTTGATTTAAAAAAGAAAAATGGAAATTAAAACCCATAAAATTGCAGTAGCCGTTACAGGCGCAAGCGGCAGCATTTACGCCAAAGTGCTGTTGGACAAACTCACCAATCTTGGCAATCAAATCAGCGAAGTGAGTTTGGTGTTAAGCGACAATGCCAAAGAAGTTTGGCAATACGAATTGGGCAACCAAGGTTTTGAAAATTATTCTTTTAAAATTTACGGCAAACACGATTTTACGGCTGCCATTGCTTCGGGTTCGTCAAAATATTCGGCTATGATTATTTGCCCTTGCAGCATGGGTACTTTGGCGCGTGTGGCGGCGGGCGTGAGCAACGATTTAATTACCCGCGCTGCCGATGTAATGCTGAAAGAACGCCGCAAATTAATTTTGGTAACGCGCGATACGCCATTGAGTTTAATTCATATCAACAACATGAAAACCGTAACCGAAGCCGGCGGAATTATTTGTCCTGCTTCGCCCTCGTTTTACTCAAAGCCGCAAAGTATGGAAGCACTTGCCGCCACCGTTATTGACCGCGTAATTGATTTGGCAGGCATTGAGCATGAGGCTTTCAGATGGGGTAATACTAAGTGAGAAGTTTGAAGTTAAAAGTTTGAAGTAGAAGTTTGCGGCTTTGTCAGTTCGAGTAGTTTCGCAGCAATAGCGAAGAAACGTATCGAGAACTGATTTCCCCGACACCACTTCTCGATGCGCCCTCATTCTTCGGGCTACTCGAAGTGACAGCAACTTAAACTTCCTCATAATAATCAATAATCAAACCGTCTAAAGGTGCAATGGAAATTTCGCGCATTTCGTTGTTCTCAAAATCAAGAATAATGGCATCGGCTTTGTAGTATTCTCCGTCTTTGGTAATGCGCACGGTTTTTAAAGTTTTACCGATAACCTCTTGCCACATTTTTGTACCGGAAGCATCAATGGCAAAGAGTTTTATTTTACCTTCAAATTCTTCGTGCAAATCTTTGGCAGTTTGTTTGGCATCAAAATCAATGGCATCAAGCCCGTCGCCCTTAACGTTACAAGCTATGGTGAGTTTTTGTTTATCTGCAAAATGTAATTCAACGTTATCAATAATTTCAACTACATCGTTTTTATTTGAACTGTTTTGCCACAAATGACAAATTATTTTTTCTACCGTTCTGCCTTGCGCCGCCACAAAACGCGCCAACGCTTCGTTACTGAAATAAACTTCGGTGTTTTCCATGCGGCAAAGGTAATTTTAAAGTAACTATAAAAATTACTATTTTTGGATTATTCAAATTGCAAAAAGCAATGAAAAATATATTTCGTTTATTAATAATTGCAGTTACATTGACAATAGGATTAAATTCTTGTTGTAAGTTGATAACAATAATAACATTAGAAGTTAAGTTTAAAGACTTTGATTTCTCCACAATGGATTCTGTTATGCTTATTAAAACAGATAGAGATTCTATTAATAAGCACATAGATACTATGTTTTGTGATTTAACCACAAATCATGTTATTAAAATTTCTTTGAGTGTTTACGAAAAGAATGGGAATTTTATTATCAAAAATTTTTCTTCTGCATTTGAACACCATATTACTGAAATAAATGTTGAAAAAACAAAAGGAAATAGTTGTGGAGGAAGAATTAAAACAGATTTCAAGTATAACGGAATACTGTACAAGAATAAACAAAAAATAACGATAAAACCATAGTGTTCTCAAGCCCTCTTCCCCAACTCAATCACAGCCAAATTTTTTATTTCGTTTTTGTCAATTTCAAAACGCACAGCAGTTTTTACATGATGAAAACCATGCACACCTGCCGCACCCGGGTTTATGTGCAGCAAGTTGAGTTCTTTGTCAAACATCACTTTTAAAATATGAGAATGTCCGCAAATAAATAAGTTTGGTTTGTGTTCAATTAAAAGTTGTTTAATTTTTGCGGGATATTTATTCGGATAACCGCCAATGTGTGTGATAAACACATTTACATTTTCACAATCAAAAATTAAATTTTCGAGATAAGTGCTGCGTAAATCTGCGCCGTCAATATTTCCCCACACGGCTTTGAGCGGTTTCAGTTTTTCAATTTCTTGGCAAAGTTGTAGTGTGCCAATATCACCTGCGTGCCACACTTCATCGGCTTGCTGAATGTGCTTGATTAATTTGGGTTCTAAATAACCGTGCGTGTCAGATATGAGCAGAATTTTTTTCAAGAGAGCAAATATAAAAACCCCACAGAAACAAAAGTGTTTCTATGGGGTCAATAATTGTATAATTAAAAATCTTGGCGTTTACTGCTTCATAATTTTTCCGCTCTTCACGGTTCTGTTGTCGGAAGTTATGTAGATAAAGTACATACCGTTGGCTTCGTTGCTCATGTCTATTTCAACAGAAGCGCTTGAAGAAATAAGCTCTTGTTTCACCACTTGCCCCAAAGTATTGCGTATTTCTATTTTTCCATTGTCCATACTGTTTACAAATTCTATGGTAAACACGCCATTGTTTGGATTCGGATATACTTTCAATTCTAAATTCTCACTATTCAACTCTTCTACGCCTGTACACAAGGTCATGGTTTGTGCTACGGTAGTTGTTCCCACGCAGTCAAAAGCGTTGCTGCCCGATACGGTGTATATTATTGTTGCCTGTGAAAGAGAAGAAACGATGATAGATGATGTAGTAGCTCCCGTATTCCATGTATAAGAAATTGCACCTGACGACATAAGAGTTACTGTATTATTAGTACACACCAAACTTTTAGTTGAAAACGCTATAAGCGTTGGTCTTGGATTAACGGTTACATCAACAGAAGCGGAAGCAGGGCAATCACCTGCACCTCGGGCATTTACTATATAGTTTGTGCTTACAGTCGGCGATACAGTAATATCAGAGAAATTATCGCCGTTACTCCATGTATAAGTGTTTGCACCACTCGCACTCAAAGTAACTGCGTCGCCTCTGCAAATAACCGTAGAAGGGCTTATAGACAAATCAACTGAATGAACCGTTACGCTTACATAATTGGTATCGGTACAACCAAACACATTTCTGCCGATAACAGTATAGGTTGTTGTTACAGTTGGTGTGTTATTAAATCCGGAAGCATTATTAGTTACGGTTGGCGATGTCCATGTGTATGTTTGTGCACCTGAAGCAAAGAGAGTTACAGGGCTTCCCAAACAAACCTCCGAGTGGTTGCTGGTTGCATTAACCACAGGTAATGGATTAACCGTTACAGGAATAGTTCTTGTATTCGTACAACCGTAAAGGTCTTCTCCCACAATAGAGTATGTAGTTGAAGCACTTGGTATATCTGTGGTTGAAAAAGTATTAGCTCCTGTACTCCATGTGTATGAAACTGCAGTTCCCACAGAAGTTAAACTAACCTCTCCTCCCGCGCAAAAAGCAAGTGGCGAAGCCGAAGCCGTAAGAAAATTGTTGGCAAAAACACCTTCTATGTCCATATACAAACTAAGATTTACGGCTGACAATGCACCACCGGCTAAAACTGCAGAATAATATAAGTTCGGCGTAACATAACTCGGCGAAATGTAGCCTGCAGGATAATACGCCGTTGGGTTAGCGGTTTGTGCAAAACCAATGTGGTAAACGGTATTAGCTGTTAAGTTTTGGGGGGTATTAAACACAAAATTAAACGTAGTAGATACCGCAGGAATAACAATTTGATTGGTTACAGCTATTATATTGCCCACCGCATTTAGCAGTACGCCATATACCGTCTTCCCAACCGAAGGCAAATCAGGGCTGCCTGAGCCGCGTATGCCCGTGAGTACGGCATTAACGGGTGGTACAAGCGGTGTTACGATTAAACCCGAACCTGTGCCGTAACCAACGCCACCTCCTGATGTGTAGGAGGAAACGGCGGGATTATTGGATACCATGCCGCAGGTTACGCTTTGAGAATAGATTGCCGAATTGTTTGCATTGTTTTGGTCAGAACCAACATATACAGAAACTGTGTTTGCTCCCAGCACGGTAGGATTAAACGCTGCAAAAGTTACGGTTGCCGTTGCGCCAGCCGCCAAAGTAGGTACGTTTTGTACATCTGTAAACGGATTTGCACCTGTTACGCTTAATGATGCAGTGGAACTTGGCAATGTGGCGTTACTTGAATTTTTTATAATGGCAACAATATTATGCGGCGTGTTAAACACGGCATTTATATAACCGGGTGAATTAATGCCAATCACTTCCATATCGTTGCTGTACGGATTAATCCATTGAAACAACAAAGAGGGTCTGAAAGCTGTAGTGGCTAAGGTTACAGGCGCGGGTGATGAAGCGGAATTAGCCGACACGCACCCCGGATTTAACGCCGCAGACTCGCACCAGTATGTAGCCAGCGTACTTGCATACGGACCTGCAGATTCCCAATCCCAAGCCACATACAAGCCACCGCCTGTATATACAAAAGGTGTAGTTAGAGTAAGCATAATAGAATTTCCTGCATTGGGAACAGTCATTATACCTGTGTAAGCGGTTGTCATGCCTGTAATAATGCCGCCCCAGGCTACTCCTTTGTTGTATGTAACATCATTTGTATTTTGTAAATACACGGTAAAGTTTCCTACACAGTTGGCATTGGCAGGGGCACTCAACGTAAACCCAAAAGCCGTAATAGCTGTGTTTATGGGAATGTTGGTTAATTCCGATGCCAGCACCAATTCCGCACCTCGCATATAAGCGTGAGCAGAAGTTCCGTTAGGTGCACGCCCTGTGGTGGTAGAATTGTTATTTGGCGGGGCTTCCAACACCATGTTTACCTGGGCATTGCTAAAGTTTTTTGCAAATAATATTGCAAACGTAATGAATAATAATTTTTTCATAACCATAAAATTTTTAGTTTGTGTATCAAAAGTAAGCCATTTCATTATGGCAACCAAAAGTTTAACATTTCGGGAAAATATGTTTACCAATTGTAAATTGAAGTTAATGATTTGTCTAAAGTCCAATAAAGAATTGTCAGTTCGAGTAGGTTTGCTGCCTCTTTGCAAACCCTATCGAGAACTGAAGATGTAAAATCATTTCTCGGTACGCCTCCTATCGTCGGCTACTCGAAATGACAAAGAATACGCCCTCATTCTTCGGACTACTCGAAGTGACAGGGGACTTTAAACAACTTCAATTGTCTAACTAATTAAAAAAGCCTTTTCATATAGAAAAGGCTTTTTTTAAAACGCTGTCATTCGTAACAACATTTTTTACTTTTTAGCATCAGCCAAAAACTGCGCCAATCCTTTGTCGGTTAAAGGGTGGTTAAGCAACGCCGTAATTGCACTTAACGGACAAGTTGCCACATCTGCGCCCAATTTAGCGCATTGAATAATGTGCATAGGGTGGCGCACGCTTGCCGCCAGAATTTCAGTTTCAAAACCGTAGTTATCGTAAATAATGCGAATGTCTTCAATCAACTGCATTCCGTCTGTGCTCACATCGTCCAATCTCCCGACAAACGGCGAAACATACGTTGCGCCCGCTTTGGCTGCCAATAAGGCTTGCCCCGCCGAAAAAACCAAGGTGCAATTTGTTTTTATCCCTTTTTCTGAAAAATATTTTATGGCTTTCACGCCGTCTTTTATCATCGGAATTTTTACCACAATTTGTTCGTGCAGTTCTGCTAAGGCTTCGCCCTCTTTAATCATGCCCTCAAAATCGGTGGCAATTACTTCCGCGCTTACATCACCTGTAACAATGTTGCAAATATCAACGTAATGTTTCAAAATGTTGTCTTGCCCTTTAATGCCCTCTTTCGCCATCAGCGAGGGGTTTGTGGTTACGCCGTCAAGCACGCCTAAATCCTGCGCTTCCTTAATTTGCGCGAGGTTGGCTGTATCAATAAAAAATTTCATTTGTCTGTTTTTTTGTGAGCAGCGAAGATAATTATTTTAAAGTTGAAAGTTTATAGTTGAATGTTTAAAGTTCAAAAATAATTATCTTCACCATTTTACTTTTTGCACTTTATGAAGAAATTAATTCTGTTCTCTGCCCTGCTCTTTCACTCACACCTTTTTTTAGCACAACAAAAAACACTTAACTCATCTGAAATTTTATTGGGTTTACAAAAGCTCAACACACTCGGCAGCGTGCTGTACATTGCCGCGCACCCCGACGATGAAAACACGCGCCTGATTTCTTATTTGGCAAACGAAAAAAAATTGCGCGTTGGTTATTTGTCTTTAACGCGCGGCGATGGCGGACAAAACCTCATTGGCAAAGAGCAAGGCGATGCGCTCGGCTTAATCCGCACACAGGAATTATTGGCAGCACGCAAAATTGACGGCGCAGAACAATTTTTTACCCGCGCCGTTGATTTCGGTTTTTCAAAAACACCCGAAGAAACGTTTGAGTTTTGGAACAAAGACAGCATTTTGAGCGATGTAGTTCGTATCATCAGAACATTTAAACCCGATGTGATTATTTGCCGCTTCCCCACCACAGGCGAGGGCGGACACGGACATCACACGGCTTCCGCTATTTTGGCTTTGGAAGCTTATGACGCGGCGGCTGACAAAACTAAATTTCCTGAACAATTAAACTATTTACAAACTTGGCAAGCCCGCCGCATCTTTTGGAACACCTTTAATTTTGGCACAACTAATACCACTGCTGAAAATCAGTTGAAAATGGATGTGGGCGGTTTCAATCCTTTGCTCGGAAAAAGTTATGGTGAAATTGCAGCCGAAAGCCGCTCTATGCACAAAAGTCAAGGCATGGGCGCAGCAAAACAACGCGGCTCGAATTTTGAATATTTTAAATTATTGAAAGGCGAACCTGCTACTAACGATTTGTTTGAAGGCATTAACCAAACGTGGACACGCTTTGCTGAAACCGCCCCTCTGCAAAAAATGATTGATAGTTGCATTACAAATTTTAACCCGCAAAAGTCCGAAAACTCTGTAAATAGTTTGATTAAAATTTATAGCAAAATAAAGGAGCTTGATGAAACTAATGCTGATATTTATTATTGGCAATCTATAAAATGGGAAGAGTGTGAAAACTTACTTCGTGCCTGTACAGGTTTATTTGTTGAAGTTTACGCTGATAATTATAGTGCTATACCAAATAGTAAAATAAATATTACTGCACAGATTGTAATGAGAAATAATTGCAATATTGAAATGAGAAATGTTTTAAACACGCTATTCAGTGTTGGCGGTTGCAGTTCTAATGATACTGTTACAGATGAAAAATTCGTTTTAAAACAAAATCAACTTTATACTTTTAAGTACAGTGTATTTTTAAACTCTGAAGCAAAATTTTCAAATCCATATTGGTTAAATGAGAAACATAATTTAGGAATATACACTGTTTCAAATAGGCATCTCTTAAATTATGCTGAAGTAGATTGGATAGGCGCAGTTACTTTACTTTTTACTATTAATGATGTTAATTTTCCAATATTTAAAAATCTAACCTACAAATCCACCGACCCCATAAAAGGCGAAGTTTACAGACCTTTGGAAATTTTACCACCTGCAACCATAAACATTCCCGAAAAAGTGTTTGTGTTTACTGATAAGAAACCCAAAACCGTTCAAATAGTTGTGAAAGCAAACACCAATAATGTGAAAGGTTATTTGCAATTGGTAACAGTAAACAATGGGAGCATTACTGCCAAAAATTCTAATTTCACTTTAACAGCAAAAGGCGATGAAGCCGTTATTGAAGCCACCATTACACCGCCGAAAAATTTTTCGGAGGGAAAATTGCTTGCTTCGGTAAACATTGACGGAAAAACCTACAACCAAAGTATTCAGCGCATTGAATACGACCACATTCCGCACCAATTTATTTTGAGCGATGCCGAAGCAAAATTGGTGTATGTAGATTTGAAAAAAACAGGCACTAAAATCGGGTACATACCCGGTGCGGGCGATGATGTGGCGGAGTGCTTAACACAAGTGGGTTTTAACGTAACTATTTTAACCGACGAATTATTGGCGAAAGAAAATTTGTCAAAATACAATGCTATTGTTACAGGCATTCGCGCTTATAATACGAATGAACGTTTGCCATTGTTCAACGACAAACTTTTTGAGTATGTAAAAAACGGCGGCAACTTAATTGTGCAATACAATACCAACAGCCGCGCAGGAGCATTGCAGGCAAAAATAGGAATGTATCCTTTCACCGTTTCGCGCGACAGAGTTACCGATGAAAACTCGGAAGTGAAATTTTTAAATCCAAATCATGCCGCATTAAACACGCCGAATAAAATCACCGAAAAAGATTTTGAAAATTGGGTGCAGGAGCGCGGTATTTATTTCGCCACCGACATTGACAAAAACTACGAAACAATTTTGAGTATGCACGACAAAGGCGAAAAAGAACATAACGGCAGTTTAATCATAGCCAAATACGGCAAAGGAAATTTTGTTTACACAGGTTTAGCGTTTTTCCGCGAACTGCCTGCGGGCGTTCCGGGTGCGTACAGGTTGTTTACTAATTTGTTGAATTTACCGAAGAATTAAACACAGAGGCACGGAGTTTGGAGGCACAGAGTTAAAAAAAAGTATCATTGAACATTGATAATTTAAAATTGAAAATGTAAGTAACGCAAAATGTTCAATGTAAAATGTTCAATTATCAATTTTCAATAAAAACTCCGTGCCTTTGTGCCTCTGTGTCAAAAAACAAAAATTATGCAAGAAGAAAAATCGCCCATACTCAAAACTTGGAAAAACGTTTACGCTTTAGTCATCGGCGTTTTGGTTTTTATTATTGTTGCACTTTATT
>JAHBTI010000014.1 GCA_019638705.1 Bacteroidota bacterium
TGTACCTGTGTTTACGCTGTTGCAAAGCAAAGTGTTTTGGTTATGTAAATTTCCTGTAAGCGGAATTAATGATGAAAATGTAACAATGCTGTCTTTGTAGCAACCTGTGCCAATATCGTAAGCGGTAACGGTATAGGTGTTGGGGTTTAAACCTGTGGCTACCGCACCGTTTTGGTTGGTGGGTTGCCATGTGTAGTTATATGCACCATAGCCTCCACTTGGTGTTACGGTGGCAGAGCCGAGATTAGCGCAGGTTATAGTGTGCGTGTTAAAAGAAAGTGTTGGTAATGGAAATACAAATACTTGGGTGGTTTCTGTGCTTGTGCAGCCGCCAATGCCTGTGCCTGTTACAGTATAAATACTTGTACTTGGCGGGCTGACACTGATTGAATTATTTGAAATATTATTTGGCAACCAAGTGTAAGTATTAGCACCACTCGCATTTAAGTTTGCCGTAAAGTTTGGGCAAATGCTTTGGGTGGGCGTTATGGTTAAATTTGGATTAGCATAAAAATTTACTTGTGTTGTTTCGCTTGTGCTGCAAATGCTGTTGGCGGCGGTAACTGTGTAAACTGTTACAGGCACAGTCGGCGAAACAACGATTGAATTTGAAGTAATATTTACAGGCTGCCATGTGTAATTTGTTGAACCGCTTACGTTGAGTGTAGCACTTTGGTTAGTGCAAATAGTTTGGTTAGCGGAAACGTTTAGTACAGGGTAATCACAGTAATTTACGGACACAGTGCTTGTTATGCCGCAAGTATTATTTGTTGCGCTAAGTGTGTAAACTGTTACAGGCACAGTTGGTGAAACAACTATGGAATTTGTGTTTGCACCACTTGGCTGCCATGTGTAACCGCTTGCGCCGCTTGTGCTAAGCGTGGCGGACTGACCTGTGCATATAGTTTGATTGGGTAAAGCAGTTAGCGGGGGATTTGGAATATAATTTATGGAAATGGTATTGCTTTCTGTGCAATTATTGGCATCAGTAACGTTTACCGTGTAAATATGAGTGCCTGCAAGGGTTTGGGTAACTATGGCTACCGAAAAGTTTGTGCCTGTACTCCAACTGTAAGTAAGGCTATTGCCTGTGCCACCGCTTGCCGTTGCTGTAAGCAGCACGCCACCGCCTGCGCATACGCTTGGGCTGCTGCTTGTAATGTTTACTGTTATGGCGGGCGGTTGCGTTATAATAATCACGCTTTGCGAAGCACAACTCGTAGTGTCATCTACTGTTACCGTCCATGAACCTGCACTTATGTTATTTATATTTTGTGTGTTGAGTGTGCTTGTGCCGTTGCTCCATGTGTAGGTGGGTGTGCCCGAATTGCCTACCACCACCAATATGCCCGCGCTACCTGTACTTGCACCATAGCAAGTGCTTACATTGCTGCTGCCTACGGTAAAGGTGAGGCAGGGTTGGGGTACAAACATAGCAGGAAGACCAAGCCTAACGACGGACGTTTGAGTTGCAATTCCCACAATTTGTCCATTCGCCACAAAATTACAGCCTGCTCCGGCTACATTAGGGTTATTAATAACATGAAGAGATGTTGTGTTGAAAGCTGTAATATATATTTTTCCATTGGGAGCCAACTGTGCGGAAGCGTTAATTATAACAGTACCTCCACCATCTGAAGCTACAATTAATGAAGATGCTTGAATAGCCATATTAGACCCTGCGGATAAATCCCATTGCATTACATTAGTGTGAGAACCATAAAGTTTTGTTCCGTCGGGCGAAAACTCACAGCCGTATCTACCTCCACCTCCTAAAGTTAAAGAATTACTAAGCACCCCTGTGCTTTTGTTAAAGTCGTATAATACTATACCATTGCCAGCACCGTATATAGCATTTGCAAATTTTTGTCCGTTGGGAGAGAATTTTATACAACCTACCTGTAAAGCTGACGGACCTATTGAGGATACAACGGCTGTAGTATTTACTCCTATTGCCGTAAGCAGATAGGCTTTATAGTTAGTTGTAGAGCGTTCTTGTGTCATTATCCAATAATCACCACCGTTGGCATGTTTGGTAGCGGCGAGTCTTTCGCAACTTGTGCCTGAACTTAAGGAAATATTTTTTACCATAACAGAACCTTGCCCTGCTGCCAAACTCATATCTACAATAGAGTAACACAAACCTGTGGTACTACCAACTACTGCCATAGTGAAGATATAATAAATGCTTGAACTGCCGGGTTGCCTAATAATAATTGCCGATTGTGCGGAGGAAAAGTCTCCATATAAGCCCGTACCGTTGGACATTGTGGTATGAGCAGCATTATAAACGGTTATCCCGTCTGTGTAAAACAATAAATTTCCTGTGCCATCTGCTATGCTTGCGCACCCCTCATGAGTATTCATGGCACTGTTGTTTAAAGGCGTTGGAGGATTGGTCATAAAATCCAAAGCGCAACCCCAACCAAAATACCATTTGGTATTTTCGTTTTGGGAAAAAACATGAATGGAACAAAACAAAATGAATAGAAGTAAATATTTTTTTGATTGGCGCAAAATGTTTGCTTTAAGGGTGCGGAAATTTACAAAATATAAAATCCATTTGAAAACTTAATTTCCAAATGGATTTTAATAAGATGGTAATCAAGATTATTTGTTTGAAACTACCATTTTTTTAGTGCCAAGCACTTCACCGTTGCTAACAATGGAGTATAGATAAATACCTTCGCCCGGCAAATCTTTAGCTTCTATTGTTACACTTCCCGTTGTTGCAGTAAGAGAGTAAGTAAAAAATTTTTTGCCCGAATAATCGCAAACCATAAGATAAGCCACGTTTACAGAGGTAGGCAGGCTGTAATTAATAACGGTGTTTTGGTCAAAAGGATTAGGTTTATTTTGTTCCATGTAAAAACCATTGGCAAAGTTCAGTTCTTCTGCGCTTGTAGTGCTGTTTTGTTTTTGCGAAGCAGCTAATTGATTTTCAAGATTATTTATTTTTTGCCCTTGTTCTTTAACAACTTCCAATAACACAGGTATCATGCCTTGATAATCCACAGCATAATAGCCTTTTGTATCTTCTTTTACCAAGTCGGGAAATACTTCTTTTAACTCCTGCGCAATAAAACCAATATGTGACCTGTTGTCAAAGTTTTTTTCTTTAAACTCGTCCGCTCTGAATTTATAGCTGTAACCATTTAACCTTTGGATTTTTTCAGACACATTATCAAGTCGGGTGATGTCTTTTTTTAAACGCTTATCTGAACTAGTCCATGTACCACTGGTGCAATTGGCTGTGCCGTTTATCATAACGTTGCCTACAAAATAACCAGCCCAATCACTCGTACCCGATAAACTGTTTACATCACCGTAAATTGCAGCGTTTATTGCTGAAGGATTGATATTACTGCCAATTTTACCGTAAACACCTGCGTTAATGTTTGAGCCGGGCGTTGTACCTGTTTCTCCGTAAATGCCGTAGTTGTCGGTAGTTCCCGCGTCAGCAAGTCCATGAATGGCATAAACGTTTGTAGCTGCAACGTTATCAAGAACATCTAATTTAGCGGTTGGGGAGGTTAAACCTGTTCCTATCCCCACATTGCCTGTGGTGTTTTCAATAAACAGACGTGTGAGAGATGCGGCATTTTCGTAAAGATAAAAATCTCCTGAACTGTTGTGATTAATAGACCAAAAATCTCCTGTTCCCGCAGTATTTTGAAGAAATAAGGAAATATCTCCGCCACTTGTTTGGTCTATCATAATACCGTTATTTGGAATGCTTGTATGAACTTCTAATTGATAGGTAGTGGGCGCAGCACCTGTACCACAACCTACCTTGCCGTCATGCCATATATCAACAGCATTTACTGCAGGGGTAACACCTGGATTCCAGTAGGGTGTTTGCCCATTCACATTTAAAGTGAACCCAACCGTTGCAATCGCTGCAAGAGCTACTGTTTTTTTAAGATTAAACTTTTTCATTTTTATACACCCCCTTCCTTTTTAAAATTTGTGCCAAAGTACAATATCAAAATAACAATGTCAAGAAAAAATTTGTTTTTAACATTTGTATTTTATAAACCTGTTCCAGTAAAATTCAGTAATTCAGTATTTTAATCACGTGGTTTTTTATCAACAGGCAAAAAAACACCTAATTTATAGTGCAAGAAACTGTTTAAATTTCATTCTAAATTTTTCGCAATTCTCAAATTAAACTACAAAATATAGCAAGCCCCAAGCAAACAAACATTTACCTTTAGTGCCATGAACAGCAACCTTGATGCTAACGAAGAAAACCTTAGCCCTACCGACAAAGAAATGGAACGCGCTTTGCGCCCCGCTATTTTTGACGATTTCAGCGGACAAGAAAGTGTGGTGGACAATCTCCGCGTGTTTGTGGCAGCCGCCAAACAAAGGCAGGAAGCCCTTGACCACGTTTTGCTTCATGGTCCTCCGGGTTTGGGAAAAACAACATTGGCACATATTATCACCAACGATTTGGGCGTAAACTTGCGTGTTACAAGCGGTCCCGTACTTGACAAACCGGGCGATTTGGCGGGATTGCTTACCAACTTAGAACCTTACGACGTGTTGTTTATTGATGAAATTCACCGCCTAAGCCCTGTGGTGGAAGAATATTTGTATTCCGCTATGGAAGATTACAAAATTGACATTATGATTGACAGCGGACCAAACGCCCGCACGGTGCAAATAAAATTAAATCCTTTTACTTTGGTTGGCGCAACTACTCGCAGCGGATTACTCACTTCCCCACTCCGCGCCCGCTTTGGCATTACAAGCCGCTTAAATTATTACGACAGTAAGGTTCTCACACGCATTGTGCAACGCAGTTCCGAAATTTTAAGTGTGGAAATTAAAGACGAAGCTGCTTACGAAATTGCCCGTCGCAGTCGCGGAACACCACGCATTGCCAATGCCCTGCTACGCCGCGTGCGCGATTTTGCACAAATAAAAGGCAGCGGATTAATTGATATTGATATGGCAAGCTATTCGCTGAAAGCCCTGAACGTGGACAAAAACGGCTTGGACGAAATGGATTTGCGAATTTTATCCTGCATTATTGATAAATTTAAAGGCGGTCCTGTCGGCATTAGCACCATTTCTTCTGCCGTTGGCGAAGAAGCGGGAACGATTGAAGAAGTATATGAGCCGTTTTTGGTGCAAGAGGGCTATCTCATGCGCACACCGCGCGGGCGTGAAGCCACAGAGTTGGCATACAAGCATCTCAATAAAAACAGTTGGAAGAATAAAACGGGGGGATTGTTTGATGTTTAATAAGCACAGAGGAAACAGAAATAAAAAACGGCTATCAATTTTTGATAGCCGTTTTTATATATCATTAAATTTTTATGCTAACGAATAACGTTTTAAAGCCGTTACGGTAAGGTCTTTTTCAACGCTTTGCAAATATTGACGAACAGTTACTTTGTTGTCAATAAAATATTCCTGATTTAACAAAGTAAATTCTTTGTAAAATTTGTTCAGTTTGCCTTGCGCGATTTTTTCAACCATATCTTCCGCTTTACCTTCGGCACGGGTTGTTTCGCGGGCAATTTCCAATTCGCGTTCTATGGTTGTTTTATCCACATCGTCTTTGTCAATAGCCACAGGCGACATAGCAGCAGCTTGCATGGCAATGTTTTTAGCCACTTCATCGCTCACTTTTTTGTTAAAGCCGATGGCTACTGCCAAACGGTTGCCGGGGTGAATGTAACCCACAACTTGTTCTGCGTTAACTAAACTGTAATAACCGATGTCAATTTTTTCACCGATTTTTCCAATTTGCTCCATGAACTTATCGTTAATGGTAATTTCGCTGTTGAAAGGCAATGCTTTTAATGCTTCAACGGTTTCAGGTTTTTTATCCAATGCAATCGCTGCTACGGTTTCTGCAAACTGAATAAATTCAGCATTTTTTGCCACGAAATCGGTTTCGCAGTTTACGCTTACCACTACTGCGGTTTTGTTGTCCGATGCTGTTTTTGATAAAACAACACCTTCTTTAGCATCACGGTCAGCGCGGTTAGCGGCAACTTTTGCGCCTTTTTTGCGAAGAAAATCCACAGCGGCTTCAAAATCGCCGTTGCTTTCTTCCAATGCTTTTTTGCAATCCATCATGCCTGCGCCTGTTTGTTGGCGCAATTTGTTTACTTCTGTTGCTGTAATAGCCATTTTATTTTTCCTTTATTTAATTGTTATACTTTTTTTCTGCCACGAATTTCACTAATTATCACAAAACAAATTCTAAATCCTAATATCTAAATTCTAATTTGTGTTATTCGTGTAATTAGTGGCTTATTATTTTCCTAAAAAAAACGGTCAGCCTGTTGCCAGAATGACCGCCTTTTTTTAATCTTTATTTCAAATTATTTTTTTGCTGCCAATCTGCGGCGCGGTTTTTTAGCTCCGCCTTTTTCGCTGCTGTTGCTGCTTCCTTCTTCTTCATCTTCCCCACCCTTGCTGTATTTTGAGTTCTCGGCAAATTCTTCGCTGCGTTCTTCTTCGTTATTGTCTTTATCAGACTTGCGGTCTGCAAAGCCTTCTTTTACGGCATTTACCATTACATCTATAATGTAAGCAATAGAAGTTGAAGCATCATCGTTTGCAGGAACTGCATAATCAACCAAATTTGGATTTGAGTTGGTATCAACGATTGCGAAAGTCGGGATATTTAAACGTTTTGCTTCTGCAACGGCAATGTGTTCTTTCGTGATGTCCACAATAAACAAAGCGGCAGGCAAACGACCCAAATCAACTACCGAGCCAAACTGAGTTTCCAATTTTGCGCGCTCGCGCGAAAACTGCAAACGTTCGCGTTTTGAAATGTTGCTGAACGTTCCGTCTGCAAACATTTTATCAATTTGCCCCATACGGCGAACCGATTTGCGAATGGTTGCAAAATTGGTAAGCATACCGCCGGGCCAACGTTCGGTAACGTAAGGCATATTGATTGCTTTTACTTTTTCGGCAACAATATCTTTAGCTTGTTTTTTGGTAGCTACAAATAATACTTTGCGACCTGAACGTGCAATTTGTTTGATTGCGTTGGCTGCTTCGTCAATTTTAGCAACAGTTTTGTTCAAATCTATAATGTGAATTCCGTTTTTTTCAGCGTAAATGTATGGAGCCATTGCAGGATTCCATTTGCTTTTAAGGTGACCAAAGTGCGCACCTGCTTCCAGTAATTCGTTAAATGATGGTTTTGCTGACATTTGTTTGTATTCTCTTTCTTCTTAAAATGTAAATATTAACGTTTGCTGAACTGGAAGCGTGCACGGGCTTTCTTTTGACCGAATTTTTTACGCTCAACCATGCGCGGGTCGCGGGTAATTAAACCTGCTGCGCGCAAATCGGGTTTTAATTCGGGATTAATTTCAACTAATGCTTTTGCAATAGCCAAACGGATAGCCTGCGCCTGACCTGTGATGCCACCGCCTGCTACGTTTACTTTCACATCGTAATTATCACGAGCGTTTGAAACGTTTAACGATTGCGTAACATAATAATGCAACGTTGGGGTAGTGAAATATTCTTTGAAATCTCTTCCGTTTACTTCAATATTGCCTGTGCCTGCTGTTACATAAGCACGGGCTACCGAAGTTTTTCTGCGACCTGATGTATTGGTTACTTCCATTTAATTTTTTTTGAATTATTTAATTTTACTTAAATCTACTTTTTTTGGTTGTTGTGCTTCGTGTCCGTGTTCTGTACCTGCAAAAATACGAACGTTAGTGTTTAACACACGACCTAAACGACCTTTTGGCAACATACCGTGAATGGCATGGGTTAAAATTTCGGTCGGTTTTTTAGCCAACAGTTCTTTTGGGGTAGTAAAACGCTGACCGCTTTGGTATCCTGTGTAACGGATATATTCTTTATCGGTTAGTTTTTTGCCTGTAAAACGAACTTTGTCGGCGTTAATAATAATAACGTTGCTGCCCGAATCTGAATTAGGCGTAAAGCTTGTTTTGTGTTTGCCGCGAAGTAACATAGCTACTTTAGAAGCTAAACGTCCAACCACTTCGTTTTCAGCGTCAACCAACAACCACTCTTTGTTAGCAGTAGCCTTGTTGACAAATTTTGTTTTATAACTTAATGCGTCCACTTTTGTAAAAAATTTAAAGTTTGCCCGTTTAAGGGGCTGCAAATGTAGGCAGTTTTTTTAATCTCGCAAAACTTTTTTCTAAAAAGCCGAGTTTTTTTCAACAGGAATTGGCTTTTTGAACATTTTAGCGCGCTGTAAAGCTAAGAACCTGTTTAAAATTTATCTAATTTCACACATTCAATTTTACTGCAATGAAACGTTTTATAAAAATTTTGTTTGTACTTTTTATTGTTGCGTTTGTTGCCTGTAAAACTGACCCGAAAATCAACACACCTTTGCCAAGCAATAATTTGAAAGAACTTATTCCTAATGGGTTTCCGCAGCCTGCCTACACATTTAGCATAAACAGCATTTCGCAGGATAGATTTATTTTGGGGCGCGAATTGTTTTATGAACGTATGCTAAGTGCGGATAATACCATTTCCTGTGGTGATTGTCATCAGCAGTTTGTTGCTTTTGCCAACGCCGACCACCATTTAAGTCATGGTATTAACGGCTTGCTCGGAAAACGCAATTCGCCTGCTTTGTTTAACCTCACCTGGCACAGCAGCCTTATGCACGACGGCGGCGTAAGCAATCTGGAAGTGCAGCCTGCCGCGCCCATTGAAAACCCTGTGGAAATGGGGGAAACCCTTGCGAACGTGGTAAACAAGCTGCAAGTTAGTTCAAAATACAAAACCTTGTTTAAAAATGCTTACGGTACTGACAGCGTAACCACACAGCGTATGTTTTATGCTATGGCGCAGTTTGTGGGCTTGATGTATTCTTACAAAAGCAAGTATGACGATGTGAAAAACAACCTAAAGGGCGCGCGGTTTAATGAAACCGAACAGCGCGGCTACACCTTATTTTTACAACATTGCAATGCCTGCCATAAAGAACCTTTGTTTTCTGATTTTAAATTCAGAAGCAACGGATTGCCTGTTGATGCGCATTTGCAGGACAGTGGCAGAGCGCGCATAACCAACAGTGCGAATGATTTATATACATTTAAAACACCAAGTTTAAGAAACATTGCCCTCACGCAGCCATATATGCACGACGGGCGTTTTGGCACACTGCAACAATGTTTAGACCATTATACAGACGGAAACTTTAATCCAACCAACCTTGACCCCTTGCTGCAAACCAATTTACAGTTAAGCGCACAGGATAAGCATGATATTATTGCTTTTCTGCAAACGCTTACCGATTATGATTTTATTAACGACCCACGTTTTTCAGACCCAAATCATCAATAATTTAACCACATAGAACACATAGACTAATGAACACTAATATTTTTAATAAAAGCAAGCGCACAGGCTTGTTGCTGCGCGACACGATTGTGAAAACTTTAAAAACAAAGTCAATAACTATGAAACTATGTGTCTTATGTGTTTTAATTTTATTTTCTTCCTGCAAAAAAAATCAGTTGGGCGGAAAGTCTGTTATACAGGGCAAAGTCATACATCACAGCAAAAGAATTGCCAACGCCACGGTGTTTATTAAATATAATGCCAAAGAATTTCCCGGAACGGACACCACCTTGTATGACGATAAAGTACGCGCAGATAAAGACGGGAATTATACGATGAAATGCTACAAAGGCAATTATTACCTGTTCGGGTTTGGGCGCGATTCGGCTATTGCAGCACCTTACATCGTCATTGGCGGAACACCTGTGCACATTCGCCATAATGAAACGCTGGACATTGATGTGGCAGTAACGGAGGGAGATTGAAATATATAGGATAACACATTTTTGTATTTCTGTAAAATGCTTTAATTTCGTGCGCACTACCAAAACAGGTACAATTTAAAACACACATAAAAAACAATCATCATCATTCATTATGAAAAAAGTTAAAATAGCGGCACTTGCTTTGTGCCTCACAATGGGCAGCACAGTATTTAATTCGTGCGGCAACGATGCCGATAAGGACAAAAATCCTTTGGCTGACAGTTTAAAAAACATAAATAACAATTTACAGGGGCAGTTAAGCGAAAAGGAAGAAGCCATTCAGGAATTTATTGCCTCTTTTAACGAAATTCAGGAAAACCTGAATGCCATTAAAGAAAAAGAAAAAATTGTAATAAGTGCTGCTGCTGCCAAAGGCGATGTGCGCAACAGGCAAAGCCAAATTAAAGACGACATTCAGTCTATTTACGATTTAATGACACAAAACAAAAACCGCATTAATTCGTTATCGCACAAGCTGAAAGAAAGTAATTTAAAAATGGCAGGTCTTGAGCAAATGATTGAGAATTTGCAAATTTCTTTGGCGCAAAAAGACACGGAAATTGTGGTGCTGAAAAACCGTATTGAAGGCTTAAACCTTGAACTTGGCAGCATGACCGCCAATTACGAAAAAGCAAGTGCCGAAAGCGCGGCTAAAACCGATGAAATGAACACGGCGTATTATGCCATTGGCACTTCAAAAGAATTGATTGAGAAAAAAATAATTTCAAAAGAAGGCGGTTTTATCGGTTTGGGCAAAACCTCTACCATGAGTGCCGATTTTAATAAAACATATTTCTCAAAAATTAATATTACACAAACTTCAAGTATTAACATTGGTGCAAAAAAGGCTAAAGTGGTTAGCAATCACCCGAAAAGCTCCTATAAACTGGTGGGCGAAAAGCCTGTTCAAAAAATTGAAATTACCAATGTAACCGAGTTTTGGAGCAATTCAAAATACTTGGTAATTATCATTGAACAGTAAACAAAAAGTTTTCAAAAAGAGCTTCCGTAAAAACGGAGGCTTTTTATTTTACTGTTATATAAAATTTATTTACATTTAGCTCACTTTTAAACAAGCATTTATGATTCGCATTGACATAAAATTGTTACCCGAAGATGAAAGCGGCAAAGACACCGCTCTTATATCAGCAGCCAACGCCGAAGCAGAAACAGGCGGTAAACATTTGGAACGGTTAATAGGCACACGCAAATGCCGTAAACACCCCAGCAACATTAATAAAATTCGCGTAATTGCGGTAAAAGGCGGCAGCCCAAAAATGGAAGTTTTAAATATGTGCTGCGTGGATTTTTATAAGCGACTAAAATAATTTTTAAGTAACATTTGAACCGATTGTAAAGGGTACCTTTTCAAAATAAGGAATACCAAATTCTTCGGCAGTTTATTTTACAATAGGAGCTATTTTCGGATAATGCACATGACAAATATTTGGAAACAAATGATGCTCTATCTGAAAATTAAGCCCGCCGACATACCACGAAAGAATTTTACTTTTTCTTAAAAAATAACGGTTGTGTTTAATTGATGAATTGCCCAACAATTCTCTATTGTGCCAAATTCATCAGGCATCTACTCTATTTCTCAAAGTGGCGAAAAACAGATTTCTGTTTTTATCTCTGTCAATAAACCGAATTTGCTGCTAAATAGAAATGTGTGTTACAAGTACGGCAATAAGTTTTTGTTATTGCGCCTTAATCTTCGTATTGCCTTTTCTCTGATTTGCCTTACACGTTCTCTTGTGAGGTCAAGTTTTTCGCCGATTTCTTCCAACGACAAGGCTTGCGCTCCGTTTATTCCGTAAGATTGAATAATAACGCTCTGTTCCCGCTCGGTGAGGCATGATAAGGTTCTGTTTATTTCAATCCGTAATGAATCAAGCATCAATACATCGTCGGGTTTTTCGGCATCGGGGTTAAACACAACATCTAAAATTGTTGCATCTTCGCGGCTCGGTAAAAAAGCGTCTGTTGAAACATGCCAACTTGAAGCACTTTGTGTGATGCTTATTTCAGCTTCGTTCATGTCAATTAATTCGGCTATTTCCGAATTGGTAGGCATACGTTCCAGTTGTTGTTCCAGCACACCTTGTGCTTTTCTTATTTTATTTAATGCGCTCACCTTATTCAAAGGCAACCTGATGACACGCGATTGTTCTGAAATTGCCTGCATAATGGCTTGCCTTATCCACCAAACCGCGTAAGAAATAAATTTAAACCCGCGAGTTTCGTCAAACCTTGAAGCGGCTTTAATTAAACCTACATTTCCTTCATTGATGAGGTCAGGCAAACTTATGCCCTGGTTTTGATATTGCTTTGCCACAGAAACCACAAATCTGAGATTTGCCGAAACCATTTTCTCTAAGGCTTCTTCATCGCCGCCTCTTATTTTTACGGCTAATGCGGTTTCTTCTTCAACAGTTATCATGGGCAATTTTGAAATATCCTGAAGATATTTATCCAATGAAGCCGCATCTCTGTTAGTGATGGATTTACTGATTTTTAATTGCCGCATGATTACTGTTTAAGTTTTAAAGAGTGTTTGTTAGTTTTTTGTTACATTATCGTCATTGCAAGGCACGAAGCAATCTGTTGTTAATGGCAGATTGCTTCGTCGTACCTCCGCGCAATGACGCAGTATTATTTTACACTAATGCAACGTTAACTGCATTCAATCCTTTTTTTCCGTTTTCAACCTCAAAAGTTACTTCGTCGTTTTCACGAATATCTTCTTTTAAGCCTGAAACGTGTACGAAAACTTCTTCTCCGTCTTCTGCTTTAATAAATCCAAATCCTTTTGATTCATTAAAAAATTTAACTGTTCCTTTTTTCATTTTTCTTTTGTTTGTTTTGTGTCCGGTGTCGGACGGTTATTTATTTATTTTATTTATTTGTTTTAATATTTATTTGTCTAAAGTCCCTCTGTCACTTCGAGTAGCCCGAAGAATGAGGGCGTATCGAGAAGTGATTTTGCAGCTTCAGTTCTTTATTTGTCTAAAGCCCCCTGTCACTTCGAGTAGCCCGAAGAATGAGGGCGTATCGAGAAGTGATTTTGCAGCTTCAGTTCTTTAATTTGTCTAAAATCCACTGTCACTTCGAGTAGCCCGAAGAATGAGGGCGTATCGAGAAGTGATTTTAACGACTTCAGTTCTCGATACGGTTTGCAAAGAGGCAGCAAACCTACTCGAACTGACAATTCTTTATTGGACTTTAGACAACCTCATTCTATGCAAAAGGGTGTGAAGCCACAACCTCTATTTTTTGCTTAATCAGCTTATTGATGTCTTTCATGTAATCCAATTCATCAACCGCGCAAAAAGAAAGTGCTTTGCCTGCCGAACCTGCACGTCCTGTGCGCCCTATACGATGCACATACGTTTCTGCCTGTTCGGGAATTTCGTAATTGATAACGTGAGATAACTTTTCTACATCAATGCCTCTTGAAGCAATGTCGGTGGCTACCAATACGCGAATGTTTCTGTTTTTAAATCCTTTTAAGGCGCGTTCTCTTGCGCCTTGCGATTTGTTGCCGTGAATGGCTTCGGAACTAATTCCGCTGTTGTTTAATTCTTTTGCTACGCGGTCGGCTCCTCTTTTTGTTCGTGTAAATACCAAGGCGTGTTCTATTTTTCCTGAGTTCAAAACGTGTTTCAGCAACGACCTTTTGTTTTCTTTGGAAACATAGTAAATGCTTTGCTCTACAAGCGTGGCTGTGGAAGAAACGGGCGACACGGAAATGTGAACAGGATTTTTTAATAAGGAGTTGGCAAGTTTCATGATGTCAGGTGCAGCCGTTGCCGAAAAAAACAGCGTTTGACGTTGCGCAGGAAGTTTGGCAATTACCTTTTTTATATCGTTAATAAAACCCATGTCCAACATTCTGTCTGCTTCATCAAGCACAAAATGTTCTATTTTATCTAATTTTATTAAACCCTGTTGCATAAAATCAAGCAGTCTTCCGGGTGTGGCAACTATAATATCTGCGCCTTTGCGGAGTTCTTTTTCCTGATTTTTTTGCGAAACGCCGCCAAAAACAGTTACGTGCGATATGTTTACGTGTTTACTGTATAAGCGCAGATTTTCGCTGATTTGTAAAGCAAGTTCGCGTGTTGGAGCTAAAATCAATGCTCTTGTATTTCGTGATGCTGCTTTGCTGTTTAATTGTTGTAAAATGGGAAGCGAAAAAGCCGCCGTTTTACCTGTACCTGTTTGTGCGCAGCCAAAAATATCTTTGCCGCCGAGTACGTGAGGTATTGCTTGTTCCTGAATGGGTGTGGGGCTGTTATAGCCCATGCTTTTAAGAGCCGTAATAAGCGGCTCTGTAAGCTTTAAATCGTTAAATGTCATTATTGTTATTAAATTATTAATCGGGCTTGTCATTTGAGTGTAACAACACCTTGCTTGCCTCGTAAAATTGTAAAGTTAAATTGAATGGTTGCCGACTAAATGGCATTCAGATTGTGATACAATCCTCTCAAAAGGATGCGCGAATGTAGGTATAATAAACCGAAGCGCAAAATAAATAAGTTTTTATAACAGAAAAGAACATTTGAACTTAGGTTGATAAGTGTATGCTTTGTTCAATAATCATTTCTTTATTTTTGCACGAAATCTGAGTGGGTTTAAATGTATAAATCGGCTTCAAACAGATTGTATAATTTCATGGCGAAACCAAAACAAACCTATCAAAAAAACGAGAACGAAAAAAAGAGAAAGCGAAAGCAACAAGAAAAGGAAGACAAACGCGCATTAAGAAAAGCAAGTTCCAATAAAGGCAAAGGTTTGGAAAGCATGATGGCTTACATTGACCATAACGGGCAACTGACCGATACACCACCCGACCCAAAATTAAAAGTTGAAATAAAAGCAGAAGATATTCTTTTGGGAGCAAGAAGTTTTGTGAGAGAAGAATCTTCTGATTTAAAATCGGGAAAGGTGGTTATTTATAATGCCGACAAAGGGTTTGGATTTATTAAAAACAGCATTTCGCAGGAAAAAGTATTTTTTCATGTGTCAGAAGCTGACTACGATATTCGTGAAGGCGATTTAGTGAGCTACAATATAGTTCATGGTGCAAGGGGTTTAAGTGCTGCCGGCATCACAAAACAAAAATAATTTGGATATTTTCTCTGCGCTTTTTTTAGGTAAAGACACGATTAATCGCGTCTTTACCTGTCAATCAAATTTCCGCGTTTCATTTCCAACCTTTATAAAATAAATTCCGTTTTTAATTCGCTCACATTTTATTTGTGCTGCGCCATTCTCAATGTTCAATTTTTCATTCTTAATTACTTTTCCAAGCATATCATAAACAAAAATTTCAACTGTTCCCTCCTTTGGGCTTAGGCGGCTGACATCAAGAACTGAACCAACGGGGTTTGGATACACTCTCAAGGTTAAACTTTCATCTTTCAACTTACCTATTCCTGTTGTATCGCTTGGCGCGGCAGGTGTAGTAGCACAAGCCGTGTTACTGAATGCGCTGCTGCCTACGCTGTTGGTAGCCGCTACTTTATAGCAATAGGTTGTAGTGTGTGTTAAACCCGTATGTGCATAGCTTGTAGTATTAGGAGGCAAAGTAGCCAACAAGCTGTATGTTGCGCTGCTGCCAAATGTGTAGTGCAATTCAAAGTTTGTTTCATCGCTGCTGTTATCATTCCACGCTACGTTATTGGTTAGGCTGCCGTTGTTTAGGGCGGTTAAGTTAAGCGGTGCGTTGGGTGTGCTTGTGGCGGTGGGTGCTGCGGGTGTGGTAGCGCAATCGGTATTGCTGAACGCGCTTGTGCCTATGCTGTTGGTTGCCGCTACTTTATAGCAATAAGTAGTTGTGTAACTTAAACCTGTATGCGCGTAGCTTGTAGTGTTGGCGGGTAGTGTAGCAAGCAAGCTGTATGTTGGGTTGCTGCCAAAGGTGTAGTGCAAGTCAAAGTTACTTTCATCATTGCTGTTATCTGTCCATGTTACGTTATTGGTAAGGCTGCCGTTATTAGTGGCAGTTAAAGCAAGCGGTGCGTTAGGTACTGTGCCTGTGGTGGGTGTATTGCCACAGCCATAACCAAATTTAGCCACAAAGCCGTCTTCTGCCCCGCCTATTATATTTACGGCTGTGCCTAAACTGTCTAACGTGCCGCCGAACATACCGCAGATATATACATTACCTTGATTATCCATATCTATACCGTTAATTGCTTCTCTTGTATTAGCAGCATTGCTTCCTGTTTGAGGTAATTTATTAACATTTATAAAATTGCCCATTGCATCAAATTTACCTATACAGCTTTGTCGTGTAGCAGGATTAGAAGTATAAGTGGCAGTATTAAATGCTAAATAACCAGCAAGTGTTCCTGTACAATAAATGGTATCGTCTTTGCTTGTATAAGCAGGTGTTATATAATCCACATATTGCATGGTGGCTGCACTTGCGGATATTAAACTTCCTGTACTGGCACTAAAACGATAGAAGACATTTGCGTTTGCTGATTGGATAGGAACAGGAGAATTGACAGCATAACCAAAAACGGTTGCTGTTCCCATAGCAGCCACTCCACCCGTAATAAACACAGTACCACTTGTGTCCAAAGTACATTTTCCTAATATATCACCGCCGACACCACTTGACATACTTACATTGAACCATAATAAACTTCCTGTGGGTGAACACTTCATAATTAAAGAATTTCCATTACCTGATGAAGCGTTTGTAAATGTTACAGGACTTCCCGCTATGGTTATTGAATTTGTGATATAACCTGATAGATATATATTGTCATTTTTATCAAGACACACGCCTCGTACACGAAATGCTGATGGTGCATAATTATAAGTAGCTGTTATAGTACCCAAAGCATTTACCACATAGCTTGATAAGGCATTTGTGAGAAAATAATTACCTTGACTGTTAATGAATAGCTTGGCAATACCCGACACAGTAGAAAAGCCTGCATAAGTGTTTATTATATTAATAAAATGCCCTGCTGTATCAAATTTAGCTAAGAACGCGGGCGTATTGTTATTGTTATTGATTACTGTATCGTGTATTCCATCTCCAACAGTATATGAACTGCTTGCACTACTTCCTAATACTATCACATGACCACTATTATCTAATACCAATGAATTAGCCCTATCTTCACCTGCTCCTCCCATTCTTCGCCACCATAGGGTTTTTCCACATGAATTAAATTTTATCAAATAAGCATCTCGTGCACCATAGCCGCCTGTTGTCGGAAATCCTGTGGTTTGGTTATCAAAAGCAGAGTTTTGAAAAAATGCGCCTACTGCATAGACGTTTCCAAAACTATCTACTTTTATATCATTAAATTGTTCATTTTGGTCGCCCATACCAAATGGTGGGTTATCATTAAAAGAGCCTACGCGTTTTGCCCATTGCCAACTTGGGGTTTGGGCATTTGCAAAAGCGCATATAAGCACACATAAAAAAAGTAATTTGGTTTTACAAAGGTTTTTTGCGGCTGTGTTTTGAGGTTTGTGAATATTCTGTTTCATATTGTATGTATTTTTTGTCAGGTAATACATTACAAATATCGTGCCAAAGTGTAAAAATTTGTAAAAAAAATTACCCTGATGTTGCGCCAATGTTTGGGAAAAGTAAAAATTAATGGGTAAAAAAACGGCTAAACTGAAATAAAAAAACGCCTAACAAATTAAATGTTAAGCGTTTATGAAATATTACGCGGTCTGGACGGGACTCGAACCCGCGACCTCCGCCGTGACAGGGCGGCATTCTAACCAGCTGAACTACCAAAGCGTTTTTCCAAATCGCTGACTATTCCGGCGATTTGGAGGAAATGAAAAAAACTTTAACACACGGAAAGGGCGGCGGCGAAACTGATATTAAAGAATACTTAACACATGAGGGAATAGCCGCTAATAAACTGTTAATTGATACTTTAAAATTTACAGTTGCCAAACTTGCCCCGAGAAAATACGGCGACACTTTGAACCTAAATAATACAGTAGAAAAATTATCTCACGAAGATTTACTAAAAAGATTAAACGGTGATTAAAACTTATTTTGAGTTTTTTTATTTACTTTGAAATTTCAATATTTAAAATAAATTTCATTTTCTGAAATATTAATAATACCTTTGGGGCGTATAATGGTTATCATTACAAAAACAAAGTTAAACGAATTTGGAGCAAAACACCCAACCTCAGCCGAAGCATTGAATAATTGGTACAGTATTGTGAGCGCGGCAAAGTGGAAAAACATAGCACAGGTAAGAAATGATTTTAGTTTTGTGGACTATGTAGGCAATGATAGGTTTGTGTTTAACATTAAGGGTAACGAATTTCGTTTAATTGTAATGATACATTTTGATATTCGCACGGTGTACATACGCTTTGTTGGCACGCACGCCGAATACGATAAAATTAAAAACATTTCAGAAATATAGAGCCATGATAGACAAAGTAAGAACCGAAAAACAATACAGCCAAGTAATGGCAATGATAGAAAACTATCTTTCAAAAGCCACAAAGGGCGGCGGGTTCAAAAGTTTGAGCAAAAAAGAAAATGAGGAACTTAAAAAACTCTCATTACTTGCCGAACAATACGAGGACGAAGTATTGAAAGTAATGCCTTTGCCTGTAACCCTTGAAAACGTGGTATCGGTAAAAATGCAGGAACTAAACATAACCCAAGCCAAACTTGCCCAAATGCTGAATATGGGAACGGCAAAGCTGAGCCAAATACTTAACCACAAACGCAAACCCGATGTACCATTTTTAAAAGCCGTACACGAAAAATTAGGCGTGGACGGGAATTTTATTTTAGAGCGGGTGTAATTTCCCGTTTTCAAAAAACAACCTTGCAAAACCTCAGCCGAAAAGTTGAGGTTTTTTGTTTTGGCTGAAATATCAAAAACTATGTTTCCGATTTCGGCAAAATGGCATTATAAAAGTTGAGGTAAACTTTAGCCTAAAAAGGGGATTTTTTAGCAAAAAAAGGGGAAAATTAGGGGATTAACTAAAATAAAAACGGCTCAAATGTTTGATTTTAAAACATTTGAGCCGAAGTAGTGGCGGGCACAAAGATACAGATTTCAAACCAATTTCTAAAAGATTTGGAAAAAATATCTGATTATCTGAATGTTCGCAAAAAGAAACTAATGCCTAAGAAGTAGGTACTTTTTCATTTATAATTTTTCCGTGTAGTCTTTCCCATAACGTTTTACCATTTCGCTTTCGGGTAAATCCCAAGTAGCACTATTGTACAAGCTAATTTTAAGAAATTTCTCAAAGTCTTTTGCTGAACCAAGTTGCTTTTCAAGTTTGAGTAGTTTATCTAATGCGTTATGTATGCTTTTTTCTATATCAAGCATTAACACTCGCATTTCTTTGTCTGAAATACGGCTGACTTCTGTCCAAGCAATTTCTCCAAAAGGAGTAACCACTTTTACATCGGAATAATCCCCTGTTCTCGTTTTTGGGAAAATACCTGCGTGGAGGTCTTCCACTTTAGTATTGCGAACTCCGTATAGAGCAATATATCTTGCAATAAGTTCATTTCGTTTCATGGTCAAATGTACAGTACAAACTCAACCTGTCAAATAAGGTACTCACCTTTAATATCACATTCGGCAAAATAAATATGACAAAATATTATCTTTGTATAAATAAACCCCAACTTTATGTGGTAAAGCCAACCAAAATATGAAGATTGGCGAACATTTATAGGAATATATACAAGTTGGCAGCAAGTTTAAACGACACATAAACACAAATGAAAGAAAATAACCTTTTAGCATCAGTTGCATTATTTAGCGAGCTGTATAACAACGAAAATTACAACAACATTACAGACATATTGGGAGAGTTCATTAAAGGTGTTGTTGTAACTGAAAATAAATGGACAATTAATTCCACCGAATTAAGAAATCTTTTGGTATCAATTTACGACTTTGACATACCAGAAGCGGTAATTAGAACAACAGTAAAAACCCGCCTTAAAGACATAAGTACAATGCAAAACGGTTATTATGTTTTTAATAATTCCATTAAAACTGACTTTGATAAAATAAATTCGGCATTCACTTCAATTCAGAATAGACAAAATAAAATAATATCTCAATTAATTTCATTTGTTGAAAAACAAGAAGAAATAACTATTTCAGAACAAGAAAAGAAAGTTGTAATTGAAAACTTAAACAGATATTTATTAGATAACGGTGTTACTGAAAAGTACTCAAAATATATAAGTGCTTTCATTATAGCTAATCAAAACCAATCTGATTTTACAAATGATTTAAACTTAATAAAAGAAGGGATTATTTTATATCAAGGTATAAGATACACATCAGACATAAATGAGTTAGGAAAATGGACATCAGAATTAACAATATATCTAAGTCCTGAACATTTATTTAATTCATTAGGCTACAATGGCGTATTATTCAAACAAATTTTTGATGATTTTTATAGCTTGGTAAATGAAATAAATATATCTAACAAAAATAAAAATGGTGAAAAGTTAATTGAGTTAAAATATTTAGAAGAAACAAAAGACGAAATAGATGCTTTTTTTCAGACAGCAGAAAATATTTTCAAAGGTAATGTAGCCTTGGACACAACGAAACCTGCGATGAAAACAATTCTTGAAGGTTGCAAAAGTTTAAGTGATATTAAGAAAAAGAAAGTTCAATTTGAAACAGAGCTTACCCGAAAAGGAATTTTATTAAAAGAATTTAAAACAATTTCTATTTACAAATACACAGACTACGTTGTAGATGATGAAAGTATATTAGAAGAACTAAAGAAAAAAGCCGAAGAAAAAAATAGATGGTTTGACGAAAATCTTTGCCGACAATTTTTTAGAATTTTCACTAAAATAAACTATTTACGCGGCGGTGAAAGTAAAACTAAATTTGAAAAAATAGGTAGTATTTACATCACAGGCAATAGATTTGGCTTGTTTTTGGCACACAACAATAAAGTAAAATTTAAGGAAGGTGATATTCCTTTTGCCAAAGACCTTGATTACATTACAAGTAAATTTTGGTTTAAACTAAAAAAAGGTTTTAACAAAGGTTCTTCCATACCAAAATCATTTGATGTAGTTACAAAAGCACAAATTATTATTTCTTCACAGTTAAATCAAACTGTTTTTCAAGAATACCAAAATCTTCAAAAACAATTAAAAGACGGTTCTCTTACAGTAGAACAAGCTAAACAATTTAGCTTTGAATTAAGACAAAAACCGAACAAACCTGAAGAAATTACAATAGAAACCATTGATAATTCATTAGACTTTTTGACTAACGACTCTTACTTTGAGGATTTGCATAGAGAAAAGGAACAAAAAGACATATTATTAAAAGAAACATTAAGAACTAACGAAGCATTGGTAAATGAACTGAGAAAGAGAGATGAAATAGAACAAGCAAATCAAGAAAAAATAAAAAATGAGAGGATTGAGAAAGAAAGAGTTGAATTTGTAAATACAAAATGGAATGAATACAAAAAAACACAAATTAAAAGTGTAATTTATTTTTTCTTCATTATAGTTATTACAGCCTTACCTGTTGCTATAACTCTTATTTTAAAATGTAGTAATAAATTAAATTCATGGATTAATTCTATTGGTAATTATCAATATTTAATTTGGGGGTTGTTAATCGTTATATTCCTATTAGAGATTTTAGGACGTTCTTATTTATTCAACAAAGAAAAAACCAAGCAGGGTTGGATTAGTTTGATAAATTTTATTCGTGGAAAATCAAAACAAATTAAAGCCATAAAAGAAAGAGAGTTTGTAGAAGAATTTAAACCTGAATAAAACCAGCCGCCAACAAAAGTTTTTCATCAGACAAGCAAACGTTCAAGCGTGAAAAACCTATCGGACATTTCCACCGAACCAAACACTAAGTTCCGAACCATTACCCATTTCATAATAGCAAAATAAAAAAAGGCGGAACAAAAAAAACTCCGCCTTTTTAATTCATTACGCCGCTTCCCTCAAATACTCCTGTTCCTCAAAAATCCGCATTTCGCCGCCCTGATTGTATCTGCCGTTTTGTATTGCCAAACCCTTTTCGGGAATTTCAATCACACTATCCACATTGTGCTGAAATTCATTGCCGCCTCTGAAATTTCCCTCTTTGGTAGTTTGGAAAACATAAACAAAGGATTTTTCGGGATTAGCGTTTCGCAAGGCTTCCAAGTCGGAAGCCGATAGTTTTAAACTGTTTATACTGTCAAAGAAAATAAAATCATACAAACTCAAATCGGGCGGTATGCTTTCCGATACATACAAATTCGGGTGAGCCACTTCTTTTGCGTTCAGTTTGTTTTGCAAGGTCATATCTAAACCCTCCTCACGCGCCACATACAACACCTTACCGTGATTACGCGCCAAGTAGCCCGCAAAATCCATACACAAAAACGATTTACCCATTTTAGGTTTTCCGAATACCATTGCGGAAAATCCTTTGGCGGGGTCGCCGATGAGTTTACGGTATTTGCCAACAAAACCCAACGTGCGGAATTGCATACGTTTAAAATCCATGCTGTTCATCACACCCGAAGACACATTTGGTTTTTGCTGCGCTTGGTAAATGCTGTTTGATTGTGTGCAGCTCGGCTCGCTGTTCATTGCAGGACAAGCACAACCTTCCAACACACCGTTCAATCCGTTGAGTTCGGGTTCTTCAATATTCAGTACGCTGTGCGATTTGTTTTTCACATACTGACTTAAATTGCTGTGCATTTGGTCAAATACTTTGATGTACTTATCTTTCTTGGTAATGTGTCCTTTGTCAAAGGCGCGTGTCATGGCTTCCATTAAACGTTTGGCATTTTCTTTCACGCCGTATTTTCCGTTCAGGCTGATGTAACGTTTAATCAAAGCCACAGAGGGCATAATTTTTTGTTGAGCGATTAACGCTTTAAATTCCAAAATAATTTTCTGGTCTATTTGCACGGTAAAAGCCGATTTCATGTCGTTGTAACGTTTTATCAACTTATCCTGTATGTATTCCATTTGCTTAGCATACGGCGAAGTTTTACGAATACGCTTTTCAATAATAGCTCTGTGCAAGGCATTGATAAAACGTAACAAATCCTCTTTCGTTTTTCGTTTGCCGTTCATGGCAAGGTAACGGCGCATAAAACGTATTTCTTCGGGAATACGCTCTACCAACTCAATATCCTGTTCGTCCTCTGTGTGCGTTTGCACATGAACAATTTTCGGTTGATGTTCTTTCTTTGCTTTTGCTTGTGGCGAAGTTTCATGTTTGGGTGCTTTGTACGTGGAAACTGTTTTTTCGGGGCGGTTGTTTTGTTCAATTAAAAAAGCGTTCAACTTGTCAATGGTTGTATCAATCACTTTTTTAATGTTCGGATTTTCGTAAGCGTTCCAATTTGTTCCGTTCTCTGTGGCTTTTAATACCCATTGATGAGCCTTAAATAAATTGTCGGGCAGTTCGGAATTATTTATTGCCTGTGTTTGTTGTATGTAATTGTTTTTACTAATCATGCTTCGTGTTTTTTGTAATGAAAAAATTATGCTGCCATATCCAAATCCAATTCTAAAGCCAATAAAATAGCCTCTGACTCCAATTCTAAAATTCGTATGCGTTCTGTTTCCGCTTCGTTCTCATCGGGCGGCAATTCAATTTTCTTGTGTGTGGACACACGCACCGTGTTTGTTTTTATTAAGGAAAGCATATTGGGCGCAATCTGTACACTTACGCTGAATTTGTTTTGCAGAATATCCGCAAAGGCTTCCGCATTTTCTTTGGGCAAGTAGGCTTGCATTTTGTCGGCTGTTTTCTCAAACATTCCTTTTTCCAAAAGTTGCAACAAATCATTGTCCAAATAAATCTCACCGCCCTTGCTGCGCGATAGCGGCACAATCACACGGAAATTATTTCCCGCTTCAAAAAACGCAATATCGTTGGAAGCATACAAAGCCCTGCCGTTAGACAAGGATTGTAAAATAGGCAGAGCTTTAATAATGGGAACAGTAATGTGTTTTAAGGCTTCTTTCGGCTGCCATTCTTCGGGCATTAAAATTCCTTTTTTGGTTTGTCCGTTCATTGTGGTATAACTTACCAACTTGCCGCTTTTCTCTGTACCAAAGGCTTGTAAGAGGTTGCCCGTAATGATGTAACGAATGCCTCTGTCTTTGTTTTTCTGTTTTATTTCTTCGTTCCATTCGTTTAACAAATCCTCTTGCGCAGGTTGCTCTGTATCATGGCTCGCCGAAATAATATTGGCAATGTCATTATTAAAACTTGCGGGTATAGCAAAATACTTGCTGCTGTTGGCAATGGCTATGCGTACACGCACCACGCTCGGCGCATACGGATTTTTCTTTTTCTTGTCAATCATTATTCCCAAACTCACCGCCAACACTCTTTCGTTGCCGTTGTCAAACGTAACCACAGGATAAGCTAACTTACGACCTATGGTAAAGAAATTTAAAATGCGTTGTAAATGTTCCTGTTTGTGTTTGTAAGATTTGTTGATTTGCTCTGCTGCCAAAACACGCGCCGCATTCAATTCTTTTTCTCTTTCTATTTTAGCTTGACTATATGCTGTATCACCTTCCTTTTCTCGTATCTTTTGAAGTTTCTTTTCGTTTGGAATTTCTTTTATCAGCGTGTCGTATTTTCCTTGACTGTCTTTTAATTCCGTTTCGCGGCGTGTTTCCATTGTGTTAGTAAAATCATCTAACAGTTCGCGTTTGTGTTCTTCCGCATATTTTCCTGCCAATGTTTCGTTCAACATATTTTCAAGTTCTGTTTTAGAAAACGGTTTTTTCAAAATATTTGCCTGTACTTTTTCTATCATGCTGTCATCACCAAACGAGCTTTCACCGCCTCTGCCTACTTTGACGATATTTGTTTCAAGGGTTTCCGCTTGTAAATTCAGGGCTTCCACTTCCAAATCATAGTCGCCGATTTGTTTTAAGTATTCCACATAATCGTTGTAACGCTCTGTTATCTCTGCGTAAAAATCTGCCTGCATTTGTGTTGATAATACCGCCACACGCCCCGATACGCGGTGCGCTGCTTCTTCCGTATTTTCCGAACTTGTGCTGCTTGCGTTCAAATGCAAAGGGTCGCCCAACAACTCATTGATGTTGGGATTTTCCAAAAGATATTCTTTCACCACTTTGTCGCCGTACTTATTCAGAAAATCGGGTACATCTAAAATCTTGGTGCTTTGTTTTTGGTTGGAAGTGGTGTTCGCGTCCAATGATTTTAATTTCTTTTGCAACATCATCATCAAACGTTTTTCGGCGGGAATGGCAGAAATAACATAATCGTAAATCGGTTTTAAAATTTGTCCTGTGCGATTAATGCGCCCGCGTTTTTGTACTTCGGTATTAATATCCAATTCGGCTTGCAAGACAATCATCACACGCTGTTTCACTTGCTCTGCGGGAACTTTGGGCGTTACAATGGCGTGAGCCGAAGCCCCTGTACTGCCCGACTGATTAATCATCAGTACGTCCATTTCATTATTGTTAAATAGACGAAATGCGTCATTGGTCGTTAAACGTTTGCGTGATGTTACCAAACCCTTATTGCCTTGTGCATTGGGTTGTACGGCAAACTTTCTCCCTGTTACTTCGGCAACACGATAGCCCGCGCTTTCCAATTTTTGTATAATTAAATCTATCGGGCTGATTGAAATGCCTGTGCTGATTTGATTGATGTTGTTTAAAATACGCTCGTATTCTTTTCTTGCTTCCTCGTCTAAATCGGATAAGGTAAATTCCTTGAATATGGATTGTCCGTTCACATCTTTTTCGGTGTAACGCATGACACCGCTCAAGCCTTTTCTTAATACTTCGGCAAAATCGTTGTTGATTAAATCACCGTCCCCCACAGGCAAACCTTTTTCGTTTTCCATTTGCTCAATAAAACTTCCCATAGTGGAAGCAAAAGCAATCACAGGTTTTTTACCTTCTTTCAAACGTTGAATGGTGCGCTCTGCAACCGCTTCGGCTTTAATGCTGAACAACATTTGATTAATCACGTTGAACACTTTTGAGAAGTAAGGCAGATTGTCCACACCTGCCTGTGATGTTCCCTCACGTATTTCAATTTCTTTTCCCTCTGCAACGGCAACCTTATCTAATTCTTCTACCTGCTTATCAATAAAATTACTTTGAAAGGCAATGATGTCGCGCAGGGCTTGTGTAATCAAGTCGGCAGTTTGCTTGTGCTTGACTTCGTAATTATCCAACGAAATATAATTGACTTCCACGCCCTCAAAACTGCGTTCGCGGCGTATCATCTGCCCCTCTGCCACCAACTGACTTGATAAAATTTCCTGCAAAGCAACACCGCCTTTTTGTATGGCTTCCACCAATTCGTCTTTAGTCATGTTGGCTTCGCTGATAGCAGTTTTCATGGCATAAATCGGCATATTGTCGGGGCGTTTGGCAAAGGTGGCAGAAAGAAAAACCACACCCGAACATTCGTGAACAACGTATTGCATGAACGCACCTGTATTGCTTGAGCCGCTTGAATTATGCGCCTCGTCCATAATGAGTAAATTGTCTTTTGCAATTTGTCTTAGGAAGTTTGGTTTTTCGGGTTTCTTGTCGGGTGAATTAAACTGCGAATATGTGCCGACTACAAAATCATAGTGTGCGGGAATTTCACCGCTCTGAAAAATGCTTGACTGTTCGGCTGATGATAACGCCTGATACACGATGTTGCCGTCTTCGTCTTTAATATCTGTTTTAGCTTCTCTGCCGTTAATGATAAATGGTTTTAAGTGCGGCGAGCCGATAGCAACAAGGTCGCGGTAGATGTCGGAAAACAAATTTGCTTTTTCTGTTATGAAAATTGGTTTTAATCCGCGCTGCACGGCGTAGCGTATCATGGCGGCGGCAATGCGCCCTTTACCAATGCCTGTTTGGTCGCCGATAATCATACCTTGCCCTTTGGCTTCCACGTTGTATATCGCCATAGCCACCGCGTCCGTTTGTTCGGCGGACAAGGCTTGGCACAAAGCGGTATGCGAAGTATAACCTAAACGGTGTCGCACAAAATTATCCATGTTGCCGCCCACTTCCGTTTTTATGCGCGTGAGTGCGGCTTGTGTTTCGTAGCTCATGGAGTCAGGAACTTGTGTGTTTAAGACTACACAACTTTGTGAAGCGGGTAAATAAGGCGCACCCAAATCATTTTCGTTTTCCGTGTTTTCATCATCTTTAAATGAAGCTAAAATGTCCAAGCCTTCTTTCAGTAATGCTTCTATGTTTGTATTCATGTCTTGGTTGTTTGTGCTGTAATAAATTGTCGGGTTGTTTATTTCGTCTTCGTTTACCCATTGCATGACCTTATAAAACAATTCGTCAAAGGATTTTATCGCTTTGTCCTGTGCTTCATTCTTAACAGGGGCTGCCCCTTGCGGCTTGTCTTTTTTACCGTCAATTAAAATCAGTCGCACAGGAAAACTTGTGCCTTGCCGTGTGTAAAGTCTGTCGCCGTTAATTTGTATAACATCTGTTACATGATAATAACAGTAGAGGTAATTGAAAAAAATTCTGTTTTTACCTCTTTCAATTCTTCCCAATGTATCCCATTTGGTATGACCGCCGATGATGATAGCAGCTTTGCCATTACTCACCATTCTGTCTAACGCACGCAAAGCCATGAGGTGGTCTAATACCTTTATGGGATAACCTTTGTAATCAACGGCTTTGTTTAAAACCCCGAAAGGCGGATTGGTTACTACTGCCTTGATTTGTCCGTAACTGTCCAAAAAGTGAAACGGCTCTGTGGCATCTTCCTTTGTTACCAAAGCAAAACCCTGTGTCTGTAAATTTCGGTTACGGGTTCTGTCAATTTCGTTTACATACACGCGGTTTGGTTTTGCGGCAATGGTCAATAAACCGTTGCCTGCACTCGGCTCAAAGGCATACGCATTGTTGTTCTGCAAATCGGGTAAACCGCAAAACACACCCATTAAATACGCAATGGGTGCAGGTGTGGAATACTGTTGTAACATAATACTCTGACTTGTGCGGTGGGAGAGTATCATTTGATTGTTATACAAGGCAACAATCTTGTCGTATTTTTCTTTTACAGTTCCCTCGCTGTGTGCCAATTCCCGCGCTACGTTTACGATAGCCAATTCGGTGAGTTCTTTGATTTCCGTTTGGTCGCGTATTTGCAACGAATAGGCAAGTGCTTCCACGCTTCGTTTTGTGTGCTTATACCCCACGCGCAAATCCTTTTGCATATAGTAAACAAACTCCTGATAGTTTTCGGGCAAGCCATGAAAGGCGGGCAACACCGATGTTGTATCGGTGTTGCCCAAAACATGAAGATTAGATTTCCGTTTCTGAAATTTCTTGTTCTTCATGTTATTTGTAATCTAAAACGAGCCTGTCATTCCAAACATTGTCAAAGTTCTTGTTACCATCTGCCCACTCATAAGTAAATATGCCGTCATGGTTGGTGATTTTTTGTATTGCAAAAACTTCCAAATCTGGTCTTGCTGCGGGGCTTGCAAAGCCTTTGTATATCACGTAAGGATTGGTTTCGTCCACAATCACAGGCTCAAAAAACACTTTGCCGTCCAATGTGATGATGGTGGCTTTAATATCCCGTATTAATCCGTCAATAACCGATAGCTTGTCCAATTCCTCTATTTGTTTTGCTTCGGTTGCGCCCCCTGCCGCAGTACCGCCGCCGTCCGAGCCTTGCAGCATGGCGTTAATGGCTTCCCTTAATTCGGTGGGATTTGCCGTTAGCGGTTGTGTTACATCTGTGTAAGGTACATACACATTGTACAACGCGCCCTTGCCGCTGTCAATCTTAATGATGTTGTTTTGCACAACGGCTATCTCAATAATTTGCGCTTTAACAATGTTGCGCACCGATGTACCCGATGTGATTTTTAAACTTGCGCCGTTGTTCTCTATGGTAATTGCTGCCATGTTCTGTTTTGTTTTTTATTTGTTATTACTTGTTTTTGTTTTGCGTGTCCTGTTCGTTTGCTTTGTTATTATCCTTGTTCTGTTTTGCTTCAAAGGTTTTGGCAAAAAATTCCCCTACCCATGCCCCGATGAAGCCGCCTGTCATCACATAAGGCACGGTTTCGCGGGTGTGTGCCTTGCTGTAATAGTAAGCGGTCAAAGAGCCTAACAACGTAAAAACGGACACCCATGTTTTTTCTTTCAGTCGTATTTTCATGTTTGGTTTACACGTTATTGAATGGCTTGTTTAACGATTAACGTGCTTGCTACTCCGCTCACAAACAACAAGCCGCTTGCCAAAATTTTGTTTTGCCTGTTTTTCTTTTTTTGAATTTTGTAGGCAATGTTCAACTGTTCGGTTAAATGCCGTTCGCGTTCCTGCTGCTCTTTCTGCAAATCCCGAAATATATTTTCGTTTTGCCTGTACAGATAAACGGAACTGTCGCGGTTGGCGACAAGGCGTTCCAATGCGTGTATAACTTCGCTGCAAGTGCTGTCCTGTACAAGCTGCGCCGCCATGTAATTTTCTGTTATCGGAATAATCGTGTCGGCAATTATGGGTAAACTGTCGTACCGTTTTAAACTTTGCTTTAACCGTATTCCAAAAAACTTTGTTTTAGCGCGTGAAACTGCCAACGATTTTTTCTTTGTATTTGTAACTTTTTTCAAGCTGTCGTTCGTGCTTTGTAAAGCAGATATTTTTGCTTCGTGCTGCTTTAAAAAAAATTGCTTTTCGTTTCTCCACTTATGCAGATAGGTAGTGTCCTGCGGCGGCGGAGAATGTTTTTCCCTGAAGCTGTGCCAAAGCGCACTCGCAGCGATGAGAATTAAATACAGCGTAAAAATGACAAGCATTCCGTTTTTCTTTAGTTTGGATTTCATAATCGTTGTTTGTTTTTTAATTGTTCTTTTTTTCTTTTTATGGTTTGTTGGTCGGTCTTCGCTCTATGCTGTACCCGAAGCAGCCTGCGGCAATCAAACTCACTATGGAGTAAAACATATATTCGGGTGTGGTAACATTAAAGAGCAGTTGGGCTATCCAACTTGCAATCACCAAAAGCATACAGATAGCGATAATGAGTTCACGCAAACTGTATTCGTTGGTTTTGTCTTTCAGTAGATTTTTTAAAAAGCAACTCATTGTTTTTTTGTTTTTTGTTTTGTTTGTTATTTGTTTTCCTGTTTTGTTGCGTGTACAGATAATAACCTGCCGCGCCAACACCCAACAATCCCGCTGCGAAAAAACCTGCCCGCCTTATGCTTTGCCTGCGCCACGAACGAAAATCAATCAACGTATAAGTGAACTGATTTCCGTAGCGTTGCTCATGTTTTTTGCAGAGCTGCATGAACGTTGCAAAGTCGCTTGCGTTTTCAAAGACCTGACAGCCTGCCGAATTTTTATCAACTGTTTTTGTTGTGCCTGTGCTGTTGGCTCTGTGTATGTTTATGCTAAACAGTCCGCTCATTTTTTTGCCGTTGTAAAAATCCAATATGGCGTTTCGGTCATAGTCGCGCATGATTGTAACAGGATTTTGCTGTACTAAGGCTTCGTATTTTCCCTGATGTAAGCCGATAGCATAAGCGTTTTTGTATTGTCCCTCTGCCAATATTGCCGTGCCTTGTTCCTGCATGGGGTTTTCCAACCAAAATGTACCGGGGTCTGTGGTTATCTTAAACACATGGTATTCCCAATGCAAGGGGCTTGTTGTATAAAATACATGAAGCTCATCATCAAAGCGGTTGGGTATGGTGCTTTTGCTTCTTAACCCTACAATGTTGAATTGATACGGTTTTGAATACAAAACAAATCCCTTGTATTTTAACAAAGCCTTTAAGCGTTGCAACATTTTCCTTTTTTCTTATGCCGCCAAATCAATATCGGGCTGATAATTTTTCAGCCATGTTTTCGCGTCAAACGAAGGACAATCTTTGTGAACGTTCGGAAAATCCCTGTGTCCACATATTTCCGCGCCCTGATATTTTTCGGTCAATCTCACCACCAAATCAAAGAGTGAATTTTCCTGTGCGCGTGTAATGGTGTCTTTTGCTTTACCCGCTTTGTCAATGCCGCCGATGTATGCCACATTGATACATTCGCTATTGTGTTTGTACACGCCATTGCTGTTTTTGTCTTCGTCCAAAAGTTGCACTACTTCGCCATTGGCTTTGATGATGTAGTGATAACCCGATGTGTCGCCCCAACCGCGTTTTTCTTTCCAATATTTTTTTATGCTTTCAATGGAAGCGTTCGGTTGTGTTGCGGTGCAATGCACCACGATGTATTTGATGTTCCGTTTCATATTTATTTTTTTTTAGTTGTAAGTCTTGGCTCTTGTGTCTATTCTTTGTAGTAACTGATGTGTGCGCTTTCGGTCAGAAAAAAATGTTTGTCCTGTTCAAAGAGGGTATGCTTGCCGCGCCGTGCAACTTCTTTTCCAAGCACCATGTTGGCGGGAACGTTCACAAACTCTTTGGGATTTTTCCAAACTTTTGTCGGGCGCGTGGTGATGAGTAGTTTTTCATTTTCCAATCCCGATAACGACCACTTGTCGCCGTTATACTTTAATCCCATGTTGGAAAATGCCAAGCGTATGGCTTGTTTCTGCTGCTCATCGCTAAAACTGTTGAGTATTCCGTTTACAAGGGTTTGGCGCACGCCGCCAATGCGGTGGTTCATAAAAGCATTGCTTACCGCCTGATAATCGTTGGTGTTGCGCAAGGTTTTAAGCAAAGAGATAACCTTGTTAAAATCCTTTTTGTTTGCTGCCGTGTACAGTTGTTCGGCGGTTTGTACGGGGTCGGGACTGCTGCCCTTAGTCAAAACATTAAACGTGCTTTCGTCTATGCTTTCAGGCAAGCCCGCTTTTTTCAGAGCTGCCACCGTTTCCGAGCCAAAGTCGCCGTCTGCACCGTACTTAGGTAAACTGTCTTTGCCGTATTTCGCAATCAATGCTTCCTGCAATAATTTTACGTTTACGCCTTTGCTTCCTTTTTTCAAGGGAAAACCGTCCGTTGCTTGCGTTGTTGTTTTCGCTTTTGGTTTCGCGGCGGTATTGGCTGAAACTGTTTTTGCGGAAACATCAGGCGTGTTTGCGTAGTTGTCGTTATCTGCCGCCTGTGCTTTTTTCTTTTTCCAATACTGCCAACCGAAATAACTCAATACGCCTGTTCCTGCTATGCCCAAGCCGATGAACAACCATTTTTTGCCCTTGCCTTTTTTTGTTGTGTTACTGATATTTTTTTTCATGCTCTCTTGTTGTTTATGCTTTTGGTTTTGCAAGAATGATGTTCATGTAGTCGGAATATTCCCAAAATTCTAACTCACTTTTTAATGCTTTGGTCAAATCTTCGCCGTATGCTTTGTAGTACGCCGCACCCACCTGAACATAATCGGCTTGCGTGGGGATTTCGGTAAACACGGCTCTAATGGCTTTCTCGTCTGTACCGGGAATAAAACCGTAAGTCTTGTCAAAGGCTGCTTTCAAGCGTTTTGCCCAAGCGATGTATTGATTGGCGTTTATCGCTTGTCCTGTTTTTTCGGGCTTGCCTGCTATGATTTGCAGCATTTCGTTGTACTCGCTTGCTTGCAGTTCATCGCTCATGTCCTTGTACATATTTCTGTTGTACTCTTTTTGATATGCCTTAAACACTTTGTTCAGCTCGTCTTTGCTTTTGATAGATATTAATGTTCTGCGCAATGCTTCGGTGTCCGTTCCCCACCAACCGTCATTCTCAAATGCCATTTTGATTTGCTTGGCGAGGGTTTCGGGTGTGCCGTCCTCAAAACTTTTTGAATGGGCTTTGTTGGACACGGCTCTGTCAATCGCCTTTTTTCCAAGCAGCACCAAGCCGCCTAAACCAAGCGCAGCCAACACCGAGTAAACAATTTTTTCTTTCAGGCTCATGCCTTGCTCTTTTGTTTTCGGTGTTGTGCTTGCTGCTTTGATGTTGCGTTGTATGACTTTTTTAATGAGTGCGTTGTTCATTTGCTTATTGCCTATTGCAAATTGCTTATTGCATATTATCTATTGCCTATTGCTGATTACACGCCTAACGCCTTTTTCGCCATTGCTGTTTTAATCGGGTCGTGCTTCACGATGTGCGCCAACTTTTCCAATTCCTTTGCGGATAGCTTGGAGGCTAATGTTGTTAAGGCTTGCATTTTAATATCGGCTTCTTTTTCGTTGTTCGCTGTAATAGCGATGTCGTAATTATGCTTTGTCATATTTTTTAGTTTAAAAGTTAGAAAGTTTTGAAAGTTGAAAAGTTTGCTGCTTTATCTTCTTTCATTTTTTTTGTTTTGTGTTGCTCATTGCCTATTGCCTATTGCCTATTGCAAATTGCTCATTGCCTATTGCTGTTCTTCTTGCTCGTCTTCGCTCTCGTCTTCCTGTGAAAGAAAATCAATCAAGATTTGCAACTGCGTTTTGTCCTTGCTTAGAAAATCCAAAAGTTCCATAACGGCAGACATTTCTTCTTCGCTGTACAATTTTTCCAACTCACGCATAAGGCGAATAAATGTTTGTTCTTCCTCGCTTAGTGCGGGTGCGGCGGCGGTGTCCGACAGCGTACTGTTGTCTTTTTTGGAAAATGATACTTCGGCGTTTTCGTTGGTGTCAGTTTTGTTCTCTTGCTCAATCAAACCTGCTAACCCTGCTGTGGCGGGCAGTTTGGCAAGTAAGTGAGTATTGCGTTTTACCAAACCCTCAAGGGCTAAGGAAAGAACATCGCCCAAATGAATGCCGCCGATTTTGTTGCCGTTGGCTTTTGCCTCTTTAATGGCGGCGCGGTATTCTTCAATTTCGTTTTCCCTTTCTTCCAACTCCTCGCGTAATTCCTCGTTCTCGCTTAGCAGCACAGCAATTTGCCGTTGTTCGGCACTTTGTTTGTTTTTTTCTTCCCGCCAATCGTTCAGCGAAGTTTTGGAATGTGGTTTTGTCGTTTCAAAACCGTTTAATCCGATGTTGTTCGCTTCGGTACGGTTGCGGGCTTTGAGCATAAACACATATTGGTCGTTGCGCGGCGAAGCGGAAGAGTTGTAAATCAAAATTCTGATTTGTTCGGTGTCCGCGTTCATGTAATCCTCATAAGCGTCAAAGTCATTCGGCTCGTCCGTTTTGGGAACGGCTTTGAGATTGTCCACAAAAATTTCGTAGTGCTTGGCTTTTCCTTTTTGCGCCATTGACACCAAATGATTTTTTAAGCGGTCAATTTTTTGTTGGTCAAAATTGTCAAATTGTATAGGCATATTTTTTCGTTTTTATTTTTCTGTGTTGCGTTTTGGTATCACCTGTATAAACCGCAGGTGATTAATTCGGTTGGCGTTGTTGCTGATGTGCATTATTCCCTGATGTTCGTAATTCTGCTCGTTGCCGTTATTCTGAACGGTGTCGTACAGCCCGAAGTCTGACTCCACTTTCACGTCTTCAACTTCTTCCACGAGTACGAACACATGACCGCAAGCATTGATTTCTATGCTTTCATTGGCTTGCAGCACAAAATGTCTGAAACGCAAATGGTAGTTTTTGCCGTGTCCCAATTCTTCCATGCGGCGCGGGATATATTCTAAAGCTAAGGCTATGGTCATGTTTTGTTGTTTAGTCTTGTGCTGCTTTTCGTTCTATCCACAGATACACATTTACGATGTAATCGGGATTTTGTCCGCTGCTCTTGTCCTTGTAAACGCCTGTTATCACAGGGTTTTTGCCGTTGAGTGAAATTTCATCTTCAAAGCATTGCGTTTGGTGCGTGTAAGCAAACGCTTTCCAAAATGCGTTGAGTGAAAAATCTTTTTCGCCGATGTTGTTCTCGCTTGCCTTGATGTCGGCGGTATAAAAAATATCGGCTTCATCGCAGCTCTGCAAACGCAACTCTCCGAACAATTCATTACGCTGAAAATTTTTCATCAACTCATCGCTTGGTGTTTCCGTTGGCGGTGCTGTGCTGTCCGTTGTCGGCGGCGGCGTTACCTCTGTTCTGTCCTCTCCCTCTTTCGGCGGCTCTTTCGGTGGCTCTGAGGGCGGCAAGGGCGGGTCTGGCAAGGGCGGCTCAATCGGCGGCGTGGGTATTTCAGTAACTTTTAACTGCCTGTGTCCGTATTCCACGCCCACAATACGCCCGCAATTCTGCGGCAGCTTTACCTGAAACACATACACCTGTTTTGATTTGGTGATGTGCATTTTGATTGCAAATACCTGTTCGCGTATCATACTGCTTATGCTTCCATTTCACAATCCAAATACAACGACACTCGGTAAGCCGCAAAGCTGGTGCGCGTGTCGGGATTGTCCGTGTAACTTAATTTAATGATACCGTTGCCCGTGTTCACATTGCCCAAATCGTAATAGCGTTGCTTGGGCGAAACGTTTATACCCGACATGAGTAATTTACTCTCGTAGTTTTCGGGGAAAAATTCCTCGCTGTTGATTTCAATTTTCTGTGTGCCTCTGTAATACAGCAAATCGTCTTTGTCCGATGTGAGCAACACGCCTCTGACGGTTTTAATGCTTTTGTCCATTTCAAAGGTCTTGCTCAGCGATTGCCCGCTCGCGGTTATCTGTATATCAAATCGTTTTTTTACGGCTTTCAACATTTTCTTTTTTTGTTTTTGTGTTACGCTTTAAAAAAGCCTGCCGCCGTTTACGACAGGCTTTTTACTTTTCATTTATAATTTTTACTTATGCGGTTATGGTGTAGTAATTGTTCCGTGCAAGCCTGCAAATACATGGGTTCTTGGGTCAATCCCGTCCATAGTGCCTAACTCAATGGTCATCTCTACCAAGATGTCATCTTGAACAAGGCGCGGGTTGGCAAGTTTGTAATAGCCAATCGGCACGTTGTGCATATTGCTTGTCTTAAACACATTGTTGGAAGTTTCAGGCACAATTTGTTTTTTGTTGCTCTTTAATGAAAACTCTCCGTTGGCAATGGAAGGTATGGCGGCTATATCACCGAAGTTAATCGCCATGATTTTGTCTTTGGTGTTTTCTGTTGCTACGCCCGCCAACAATACAATGCCACTTACCAACAAGGATTGATTTTTCGGAAGTTTTGCATTGGAGATGTTGCGCAAGCCGATTTCTTTGTCGTCCTGCGTTTCAAACAACTTGATTGTTTTACTGTTCACCTGCTTAATGCTGTATATCACCGTATCAGCCAATCGCAATTCACCTTTGGTTAAGGCTGCTTTGATGTGGTCGGGCAGTTCCGAAAAATGTTTTTCCATTTCTGCGCGTGAGCCTTTGCTCACACCGCCTGTGCTTGCCAATTTGTTTACCGTGCGTTGCCGTGCAATGGGGTTCATTTTGCGCAATGCGCCTAACAGTTCCTCGTTGCCGTCCAAGCCCTCTAAGCCCAACAACGCACCTACGTTGTTGTATTCTTCTATTCCGTTTAACATTTCTAACATGATGTTTTGTTTTTTTGATTTGACTTTTATTTGTTTTTGATTAAGAACAAATACAGTTTGCTTTTTCTATCGCTCTCGTTATTCAGGGATTTGCTCTGTCTGCAATGGGATTAAGCGTGAAACGCACAACTGTATTTTTCTTTTTTACTTTTTACTTTCAGTTTGCTGCTTAAAAAAGCTGTTCTTCCAAGCCCATGATTTCTTCCTCTATGCCCGACATTCGGGATTGCTCGTATTCTTCACCGCTTGAAGCAATGGCTTCTTCTATCGCGTCCAAACCGCTCATATCAAGCTCTTGGTTTTGCGGATATTTAAAATATTGCACACTGCCCAATCCGTTCGTGCCTGTGTCGCCCGCACTTGCTTTGGGTTTGATGAATTTGTCAATGTAGAGGCGTTGCTTGATGTTTTGCCCGAAAGATTTCATGCGTTCTTTCGCGCCGTCCAAACCCGAAAGGCTTGTGCCGTTCATTGCGCCCTGCCCGATTTGATAACCGCCCGAAGCCATCATACCCAAACCGAAACTTGTAGCCAATGATGAGCCGAGATAGTAACCAACCAACGATGTGCCTATGCCCACCAACAAAGAGGGCTTGCCGATTGCCGCACCTGCCAAGCCGCCGCCGACTGTACCCACGACCAAATCTTTTACCGTGCCGAGTGCGGAATGTTTAACGTTGCCCTTGCTGTTCGGCAAGTCCTGTATGAACGCGCGAAAGTTCGTTTTGCCTTTCCTGCCTGATTTTTTCTTTTTCTTTTTAGCCATGTCTGTTTTGTTTTTTTTTGTTTGTTGCTGCACTTACATTAAAGCGATGTTGGATTTTTTTCCCTGCCTGCTTTGTCGTTTGCCTGTCTTCCTTTTTCTTTTCTTTCCGCTACGCTTGCCTACGCCGTTCAAGCCGTTGCCCCCGCCCGATGATTTTTTCTTGGTTTTGTTTTTGCCTGCTATCATGCGGTAACCTGCATACAACACGCCCGCCACACCTACACCTATGCCCACAGGTTTGAGCCATTTTTTATTGTTTTCCCAAAAGGCTTTTATTTTTCCTGCTTTGCTTACGGTGCTTGCCGTGTTGCTGTTTGCCGTTGCGGTGTTTGTCGTTTTACTTGCGGCGGGAAGCGCGTTGTTTGTGCTTGGTGTTTCTTCATTCATGTTGTCTTCGTCTGTATCGTTAGGGGCTGCACTTCGGGATTGCGCCGAATAATCGGTGTCCTCGCCGCCCTCATCGTAATTTGATGATGTGTCGGCAGAATAATTTTCGCTTGTGCTGCTTTCACCGCCGCCGCTTGTTCTAACGGTGGCTTCGCCGTCTTCACTTGCACTTGCATCGCTGTTTTCTTCTGCTGCGCTTGTGCGATTGTTGTTTGCGGCGGTGCTTGCACTTGTTGGCTTGTTGTTTGCGGCGGCTGCTTTTGCGGCTTTGGCTTTTTTGTTCGGAAACAAATTGCCCAACGATTTTATTAAAGCGGCTATGCTGCCCATAACGGCGGTGGCGGCGGTAATAGCGGCAGTTGCTGTTACCGCGCCTAATTCGCCAAGTCCTTCCATTTCGCCCATGCCTTCTATAAACTCATCGCGATATACTTCGCCGAGCAATTCGCCCAAGTTGTCTGTTGCGCCTAAGTCTGTTGTTCCGATTTCGTTTTCATCAATCAAACCCAAGCCGCTCACTTCTTTGTTAGGATTGCCTTTGCCCGATAGTATGGCTTGTTTTAAGTTTTCGGGTTTGCCGCCTGCGGTGTAAAATATGTTCTCTGTTTTGGTGAGAATATTTTTGAGCTTGCCGTACTTGGTCATGTCCATACCTTTGGCGCGGGCTTGGTCTTCGCTCAGGTATGCCCACTTTAAGTTTTCGGCAACGTGCAAAACGTTCAGCTTCATGGAAGCCAACACACCTGCGCGTAACAGAGCCGTAGCGGGATTAACCTTGTTGGTTACGTTCAGCACTTTTTTGGTTACCTGCTTTGCTTTCTGCAAATTCTTTTTCAGGTTCTCTTTTGTTTTTGCAGGAAGTTTGGGCTTAATGGCTGCCAACTTTGGTTTAGCGGCGGCAATTTTTGTTTTCAGTTTTTGCAAGGGTTTGGGTTTCGGCTTGCTTGGTGCTGCACTTGCTTTTTTCTTAAAGAGTTTGCCTAAATCTCCGAACTCACCGTTCATGCCCGAAAACGTTTGCATATCTACATTGCCGCGCGTTCTGTTTTCTGTTTCGTCTTCTATTCCGTCTAAGTAGTGTAAATCCATTTTAAAATCTTTTTTTTCTGAATAAGGTTCTTCGTAGTTAAATCTGTTTACCACGCAATCCATTGTGATATAGTTGCCGTTCCCTAACGGCACTATGGGATAGATGTGCTGAAAATTGTCTTTCCAATATTTTGTAATGCGGTGGATTACACGAAAGCCCAATGATGTTAAGCACGTTGAAATAAACGTGGTAAAGCAATCACAGTCGCCAACGCCGTCATGTATCAGCCTGCGCGGGCTGCGCACCTGCTCTTGTCCGCGCTCGTCTTTTTGGTAGCGTATGTGATATTTTACAAAGTGCCATAGTTTTTCGCAAGCGGCATACATGGGCAAGCCGCGCAATTCCTGATTGACATAAGCCTCTACCTGCCACTGTGTTTTTTTGACTACCTGCGGAATAAACTTCACCGTGTCGGCAACGTTCGCGCCTTTTTTCATGGTCTTATCTATCGCCGTTGCTTTTGGGAACAGGTGGCGGTACGGCTCAAGGCTTTCTAATTTTACTTGTATAATCGCTTCCATGTTTTTAGCTCGCGGGTTTTAGCGTGATGTTGCTTGTTGTTTCGTAAGGCAGCTGCTTCCAACCTAAATCAATGGTGGTAATGGTGCTTATTAAAATGTTTGCTTCTTTTTTGTTTACTAAAAGATTGTATAAGCCTGCACCAAGTGAGAGTAAATTGAGAAGCGGCATTTTTATCATGATGCTTTCTATCACGGCTTCGCCATACGCGGGAATTGTTATGTCCTTGTTGATGACCTGCGATGAGCCGATAACTTTATCCGCATACAACACTTTTACAAAGGGGAATTTAATTTTGAAAGTGCTGTTGGTTGGGTTTTTCAGTTGCAAGTCTATCCGCACGGTTAAGCCGTCTGTTTTTAAGGAATGTATGCTGGCTTTGGCTACGGTTTCTAACTGTACGCTTGTGCGCTTCATGCGGGTAATGTATGTGATGATACCTGCAATGCCTGCGCCTATTGCCGTGCCTGTGATTATTTTTTTCCAATTCGCCATGTGTTGTTTTTCCTTACGCGCTGTGTGATTTTTTTACTCTGCCTTTCTTTTGTGTTTGTTTGCCGCACGGCGTGAGAAGTAGTCGCCCGCCAATTTGAACGACATCCAAATTGCCCCGCCTATGGCGGCTTTAATGGCATACGCCGCCAAGCCCGAATAATCCAAATTGGCGAACAGGATTGCGCCTGTGAGGAATGTGTGGGAAGCCGTGTCATTTGTGTTTACTTTCATTTTTTTCTGTTTTGGTTTTGTTGTTATTAATTTTTTGATGATTACGGAAACAAAGGTGTGGCAAGGCTCTGACACGCTGACCGCGTTTACTTCGTGCTTAGTTCCTCTCGTCTTCTTTTTGCTGATTTTTTTCAGTTTGTTTCGTTTACAATTTTGCCCGATATGCCGTAAGTGTCAATGATAAACTTAACTTGCTTGGTGCTGTACAGATTGCCCATTGGCTTGCCAATAGAAGGCTCTATGGCTTTGAGCCATTTTTGTCTGATGTGTTTGGGTATGCCTAAGATTTGACAGATTTCTTTTTTGGTGTAAGGTTTTAGCACAAAGGCTTCTTTCATTACGGTTACTTTTTTTTCCATTTTTTTGATTTGAGGGTGCAAAACTGCAATACCTCAAACCCGCCCCTGTCGCGTTTGTCCGAGAACATCTCCCTTTGCCCCGATATGTCCTGACAAAGCCAAATCTGTCCGAAAAATCTTTTGGTTTTTAAACTTTTTGCGCTGAAATGTTTACTGAAACAGCTGCTTAGTACCTGAGAAATTCGGATAATTTTAATACGATAAATACACACAAACATGAACAAAGAAAAAACAGAAACAGAAAAATGGAAGTATGTGAAAAGGCAGATATAGTGCTGCTTTTACACAGATAACAAAAAAATCTTAGCAACAGTTTACAACCTAATTATGGTACACATGACATTCAGGGAGCGAACTCACACACGGCATTCTAAACAAAGAACAAGGAAGAAAGATGAATGTAAGAACTACTATCATGTCAGTAGAGGTGAAACCCTACACCAACAAAGAGCTATCAGGGCTTTTCAATACGGGCGAGAGAACATTCCGCCGAGAGATTGCAAAAATCAAACACCACTTAGGCGAACGCAACGGACACCGTTGGAGTGTGAAACAAGTAGAAAAAATCATGGAGATTTTGGGAAGACCTTATCAGGTGATTGAGGAAGAAACTTACTAAAAGCACCAAAGCCTAAACCACCATAGGTTTAGGCTTATTGCCAAATTTTATTTGGTTGCCCGATAGCCGAAAGCTATGGGGTGGGGCGGTGCTTTGGGGGTGAGAATAAACACACAAACTACTCTTTCACCACTTTCAAAACTTTCACGGCATTATTTGACATTACTTTCAGATAATAAACGCCGTTGGATAGTTCGCGAATGTTAAAATTGATTTTATCATCACTCGTAGAATTTGAAAAAATTATTCTTCCTGTCAGGTCAAGCAATTCAATAGTTTTGTTTGCACCGTTGTTTAACTCAAGAGTAAACGCGCCGTTGTTGGGATTAGGATAAACATTCAGTTCTAAACTTTCGGTTTTAAATTCCTCAAAGCCTGTACAATTAGAAACAAACTGCTCATAATTGGTTTTTCCCACACAACCGTAATCATCTGTGCCGCTTATTGTATAGGCAGTTGTTGCGCTTAACCATACGGTAATAGTTTGAGTTGCTTGGTTAAAAAAGTTTTCTCCCGCCCATGTGTAAGTGTTTGCGCCGCTTGCGTTCAGCGTTACGCTTGTATTCATGCAAATTGTTCCTGTGCTGTTTGATGATGTTATGCTGAGTGTGGGCAAACCAAGCACCGTAACGGATTGAACAGCTACGTTAGTGCAGTTATTCGTATTGGTTACTGTTACGCTGTATGTGGCGTTTGTATTTGGCGTTACCGAAATAGCCGAAGATGTATTATTGTTTTCACTCCAAGTGTATGTAGGTGCGTTGCTTGTTACCTGCAAAATTGCCGAATTACCCGCACACAAAGTATTTGTGCTTGCCGCAATAGAAACTGTCGGTAATGGATTAACCTGTAATGCCGTTGTTTCAGTATCTACGCAACCAAACGCGGTTTTGCCTGTTACCGTGTAATTGGTGTTTGCCGTTGGCGTTACAACAATAATTGTGCCTGTTTGTGCATTGTTGCTCCACGAATAGGTGGCTGCACCGCTCGCCGTGAGCGTAGCAGAACTGCCGACACACACGGCGGAACTGCTATTGTTTATACTCACGGTGGGAATAGGGTTTACGCTCACCACCACACTCGCCGTGTTTCTGCAACTGTTGGTTGCCGTGCCTGTGGCGGCAAAGGTGTAGCTGCCGCTTAGCGTAGGCGTTACGCTGATGTTGGTGGTTGTGTAGCTTGGCGTGGTATTCCACGTATAGTTAGTTGCACCGCTTGCCGTTAAATTTACCGTGCCGCCCAAACATAAGGAAAGCGTGTTGCTTATCACGTTTACGGTTGGCGAGGGCGTAAGGCTAAGATTAACGGCGGTGGTAACAGGGCTGTAATTATTGCAAGCCGCAAAACTTGTAACGCTGTATGTGCCCATAAACATAGGCTGTATTACTATGCTTGACACGGTGGTTTGTGATGAACCCCACAAAAAAGAACTCCACGAAAAGGTGCTTGCCGTTGAGTTGGAAGCGGTGGCGGTAAGTGTAACGGTATTGCCTGCACACACAGGCGAAGCACTTATAACAACTGTGCCTGTGTTGCAAAAGGAACGTATGACATCGTTTGATTGGTCGGCAATAAACACTCTGCCTGTGGCATCTACGGCTACGTCCGCAGGGTGTTGCAAGGCGGCAAGTGTGGGAAAGCCGTTGTTGCCACTCCACCCCGAAGCACCTGTGCCTGCAATAGTGGCAATGATACCGTAAGGCGTAATCACACGTATGCGGTGGTTGTCCATATCGGCAAGGTACAGGTTGCCTATGGCATCTACTGCCATGCCTGAAGGTTGGTTTAGCAGCGCATTGACAGAGTAACCACCATTAACGCTGTAACCTGTGGTAAGGCTGCCCGCAATGGTGCTGATAATTCCTGTGATTGCATCTACTTTGCGTATGCGTGTCGCCCCCTCGCAGATGTATAAATTACCTGCTGCATCTACCGCTACGCGGTTAGGAAAAGCCAACTGAGCGGCAGTAGCAAGTCCGCTGTCCCCGCCGTAGCCGTTAGTGCCTGTACCTGCTACGGTGGTAATTGTGCCGCTTGTGCTTATTTTACGAACACGGTTATTGGCACAGTCGGCAAAATAAATATTACCCGCCACATCACAGGCTATACCTGTGGGAATGTTTATTACGGCTGCTGTGGCAAGCCCGCCATCGCCGCCGTAACCGTAAGTGCCATTACCTGTTATGGTGGTAATAATGCCTGTGCTTGCCGTTACCTTGCGTATGCGGCTGTCTGCTGCATCGGCTATGTATAAATTACCTGCGGTATCTGTGGCTACCGCAGCGGGCATCATTATTTGCGCTGCCGTTGCAAGTCCACCGTCCCCGCTGAAACCTGCTACACCTGTTCCAGCTACGGTGGTTATAATGCCTGTACCTGCGGCTACCATACGCACACGGTAATTTTGGCTGTCTGCAATATAGAGGTCGCCTGCGGCATTAAGAGCTACACCAAGTGGTTTTTTCAGCGAGGCTGCCGTTGCAAGCCCGCCGTCCCCGCCATAAGAGTTGGCAAACTGAACACCTGCGTAGTTGTTTATTATTTGGGCAGAACCGTATAAGGTTGTAAACGCTGCTATACACAGAGTTATTGTTCTTTTAAACTGCATAAATTTTTTAGTTTTATTCTACCACTACTTTTTTGGTTAAAACTGCTTTGTCGCTTGAAAGTTTCAGCACATACAAGCCTTTTTCTTTCGGCATACTTACTTGGCGTATGTTTTCGCCCTGCGATGTATTTATGTTTTCGGTGTAAATCATTTTTCCTGTCAGGTCAAACACTTCTATTGTTGCCTCACCGCCTGTGCTTGCAAAGCGCAGGGTTACATCGCCCGCAGTAGGGTTAGGGTAAATTTCCAAAATTCGGTTGCTGTTGCCAAATTCTGCTATGCCTACACCGTTGGCGGGTGTGCTTACACACGCCGTGTTGCTTGGTGCGCTGCTGCCTACGCCGTTAGTTGCCACTACTTGGTAACAGTAAACAGTGCTGTATGTTAAAGCGGTATGCGTGTAGCTTGTAGTATTAGCGGGCAAGGTAGCCAGCACGCTGAACGTTGAACTGCCTGCACCGATTTTGTAATACAGCACAAAATTATCTTCATTCGTGCTGTTATCTGTCCAACTCACGTTGTTAGTTAGGCTGCCATTATTAGTAGCCGTAAGGTTAAGCGGTGTGTTAGGGACTTGTGGTGTGGCGGTGGTGGGTGTAGCCGCGCAGTCTATATTGGTATATACGCTGTACCCTACGCCATTAACGGCACGTGCTTTGTAGCAATAGTTGCTGTTATAGCTCAAGCCTGTATGCGTGTAGCTTGTGGTGTTTGCGGGCAAGGTGGCAAGCAAGCTGTAAGCCCCGCCATTAGTGGAACTCCACAACTCAAAGCCTGTTTCGTACTGCGCGTTATCTATCCATGTTATATGGTTGGTAAGCGTGGCTTGGTACACCGCTGCCAAACTTGTGGGGGGCAGCGGGCTTAGGTTTGTGTTATTGGAGTTACAAGCAAAACCGTACTTGGCGGTAAAGCCGTCTTCTGTACCGCCGTATTTAATTACTGCTGTGCCTGCGCTATCTAATGTACCGCCAAACATACCGCCTATGTATATGTTACCTTGTTCGTTTACATCAAGTGAAGTTATATCTTCCATGACACCGCCCGATGCCATGCTTCCCGATTGAGGAAGCATATTAACGCTAATAGTGTTTATGGAGTTCCCTGTAAGAGTGAATTTACCTATACAACTTTGCCGCCCGCCTATGTGAGGATTAGAAGTATAGGTGGCTGTATTGAACGCAAGATATCTGGCAATCGTACCTGTGCAATAAATATTGTTATCTCGGTCTGTATATCTCGGTGAAATAAAATCTTGTGCAAAAATAGTACCCGTGGCTCCTGATAATAAGTTTCCTGTATTGGCATCAAATACATAAAATACATTTGCGTATTGTGAAACATATTGGGAACTGACAGTATAACCAAAAACACTTATCCCTAACAGGGCTACCCCCCCTGTTATAACCTTAGTGCCGCTCGTATCTATGGTACAAAACCGCAATACATCTCCGCCGAGGTTTTGGCTCGGGGTGCTTGTTTTATGCCATAATAAGTTCCCTGTAGGAGAAAACTTCATAATTAAACCATTACCAGACCCTTGAGGAACATTGGTAGTTGTTATTACTATTCCCGAAGCTATGGTTGTGGTAAATGTGAAAGAACCACTTAAATAAACATTATCATTTTTATCCAAAACAACATCACGAATAATAGGAATAAAACCCGATGTTTGGGCATAACTGTATGTATTTGTAACAACCCCTAAGGTGTTTACCCTTGCAGCCTGTAAGCCGCTTGAAACAAAATAATCGCCCTGACTTGTGATAAATACTTTATACAGTTTTGCGCTACCAAGAATAGATATGGGATTAGGAGATATGGGATTAGTGTGTATATCTATAAAACTCCCTGATGTGTCAAATCTTGCTAAAAAATTGCCGCTAATGCTCATTACGGTTGATTGTATATTGTTACCATCAAGCGTGAATGTAGAGGCACAATTCCCTACTACTATTACTTGTCCATTGTCGTCTAAAACCAACGAAGTAATTATATCATCGCTTATTCCCCCCATTCTGCGCCACCACAAAGTTGTACCGCATGAATTATACTTTATTAAGTAAGCGTCAAGGAAGCCATAGCCCCCTGTTGCAGAGGCTACGGTTGAGGAGGTGGCAGCATTGTTAAATATAGGGTTGTTGTAAAAATAGCCTACGGCATACACATTGCCGTATTTATCTGCTTTTACATCGGTAATCATTTCGTTGCCTGTGTTCCCGCTGTTGTCAAGCTGGCTGCCCACCTGCTTAGCCCATTGCCAAGATTGGCTTTGCGCTTGGCTGCATAAGCTGCACAGCAAAAACATCAGTAAAAGTGGGATAGCGTTAGAAGTAGTTTTAGTTTTAGTTCTCATTTTTTCAGTTACATTAAATGTTAATAGTCAAATTTAGTTTATTTTATAAACGGTTGTATGTGTTTTTACTCACTCATACACGCCTTTTACTCAATCAAAAGGGCGTTTCACCCAATCGGGGATTTTTTGGACGTCAGATTAGCGGTTTTTTTCATTGAACTTGATAATTGAATAAGTAACATTGAACAGTTTGCAAAACTTATTTCCATGTAAAATTTGCAATGTTCAATGTTACTTTTCTTTAAATCTTAAATCAAACTTCCTATCTCTGTATTATCAGTTTTTTCACCAACACGGTTTGGCTGCCGTTTATGGCTTTCAAAAAATACATACCCGCTGGTAATGACGAGGTGTTAATCTCTACCTTGCCTTTAGTTGTGTTCAGCGGTATTTCCTGTATAATTCTGCCGTTCAGGTCTATAATGCAGAGCCTGTTCGCCTCCATTACATTATCCAGCGTGTATTCGGCTATGGTGTAGTCTTCCGTAGGGTTAGGATACAAATTCACCTCTGCCGTGCTTATTAAGCGCAGTTGGTCTTGGTCGCAGGGCTGCGGGTGTACGCAAAATATCCGCCTGCACTTTGCGTGTGTTGCCACATTGGTAGCTACCAGCGTAAAACATTGCGGAGGGTTTGCAGCATCGTATGGTATTTGCAAAAAGCTGGCAGTATAGGTTGTGCCACCGGGGTTTATGACATTAGACGAAAGCCCGCCCACAATACCCTGCGATGAAATCAGGTAATACGTGTAGGTTGCGCCTGAAGGATTGTTAATGTCATACGATACTTCATAATATACCTGACCCAAACTGTTTACCGAATAACACACAGAGGTTTGCGGCTGTATATTCAAATTGCAGTTTGGCAGGTTTTGCGAGCAGGGCTGCATAACTATCAAAGTAACGCACACCTGACTGTAACACCACTGCAAGTTGCCGTCATCATCTTCGTATTGAAGATACGCATCTATGCACAGCACAGCGTCAGGTGTAGGCGTATCGGTAAATGTGCCGCTTATGCTGTTCCACCCTGCGGTAAAAATAAAGCTGTTAGGGCTTATGTTCCCCTGTGCCGTGCTTATGTGCATTGTGCCCGAAAACGGAGCAAAGAAATCTACGTGATAATGATATCTTGGGTTGCCGTTGGCATCAAGCCCCATGCAGTCGGTTATAAAATTCTGCCATTCTATGTTGCAGGTTTGCGTAATGCCGCAGGGCAGCAAGTCCACACAGTAATCCCAGCCGCAGGGTGCGTCAGTAGCATCGTCATCGGCTATGCTAAAGTGCAGACACAGTTGAGTAACACCGTAAGTGGGAATAAAATTGCCCGAAATGATGTTCATACCGGGGTTTAGCATGGTTACAGGCGGTGTTAGCGATAACGCACCGCTGCCAGCAGTAATGGTAACGTTGGCAGGAGAGCCGCCGTAATAGAAAACCGCAAACTGAAAATCATAGCCCCCATCGGGCGAACAAATTAATTGGTTAATTTCCACTATCATGTCTTGACAGGTAGGGCAAGGCACTACGTTAAGCTCAATGGGTTTTGACGTGTCGGTGCAACCATGCCCTGTGGTAAGGGTTAATTGATATTCCCCCGCATTAGTGCCGCCCGGCATGGTGCTTGGGTTGGTTAAAATAAGCGGTGTATTGGTAGAGCCAGATGCCACAATTCCAAAACCCGTTTTTTTCCATTCATAATATGAATAGTCGTCAGGCACAGGTATTATGGTTGTGCCTGTATCGCATATATCATAGCAACCGTAAATCAAAGAATTAAAGTCGGGCAATGCCCATACATGAGCAGTATCGGCAAGGCTGGCACAGCCAAACTCGTCTATCACCGAAGCCCAATAAGCCCCCGCAGGAATTACGTTTATGGAAGTGCCCTGCTGCCCTGTATTCCACACTATGCTGGAGTATGTGCCCGAAGGCGTAGCCGTCAGGTTAATGAAGTTGCCTGTTTCGCATATATCTGTTCCCACAACAGGCATGGCAGGGCTTGGATGTACGGTAATGGTTACAGGCGAGCCGAGTGCCTTGCAGCTGAGCGTGGACGAGGTTTCGGTAATTAAACCCTGCAAAGACAATGTGCCTGTGCCGCCTGCAAAATACCCCGGTGTCATTGCCGAGCAAACACCCGATGGAGGCGGGAACAAAGGCGAAGTACAGGCTGATGTGGTAAACGTGCCGTAATATGGCGAGTATAACAGATTGGAAGGGAACGCCTGACTGTATATCCATTGGTAGGTGTAGCCTGTGCCTCTGTTAATAGACAGCAAAGGCATATCGCCGAAGCAATAGCTTAAATTCCCGCCTATTTCGGGGGCAGGCACTATAATTACCTGCACCTGCGCGCTTGCCCTGTTGCTTCGGCAACCAAAATTGTCCGTTAATTGCACACTGTATGTGCCTGCCTGCGATACCGAAATGCTTGAGGTGCTGGCAAAGTTTGACCACGTGTAAGTGAACGGCGAATTGGGGTTTGACGAACCTGCCGTTAATGTCGCAGTAGTGCCATCGCAGATTTGAACAAATGAAGGGGTAATTACCGCCGCATTTGGATTAACATTAAACATATTTTGGTAGATTGTTATAAGCGAAGAACTGCTGACAACCTGACAACCGTAAATATCCGTTATTGTAAGATAAACGTTAGGATTAAGCCCGCCGCTAAAATTATATGTCCTTACCCCATTCGGAGTTGGGTTTTGCGTAAGCAAATCCGAACCATCTCCAAAATCCCACAGATATTGAGTAATACCTAAGGTAGGCGATGAGGTATTGTTAAAAATAACAGGATTGCCCTCGCACATACCGCTCGGTACTGTAAACCCTGCCGCAGGGCGTTGGGGTATTACTATGGTTTTAGTTGCCACGCAGCTTGTGCCGCCGCCTGTAATGGTGTGCTGCACAAGGTATGTGCCCCCAAGCAAGCCCCATATTTGGTCTTGGTTGCTGCTTGAATTGGCGTATGTCGGCGAGCTTGAGGTTACGCTCCAGCTAAAAGTCGGGCTTGTAGGCGGTGTCCAATTACTTTGGTCTATAAAACTTACGTCCAAATTGGGCGAGCCGCAGTTAAGGTCGTATTTAAAATCGGCTTGTACAGGCACTTCAATTACATAATCAAACTCCTCCGTGCAAGTTCCCCATTGCGCGGTAACCAAAACATGGTAAAAGCCGCTCATGGGAAACGTGTAGGTGGGATTTGGCAGCGTGCTGTTTGAGGCATCGGGAAACACCCAATTAATAATTGTGCCTATGCCCGATGCCGTGCCGCCAAACGTGGCGGTAGTGCAGCTAAGCGTGCGCGTAATGGAAACAGTACCCCCGCCGCAGCCGCTTGAAGATGTGCAGTTCGTAGAAACATTTACCGCCGTAACTGCCGTACAGCCGTTTATGGTTACGCTCATGCTGTGTACACCTGTATCGGAAGTATTAATACTGTTGCCACCTGTGGTGGGAATGTAGGACGGTGGTACGCTCCACACATAAACAGGTGTTCCTGTAATGGTTTGTGCCGCAGCATACAAGGTGTAAGGGAACGGCTGAATACTCGGACAACCGCCGCTCAGTATTTGAGGGCTTGTAATATGCGCCAAAGGCGTAGGTTTTACATTAATGATTGTATTGGTGGTTACAGTACCTACACAGCCGTTGGGGTTGGTAACGGTAAGGCTCACCGTATGGGGCGATACGGAGGTATAAACGGTGGTGGTAGAGGTAAGCGATACCCCCGATGCGGTGCTGCCGTTGCCGAAATCCCAAGCATAAGTGCCTGCCACAGGTGGTGAAGCGGAGAAAACAACAGGTTGATTTTCGCAAATATCTGTCGGCACAATAATAGAGGGCGCGGTAGGCGGCGTAAGCGTAATGGTAATGGCTGAAACATTGGTTGTGCCGCATTGGGCTATTTGCAGCGAAAGCGTAACAACAGCGGGGCTTGAACTTGGCGCGTTATTAAACTGAACATTTATGTTATCAGACCCTGCGCCGCTTATAATGCTGCCGAGAGTTGAAGGTACAAGTGTCCATGTATAACCGTCCACCGCACTTGGCGTGGAGTAAGAAGTGGATTGATTAAAACAAAGGGACGTGTTGCCGTTAATAACAGGCGGCGGCAATGCTGGCGGTGTTATGTTGTAAATGGTAGGCACACTTTCGCAGCTTGGCGGAAATATACCCACTTGGCTCAAGGCAATAGACCACGCTGAGCCTGATGAGTTCCATAATACCGAAACGGCGTTACCGTTAGCCGAACTCGGCTGACCGTTGGTTATCTGCCAACGCAGATAATAGTTGTTGCTTGTCGGTACGCCTGTGTACAGGTTTGTTCCGCCGGGGCAAAGCGTAGGCGTAATGTTTGCCGTAACCTGTGGCGGTCTTGCCACTACCTGCACCTGAAAAGCACGGGGCGTAGAGCAATAATTGCCTGTCAGGTCTTGAGCGAAAATTACATACGCCCCCGCAGTCGGAAAGGTGTAGGAAGCATTGTTTGCGCCCGAAGCAATGGTAACCGTGCCGCCTGTGGGGTCTTCCACCCACCAATCGGCTGACGAGCTGTTGGAAACATAGTTTCCCTGTGAGCCTTCGCACACCTGCTCGTCCCCTGTAATTATCAGTTTCTGCGTAACCTTAACTTCAACTACCGCGCTGCCTGAACAGCCCAAAAACGGATTGGAATAGGTTACTATTACCGAATTTACGGTAGTGGCTTGTCCCCAAAAAACAGAAATGTTATGAGTTCCTTGTCCGCTTAAAATTGTGCCGCTTGAGGCAGGCAATATTTGCCAGCTGTATGAAGTGGCGGGAACATTAGGCACATTATAAAATGTAGTGGCATTTTCGCAAGCAGGATTAGCACCTGTTATGGTAGTGGTTGGCGTTAAAATAGGCACTAATACCGAAGTGGGGTAAGGACAACCGCCGCAACTTAGGTCGGGTTGCAGAACAATACTGCCGGGCGCGTTTGTTCCCCAAGCCACATCAATACAAGCTGTATTTAAGCCTCCGCCTGCTGAAGTAATTGTGCCGTTGGTAACAGTCCATTGCAGTTGAGTACAAGTTGTATTATAATAATCTGTGCAATAAGTATCGTAAGAGTTATAACATAGCGGCGAAACACAATAAATATCAGCCCCCGGCTGTCCATCAACTTCAATCGTAATTTCCATACTGTCCTTACAATGACATTGATTTTCCACAATTAGTTTTGCAATAAATGTTCCCGCAGATGAATAAGTATGTGTAGGAAATTGTTGTGTGGAATATGTGCCGTCCCCAAAATCCCACAACCACGAGGCTATGGTAGAATTGACATCGGCGGTGCTTTGGTCAAAAAAGGCAACGGTAGAATTGTAACAAATATAAACTGTACCGCTACCGTCAGGCGCGGGAAAAGTGGAGAACGAGGCTTGCGGGCGGGCAATAATGCGCAGACAAACATCAACGCTGTCCGAGCAGCCTGTAATAGGGTCGGTTTCACTCAGGCGCAATGTTATTTGTCCGCTTGGTGCGCCCCATTGTACATCAACCTCGCCTGTGCTTGGATTAGCCGTTAGCCCGATAGCAGCCGAAACAGGAATAACACTCCAATTATAAACATGACCAGCAAGGAATTGTCCAACCTTGTATCTGTATATAGTTGAGTCGCAAACCAAGTAGCAGTTATCTATTGAGTCCTGCACAACAGGTCGTCCATCTCGTATTCTTTGAATTTGGTAACTGCAACCGTTGGCGTTCTCAGGCACTACTTCAGGCTGAGGCAGAGGATTTACCCACACAACAAGCGAGGGCGAGCCTGCAACAGGTGAGCCGTTGTTATCATACACAAAAAGTGTAATGGTAACGTTGCCGCTTGAAGGCGGCGCACCAAAAGTTACGGCAAGCGAATTGCTGTTTGCCGTGTTTGCCGAAACACCTGTAACGTTCCACAGATACGTGTAGCCCGATGTGTAGGGTACGGAATACATTTGCGAGGAGTTGGCGCAAACAACGGAATTTCCGCTAATGCTTTGCGCCTGCAATGCGGGCGAAGCCGCAATAAACATGATAAACAAACAAGCAAGGAGTGTACTCAACCTGCTTTTGTTTTTTGGTGTTGATTGTGTTTGGGCGGTAACTGTATCGCCGAAACAAGTTTGATAATTTTTTTTCATATACCGTAGTATTTTATGTTACGGCAACGAAATTGGAGTTAAAAAATGGGAAAATATTTATGTAAAAGCGACAATCTTTTGTGTAAAACCGACAAAATTTACCGTTTTCCGTTTGCTAAAAATGTCATTATTGTCTATTATGTATTCCTCGCCAATCTTTGTTTACTTTGTATTCACTCGGAGAAAGCCCTGTATGCTGTTTAAAAACAGTTGTGAAATGATTTATACTGCTAAAATTTAAACTATCGGCTATTTCTCCAATAGTTTGGTCGCTATTGTGTAAAGCATTTTTTGCCAATTCAATGTAATATTCCAAAATCATTTGTTTTGGTGTTTTATTACAAAGTTGCTTGCACATATAACTCAGTCGCCGTTCTGTTAAATTAAGTCTGTTACAATATTTGTCCAATTTAACGTGCGGAGAATTAAATTCTCTAATCAATAAAGTAAACTGCCGCAAATAGAATTTTTCTTTGTTAGTATCCGTTAAATATCCTTTTTCCGTATATACTCTATGTAAAGTCAAAAACAAAAACTCACTCAAACTTTTAAGAGCAAACCCTCTTTCATTGGATTTTTTATTGTATTCGGATACACATTTTTCGATAATTTCGTTTAACTCTTGGTATTCACGAATGTTCAAAACCAATCCACAATCAAGCAAGGACAATAATTTACTGTCTTTCTTAAACAGATTTTCAAGTGCAACATCTGAATAGTTAAAAACATAACCCTCTGCGTTTATGTGCAATGTGAATGAATGCAGAGTGTTTTTTGGAATGGCTATCAACGTATGATTACGAATTTGATATTGTTTTTCTTCCAACACTATGTCGCCGCCGCCTTTTTCTACTACGATTAACTGAAATAAATTAGCGTGAGAATGTAACCCGATATTGTTATTATGTTTTACACTATCTTCCTGTATAGAAAAAATATTTACCAAGCCTCGTTCAAGTTCAATCGTGTCATTGCCATAAGAGCCTTTGTATCTTGGAAAATTATTTATGTCGCTTTTTGATGTTACGCCACCGTTGGGATTGATAGAAAAAGAAACACGTTCTGCACTTTCCGACAGCATGGACATAATTTTATCATCGTAAAAAAATCCTGTGTCGTAAACGGTTTCTATGGTTTTACCTAATACCTCAAGGGTACTGTCTTTAGATAAAAACGCACTGCTTCCTTTTTTCATAAACCTGATGATAGTTTTATCTTGATAATCGGCACTTATCATAATCACCTTTATATCGGGATACAGTTCTTTTATTTTTTCTAAAGTTTCCGTATCGGTGGTGTCGGGCATTTGTATATCAAGAAAAAGTATGTCGGGCGTTTTAGTTTCCAAGTTGTCAAAAACTTCTTTGGCATTGATTGCCTCAAATACAATATTGCTGAAATCCAATGTTTCTAATGTGGATATGAAGCCTTTTCTGAAAATAGAATGGTCATCGGCAATGGCAATTTTAATGTCGGTTTCCATAGTGTTAGTGTAGTTTTAGTTTAGCTAAATGGGAACGGTAAGTCTTACACCCGAAGTATCAACTTTACTGAAATAATGTATTTCCCCTTTCAATAATTCAATTCTTCCGTGTAAAGATTTTAATCCAAGCCCCTGTGTTTTTTCTTTTAGTTCATTAATTGTTTTGTCATCTGTACCTTTGCCATTGTACGCAAAAAGAAAAACAACGTTGCCTTTTTCGGTATTTACACTTACCGTTATTGTGTTTGGATTATCATGTTTGATGATGTTGTGTAATAATTCAAGCACTACGCGGTAAAGCTGCAAGCGTTGAGGGTGGGAAAAATAATGCTCGCTTTCGGCAGGCAAAAAATTTTTAAAATCAATTTTAAGAGACGAATTGCTTACCTGTTTAACGTAAAATCCCAAAGTAGAAAATAAGCCGTCATTTGCAAGAAAAGAGGGAACTAAATCGTGTGTTGTATTTTCTATCATTTCACGGGTTTTACTCACCAAAGCTATTGTATCGGCATAATCGGGAACTTTGTTTTTATTGTTGTTATAGTTGTACTCATAAACCCGCAGCTTATTATTAATCACGAATAACATAGGCTTTATTTCATCGTGCAGGTTTCTTGCTATGCGCAATTTTTCATTTTCCTGTGTTTGAATAAGCGCGTTGTACAGTTCTTTTTTAAATTGTGTTGCCTGTAATTCGTCTGAAATTTTTTTCATACGCAGGTTATGCCCGTGATATAAAACAAAAGCAATAATTGCAATGGCAATAAAGGTCATTACAAAAGTGCCTGTGCTAATCCATATTATTTCTCCGCAATCTTCCATACGCCTGTTGCAAGTAGTGTGTTATAAATAATATTTGAAATAAGGTGATAGCCCCAAAGGAAATTGGTATAGCTCTCATTTGGGCTTACAAAAAAATGTTCGGAACTTAAAACGAATAAATTGGTAGTGAAATACCAAAGAAAAGCCGTATTAATCCAAAAGAAATAATATTGCGTTAATACAGGTATATCGGTTTTTTTGACAAGATGAAAATAATAGTACAGCACAAACCCTAAAATAAATAATGTTTCGGCAATGTTTAATCTATCATTGAGCAAGTTTTTATAAAAGGTAATGAATGTGAATACGGCAAGTATCAATACACAGACATAGGCAATCAATTTTGCTGTTTTAATTTCAGTTTTTCGCGAAATGATAAGCAATATAAAAGAACCTTCAAGAAAAGTGTAAACGGTGTACAGTCTAATAATGTGCAAACCATTAACAGCCATAAAATACGCGACTACTTCACAAAGTACAACTGCTGTAACAAAACAAAAAATCAACCGTTCTTTTTTAAAGTTTCCATTAAAGAAAAACAGAAATAGCGGCAACGCACTACTAAGAGCGGATAGATTTATGAAATATTGCAATCGGGGTTAACTATTTAATGAGTTTGAACCACCACAGTATGGTGGACAAAGTTGAGATTTCTCAGCCAATACACCTGTGTACAAATCATCTCCGTTAGCGTTTACACCTGTTATTACTAATTGTTTTGTACCGTCATCTTTCTGTGCATAGTAAATTCTTATGCCGACACAACTTTCCTGCGCTAAAATTTTGAGTATTGCTTTTTCACCGAAATAATGCCCCAACGTTGCACCTGTGGGATTGTTATCTCTGTAATTTTTGGTTAAGTGCGCCGCTTCGGGCAAGGTAATTGAATGGTCTTCGTTTCCTGTAAATGTCATAATATTTTATATTTAATTAGTGGCTGCAATTATAAAAATAAAAAATCATTACCTGAATGAGATTAATCATTAATTGTATAATTTAATGAAAAGGTGATACAAAATTGTTAAGAATGATACAAAAACCTCCCAAACATCAGTATCTCCCCAAACCTCTTTCAATCGTTCCTTAACGATTGTTGCCGTTTAGTCAATCAGTCCCAAAATCCTGTACAAACATATCGCAATAATCAAATGCGTGTTGTCAATCCTATCTCAATTTTTAAAATCGTGTTTCAAAATGCGCATTGTATCGTCCGTAAAAAAGACATTTATGTTTTCAATTTTGAAATTCATGCAAACAAAGCCTTGCGTTTTGATTTTATATACTTCCGAATGAAAACAACGTGTGTTTTAATGTTGAAATGCACTACCGTAATTTTTAAAATCGTGTAAGCAAATATTTTTATTTTGCTTCAAACAATGTTTTGCTGCTTCCAAACAAAACAAAGATTGTTTTAATCCTGACAAATCATTCGGCAATCCTTACAATTATGTAAACAAACAACGTTTGTATAATCCCGAACAAAATAAATTTTGTTTTTAAACGGCATTTAATACGCCTTGTATTATTCCTTAAAAAATAAATTTTGTGTTTCAATTCATTCAAAATTATTCTCAACACGAAACAAAACGAAAGACATCAAAAAGCAAAAACAAATCGTGCCTGACAGAGATTAAAAACAATTCATTCACGGTACACCTGTTTTTTTTAAGTTTCATTTTCGCGGCGGGGAATTGTAATTATTAACAAGGGTTTGTTTTTACTATATTGATTATCAATATATTATAATATTTATTTCAGTTATATTTGTAACAACAAAGCCCGATAAACTATTGGGAAAATGCAAAAAGAAATATGGCTCAATCCAAACAAAGAAGAATTAACGGTAGAAAAAGCAAAAGAACTTTTAGGAGAGAAAAACACTTACACAGACGAACAACTGCAAGAACTTGTTTTCAGCATTAAAACATTCGTTCACATCATCATTCAGTATCAAAAGAAACAAGACAAACTAAAAGAAGAACAAAACAGAAAAAAGAAACACAAAAACAAACAAGAAACAGAACACGAAAACCAACAACTAAAATTAGCAGCGTAATATGACGACAGAACAACAAAGAACACTTGACCAAAACTTTGGCAGATATGGCAAAACAACCATTAAAAAAGTGGATAGTAAAATGGTAGTCAAATACACCCGCGTATCAGGTGGAAAACAAATGCTTAATGACTCCATTGAAACACAAAACAAATACATTGATGAATTTGCTCAAAAATTCGGTTTACAGGTTGTTGCCGCATTCGGCGACACACACGAAAGTGCAAAGACCGATGACCGCAAGGAATTTCAACGTATGATAGATTTTTGTAAACGCAGCAGAGGGAAAATAAGCACCATACTCGTTTACAAAATGACACGCTTCAGTCGCACAGGCGGCAAAGCCATTTCCATTGCCGATGAATTGCGCAACAAATACGGCATTCACATCATAGCCGTTACAGAGCCAATGGACACAAGCAATCCCAACGGTGTACTCTTTCAGGAAATGCAACTCATCTTTGCCAAATGGGATAATGTGCAACGCCAACAAGTAACATCGGCGGGTATGAAATCAAAATACGGTAAAGGCGAATGGCTGACCAAACCACCGCAAGGTTATGATATTGTTCGCTCAAACGGAGAACGAAAAATTGTGATTAATGCAGAGGGACAAAAGATAAAAAAAGCGTGGGAATGGAAACTAAAGGGAATGAAAAATGAGGAAATTATGGACTTGCTTTACAGAAAAACAGGCTTGAAATTATACAAACAACAGATTTACAAAATCTTTAAAAATCCATTTTATTGCGGATTAATTTCTCACGGCTTACTGAACGGAAAAGTGGTAGAGGGCAAGCATGAAAAAATGATAAGTAAAGAAGAGTTTTTTAAAATCCATAATTTGCGAATACAATCCACTCGCTGTGGTGTTCCGCACAAAAAAGAAAACGAAGCATTGCCCTTAAAAGTATTTGTAAAATGTAATGACTGCGGTGAGCCGTTTACAGGCTTTATCGTGAAAAAGAAAAGATTGTATTACTACAAATGCAGAAAAATAGGTTGTAAATCAAACAAAAGCGCAAAGGGTATGCACAAACTTTTTATTGACGAATTAAAAAAGTTCAATGCAAAAAAAGAACATTTACCCTGCATTGCTTTTGAAATGGAACGCGCTTATTTTTCACAAAATCAAGACGGCATAGAAAGAGAAGTTGAGTTGAAAAATCGTTTATCGGAATTAAAAACAGAAATGGAACGCTTGGACGAAAAGTATTATATCAAAGAAGAATTGAATAAAGAAAAGTACGATAGAATGCTTATAAAACTTATGCAAGAGGAGAAAGAAATTTACGATTATATGAGCGATTGTTCAATTTCTATTTCAAACCTCAAAGAAAAAATTATTGAAGCGGGTGAGTTAGCCTCAAAACTCCCGTCATTGTGGGAAAATAACGACTTACCCGAAAAAGAAATGTTGCAAAAATTGGTATATCCTGACGGAATACCGTATGACAAGAAAACTCAGTCATTTCAAACCACAAGAACTAACGAGGTATTTTTCCAAATCGCAGACTACTCCTGCGATTTGGAGGAAATGAAAAAGGGACTGAATACTCATTTATGTACTCAGTCCCTTTCTGCGGTCAGGGGGGGATTCGAACCCCCGGTACAGTTTAACCCGTACGACAGTTTAGCAAACTGTTGGTTTCAGCCACTCACCCACCTAACCAATTTTTTGCCCAAATCAAATTTGGGAGTGCAAATCTAAGTAAATTTTATTTACAAGTGCAGGGTTTTTAATTTTTTTTCCGCGCCTCACAAATACAGGTCTATCAAGCCTTGCGGGGCATTGTAAAATATTTTTTTGTTGGTTTCATCTACGCTTTCCATAAAATCTTCCACCAAAGGCAAAATCACTTCTTTGTTGTTTAATTTCACGGTAACCAACACCTGATGTCCGTTATCGCTTACTTCTAAAATGTTTCCTAAGCTGCCGTGCGTTTTATCAATCAGTTCAAAGCCAAGCAAGTCGGGCGTTTCGTCTTCGGCAGCAATAAATTTTTCTTCGGCAAACACTTTTTTTCCTACCAACAGCTTTGCTTTTTCAAGGCTGTCAATGTCTTCCAACGCAATAATTAATCCTGCTTTGTTTTCTTTTACATCAGAAATAAAAAAAGGGGCTTTGCCTGTGGCACTTTCTACAAGCAGGGCTTTGGCTTCGTCCACAAAAAAGTTTTTTTCCAAGCGCAAAATTAATTGCCCTTTAATGCCGTGCGTTTTGCTGAAATATCCTACCTGAACAAATTCCAAATTTAGTTTTTCAACGCGGCGTTTATAAAATTCACAAACAAAGGGTGAGGATTTTCAACCGTGCTTTTATATTCGGGGTGAAACTGAACGCCCATGAAAAAACGATGTGTAGGAATTTCCACGATTTCCACCAAACCTGCATCGGGGTTAATGCCAGAAAGCACCATGCCTGCTTCTTTAAAACGTTTGGTGTATTCGTTGTTAAACTCGTAGCGGTGGCGGTGGCGTTCGCTGATGTCGGACTTGCCGTAAATTTTGTGAGCGAGTGTTCCTTCTTCAATGCGGCAAGGGTATGCCCCCAAACGCATAGTGCCGCCCATGTGCGAAATATTTTTTTGATTTTCCAGCAAATCAATCACAGGGCTGTTTGTAGCAGGGTTCATTTCGCGGCTGTGCGCATCTTTTAAGCCCAACACGTTTCTTGCATATTCAATTACGGCGCACTGCATTCCCAAACAAATTCCCAAAAATGGAATGTTTTTTTCGCGCGCATATTTTATGGCGTGTACTTTGCCCTCAATGCCCCGATTACCAAATCCGGGTGCAACCAAAATTCCGTCTAAACCTTTGAGTTTTTCGTTTACGTTGTTTTCGTCAATGCTTTCGCTGTGTATCCAGTCAATGCGCACAGAACAATCATTTACCGCACCCGCATGAATAAAGGCTTCCGCAATGGATTTGTAAGATTCTTTCAGTTCCACATATTTGCCTATTAACCCAATGTTTAGCGTTTTTTTCGGATTATGAAACCTGTTTAAAAACTCCGTCCATTTTTCTAAATGAATTTCAGGAAGCTCGTTTACCTTTAATTTTTTAAGAACAATTTCGTCCAGTTTTTCGGCTTGCATTAATACAGGCACTTCGTAAATGGTGCTTGCATCAAGGCTTTCAATTACGGCATCGGTAGATACGTTACAAAACAACGCTATTTTTTTGCGAATGTCTTTGCTCACAGGATACTCCGAGCGGCACACCAAAATATCGGGCTGAATACCATATTCCAGCAGCAATTTTACGGAGTGTTGCGTGGGTTTGGTTTTTAATTCGCCCGAAGTGGCAAGGTAAGGCAACAAGGTTAAGTGAATTACAATACAGTTATCGCCCAATTCCCATTTTAACTGACGGACTGCTTCAATGTAGGGCAAAGATTCTATATCGCCCACCGTGCCGCCAATTTCGGTAATCACAAACTGGTATTGCCCTGTTTTTCCCAGAAGTTTAATGCGGTTTTTAATTTCATCGGTAATGTGCGGAATAACCTGAACGGTTTTTCCCAAAAATTCGCCTTTGCGCTCTTTTTCAATCACACTTTGGTAAATGCGCCCTGTGGTTACGTTGTTTGCCTGCGAGGTGCGAACATTTAAAAAACGCTCGTAGTGCCCCAAATCCAAATCGGTTTCCGCGCCGTCGTCGGTAACGTAACATTCGCCGTGTTCGTAGGGGTTTAGCGTGCCGGGGTCAATGTTGATGTAGGGGTCTAATTTTTGAATGGTAACGGTGAAGCCACGCGCCTGAAGCAGTTTGGCGAGCGATGCCGAGATAATTCCTTTTCCGAGAGATGATGTTACGCCGCCGGTAACAAAGATGTATTTAGTGTTTGATGACATACAGTTTTATGATATATACGTTTTTAATAAAACTGTATGCGAAATTACGGAAAAAATTTGTTCAACTTAAAAGTAAGTTGTTGGGCAGAGTTTTGATTAGGTGATAATGTCGCAGCATTACAAATGCCTCGCTCCGCAAAATTTGTAATTCTGCTGCAATAAAAAAATCAAACTTCAACCAAAGTTCCAATCTTTTCGCCTACAACCAAGTTTTTGAGATTGTCTTTTTTATTCATGTCAAAAACAATGATTGGTAAATTGTTTTCTTCGCAAAGTGTAAAGGCAGTCATGTCCATAATGTTTAGGTTTTTTTCGTAGGCTTCTTTAAAAGACAGTTTTTCATATTTGGTAGCGTTTTTATCTTTTTCGGGGTCGGCGGTATAAATGCCGTCCACGCGCGTACCTTTTAAAACCACGTTGGCTTCAATTTCAATAGCACGTAACACGCCTGCCGTATCGGTTGTAAAATAAGGGTTTCCCGTGCCTGCGCCAAAAATTACTACGCGACCTTTTTCTAAATGCCTCACTGCTTTGCGGCGAATAAACGGTTCGCAAATTTGTTCCATTTTTATTGCACTTTGCAAACGTGTTTGTACACCCAAACCTTCCAAGGCACTTTGTATTGCCATAGAATTAATTACGGTTGCCAACATTCCCATATAATCGCCGTGCACTCTGTCCATGCCGCCTTTTTCGGCTTGTATGCCTCTGAAAATATTTCCGCCGCCAATGACTATTGCCACCTGGCAACCTGCCTCGTAAACCGATTTTATTTCATGCGCATATTCCATTAAGCGTTGTTGGTCAATGCCAAAGCCTTTGCTTCCCATTAAGGCTTCGCCGCTTAGTTTTAAAAGAATTCGTTTGTATTTCATATTAAGTTCAAAGTTTATAGTTGAATGTTTGAAGTTTATAGTTTATAGTTTATAGTTTGAAGTTTTTAGTTTGAAGTTGAGATTGAATTGGTTAATTTCTTTTTTTGTACAAACCTTTTTTCAAATCATTTACGGTAACAAAAATTTTGTAGCCTTTGGCTTCCACACCGTTTATGAGTTTTTTGTCCAAAGTCCATATTTTGTAGCCTTTGTAGCGGTTTAGTGCCACAAAATAAATGTCATTAAAATCAACACCCGCCACAATTTTAAAAGCAGTTTGTAAATGCTTTTCGGGAATTTCTAAAACATCAATAATTTTAATTCGGCTTTTGTAAAATGCAACTTGGGCTTTCAGTTCTTTATTATTCAGAGGGCTTACTTTGGCTATTTTGGAATAATGTTTTTCAATTTCTTCAAACAAAAAACTTGGTGCGGTAAATTGCAATTTGCTTTTTTCTTTAAAGATACCTGCTATACTTCCATTTGGTGAAATGAGTGCGCTTACAACAACGCTGCTATCAGAAATAACAATCATTTATGTTTAATCATTTCCAAAAAAACACGTTCGGCTATTCCTTTGTTTATTTCATTGGAAATTTGCATCACCATTTTTTCTTTTTTTGCGCGCACTTTTCGGTTTTTATATTGCGTTTTTTTAGCAGTTTTTTTGATAACAGTTGCCATAGTATGGCGAAAGTACAAAATATTTTTGAAAATATTTTACCTTTAAATAAAAACGGAGGATTTATAGCCACAGATTAAACAGGCTTTTAGATTTTAGAATTTCCCTACGGTATATTCATATACTTATGCGTTTGCAAGCTGATTGACCACTTCGGGTTTTGTTTTACATACTCAATAATTATCGGCAGCAGTTGCGCGTGTTTGCTCCATTCGGGTTGCAGGTACAAATAACAATTTTCGTTTACGTTTTGCGCCTGTTCTTCTGCCCATTTAAAATCGTGTTGGTTAAAGATGATTACTTTCAGTTCGTTTGCTTTTTTAAAAACTTGGGGCAATGGTGGCATCGTTTTTTTCGGCGAAAGGCAAATCCAGTCCCAGTTTCCGGACAGGGCGTAAGCACCCGAAGTTTCAATAAAGGTTTCCATGTTTTTTTCTTTCAGGCGTTTGGTCAGGTAATCTAAATTGTAAATCAAAGGCTCGCCGCCTGTAACCACCACGCTTTGCGCTTTCCAAGCCATTACGTTTTCAATTATTTTATCGGTTGGTGTTAAAGGGTGAATGTTTGCATTCCAGCTTTCTTTTACATCGCACCAATGGCAACCCACATCGCAGCCGCCCAAGCGAATAAAATACGCAGCCTTTCCTGTATTAAATCCTTCGCCCTGAATGGTGTAAAACTCTTCCATTAAAGGCAGAAGTTTTCCTGCGTTTAACAGGGCTTGGTCTTCGGAGTTTACGTTTTGTAATTTGTATTCCACAGGGCGCAAAAGTACAGATAAGATAAGTAACATTGAACATTGATAATTGAACATTGAAAATGTATTAACGTAAAATGTTCAATGTTACTTTTTCAATTATCAATGTTCAATTTCTAATTTGTAATTTAGCACTTATGAATATCGGTATGGTTTGCTTCCCAACCTATGGCGGAAGCGGGGTTGTAGCCACAGAACTTGGCATTGCGCTTGCAAACAAAGGACACAAAGTTCATTTTATGTCTTACTCTCAACCGTTTCGTTTGAGTTTGTTCAACGAAAATTTGTTTTATCACGAATTTAATGTGAATGATTATCCCCTGTTTGAATACCAACCTTACGAAAGTGTGCTGGCAAGCAAAATTGTAGATGTGGCAATGTATGAGCATTTAGATGTGCTGCACGTTCACTACGCTATTCCGCACGCTTCGGTGGCGTATATGGCGCAGCAAATTTTAAAATCAAAAAAAATAAGCCTGCCTTACATTACCACCCTGCACGGCACAGACATTACGCTCGTGGGGCGCGACCCTGCCTTTGAACCTGTTATCCGTTTTTCGCTTAATCACAGCAACGCCATTACGGCGGTGAGCGAAAGTCTGCGGAAAGATACTTTGAGTATGTTTAAAATTGACAACAAAATTTCGGTTATTCCCAATTTTATAAACATTAAAGACTACGCAAGCAAAGACCATTGCATAAAGCGAAAATACGCGCCAAACGGCGAAAAAATAGTGGTTCACATCAGTAATTTTCGCAAAGTGAAACGTGTGGAAGATGTGATTGAAATTTTTGCGCAGATAAAAAACGCGCTTCCCGCAAAACTAATTTTGGTGGGCGACGGACCTGAACGCCTTGCGGTGGAAGGCTTGGCAAGGCAACTCAACGTTTACCACGATGTAACGTTTTTGGGGAAAATTACCGACCCTAAAGAATTTTTAAGCGTGGCAGATTTGTTTTTACTGCCCTCTGAAACCGAAAGTTTTGGTTTGGCGGCTTTGGAAGCTATGGCAATGAAAGTACCTGTTATCAGCAGCAACAGCGGCGGACTGCCCGAAGTAAATATTGACGGAAAGACAGGTTTTTTAAGCAATGTTGGCGATGTAAACGACATGGCAGCTAACGCCATAAAAATTTTAAGCAGCGACAAACTGCACCAAACGTTTAGAAAAAATGCTTTTGCTCAGGCTCAAAAATTTGACATTGAAAAAATTTTACCGATGTACGAAAATTTGTATCAGCAGGTGTATAAAGGATAACTCCATTACTGCTTGGGCATACGCACAAAAAACGAAAAGCCGTTTTTCTCATACAACTTGGTGAGTTCTTTGTTTGCCGTTATTTCCCACTCGTCTTTTGTTTTTGAAACAATGTAAGCAGGACGGTCAATTTTTCCGCTTTGCATCCAAATGCTGTTGGCGGTAGAAAAACTTGAAAACCGCGAATAGCCCTGCTCTTCCATAACATTTAACTGTTTTTCAATAAACGACATTTGGTCAGGGTTTGTATAATCACCGGGCAAACGGTTTGAATAAAAAATATACGCATAACTTTTAAAGCGGTGCGTTTCCACATAGCAGTTTTGTTTGGCACATTCCCTGTAAAACTCAATGGCAGCGTGCTGCGTGTATTGTTCTGCTTTTGGGATAATGAGTGCAATGCCGAGGTAAACAAACAGTAAATTCACCGCCAAGCCGTAATACAAAAGTTTTAGCTTGTGTTTGTTTAATGCCATGTATGTAAGCGTTGCACCAAGCAGGAAAACAAAGCCGATTAGAAATTCAAACCCGCTCCAATGCACATCGGCTTGCAAATTTTGTACGGCAAACTCATCGGCAATAATATTGTGTTTAAATAAAATAAGTTTGATTTGTTCAATAAACCCAACGGCTATAAAGACAAGGGTAAAAACTACGGTAATAAACCAGTACAAAATTTTCCAAAAACGGTTAAAGGTGAGCTGATGAAAATAATTTACCAAGCCTATGGTGGCAATAAACGTGAGCGGAAAATAACACAGGGAAGAATAATGAACAATTTTGGTTTTTACAATGGAAAATAAAATAAGCACTACCCAAAACAGGCACACAAAAAATTTACGAAACAAGCGCTGATAAGGCAAAAGATTTTTGTACTTGGCGTAAGAAGCAATAAAAATAAGCGAAGCAGGAAAGCAACCGATGAGCAACACCACGAAATGATACACAAACGGTCCGTCATGTCCGCTGTCGCCTGTTTCAAGCAAACGTTTTTGATACGCAATAAATTCAAAAATAATTTCCTGATGTCCGTTGAGCCACATGGCAATAAACCAACTGCCCGAAACAAGAAGTGCCGTAAAAACAAACATTAAAAAATTGAGTGAGAACAGGGTTTTAATTTGTTTGTTCCACAAAACAAACGCCAATGTGCTGAACGCCACAATTACCAAAGCTGCGGGACCTTTGGTTAAAACCGCCAAACCCAAAAACAGCCCTGCAAGAAGTGAATGGCGTATTTCTTTTTTTCCGTTTGGGTTATTGAGTAATTGAATAAGATGAAATACCGACAAAAAAATAAACAGATTAAACCATGGGTCAATTAATCCTGATTTGAAATACAAATGCGGCAACAAGGTGGCAGCGTATAAAAAACTCCAAACCAAACCGAATGTTTGCGAATGAAATTTTTTACCAATCACAAACATTGAAATCAAGGAAACAATACTGCAAACGGCATTAGGGAAACGCGCCGCAAATTCGTTTACGCCAAATATATTCATGCTTGCGGCTTGCAGCCATATAAAAAACGGAGGTTTTTCCCAAAACGGGCGGTAATTTAATTGAACGGTTTTGTAATTGCCTGATATTACCATTTCTCGGGCACATTCGGCAAAATTTACTTCGTCCCAATCAAAAAGCGGACAGTTTCCTATAAACGGAACAAAAATAAGTGCTGAAATAAGAGCAATTAAAAAAACAAGAACGGCGTTATTTTTTAGTAAAAGCATTAACGTTTTATAAAATCAGTAAGCGGTTTGTCTAATTTCTGTAATTTATTTTTTGAAATAAAAATGTAATAAAATAATAGGCTTGAAATGGTACCAATCATACTTCCGGCGGTAATATCGCTTAACCAATGCTGTGACAAATACACGCGACTGAACGCCGCAAACAAAGCCAACGTGAAAAACAAAAATTTTAAACCTTGGCTTTTACTTACAAAAACCAAACACATAAAAATGGCAAAGGCTTGTGTGGCGTGTCCACTGGGGAAACTATAATGCGTGTGCAAATTAAGCCCCTCTACTCTATTCAGTTGATGATGTTTTTCAAAATAAGTGAAAACAAAAACAGGGCGCGTAATATCATCAAACACAAAGTTTTTGAGAGTTTGAGAAACTAAACTTGCCGAAAGCAGCGAAGTAATGCAATAAATGCTCAAACGTGTGTTAAACAGAAGAATGATAAACAGTATAAAAACTGCCGCAATGCCGTCGCCCAAATAAGTGATGTAATAAAAAAACAGATTTAAAAATTTGTTTCCTACCAACTGATTGATGTAAAGATGAAGGTCTGTTTTTTTATACGAGTAAATAAAAAAAACGGAAATGCCGAGCAACATCAGATATACAAAAAGTACGGCGGCGTTATGTTTAAAAAATGATTTCACAAATTTTTTGCTTCGTTCCAATAGCTGTCCAATTCTTCTAATTTGCAGTCGGCAATTTGCTTTCCTTGTTCTTTTACGCGCTTTTCCATGTGGTTAAACCGCGTAATAAATTTCTGATTGGTTTGCTCCAAAGCATCTTCGGGATTAATGTTTAAGAAACGTGCGTAATTAATTAATGAAAACAACACATCGCCAAATTCTTTTTCAGCCGCTTGTTGATTTTTGTTTTTTACTTCTTGGCTAAACTCTTGAATTTCTTCCTGTACTTTTTCAAACACCTGTTCGGGTTTTTCCCAGTCAAAACCAACGGCACGGGCTTTTTCCTGTATTCGGTATGCTTTCAGCAAAGCGGGCATACTGTTGGGAACGCCCGACAACACGGTTTTATTGCCTCCTTTTTCTTTTTGTTTCAATTGTTCCCAATTTTGTTTTACCTGTTCATCGGTTTCTGCTTTCACATTGCCGTAAATGTGCGGATGTCGGAAAATTAATTTTTCGCACAACACATCAATTACATCTTTAATGTTAAAAGCATTGGTTTCGCTGGCAATGCGCGCATAAAAAACAATGTGCAACAAAATATCGCCCAATTCTTTTTTAATTTCGGTTAAATCGTTTTTAAGAATAGCATCGCTCAACTCAAAAGTTTCTTCGATGGTTAAATGTCTGATGCTTTCAATTGTTTGCTTTTTGTCCCAAGGGCATTGCTCCCTTAGTTCGTCCATAATTTTGAGCAAGTGCAGAAAAGAAGCTGCTTTTTCGTCCATAGTGCTGCGAATTTAAGAAATTATGCAGAACTTCTTTTTCATATTAATTCGGAATATTTAAAGTTAAACCATATTTAATTAAATTGTAATTCTGTAAAAATTTGTAACCGAAGATAAAGTACGTTTTGTCCTTATTAGATGAATAATTTGAGAATGTATATCCCACAAAAACACCGCACCTTATTTTTTTCAAATCTATGGTATATGCGGCAGTAAGGTTAAATTCCCAAATGGGGTTATATGGATGTCCTTCATAATACTTTATCTTTCTAAAAAAATTATTATTATAGTAATGTACTTTCTCTTGGCGATTTCCGATACTGCTTTGTGGATAAACCACACCATTGTACACATAGAAAAGCGTGTTTTCTTCGGTATAAGTTTCCCATGTTGAAAAGTTTATTTTTGGTACAATAAAAACACTTAAAGTAAACAAAGACCGCCTTTGTATAACCTTATTTAAACTATAACCTAAGTTTACGTTTATAAAATTGTATTGCTGCTCATGATGTATCGTGCCATTAAAAATATAGAGTGCATATCCACCATAATAAATTCCTTTTTGAACTGTTTGGTTTACTAAACTTGAATAACCTGCCCCAAGTGTAAGGTATGAAATCCAATCTTTTCTTTTTTCGCTGCTTACACGCAGATTGTAATTCAAATCTGCAAAAGGGAGCAAATAATGATTTTTATAAAACACGTCCAAATCATAATGCAAATCATCGGCGTATTGTTTTTGGTGATAAAAATGTAGCTTTTCGTTTTTTACTAAAGTATTCAGCGTACCTATTTTTAATTCAATATTGTTTCGTTTGCTTTTAAGAACATAATCATCTTTCTGTGCGTAACAAAGAGCAGAAGCAAACACAAACAAAATGATATTGAAAAAAAATTTCACAATTATTACGGAGTAATGTTAAAACGAATGCCCCAACTTATCCTTTTTGGTTTGCAAATATTTTAAGTTGTGAGGATTTGGTTTTATTATAATGGGAACGTTCTCAATAATTTCTAAACCGTAACCAATTAAACCCGCACGTTTTTTAGGATTGTTAGACAAGAGTTTTATTTTTGTTACACCCAAATCACGCAGAATTTGCGCACCCACACCATAATCGCGTTCATCGGCTTTAAAACCCAGTTCTACGTTGGCTTCAACGGTGTCTAAGCCTTGTTCCTGCAATTTGTATGCTTTTAGTTTATTGAGCAAGCCAATTCCCCTACCCTCTTGGTTTAAATACACAATAATTCCTTTACCTGCTTTTTCAATCATTGCCATAGATGTGTGTAATTGCGGTCCGCAATCGCAACGGCAACTGCCAAAAATATCGCCTGTAACACAAGAGGAGTGCATACGAACCAAAACAGGTTCGTCTTTTTCCCACTCGCCTTTTACCAAAGCCAAATGCTCTTGTCCGTTGGTTTCTAATTTGTAGTCAATCAATTTAAACGTTCCGTAATCAGTCGGCATTTGCACTTCCACCTGCCGTGAAACAATGCTTTCTTTATCCAAGCGGTACGAAATCAAATCTTCAATGCTGATGATTTTTAAATCAAATCTTTCGGCAATCTTTATTAATTGAGGCAGGCGCGCCATTGTACCATCTTCATTTAAAATTTCAACCAATACGCCACAAGGCTCAAAGCCTGCCATGCATGCCAAATCAACGGTGGCTTCGGTATGCCCTGTACGGCGCAACACGCCTCCTTGTTTTGCAATCAACGGAAAAATATGTCCCGGTCTTCCAAAATCGGCAGCTTTCATGTTTGGGTTTATTAAGGCTTGCACGGTTTTGGCGCGGTCGTGTGCCGAAATGCCTGTGGTGCAGCCGTGTCCCAATAAATCAACAGAAACGGTAAACGCAGTTTCGTGAAGCGCGGTGTTTGACGTAACCATTAATTCCAATTTCAATTCTTTGGCGCGTTCTTCGGTAAGCGAAGCACAAATTAAACCTCTGCCATGCGTTGCCATAAAGTTTATAATTTCAGGCGTAACATTTCGCGCAGCAGTTAAAAAATCGCCCTCGTTTTCGCGGTCTTCGTCGTCCACCACAATTATTACTTTGCCTTTGCGAATGTCGTCAAGGGCTTCTTCAATGCTGTTCAGTTTAAATTCGCTCATAAATAGATAGTGGCGCAAATTTACTTAATTTCAAGGCTTAAAAAAACCACATAGAACACATAGTTTTGTTGCGAAGCAACGCTATGTGTAAAAATTACAATAACTCAAACTATGTGCCTATGTGGTTAATATGCACGGCGAATGAATGAGTTTATATATAAACTAAAACAGCAGTTAGAAAAACCTTTGCCGGGGCAGGAAGCGCAATTTCGCATGGCACCCGTTTTTCGCAAACGTATGAACGAAGATGAAGTTCGCGCTATACACTACAAACAAAGTGCAGTCATGATATTGTTGTGCGAAAATGAAAATGATGATTTTTTTATTCCGCTAACCGAACGCATGGATTATAAAGGCGCGCACAGTGGGCAAATAAGCCTTCCCGGCGGAAAGTTTGAACCCAACGATGAAAATTTACAGGCAACGGCAATAAGAGAGTGTTGTGAAGAAATCGGGGTAAAAGATTTGGAAGTGCTTGGTGCATTAACTCATTTATACATTCCTGTAAGTAATTTTTTTGTGCAGCCTTTTGTTGGTTTTTGCAAAACAAAAAATCCCGACATCATTATCCAGCAACGCGAAGTAAAAAGCGTGTTGAAATTATCAATTGATACGTTGCTTGACGACAAGCTTGTAAAAACAGGGAGTGTGGAAGTGGTAAAATCGCTTAGAACGGAAACACCGTATTTTGACATTCAAAACAAAATTGTGTGGGGCGCAACTGCCATGATGTTAAACGAACTGAAAGAAATTTTGAAAATTATTTCTTAAAATTTCTTTACAAAAATTTTTTAATCTTCACAATAAAAAACAAAAGGCTGACAAAAGCAATGAGTGCCAGCAGCACTTTGTAAGAATTTTTATAATGAGTTTGGTTTACACCGCGCTCTTTACGGTAGCTCCAAACCAAACTCGCAATAAAAAGCACTACAAAAAAAACAATGAAAATGATACGACCTATTGTAAACATAAGACAAATATAAGTTGAAAGTTTGAGTTTTAAAGCGATAGTTCCTTACGAATGTCGGCAAAAAAATTATCAAAAGCGGCTTGTAATTGCGTTTCATGCTCTTCAAACGTTTCTACCGAAAAATCCAATCGCACATTATGATTAATGCGATGCGACAAATGAAACAACACTTTTTCAATGCCGTTTACATCAGCGTAAGCCGTGTAAATATTGTTTTTCAGCACATAGCCCAAAAAACGCGAACTGCCCACAGGCAAAATAGTTTCATTCTCTTTATACACCGAATACACCTGTTGAGAAAAATCGGGCAAAACTACCTTGCTGTGCTGCTCAAAGTTTTTGGCAAGTAAATGGTCAAAATAAATGTCAATTAAAACGCCGCTGTATTTTTCAAAATCTTTATAGAAAATCCGTTTGGCATTTTTAAATTCAGGGTGAGTATCTGTAAAAGCATCTATTTTGCGATGTAAGCGAATGCCTTCAATTATTTCGGGCGAGAAATTTTCAAAATTATTCCCGCGAATATGGTCGGCAATAAAATTACCCACAAGCAAGCCTTTGTTGTTGTTTGATAAAAAAGCGTGAGCGAGGTAATTCATAAGTTTGAAATTACGCTAAAAATTTAAACCATACAACTGCCACAGGATTACCTCTGCTCTTGCTTACGCTCAAAAATCCTGCGGAGCGGGGGAGTTCGTAAGAATTTCTTACTAACTGAATTTTCCTGCAATCCATATGTTAGCGCGGGTCAAGTCAAGTGTGGGGTGTTATTTAAGCTCATTTTTAAATGCTCGCATACTTTCTTCGTCGCTGAATTTTTTAATAATTCGTCCAGAGTCATTAAGGAGTCTATAATAAATATCACGCCCATAATCTTCAATAGTACTTTGTCCTGCAAGGAAATATCCTTTGTATTTGCCTTTATCAATTATTTCAAAGACTTCGGCAGAAAACATTTCCGTCCATTCTCCATTATCAAGATTTACCTTTACCATTTGACTACCTGTTGCATATTTTTCAGTTGTAAACAGAATGAATTTTTTATCTAAGGATAAGGTTAAACTTTGAACTTGATACATCTGTTTACCCCATTCATCTTTATATGGCTTTTGGTCAGTAATGATTGATTCGGCTAAGTCATCTATGTTCACCTTCATTATCTTTTTTGTCTGATGGTTATAACGAGAACCTTGAGAACGAACAAATACAACATATCTCTTGTCAGCAACTAAAATGGGGTCAGAGTCACTTTGGTTAAAGGTCAGTTGTTTTTCTTTGCCGTTTGTTAATGCAATATAAATATTTTTGTCGCGCTCAAAAGTTTTAGCTGCTTTGTCTTTAGAACAAGAACTCCAAATTAAAGTCAGAGAAATAATTGTCAATATATATTTCATAATGTTTGTCTTCATAATGCCTATCAACTTGTTTATATCCCTCACAAAACTAATTAAAATAACTTTTCCATCCGTTCACCACGCCAATCACTTTACCTTTTAAGGCTTGATTTAAAAAAGGAGTGTTGCGCGATTTTGAGAAATTTGTTTTTTCATTCAATACGGTTTCTTCGTTTAAGGAAAACAAAGTGAGATTGGCTTCCGCGTTCTCTTTTATTTCTAAAGCATTTAATCCTAAAATGTCGCGTGGTTTGGTGGTGAATGCTTCTACAATGGCAGAAATAGTTTCTTCGCCCATACCTTGTAAAGCACAACTGAAAGCCGTTTGCAAATTAATAATGCCAAAATCTGCCAAATCAAATTCCAATTCTTTGCTTTCCACATCTTGTGGCAAATGGTCGCTGACGATTACATCAATCACACCGCTTTCAACGGCATTGCGCAAAGCCTGCACATCTTTTTTTGTTCGCAGGGGCGGGTTTACTTTGTAATTGCTGTCAAATTCTTTCAGCACAGTTTCGTCCAACAATAAATTAATTGCCGCTACACCGCAAGTAACATTCAATCCGTTGGCTTTTGCTTTTTTAATTAAGTCCACGCTTGCTTTTGTGCTCACGGTTGGAATGTGCATTTTTCCGCCCGCATATTCCAAAATTGCCAAATTGCGTTGCAACATCAGTTCTTCCGCCAAAGCGGGAATGCCTTTTAAACCAAGCATCACAGAAATTTCACCCTCGTTAATATTTCCGCCGTGAGAAATACTTTCATCGTCGCAATGCGTGATGATAAATGAATTAATGTTTGCCGAATATTGCAAAGCGCGCATCACCATTCCCGCATCTTTAAGGGCGTGTTTGTAGTCGCTGAACGCCAATGCACCCGCCGATTTCATGTCAAACATTTCCGACAAATCTTTTCCTTTTCCCTCAACGGTAATTGTTCCGAATGGCAACACATCTACAATTTTGTTTTGTGTTTTATTGACGATGTATTCAATCTGCGCTTTGTTATCCAAAGCAGGTTGATTGTAATTGTGAACGCAGACCGAAGTAAAGCCTCCCGCAGCAGCAGATTTGACAAGCGTTTCCAAAGTTTCTTTGTGTTCAAATCCGGGGTCGCAGGCGGCAGATTGCATATCCACCCAGCCAAGCGAAACGTGTAAATCATTTCCCTCAATCACTTTTACATTTCCTTTTGGCGACACCGATTTTTTAATCGCCGTGATGATACCGCCCTCAATCAAAATATCAAACACTTTTTCGTGAAACTCACTTTGTTTGTTGATGATTTTTGCCTGTTTGATGAGAATATTCATAGTGTTTTATTTTAATAATCGTAATAACGCCGCTTCAAGCGCAATGAATAACAAGGTTAAAAGTAAAAATAATTTCCACAACTTTTTTCCTTCGGCTATTTGCAGCACTTGCGCCGAAATATCCGCGCCTGTGTCTTCAATTAAACTCAAATTTTTAAAGCCTTTTTCCGAAATAATGTTTTTTATTTCATCAGCCGAATAGGATTGTAAATCGGATTCTTGTCGTGAAAAATTAAACGCCAAAGGCAATAAAGAACTATTGTTTCTGCTCACTTCATAAAATCCCGTTTGAGAAATTTGATTGCGCGTAAACAAAGACAAAGCATTATTTACAATTCGCATTTCGGGAATAATATCAATGTTTCCATTGCTGTTTCTGATGTGCGGCGGTTGTTCCTGAACACTCAAATCATTTTTTAAATTAATTACCACGTTAGAATTTGTTGTGTAAAACAAAGGCGCGGATTTTAAACTGCTGAAACAAATTTGATACAGCGTTGGAACAAACAAAGCGTGTTTACCAAAGTTGCTTGCGCTCTCGTTCATGGGCGCGGAAAAGAGATACAACACGGCATTATTGAGTTTGTTCCTGCTTAAAAAATCGTCTGCGTTTTGTAACATCAAAATTGCTTCCGAATTATTTCTGCCTGTTTTTTGAAATTTAAAATGCTTGTTCACCAACGGTAAATTCATGCGTTCTTCCGTTTTTTCAAACACGCCCGCATAAAATCCGGAAGCTAATTCTATTTTATTCACTTTCAGCTTGGAAGTGTCCAATGTTTCAAAACGCGGTAACTGCAAGGTTTTCATGGCTTCGTTATATGAATTGATTTCCAATTTTTCATTCGGAACAATCACCAAAGCACCGCCTTGTTCGGTAAATTTCAAAAGTTCGGAAACCAAACCGCTGCTTAGCTCAGACAATTGATTGAGAATAATCACATCGCTGTTTTTAAACGCAGCGTAATCAATAGTTTGTTCAGAAAAAGAGCGGAAATTAAATAAACTGTCGTTTTTAAGTAAAGCCGAAAAAGAATTTTCATTACTCTGATTTCTTCCGTTTACAAGGCTTACAGCGATATTTACTTTTGAGTTGAACGCAAAAAATAATTCATCGTCAAAGGTTATGGGATAATCTTCAATTTTTACCGAACCGAAATTGAAGCCGCTTTGCTTGCACTCAAAGGTAAACAGCACTTCTGTTTTTGAATTGGCATCTAAGGAAAAAGAAGCAATGGCGATGTGCTGTTTGTTTAAATACAATTTAGCAGAACCCGCGTCAATATCAGCGTTTCCATTGTTTACAATTTTTGCATGAAGTTTTTGAATAAAGCCTTTTTGTTGCAAAGGCGTTTCAAACCAACAAGTGTCCACATACACATTATTCACCTGATTTGCCTGTAAAGGAATAATGGTTGTTTTAATCGTAGTGTCCAATTTCAGATTTTCAAGATTGAATGTTGAACGCTGCGCATCGGAAAAAGCATAAATTTTTTTGTTATTTATTCCCGATGAATTAAGAAAATCACTTTGGCGTTTCAGCACATCGTTTAATTCGCGCACGGCAGAAGAAATTTTAATGTCCTCAATGGCGTTCAGGGCATCTTCTTTAGTATAAAAACGTTGGTGTTTTCCCTCAAAATCGTTGGTGATGATTTGAAATTTATCGGCATTGCCAAAGGCTTTAATCACTTCTTTGGCGCGGGTTTTGGCAATGTCAAGCAAAGCACCTTGCTTGTTTACATTTTCCATGCTGAATGAATTATCAATATACAAACTCAAGGCACTTGTTCCCGAAATTTTTGCGGCTGAATTTTTTGAAGGAATAAAAGGTTGCGCAAATGCCAACACCAAACAGATAATTGCCAAGCAACGCGCAATCAAAATCAAAATTTCTTTGAGGCGCGATTTGGATTTGCTTTCCTGCTGCAATTCTTTCAAAAACTTGACATTGGTGAAGTAAACTTTTTTGTAGCGGCGAAAATTAAAAAGATGAATGATGACTGGAACGGAAACGGCTGCCAAAGCCCATAAAAACAAGGGGTAAACAAACATCATACGAAAAGCGAAAATACAAAATGAATTTTTGATTTACGATTTAATTATTGACAAGTTATGATGAAATATTCCTTTATTTCTGTTCATTCATGTAATTTGTATGCTATCGTTATATTTACACTGCTTATATTTTTATGAAAATTTTCGGCATACAAAAACCTTTCAAAAACTTCTTTTTCGCGCTGTTGTTTTTTTGCGTGAGTGTTCATGTTCAGGCGCAAACTGTTAAAGGAAAAATTGTTGATGCAAACACTAAAAAAGCCGTGCCGTTTGTTGCCGTTGCCATAAACAAAGGACATCAGGGCACTACCGCCGACTTAGACGGAAATTTTGAATTGGAACTTCCTGAAAATTCCACACAACTTGTTTTTCAAATGATTGGTTATAAAACCAAAACGGTTTTAGTTTCTGAATTGAGCTTTGAAAAAAACAACATCATTTCTTTGGAATTAAGCGGTATCGCGCTTTCCGAAATTGTTGTTTCGCCAAAAGAAAACCCTGCCAATGTTGTTATTAGAAAGGTAATTGAAAACAAAGAGAAATTTGACATAAATAATTTACCTTATTATTTGTGCAACACCTATTCAAAAACGTATTTTACGTTGAGTAATAAATTGGGCGATGAAAACTTTTACACCCTTGATACAGCGAAATTCAAAAACATAAAAGAATTAACAGACAAACACTATTTGTTGTTGATTGAATCCGTTACCGAAAAAAAATACCGTTACAAAAACATTTCGCAGGAAAAAATTATTGCTTCCAAAACTTCGGGATTTAAACAGGGCATTTTCGGCATATTGGCTTCGCAAATGCAATCCTTTACTTTTTATGACAACAATATTAGTCTTATCGGACTAAACTATGTTAATCCCTTAAACAAAGGTACTTTCAGGCGATATAATTTTGAAATTATTGATACAATTCTGAACAACAATGACACCACTCTGCTCATAAAATTTGCTCCAAAACCCAATAAAAAGTTTGAAGCCATGAAAGGTATTTTGTACATCAACAAAAATCAATATGTGCTAAGCAATGTGTTGGCTGAACCAAATGAAATTCCGCCAAGCGGCTACGGAATAAAAATTCAGCAGTTGTATCAAAAAGTGGATAGTGTGCATTGGTTTCCGAAACAACTGAATACCGAAATTTTAATTGACATTGTGAAAGCCGATGAAAACAACGATACGCTGAAACCTATGCTAAAAGCGGTGAGCAGACAATACATGGAAGACGTAAAACTCGACAGCGCGTTTAAAATAAAACACAAAAACATAGAAGTTGTTGAAGCAGAGAACACGGAAAAAGACAGCGTTTTTTGGAACAACAAACGGAAAGATACGTTAAACACAAAAGAGAATGAAACGTACAGAATTATGGATAGCGTGAGCAAAGCCGAACATTTTGAACGAAGGTTGCTTGTGTATGATGCTTTGCTTTCAGGAAAAATTCCAATCTCGTATATTGATTTAGACTTGAAAAGTATGTTGCGGGTGAACGATTACGAAGGCTGGCGGCTTGGTTTGGGCGCTTACAGCAACAAAAAAGTGTCGCGTTGGTTTAGTGTTGGCGGTTACGGGGCTTACGGCTTCACCGACAAAATGTGGAAGTACGGCGGAAGTTTGCGCGTAAATTTTAATTACCGCCAAACGATTTTCTTTTTGACAGAACTCGCGAGAGATGTAACGGAAACGGCGGGTGTACAATTTTATGCACAAGACAATGCCTTGATAAATCCTGATTATGCACGCAATTATTTAATCAGCCGTATGGATAAAGTTGATTTTTCAAGAGCGAGTGTCAATGCTTTCGTTTTTAATTTCATTAAATTTTCTGCTTATGTTGATGTAAGACAAATTAATTCCCGGTATGCTTATATCAATGATTTATCGCAGGAGATGAACATATTTACTTCCAATTCAGCAGGCATAAATTTTAAAATCCTGCCCAAAGAAAAATTTATTGAAACGCGCGGTCGTTTAATTTCTACGGGAAGTAAATTTCCTGCGTTTTTTATTAATGTGAGTAAAGGATTAACAAACACCATTGCCGATTACAAAGGAAATTTTGATTACACAAAAATTGATGTGCGCATTGACCACAAAATAAATTTCAAAGTAAAAGGATTTGTTTCGTATCAAATTCAGGCAGGTAAAGTGTTGGACAATGTTCCGTATTCTTTGCTTTATAACAACAAAGGTTCGTTTAATAAATCGTATCATTTAGATGCCGAAAAAACTATGCAGACCATGCTGATGAACCAATTTACAAGTTCGCAATATGCCGCGTTATTTTTTGCTCTTAATTCGGGGCAACTCACCAAACGTTACAAATACACAAAACCCGAAATTGAATTGGTTCACAATTACATCATCGGTTCGCTTGAAAACAAAACTAATTTTTCTGCTAATGTGCCTTTAGCCGACATCAAACAAGGGTATTCGGAAGCGGGTATTCGTTTAAAAAATATTTTAATTTCAAACATAAGCGGCTTGGGAGCGAGTATTTTTTATCATTACGGCAATTACGCTTCGGCTGATATGAAAGAGAATGTGGTAATAAAACTCAATTTGAGTGTGGTGTTTTAATGCCGTTTCATCAGCCCAAAGCGTTTAAACACCTTATTCACTTCGTCAATAATGGCAAAACGAATGTTTAGTAACCCAAACGCAATGCCTGTAAACGCACAACCCAAAAAGGTTTTCAGGAAAACATTGAGCGAATTTGGCAACAACAAAATAAACACCAGTGAAACCACAAGGCAACAAAAAATATAAAATGTGTGTTTGGAAAACGGCTGCATTTTAAACCGAATGAGAATGTAAACGTATTTTAAAAAATTAAACGCGCCTATTGCAATGAGTGTGGCAAGGGCTGCACCTGTAATACCCAAAGGTTCAATCAATAAATTGTTGGCAACAAATGAAACAACAATCAGCACCAACAAAAACACCGAAGCCGCAAAATATTTGTGCGACATCATAATTACCGAAGAGTTTACGCCTGTGAGCAGATTAAACAACGATGAAAACGACACCACATAAAACGCCATTTTTCCTGCGTGATACTCCTGCGGAAGAAACATAAAAATTAAATCAATGCTTGCCCACAGAAAACAAAACAAAATACTGCCGATAAAAAACAGATAACGACTGCTCATCTCATAAATTTTTTCCACTTCTTTTACATCGTTAATATGCCATGCGTGCGAAATTTTTGGCAGGGCAATACGCTCCAAGCTGTTAAATGGAATTTCCATAACGGCGCACATCATCACGCAAGTAGCATAAACTCCCACTAATTTTTCGTTTAAGAAATGCCCCACCATCAATTGGTCAATAAATTTTATGCCGAGCGAAGCAAACGCCGTGAGCATCATCAGCAGCGCGAAAAAAGAAATTTCTTTCAGGTTTAAGGTTTTGTAAAACGAAAATTTTATTTTAAAAGACACCGCTTTGTGGCTGATTAAATAAGTGATAAGCAAAATTAATTGCAGTAAAAAAATGCCGATATAGCCAAAAACAAATGCCTGTTGATTGATGAGTTGATAATGATAAATGACTACCAAAACCAACTGCCCTACCCTTGTAAAAATATCGGTGAGAAAAACCGTAAACGTTGTTTTCATCAATGATGAAGAAAAGACCGAATACACCGAAATCAGCGACAAAATATAAGCGTAAACAATTGCCTCATTAAAATATTTTGAAAATTCGGGTGAGCGTTGATAATACGAAATGAAAAAAGATGTGTTGGCGTACATCAACAGTGCAATGATAAACGCACCCGCCGTAGAAAGCAATAACAGCAAGGCAAAAAAACCGTTGTGTTTATTTTCATCGTTTTTAATTTTTGGGAAATAACGTATGGTAACGCTGCTCATACCAAAGGGCATAACTATACCCACAAGCCACGAAAATGAATAGAGCAAACGGATTAAACCAATGTCGGTAGAAGAAATTAAATGTGGCTGAATGTAAATAATAACAAAACCCAAACCCGCGCCAATGTAACTAAGCAGCGTGTTGTTAATGGATTGTTTTTTTATTTCGCCCATTATTTTTTAAAATTATCTCGCTTGTAGAAACAATTCGGCGGGCAGATTAAAGTAATTTTTTAAGCGTGTGGCAATTTTCAATGTAAGTTCACGTTTGCCCGAAAGTATTGCCGAAACATGCCCTTTACTGCCTATCACAAGTTCAAGGTCTTTATTTTTTAAGCCTTGTTCTTCCATTTTTTCTTTGATTGCTTCCAGTACATCAACTTGTGGTAATTGGTAATGCTTATTATCGTAATCTTCAATCAGCAGAATTAACAAAGCTAACTCGTCTGCTTCGCGTGTGTTGGGTTTAGCTTCAAAAATTTCCATTAAGCGTTCACTTGCTTTAGTATAGTCCTTTTCGTTTTTTAAAATTGTCCAGTTCATTACTTATCCTTTCTAAAATTATTTATACTCTTATCAAAAATAACTGTTTCTGCGTTTATTTTATCATATTCTTTGTGTGTACCAAACCAAATAACGTAACAGGCTTTTTGTTCAAAATTCAGGGACACTATCAATCTGTAATCATTACCTTTTATATTAAACACAATCCTGCTGTTACCAACAACACTTGCATTCCTGTAAACGCTTTTTATTTCATTAAAATTATTAAACTCCGGTTTTGAAAACTCATTTTCCCACAACAGTAAAGGTTTTTCTGCCAACGGGTATTTATGAATGTAATAATGTATGGTGCGCTTTACAAGAACTTTCACCGTACAAAGATAAAACAAAAGTTTGCAGATTGCAAACTTTTGTTTTATCATGAAAATGCTAATCTCGGTTGTTGTGATTTTCTTGACAGAAATATTACAATTTATCAAATTATAAATTTCTCAACCAAATGTTTTTTTTCTTTTGGCACTAAGTAGTAATCTACAAATTGAGAATTGTTGTTTATGAATGAACCCACAGGTTGTAATCCTTTATCTGTGGCAAGAAAATACAAGTAATCGTATTTATTCATTATAGCTTCAATTTCTTTTTCAATTTGGTTTTTCAAAATCTCGCATTGAATTAAAGGGCGATGAGTTTTCAAAACAGTGTCAGCCCCCGAAAGTACACGGTGTTCATTTGCTTCGGTATCTAATTTTATTAAATCTATTTTTTTACCGTTCAAATGTTCAACAACAAAATTATCCAACGTATCAATTTTTACTTCAAAATTTATTTTGGTACGTTGTCCTGATTGAACTTCACTTAAACCACCGTCACCTGTCAGTTGCGGAAACTTTTTAAACTTTTCATTAATGATAGAATAAAAAGTTGCTGTGCCTTTCTCATTTGAAAGTGCAAGTAATTGCGGTTGAACATTTGAAAAATGATTGATTGAAATATTCTCTTTTAAAAAATCAAATGCAGAAGGCATTGGCTCAAAAGCATAAACCAGAATATTTTTGTTTTTAATGGCAGAAGCTAAAAGTGAGTAATAACCAATGTTTGCGCCGATGTCAAAAAATGTTTCGGAGTTTTTTACGAGTTCACAAAATACTTTTACGGAATTAAATTCAAATCCCTCAACGCCGTCCCAAAACACTTTTTTTGAAAAATAACTTGTCGGGTTTGATGAAACTTTAAAGGGCGGAACATTGTTTCCGCGAACGGTAAATATGCCGTAAACAGGAAATTTATACTTTGCAGGAATAATTTTTGAAAATGGTTTAAATAAATTCCTCAATAAAGTATTTATGTGTTTATTATATATTATCATTAGAGTATTTATAACTTTGGAGCGTTTTAAACTGATTTATGAACGCAAATTCTGTATTATTTTTAACTTATTGGTATCCGAACAAAAGTAACAAAAGTTTCGGGATATTTTTAAAACGCCACGCCCATGCCATTGCAATAAACAACAAGGTTGTGGTGCTTTCGCTTACCTTTCTTAAAAGCAATTCTTTATACAAAAAAACTGTAAATATTGAAACAGACGAGGCAAACATTGAAACCCACCGAATTTATTTTGAATCGGTTTTCAGTAAACTATTGTATGTGTTATTGCCCCTGCATTACATTATTCTGAAAAAATACATTCGCACACATTTGCAAAAACACAATTTTAATATTCTTCATTCCAATATTCTTTTTCCGTGCAGTGTTGTGGGGCATTGGCTTTCGCGCAAATTACATTTAAAACACATTATCACAGAAGAATGGACTAAAGTTGATAAATTTTTTCGCGTAAGTTTATACAAAGGAGCAGGAAAAAAGACCTTAAACACAGCCGATGCCATTGTGTGTGTTTCTCAACAATTAGAAGACACCGTAAAAAAACACACGCACAACAATAAGTTTCACATTATTCCGAATGTGATTGATGCCAAAGAATTTTATTACGATGCAAACATTCAAAAAAATGAAGTATTCACGTTCATTGCCGCCGCTCACTGGGGGCAGCATAAAAATCCATTTTATTTTTTAGATCCTTTAAAACAATTATTGGAAGAAAATAAAATCAAAAACTTTAAAGTAGTGTTGGCAGGAAGCGGTGTGTATTTAGAAAAAGTGAAACAAAACAATTATCCTTTTCCCATAGAATATCCGGGGAATTTAAACAGCCGCGAATTATGCACGGCGTTAAACAAAAGCCATATATTTTTACACGGCTCTGAATTTGAAACGTTTTCTGTAATTATTGCCGAAGCCCTGATGTGCGGCTTGCCCTCTGTGGTAAGTCCTGTGGGCATTGCTTTGGAAGCGATTAATACTTCAAACGGTTTTGTAACCAACAACACGGTTCCCGATTGGAAAGAAAAAATATTGGCTTGTTACAACACATCATACAACAATGCACACATTGCCGAACAGTTAAAAAACAAATATGATTTAAAAACGGTGGGGAAAATGTTTGATGAAATGTATCGGACAGCGTAACTATTGCCGTCAAAAAACAATACATTTACAATCAGCCAAGTATGCGTTATGAAAAAAATACTTTCTTTATTTTTTTTATTCCTCTGTTTTAGGATTGTTTCTCAACCCAACACACCTAAATTTATCTCTATTGGCACAGCAAACTCCAACGAGCGTTCAGCAGCTATTTATGTAAAACCCGATGGTTCTTATTTTATTGGCGGTTCAAAAAACGATAGTGCTTTGGTAATGTATTTAAGCAATGCCGACAGCATTATTTGGGCTAAAACATTTAAGTTTCAACCTGCGCCCTGTTATGCAAACTATTTAAGTATGACAAGCGACGGATATGTAATTGGAACAGGCATGACCATTGTTGGAAACGTATATCGCTGTTGTTATTTCAAAATAAATCCTGCTAACGGAAATTTTATTTGGAACAATAATTTTAACGGAAATAATTTATACTTATCTCGCATTATTGAAAAAAATGTGAACGAATATATTTGCATGGGAGTTGAATATCCAATATTTCCTAACGGTGTTTATGCAGATAATAAAAATGTCATTGTTTCCGCAAGCACAGGCGCAATAATTTCTCAACCCAATCTTATAGGATTTCAATTGAACAACGGTATTGATGATATGGAGGCGGGAACTGACATTAATCCTACTGACGGAACTTTTTATAGTTCGGGAAGAAGTTATGTTCAGGTTGGTACAAATAAAATGCGTGCTACTTTGATAAAATATAATTCAAACGGAAATCCAATTTGGTTTAAATATTTACACAAAGACGCTTCTGCTTCTTGTCGTATGTATCCACGTGATTTAATTTTTGTCAATTCTACGCAACTACTTCTAATGTATCATTCTGACGAGAATTGTTCGGGAGGCTGCGTTGATTATTACTCGGGAATGATGTTATTAGACACTTCGGGTAACGTAATTTGGGATAAGATATACAACATCTCGGCTTCTAATGGTGAAAACGCTGAAAAAGTAAACGTGATAGGAAATAGAATTTATTTACGAGGTTATCTTAACACCAATAGTCCAAACAGTGCTGACGTATTTATTTTAAAAACAGACATGAATGGAAATCCTCTTGTATGTAATAAATACGGCTCACCAACTTTAAAAGAATTACCTTTTGTAAATAATCTTGGTAATGGCGGCGATACAAAAAGTAACTTATTATATTTTACCTATTCTGCCGAAAATCCAAGCACGGGTTTATCTGATATTAACGTTTTAAAATTAGACACAACCTTGCAATTGTCTTGTTATTCGCCCACGCCATTAGCGGTAAGTGCCATTACCTTTGCGCCATTTTCAACTTCTTTTCCCCCGCAATTTATGTCTGCACCTTTTGCCACAGCAGCAAATAGCACATACAATACCAATTTTCCAAATCCTTGCCCTGCCAATTACACGCGCTCGGTAACTGTTGTAAGTATTTTAGCTAATGATACCATTTTAAATGTTTACAATTCCAATGCCACCTCTTATTATTGGTACAGCAACGGAAGCACAACGCCCACCATGCAAATTACCGCACCTGCCACAGCAGATTCAGTAATGATATATTCAGGCTGCTTGCCCCATTATGAAGCGTGTGTTTCACTTTAGTTTTTGTACGCCTCCTGCCATAAATATTTCCGTTATAAACCCTTCCGTTAGTTGCGGTGGAAGCACCGCCACGCTCATTGCCACAGGCGCAAACACTTATACTTGGTTTAACGCAGGCGGCAGCCTTGCATCGGGAAATGTTTTTACGGTTAATCCTTATGTTACCACGCTGTATTGGGTGGTTGGTGCAGCCACAGCAGGTTGCACCAACCAAGCCGTTGCAACTGTTTCCGTTTCAAGCCAGGCACAGGCAAATTTCACTTTCTTCCCATTTTCAAACGGCATCTACTCCATCACTTGCTCCAATCCAATCATACAAATATTCACCAGCAATGCCGCTTTAAACTACACCTGGTCAAGTATTACATCATTTCCATTAACAGGCACGGTAAACACCTTTGACCAAACTAACGTAGGAACGTGGACAGTAACAGGCGTAAACCCCACATCTGGCTGCACGGAAACTCACACCTTTAATATAGTTGAAAACACCACGCCCCCTGTGGTGGCTTCCCTCACACCAAGTTTACAGATTATTGATTGCAGCAACCCTGTGGTGCAAACCATAACGGCAACCGCGCAAAGCCCTACACTGAACATCACTCATAGTTTCTTTTCGCCTTACCCTGCAAGCAATGTAAACATGAGTTCCAATCCCGCTATTTATGGCGGCGGCATTGGCACTTATACATATATCTTAACCAATAATGAGAACGGTTGTTCTTCAACACCAATAACGTTCAGTATTCTTACTTCACCCGGCACACCAACCTTTCAGGTGAGCAGCACAGGCACCTTGTCCAATCACGGAGGGTTTACCGTAGGTTGCAGCAACCACAGTTTAACGGTGCTGAACATTGTAAACGCCAACTCTACACCTGTTCCGGGTGGTGCGTTGAGTTACAGTTTTTTTACCCCTAACGGTACTTTGTATTCTACTAATCAATTCACGGTAGTAAGTATGCCCGGCACATGGACGGTGAGCGTACTGTCCATTCAAAACAGTTGCTATTTAA
>JAHBTI010000015.1 GCA_019638705.1 Bacteroidota bacterium
TTGCTGATAACGCCTCCATCTGTGTATTCAATTGAATTTTCCAGATTGAATATTATCTCTTTCTCAAATGTTGCCATACTATTATAATTAAGTTAGTTAGTGTTCACTCACAAAAGTAAAATTATTATTTTGATTGTGCAAACTATTTTTTTTAAAAGTTTGATTGACTCCTTCTCTTCCTCCATTTATACAACTCAAACCACAAAACAGACACCAGTGCAATCAGTACTGTAATTCCCAAATCTTTTAAATTCAAACTACTTACATGGAAGAAGTTTGAAAATACTGGTATGTATAAAATGGCGAATAGCAAAATTAGAGTTGCCAAAGTTATTAATGGAAACAGGATGTTTTTATTTTTAAAACTTTCAAAAAGACTATAAGTAAAAGAACGGTTGGTCAAACTTAAAAACACATTGGCAAAAATAAGTGTAGTGAAAACCATCGCTCTTGTTGTTTCTTCATTGCTTCCGCTTTGAACAGCCAATTGATAGGCGAATAATACACCAACAGTTATCATCAATCCTTGAATAATACTGATGCTTAATTCCCGCCAATTTAAAAAGGTTTCTGTCATTTTTCGTGGCTTTTGCTGCATGGCATTCTTTTCTATAGGTTCATTTTCATAAACGATAGAGCAGGTTGGACCCATGATTAATTCTAAAAATATCACATGGACCGGAGTGAAAATATTGGGATAAATCCAGCCTAAAAACAAGGGTAGAGAAACCGTCAATATGATTGGGATGTGAATGGAAATAATATACTGAATGGCTTTTTTGATATTGGTATAAATCCTTCTGCCTGCTTCTATTCCTATAATGAGTTTGTCCAGATCATCGTTGGTGATAACCAAGGCTGCTGCAGCTTTGGCTATTTCTGTTCCTTTGTTGCCCATTGCCACACCAATATGAGCCGCTTTGAGTGCCGGTGCATCATTGACACCATCACCCAGCATGGCCACGATCTCTCCTGATTGTTTCAAAGCATTAACAACTAATAGTTTAGCTTCTGGAAACATACGGGTAAACAAGGTGGTTTCATTTGAAAGTGCCATCAGTTCAGCTTCTGAATGTTGCGTTATTTCAGAACCATTTACTGCAGGACTATTGTTTTTGATGCCGGCTTGTTGGGCGATGGCATTTGAGGTATCGGCATTGTCTCCGGTAATTACTTTTACTTTTATTCCGGCATCATATATTTTTCTGAAAACCTGTTGAATGTTTTGTTTTGGCGGATCATAAAATACTGTAAACCCAAGAAAATCGAAGTTGAATTCCTGTTGTTTTTCAGGAAAATTATTTCCTTTAAAATCACATTTGGCAACGCCCAATACCCGACAACCTTGTTTTCCAAATTCCTGAATTTGTTGACTCAAGTTTTCTTTTTCATCTTCAGAAAGTTGAGAAACCGCAAGAATAGCTTCCGGTGCACCTTTGGCAGCAATGATTCTTTCTCCCAAATTGTTTTCAAAAATATGGGTCATCAACGGTGGTTTGCCTTCCAACGGATATTCGTGCACCATTTGAAAATCTTTTCTTTGGTCAGATGTTTGAGTTTCTTCATACACCTTATGCAAGGTTTTTTCCATTGGATCAAAAGGAACGGGTTCGCTGCTCCACATGGCAAATTGAATGAGCTCCGATAGTTCAGATTTATCAAAACTTGTATCATCAAAAACCTGATTGGATTTAAAATCAAAAAGAGCTTTCAGTTTCATTGAATTTTCGGTAATCGTTCCCGTTTTGTCGGTGCAAATTACAGTAGTGCTTCCTAAAGTTTCAACTATACTGCTTCGCTTGATGATAACACCTTGTTTCATCAATTTCCAAGAACCCAATGCCATAAAAGTGGTAAAAGCAACCGGAATTTCTTCTGGTAAAATGGACATCGCCAGGGTTAATCCTGCCAACAAACTTTGAACAATGTTTCTTGATTGCCAAAAACTATATGCCCACACCATCAAGAAAACAACAAATCCTATAAATGCCATCGACTTTACAAACTTTGTAATTTGTAATTGCAATGGCGAAATTTCTTCTTTGATATTTTGAATAGACTGACCAATCGTTCCGAGTTTAGTTTTCGCTCCAATATTTTCTACTTCGAATACCGCCAACCCGGAAACTACCAAAGTACCGCTGTAAACCTTATTATCGTCTGTTTCTGGATTTTTAAAAACCGAAAAACTTTCTCCCGTAAGTGATGCTTCATTCACCGAAAAATCGTTGCTATGTACAATTTTGCCATCGGCATTAATCATTTTTCCTTCCTCAACAATACACAAATCACCTACTACAATGTCGTGCGTAGGGATTTGTATCACTTTAGAATTTCTAATCACCGTGCTGAGTGGTTCATTCAGTTTCTCTAAGGCTTTCAAAGCTTTTTTACTGCGGTTATCTTGATAAAAAGAAATCCCGGAAACAGCAATGATAGCCCCAAACATAAACAGCGCTTCGGAATAATTGCCCACCATAACATAAATCACCGAAACGGCAATTAGCAAAAGCAGCATTGGTTCTTTCAGAATGTCAAATAACAGCGTGTACCAGGCACTTTTTATGGTGTTTTCTGCCTGATTGAAACCAAATTTCTCACGGGAGGTTTTTAGCTCCGCTTCCGTAAGACCGGAAAGCTGTTTGGGGATATTGTATTGGGGCATTTGTATAATTTTTTCAGCTATTTAATCTCCTCCAATCATTCTGGAAGTAATTCCTTTTTTGCTTGAAAACTCAGCTAAAACAATTCCGGCAAAATGCAGTAGAATAAAAATGGGAAACCAATAAATGCCCCATTTATGAACGGCTTCAATTTGCTCGTGGTAAGTAGAGAACAAATCTTTTTCAATACAAATACCTGTAACGGCTGAAATAAAAACAAAAAGATAGAAGTAAACATAAATGAAGCCCTGTAAGCGTTCTTTAAGCGGTTGATTGCTTTTAAAGGGATTTGGAAAACGAATACCTTTTACAAGCATATAAATAATCCGTGCTAAAAATGCAAAAATCATTACGTGAGCAAAAACTTCGTGCCATTGCCACATAGGTTCTCTAATTGCCTTTGCAATGTCTGTCATTTGTTCTTTTGGAATTGCCGATGTTTTGCTTTCAATAACAGCAACAATATTGTTTTTATTCATCCAATACATTCTCAAAAAACCTGTAATGAATAAAATGGGCATTGCAATTGCCATTATCCAATGCAACAGTCTGTGAAATAGGGTAAATTTTTGTTGGAATTTCATCTCAATTATTATTTAGTTAAAATACTGGTGATATTGCTGATATGAATGTTGTAGTTGCAAAACGGTTTCATTTGCTTTAGTTGCATCTCTTTCATCTTCCAATGCTTTTACAATTTCAAGATGTGGGTGTAGCCATTTGTGTAATTCATCGTGGCTTTTTCCGCCCATTGTACAACTTCTTATTAGCTGGTCATTTTGCTCTTTTAATTGTTGAGCTAATGCTTTATAATCTGCCTGATTATTCTGGATATAAGCATTTACCAATTCTTCGCCTTTCATTACAAAAGGCTTCATTTCTTCGTTCACCAACCATTTTTCTCCATTGTTGAGTTCAATAGCTTCTGAACTTTCATCGTGTTGATGTTCTGCATGGGTTTCTGTTTCCTGCTTTTCCGTTGCTTTTTCAGTGGTATTGTTACAACTCCACAAAAGTAAAACACTCATTCCTAAGACAAATATTTTCTTCATATTTCTAATTTATAATTCGTAATTTTTAATTTTTTTCAATCATTTTCAACATTCCATCTAAGACCGTTTTCCCGTCCTTAACAAGATTTGATTTATGTCCCGATAATTTCCATTTCAGTACGGTCATCCTCATTCCGCCAATAATTATGGTTGTTAGGGTAGAAGCTCCAATCAATTTATTGTATTGCCCTTTTTCTTGACCTTTTGTTATGTTTGCTTTCACATATTCCTGCATCATATCCATAATTTCAGCTACTTTATTACTCAAACTTTCATCAAAATGGAAAATGCTTTCTGCAAAAATGACACTCACTATTGCTGGTTTGTTAGTAAAAGTTTGTAGCTGAGAATTAAAAATTGCTCTTAACTCGTCAGCAGTAGTGTCTGTCGGTTTAAAAGAAATAGACTGAATACGATTTTTCATTTCTGTTTTAAAGTATTCCAACAAGCTCAATAAGATTTCATTTTTACTTTTAAAATGTCTGTACAATGCAGGTTCAGATAAGCCAATGTCTTCAGCTAAAGTTTTAATTGTCAAATTCTGAATGCCATATTTTGAAATACGGTTGGTAGCCGCTTCCATTATTTCAATTTGCCTGTCTGTAAATTCTTGCATACTTGTCTAATTTATTTTTATGTTAGTTAGTATTCACTCACAAAAGTAGAAACTAATTTTCAATTGGACAAATGAAATTCAAATAAAATTTTGATTTATTGTTTATTCATTCTGTGAGTGGGCAAAAAAGTGGCTCTTTTGGTTTTGCGGAGTGTTGGCTTTGAGTGTCGGGGCAAAACCAAATGTGCCACTTGTGTAGTGGCAATAAAATTGAATTAAAAAAAGTGCGGTGGAAAAAATAAAAAATACAGAAGGGTCGGAAATGAGTGTTAGCTTACTCGTTGTAAAAATGGTTTGCTCTCTGTTTAAGTTTTGGTTGTCTGTTCAATGTTCGGAGTGTCGTCCTACCATTGGCTATAACGGTTTGGCGCTTGGCGAAGAAGCGGATTTCGAAGCACTAAACTGTCTACCAGCACTGCACTTGATGCGAAATACAAAACTTCATTTGAGCACTGAACCCGCTTTTTTGCCAAACGCCTGTTATAGGTAGGCGTTCTGTCTAATTTGCTGCTACCAAATAAAGTCAATGTCTGCAAATGTTTCACTTGGTTTAAAGTCTTTGTTAGTTCCAAAATAAATTTCGTCTTCGTGATAAAATAGCAAAGCCCAATTTAAACTTTGGTCAATTACAGTTAGGTCGTCCGATGAACCATAATAAAAGCTGTCGAAGTATTTTATTAAAAGTTTCCAGGGAACAATCATTGCGTCTGTCTGGTCCCAAGAAAGGAAAACAGGTTTGTCAAATGGTAGTCCCCGATGGTAAAGCCATTTCTTAATTTCCTTTTCGTTGCCGTCTAAAATTCTTGCGTTGTCAATTGTCCGAAAAAAGTCCTTTTTAAATGGTGTGTCGTTGTGCAAATTTGTCTTAGCAATATAGTCCCACAAAAATTTAGCTGCTTCTTTGTCTAAAGGTTTTAGTTGGTCAAGATGTTGGTCGGGCAACTTATCATATTTCTCTTCTGTAAAACGCCATTTCAGTCGAAAGTCGTCCATCGGAATTACGTGTTGAAATATGTTGTCAAAGTCTATGTTCATTTGTCGTTGTGGCGTCTTTTACGCTTACCTATAACGGTTTGCGGCTTGGCGTAGTGGGGGCTTTCGGAGCACTTCACTGTCAATATACCACAAATGTTTATTAGAAGCACAACTGTTCAATTTACCACGTCTGCCCCCATTACGCCAAACCGCTGTTGGTGGCTGTGCTTTTCTGTCTGTCGTTATGTTGTTCATTTTTTGTCGTGCCGTTTTTTACCATGTTTTTATCGTTTTTTTATTTCTGTTTTGTCTTTAAAAAAAGAGCAGCCAGTCCCTGCTGCTCTTGTCGTCAAACACCTCATTTATAGTAATGTTTAACTCTGCTTGTGTGTGTGCCACCTATGGCGTTAACGGTCGGACTGTTTCAGTTTCTTAATATACTTCTTGGCTTTGTTTTGCGTCAAGAGCTTTTCCAAAGTCAAACTCTGACCAATCTGTAAACCAATTGTTTCTTGCGTTAATAATATTTGTTTGCAAATCCACATCTGTAATCTTGTATAATGTTAGCAGTTTTCGTTTTATAGTATCAATATTTACAAATGGATATGCAATAATGTCAAACAAAAGTAAAATTAATTCTGCTTTCTTAATTCTGTCGCCATAATCAACATTTTCAAATTTATCTACTAATCTCTGTAAGATAAAATCACGAAGTTTTTTAAAACGGATTTTATCTTTCATATAGAAAAGTGAAACAACTATTGAAAAGTAATTTAGCTCTGTATCTGAATAAAAATCCTTTGTTTTCTCATCAACCTTAATACATAAATAACTTGCAAGTACGTCTTCTGTAAGCCAATATTTATTGCCAAGTTCGCCAAGTGCTATAAGTAGATACAAAGTTTCTACTTGCGTGTGTTTAACCGTTTTGTTTTTATGTAAAGTGAAAACAATGTTGTCGTAAATCTTTTTAAAAAGAAGATGTTTGAAGTCTAAATTAAACTCGTCTTTATAGTTTAATGTAGCTGTAACTATTCGTAATATTCTGCAAAGTTTTATTGTGGTATTTACTCTTGGCGAAACGGAATAAAGGAAAAATACAAAGTCCAATAATTCAAGCAACGCATTTATAAAATTCTTTTCAGTATTCTTTTCGTCAATAATTTTGAAGTAGTTTTTTACCAATGAGTTTAACTTTCTCTCAATGATTGAAAAAGTGTAATTGAGAATGTCTTTATAATCAATTTTAGCTTCAAAAATTATTGTTTTGAACTTAGTTATTAAACTATTGGAATCAATGTATATTTTACCTTTCTTTTTCTTGATTGGTGTTATGCCGTCTTCTTCTAAACCGTCCTCAAAATCTTCTATTTTGTATGAAATAGTGTTTAGTAGGTCGTTTATTTTTTGTTTCGCAATAGTGATTTCGGTAATAATAGGCTTTTTGTATTGAATTGTTTTTGAATCATTCAATGATAATTTGAAATCACGCAAGCCCAACCTGAAAGTGGTAAGAATTTTATCTTTAGTCGTTTCATCATTGTAAAAAACAAAATAGTCATCAACGTATCTGAAAATCTCGTAGTCTTTTTTGTAGTGGAAACCCGCAAGTTTTAATTCTTGCTTTGCTCGTTCGTCAATTTCTTGCAAAATGAGTTCAGCAAATATTCTTGAGAATTCAGGTCCAATTACAATTCCGTTTGTTTCATTGTAATTCAGTTTTTGCATTAAAGTATCAAACCTATGTCCAAAGGTCTGTTTACTGTCACCTAAATATTTTTTTACTACTTCTTTGTCTAACAAAGCCCAAGAAATAGAATGAGTGTAAATGCTGTCAAAGCATTTTGAAATATCAAATTTGAAAAGATAATTGAATTTTTTTTCGCAACGATGATATTGATACGATTCGTAAAACTTATGGATATTGCTATATTTCTTATAAACAAAAAATGTTTTTAGATTTTCATATTCCAAATCGTTTTGTTCAACAATTTCATCGTTATCCTCTGCAAGTTTTTCTATGTGAAGTCGGTCTTTGAAATATGTGTATTTCGCAATTCTGTGTGGTCTTCTAATTGAAAATTGACTTTTGTTACTGTAATACAAAATTAAGTCTCTGTATCTGTCGTAAAAATCAATAACTGCAAGTTGATTCTTTGGGTGAATAATTGTCAATTCTCGGAAATCATTTTCCTTATGAACAATCTTATAGCCAAAAGGAATAGCGTCTCTTTTGTCTTCTTCAAAATTGACTTTTCCATTACTAAACGGTTTGTCCTTATTAATGCCAAAAAGTAATTTTACAATTTCTTGGTTCGTTGGCGTATCGTTTTTCCCAATAGCGATTTTTTCGCCTTCCACCGCTATTTTGCAAGACAAAAGAAAATCATAGAAATTCCGATTTGAAAATGTAATAGGCACTTCAAATGGCAACACATCGGAAAGAATAACTCTTTCTTTTTTATACTTGATATATTTTTTCTTTCGTTTTCTCACTTTGTCCAGTGGTTCATCATTTTGTTTAGTTCAATTGCGTTGAACTTTGAAATATTTGTTGGATTAAAACCCGAAACAAATGAATTTGAGTTTCTAATTCTGGTAGCAAGTTTTGCTGATAAAGCAAAACTGCTAATAAAACTATCAAAACATAGGTCTAAATCCTTGAAATCATCAGTTGTTGAAATTAAACTATTGGTATAATAAATTCCCGTGATTACATTTCTTTTATTGTTTACTAACCTTGTATTACTCGTCAAAAACTTGATTCGTTTTACAAATAGTTTTCTCGCTTTTTTTTCGTTTAACCTTGATTGCTTGGCGTAAAGTTCAAACGCCTTTTTCAACCTATCTTCATAGCGTTTCTTCTTCCTTGATGAAATTGTTAATGTTAGAGGAATATGCTTATTAGAAGTATATCCTGAAATAAATTTGTAGCCCAAATATTCAAAATCGTATTGTTGGTTTGTGTGTTTGTTTGATATGTCAATAAGTTTTGTTTTGTCAACACTTTCATTCATTATCAAACCTTCTTTTGCAAGAACTTCTTTTACTTCTCTTTTATAGTCTCTGGTTGTGCTATTTATTTGAGGCATAAAAATCAAAATAATGTCGTCCACATATCTTGCGTAATACATCAAATTGGGAAGCTGTTTGATTTTTGCGTCAATATCTCGCATATAGAGTTCTGTCAAATAAGGGCTAATTCCGATTCCTCTCGGAACGCCTTTGGTTGCATCTGATTTGTCTTTGAACTCTTTTAGAATTTGTTGAATGAAACGCATTGATAAATGCGTTAGCAAATTATCATCATTGATTTTTTTCAATAAATTTTCATGAGGAATACTTTCGTAAAACTCTTTGATGTCGGTCTTTAAAATGATTTTTGGAAATCCGTCATCAAGGAAGTTCTTTAACTGACTTATGATAGAGTAGCGACTTGACTGTTTTACTTTGTAAAGCTTTCTAAAATTGTATTGAAGTTGCTTTAGCGTTAAGATGTTTTCTAAGCTATATTCAGTCTTGTAAACAGGCTTGTCTGTTATTGTGCTGTCTTGAACTATTTTCAGCTTAAAGTCCGAAGCCGTAACGTTTGAACTAATTGTTGTAAGTTTCTCCGTCAGCTTTTGTTCTTTCTGTTCGCTTAATTCGTCTTTCTTTTCATTGATTTTGTCCCGTTCTTCAACAAACACTTCTTTAGCTAATCCTTTTTTCTTGAGTGTTCGGATTTCTACGTTAGCTTCTTTTATTTTTTTGCTAATGTCTGCTATGTCGGTAAAAAACTCGCCCTCTAAATAATTCCCTTTACGATTCTCTATGTCAAGAATCTTTCTGAAATTTTCTATTGAAAAGGACTGGTCTAACATTTATCATTTAATTTTTTTGTTCGTAATTCTGTGTCGTCTATTAGCATTTCCACCAACGATTTTATTGTGTCGCATTTCATTTTTCTTCCAATATTTTTAATAACGCTTCATTCAAATACAATTTCTCTTTTCCAACCTTTACCGATTTCAAAAACTTGTTTTCTTCTAATGCAATCAAATAATTTCCAACTGTTTTCGGATTGCCGATGTTTTCGTCAATCAAGTGTTGGCGTTTGGTGTAAGGCAAACGGAACAAAATCTCAACTAAGTCTTTTGAATAAACTTTTGGCAATTTTGTTTTGATTTCGTTTGCGGTTTTGTCCATTGTAGTTGTGATTTTGTTTAAGCGTTCCAAACCTTTGGTTGATGTTTCTTCAATCATATCCAACATATACAAAATGTAATTTTCCCAATCATTGCTTTCGGTTACGCCACGCAAGCATTTGTAGTAGTCAGCTTTGTGTTTGATGATGTATTCGCTCAAATAAATTGCAGGTGTATCAAGCAAACCCGAAAGTTTGAGATATAGCAACAATAAAATTCTTCCTGTTCTACCATTACCGTCCGAAAATGGGTGAATGGCTTCAAATTGATAGTGCATTAACGCCATTTTGATAAGTGGGTCAATGCTTTCATCTTCATTGATAAACTTTTCCAAATTCGCCAATTTTTCACGGATAACCTTTTCGCCACTTGGTGGCGTGTAAATTACTTCGCCTTTTGTGTTGCTTAATGTCGTTCCGGGTGTAACCCGAATTGAAGCCGTATTTTGTTTGATACATTGAACAATGCTAACGCAAAGATTGGTTGTGATGAACGGTTTTTTCTTTAACTGTTCCAAACCTAACCAAAGAGCCTCTTTGTAACTCAAAACTTCTTTGGTGGCTGAATCTTCCACTTTTCTGTCGGCAACCAATGATTTATAGAGTTCGTCATTTGTGGTAATGATATTTTCCACTTCCGAACTCGCTTTTGCTTCCTGCAAGTAAATGGTATCCAAAAACAAGGTTGGATTAGGCAAATTGAGCAAAGTTCCGTTCAGTTGAGCCAAAGCCCTACCTGCCGAAATGGTTTTGCGAAGTATTTCCTTTGTTTCAATATCTGCCTTTGGCGGTAATAACGGTAAGTCGTTATACGGTATTTCTTTGTTGAATTTGCTCATTTTGTTCAAGTGTAAGATTTACTCTCGTTTTTAATACAAGGGCAAAAATACTAAAAATTTACTCTCGTTTGGCAAATAGAGGTAAAATTTACTCTCGTTCAAAAGACGAGGGCAAAAATTACCCTCATTGTTCTATCTGCCTGATTTCCTCTACTGTAAGCTCATAAAACTGATACACCAATTCATTGATTTTACTTTCAGTATGTTCAATTCTGTGTTTCAGTTGTTCGGCTTTGTCTGCTAAGGTTACAGTTTGTAGTTCTCTGTTAAGTGCCAAAAGTTGGTCAACCAATTTTATGATTGGCTCTTTGTTTGGAGTGTCAAAAATAGGAATGTCCAAAATTGGTTCTTTGTCCACTTGATACAAATTTCCCTGCATTTTTCCTTTGTGTTTGAGCCAAAACGCTACAAGTTTTGAGTTCAAAAATGCCGTCAGATATTTTTGATTGATACGGTCGGTTTTGATTACGAAAAAAGTTTGTGAAACGTAACAATCAAATTCGGTAAATGTAAAAGTAGGCTCGGCACACTTACGAAGTGAAATAATTTTTTCACCAACGAAAAACTTTTCATCTCTCGAACGATGCAAACCGTAAGGTTTGTTGTCGGAAGTAATGATGTCTTTGAATTGGTCTAAATGTTTTTTGATGTTTGGATAATCTGCAATTTTAGACGGATTTTTAAAATCCGAAGTCGTGTAAATTACCCAAGATGAATTTTCATTGTTTCCGTAGAATTTGCCTAACTGTTCAGTCGTGTAAAATGGTTTGCTCTCTGTTTAAGTTTTGGTTGTCTGTTCAATGTTCGGAGTGTCGTCCTACCATTGGCTATAACGGTTTCGGGCTTTGCGTTCGGGCGGGTTTCGGAGCACAAAACTGTCAACTAGCACTGAACTTGAATAGAAGCACAAAGCTCCAAGTTTGCACGTCACCCCGCCTGACGCAAAACCCGTGTTAGCAGTTCGGCTTTCTTTGTCATTTATGGTCAATTAGTCAAGTTGTTTTAAAATATTCTTTGTACCACTCAATTTCATGGTGGTCAAGCTTAGTTGTGTCAATTTGGTGCCTTGTGTCTATTTTTGAGTATAAAATTTCAAGCGAAGCATAATCTCTTTGACTTATAACTTTAAACCCATTTCTTATTAATTGAGCCGCGGCAACTCCTGCACCAATTTGATAAGTTTTGTTGTCAGAGAACCTGTTACCGTCATAAATTACTTGACTACCACAAGCTGCACTAATGTCCATTAATACAGCAATTTCTATTTTTTCTTGTTTGGCAATGTCAAGCATTTTTTCAGAAGCTTTTATAATTCCTTCCGTCCAATCTTGTCCACTTTCAGTTAAAAGCTTTGCTTTCCCGTCTAAAACATCAAAACCTGTCCCACCGTGAATGTCGCACATTTCTCTTGGCGACCCGAAAGAGAATTCTTCAGGACAAAATTTCACAACTCTTACTGTGTCGTATTTTAGTATTTTTAGTGCTGTTGGGTATTCGCCATTTGCTGTCCCGTCCCAGCCACAAGTAATTCCAGACAAACAAGCACTCATTAAAAGTCTTAGAGGGTTGTCTTTTGTTGGAATTCTGAGTTTTTTTAAATAGTCTCTATCTGTCATTGTCTATATGTTGTGTTGTTTTAAGCTGACTGCTAACGGTTGGCGGCTTTGCGTTCGGGCGGGATTTTTAGCACTAACCTTGATACGAAGCCGAAAGCTCAAATTTAGCACAAATGTTCATACGAAGCACGTCCGCCCGCCTGACGCAAAACCGCTGTTAGCAGCAGCTCTTTTTCTGTCAGGTTACAAACTTTTCTTCTTTTCAAGTTGTCTAAATCCGTAGTAAATCATTATCACACAAAGGACAAGTCCAACTATTGCGGGAACAAGAATTGATTTTCCTGCTTCACCCGCATTGTAAATGCTCCAAACAATTTTTCCTGTTGCCATAAGCACAACAACACCAAGTCCCATTAAAAGACTTCGTTTCCAAAAAGCAAGTCCAAGTGCAAAGAACGAAACAGGAACGGTCAAAACCAACAGCCATTTTTTGTAGTCCCATTCCGCATTAAGCCAATCTTTTTCAAATTGCAGAAACATTTTTACTTGTTCGCTTATTGTTTCGGGTTGTGCAAACCAAAACATACTTGTAAAAAGACAAAATATAGTGATTGAAATTCCCGTCCAACTTCGGTTGTAAGCAAAAAAGCAAAATGGTATCAAAAAAACAGGACGAATAAACCAACTTATTTGATTTTGGTGTCGTTCGTAAGCCCAATTAAAAAATGGTTCGTTTGTCATTGCGGTTACAATAAACGCAATAGTCAGCAACCCAAAAATAAGTGCAATAGATTTGTCATATTTTGATACAAATTCTTTCATTGTTCGTTTACGTTGTCAATTTGTCAACCCGAAATTGTTTTTCAGGATTAAGCTCAATAAAGTCTGTCCATTCTTCATTCCTTGTTTCTGCTTAATACCATATACCCCAAAATCCCGCCAATAATAGAAGCTGTAAAAATCCCGATTTTAGCTTGCACCATATATTCCTGATTTGTAAATGCCAATGATGTAATAAATAAAGACATTGTAAATCCGATTGCTGCCAATAAACCAAGTCCGAATAAGTTTTTGACATTCATACCTTCGGGGAATGGTGCAATTTTGAACTTTACAAGCAATAATGTAAAGCCGACAACCCCCACTACTTTACCGACTAATAAGCCAAGCCCGACACCAAGAGCTATGTTAGTGCTAAACAGTTGTTCCGTGTCAATGTCAATTGAGATACCCGCATTTGCCAAAGCAAAAATCGGGATAATCAGAAAAGTTACAAAAGGGTGCATTGCGTGTTCCAATCTTTGTAAAGGCGGTATTGCTTGATTGGTGTCATTTTTTATTTCATCTAAAATGTGTAATTGCTCGTTGGTCAAGGTTGGAATTTTATTATTAGGGTCAATTGATTTGAAACGGTTTAGATAGTTTTGGATTTTTGTCAGGTAAACACTTTCTTTTATTCTTACGTCTGTCGGTATGGTAAATGCAGCAATTACGGCAGCAATTGTAGCGTGAACACCTGACAATAAAAAGGCTGTCCATAATCCAAAAATTCCTATTACGGCATAAAAAATTACACTTCTAACTCCTAACCTGTTTGCAATATACATTATCCCTGCAAAACTTAATCCTATTGAAAGACTTAGTATGGAAATATCTGAAGTATAGAAAAGGGCAATAACTAAAACAGCACCCAAATCATCTACAATTGCCAAAGCTGTTAAGAACACTTTTAGGGAAAGTGGGATTTTTTTACCTAAAAGATACAGCACTCCCAAAGCGAAAGCGATGTCTGTTGCCATTGGAATACCCCAACCGTTATGAGCTTCTCCAACAGGGTTTAGCAGCAAATAAATTATTGCAGGAACAATCATTCCGCCTATTGCAGCACCGATTGGCAACAATGCTTTTCTTGGATTGGAAAGTTCGCCCCCTACAATTTCTCTTTTTAATTCAAGACCCACCACAAAAAAGAAAATGGACATTAAGCCGTCATTTATCCAATGGTGTATGCTGTATTCCAAATAAGATTTGCCGTCAAATTGGAAGCCGAATTTATGCTCAAAGAAATGGAAATATTGCTCCGCAAAAGGGGAATTTGCCAAAAACAATGCGATGATTACGCTTATACCAAGTGTAATGCCGCCCGCTTTTTCATACTGAATGAATTTTTGAATAGGATAAACTACTTTGTCAATAGGATATTTTTTTTGCTTGCTCACTTTCATTTTGTTTACTATCTCAATTTTTGTTTTAAAAAGTTTTTCAGGTCTTTGTTTGAGCCGTAAAGCACCAAAATATCGTTTGCTTCTAATTTCAGGTCTGCCGAAGCAACTCCCTGAATTTGGGTTTCAGTTTTAGTTTTTCCCAAAATGCTTTTTACTTCTACTTTTTTAATGATTGTCAGCACTAATAAATTAAAGGTGCTTTTGAAACTGATTTCTCTAACCGTTTTTCCAACATATTCTTTTGGAACAACTGCTTCTATGATACTGTAATCGGGACTTAATTCAAAGGAATCTACTACATTATTGAGCGATAATTTTTTTGCCCAACGTTCAGCAGATTCTTCTTCGGGATAGAGAATTTCGTCCACTCCAATAGCTTGTAAAATTTTTTCGTGCAAAGGATTTATAGCACGACTGATTAACCTTTTTACTTCAAAATTTTTAAATATGGCGGTTACTATTACGTTTGTCCCTTGGTCTTCACCAATGGCTACCACTATAATATCTGTTTCTTTGAGTGGAAGCCCCGAAACCGTGTATTCATCGGTTGCGTCCATACAAATGGTATGTGATATTTTTTCTTTGTTGGCATCAACTTTCGCCATACTTGTATCAATGCCGATTACTTCATTACCTTGTGAAGTAAGTTTTTGTGCAAGAGAAGCACCAAAATTTCCAAGTCCGATAATAATGTATTTCATTTTTTCTCTTTTTAGTTTATTGTAATTTCTTCTTTTGGATAACTGTAATTTTTGTGTTTTACCTTTTTGAAAACGGCAATCATAAGTGAAAGCATACTCACACGCCCCACAAACATCAGCACAATGATTACAAGTTTACTTGCACTACTTAGATTGCCCGTAATGCCCAAACTTAAACCTGTTGTGCTATAAGCTGAAAAACATTCAAACGCTATATCTATGAGTTTCTTTTCGGTATCAAAAATTGAAACAAGGGTAATGCCTAATCCAATAGAAATAAGCGACAAGGAAATAATGGCAAATGCTCTTTTTACCGAAATATCGGCAATTTCTCTTCTGAAAATTTCAATTCGTGATTTACCTTTTGCAAGGCTGATGATATTGAGCGTAGCAATGGCAAATGTGCTTGTTTTGATACCGCCTGCGGTAGATTGAGGTGAACCGCCAATCCACATCAACAGACAAACCAACATAATAACAGGAAATGTCATTGAACCTGTATCTATTGTGTTTAAACCTGCCGAACGTGGTGTAGTAGCTCCGAAAAGTGCCGTTACTACTTTTCCAAATCCGTGATGATTTGCCAATGTGTTGTTGTATTCAAGGATAAAAAAGAAAACAAACGCAACAACGGCAATAGCCAAAGTTGTAATGAGTGATAATCGGCTGTTTAGGTTAAGCACCCAAGGTCTGTAATTTTTTCTCTTTTTTGAAAAAGAAAGAAGAATTGATATTTTGTATTTCAAGTAAGTTAGAAGATTTACCACAATGGGAAAACCCAATGCCCCCAAGAAGAAAGTCAAAATAATGACAAGGTGCAAAGCGTAGTTGTATTCAAATCCTGTTTCGGATAAAGAGTTGGACAAAGTAGAAAACCCTGCATTACAAAAAGCAGAAATTGCGTGAAATGCAGAAAAGAAAATTTGCTCCCATTGCGAATTAAAACTGCTTGTATCAAGACTTGCGTAAATCAGCAATGCCGAAACTAACTCTATTCCAAAAGTTACAAGCAAAATATATTTTAGAGTAGAAAACACTTCGCCCAATTTATTGGAACTTGTCAAATCACTCAAAGCAAGTTGATTTTCATAAGAAGAACCACCTCTAAAAAAGTAGCTGAAATAACTTGCAAAGGTCAATATTCCCAATCCGCCCACTTGAATTAAAGACATAATAATCGTTTGTCCGAATTGTGTAAAGTGAGTGGCGGTGTCCAGCACCGCCAAACCTGTAACACACACGGCACTTGTGGAAGTAAAAAGAGCGTCTAAAAATGAAATGCCGCTGTATGTGGCATTTGGCAACATCAAAAGACCTGAACCGATTAAAATAATGCCTAAGAAACTTGCAATGAAAAGTTGAGCGGGATTTATTACGGTTCGTTTGTAGTTTAACCTTACTTCCGAAAACTCTCTTATGAATGTGAAAACAACAGCAAACTTTAATGCCGTGCCGCTTTCAAAGTGAGAAATCCAATTTTCAGTTGAAATGTTTACGAAATGAGCGTAAAAAATGACAAGCGTAAACAAAACAGTCAGCAGGTCAAAGGCAAACGCTTTTCGTTTTAGCCCTGTAAAGTCAGTAATATATCTGATAGTCGTAGAAACGATTCCCACGACCAACACAAAGCAATAAAATCCATAAAGTATTTTTTGAGATACAACAGATTGAGAAAACCCGAAGTTTCCTATAAAGGCAATTATTCCTGCAAGGCTAATCCCGAAAGCTATTTTGTGTATCAGTTTTATGTCAAATCTCATCAATATTTTTATCCATTACTTGTCAATTCCGCAAAGTTACCTTTTTCCAAAAGACTGTCCCCAAAGTTTGCTTATTGAATTTTGTCAAGTTCAGTTTTTCGTTCCGAATGTTCGTGGTTGAGCGGTCGTCCGTAGAGTTGCTGCTAACGGTTTGCAGCTACCCGAAGGTGGCGATTTTTACCACTTAATTTCATACGAATAACCAATGTTTGTTTTACCACAAAACTGTCATACGAAGCACTGAACTGCCACTTTTGGGTAGGTGCTGTTATGCGTTCGTACTTCTTTTTTAACATAACAGTCGTAGTTTGCGTACATCTTTTGATCAAAATATTTTCTATTTGGTCAATTTTTTGATTTGGTTAATAGCATTTTGATTATTGGGATTTAATTCTAATGATTTTTTGTAATTAATTAAAGCTAATTCGTAATTTTCATTCTCCAAGTAAGCATCTCCTAAGCTGTCATAAGCATTCCAAGAATTTGGAAAATATTCCACATTCAATTTGAAAACATTTATTGCAGGGGTCTTGCCCTTTTCTTTTAGCAATTCATACCCTATAGTATTAATATCATTCTCAAATAAACGCAATAAAAACGAAATATCTTTTGCATTAATTTCATCTTTGATTTTAGAGTAGTTAATTGAAAATTCGGGATTGGCAAGTTTTTTTACAAAGTCTTTCACATTATTTATTTTTCGGAAATTCTCTTTGCCTGATGTATTATTGGGGAACAGGTCTGGAATATTCAGCACTGCATCTGTTTTTTTTAATTCATCTGCTAAATGAATTGTAATGTGTTTAGAATAGTCGTGATAATAATAGAGATGAATTACCTTTTCATTTAAGTCGTAAATAGTGGTGTATTGAGTTCCTCCTAAATCATTTGGAAAACTCTGATGTAAAGTATCGCTCAAAGCTGAAAGGTAAGACAGTGTTGTATCTACTTTTGTTTCCATTAGTTTTCTGCCATTTTGATAAAATGGTATATTTACTTCATCCAAATTTGGTGTTTGAGAAGGGCAAAAATTTGACAGTAAGTATCTACTATCATTACCTTTTGTTAATACATCTCCCTCGACTACTAAATAATTTCCATCGGCATCTATGAAAATCCACATACTTGAAATAAGCATCGCTGTTAAATCATACTTTTCAACCAACTTATAAACTTCATCAATATTTTGGCATTTTTGCATAATATGTTTTAACATATTATTTGGGGGAACAAGTTTATTTGGATTTGATTTCATTGGTCTGGCGTTAATTGAAAAACCATCAAATACTAATCCTTTTTCATTCATACCACCTTGAGGATAGAAGTTGTCAAAGCCCACATACATACTTCCATAATTTTCATTTTGCCCTTTCTCAAACCACATTCTTGTATTAGGATTCCAATAGTCTTCATTATTACCAACAAATGTTTTATTATTTAGTGTGATTTTATAAACACTACAAGCATATACGTTGTCGCTAAATAGAAAAAGGAAAAACAAGGATATTAATAATTTCATTTTTTGATATTTTAAGTGTTTCTATTGAAGTATTGTTTAGTTACTGATATTCACTTTGTGTGTATAATCTACAAATCTGCCAGAAGGAGAATGATAGCGAAATAATCCACCCCTTGTGCCAACCCAAATGTTTCCGTCTTTTCCTTCAACAATAGTCCAAATGTCAATATTGCTTAGACCGTCTTTTGCTGTAAACTGCGTAAATGCCTTTCCGTCATACCGACAAAGTCCACCGCCTTGTGTGCCTGATTTACCTGTATCACTACCAAACCAAAGATTTCCATTTTCATCTTCATAAAGACAAGTAACGATATTGTGGCACATTCCGTCCTTGTCAGTGAAATGCTTAAACACACCTGTTTTGGTATCATATCGGCACAGACCATCATATAAATTAGCGAACCAAATGTTACCTTTTTTATCTTCTATAATACTCATAATTTGACTGCTGAAACAACCATCTCCGTTGACTTTAGTAAATCGGTTTAAAGAAGAATCGTAACGGCTCACACTTCCTGCTCTTTCGCCAGCCCAAATGTTTCCTGTATTATCTTCTAAAACACATTGAACAGCATCACTTCCTAATCCGTCTTTCATTGTAAAATGTGAGATGGATTTTTTATCAGTCTTTTCTGTAGATGGGGTATAACGGCATACTCCCCAGCCATTTGTTCCAAACCAAAAATTTCCGTTTTTGTCTTCCAAAATAGAATTGATTTCGCCATTGCATACGGGTTCATTTTTCGTAATATCAGTAAATGATTTTCCGTCATAATGACAAACACCTTTAGCAGTTCCAAACCAAATATTGCCAGCTTTGTCTTCTATAATAGTATAAATGAAGTTATCTGAAAGTCCATCACTTTTTGTGAAATGAGTAAAGTTGTCTTTGTCAGTGTTGTATCGGTAAACCCCTTTACCAGTAGTTCCAAACCATAGATTTCCGCTATTGTCAAGTAAACTGCAACGAAACATTTGTTCCAAGTCAGTTTTGTTTTGTCCGCTACAAAATGAAATACAGGCGAAAACAAAAAGGATTGAATAAATTAGTTTAAGTGTTAAATATTTTTTCATTGGTCTGTTTACTTTTTAGTGTTTCTTTTTTTCTGTCAGTTTGATGTTAGCACTGTCGCCCTAGTATGACGCATAACGTCCCGGCGCTTGGCGAGGTTGCGAACTTCGGAACCGATTGTTTTCTATCAAAGATAAAATTTCTTGCGAGAAATAAACGTGTATTTACCACAAAATTCGCAATCTTGCCAAACGCCTGTTACCTGCTGCCCTTATTCTTGCTTAATTAATTTCACATTTGTTGTTTTCAATTTTTGGTTTAACCAATTTCTGATTTTTTCTGTATCTACATTTTCCTTTTTATTGTCAATTTGATAAAGAACAACTGTTAGAACTTTTGTACTATCAGTATTTTGATTTATTGAATGTCTTCCAAACGATACATTTTTAAGTTCTGGAAATAATATTTTTAATTCTTTATGAATATCAGAATTATCAAATTTATATTCTCCAAGTTCATTTTGAAGATTATTTATTAAAACATCTTTTTCAGATAAATTTTTATTTTGATTATTTACTTCATTTAAAATTTCACTTTTCAAATCTTTTGCATCTTGTTTTATTTCTAATTTTGTATTGCTAATATCGTATTGAATTAACCTTTGATTTAACACTTTTATTTCTTCAGCATTAAATTTTTTGGTCAAAAATGCGACTTCAATTTTTTTAGGATTTGAATTAAATTTTGTGTTCTTATAAATAATTGTGTAACCTTTATTTGTAAACTCGTTTGAGATAAATTGTTCTACTTTTTGAGCGTATTTTTTTTCATTGAGTAGATTATATGCTAAATAAAAACTTGGAATTATCATAATCAAAATTAAAGAAGTGATACCGTATCTAATTTGTTTTTCAAATTTAGGATTCAAACTTCTTACAGGTTCATATTTTAGATATTTAATTATCAAAAAAGTAGAAATACATATAAAAAAACAATTAATCGTGTATAAATAAAAAGCACCAAAAAAATAAGAAAAATTTCCTATCGCTAAACCATAACCTGCTGTACAAAGAGGAGGCATTAAAGCCGTGGCGATAGCCACGCCTGGAATTGGATTTCCTTTTTCTACTCTTGTTAGAGCAATAACACCTACTAAACCACCAAAAAAAGCGATAAGAACGTCATAAATATTTGGAGATGTTCTTGCTAATAGTTCTGATTGAGCTTCTTTAAATGGACTTATGTAAAAATAGATTGAAGCAACTGCTAAACTTACAATTGTTGCTATTAATAAATTTTTCCCTGACTTTTTTAGTAGATCAAAATCATAAATTGCCAAGGCTAAACCTGCTCCAACGATAGGACTCATTAGTGGAGAAATAAGCATTGCGCCAATTATTACTGCTGTTGAATTTACATTTAAACCAACCGATGCAATTACAATAGCACAAGCTAAAATCCATAAATTAGAACCACGAAAAGAGATATTAGATTTTATATTTTCTAAAACTTTTTTTTGTTCTTCTTCGCCTTTATGAAGACTAATAAAATCAAAAATTTTATTGCTCATCGTCTATATATGTTTTGTTTAAAATTCCATTCAGAACAAAAAAGCCTAAAAGCCCTGCAATTAATGAGGAAATTAAAATTATTAATTTTGAGTTATTTATTATTGTTTCGTTGTCAAATGCAAGCAAGGTTACAAAAATTGACATTGTAAATCCTATTCCTGCCAAAAGGCCAACGCCAAAAATTGATTTCCAATTTAGATCTGTTGGTAATTTGCAAAGACCAAACGTCACGGCTAAAAAAGTAAAAATAAATATACCTAATGGTTTGCCTACGATTAGTCCAAGTGCAATGCCTAAACTATTGTTTTCTGTCAATGTTTGTGATATGTCGCCACTAAAAACGATTGCTGTGTTTGCCAAGGCAAAAATTGGCAAAATGATAAACGCAACTGGTTTATGTAAAAAATGTTGTAAGATAAAGGAAGTTGATTTTTCGCCTCCATTTCCAAATGGAATAGCAAAAGCCAACAGAACGCCTGTAATAGTGGCGTGAACACCTGAATGAAGCATAAAATACCACATTGCAACTCCACCTATTAAATACGGAAATAAATTTCTTACTTTTAGTTTTCCAATGATAAATAACAAAAGCCAAATACCTAATGCAATAAATAAGTTTGTCCAAAGTAAGGTTTTTGTATAAAAAATTGCAATGATAATTATTGCACCCAAGTCGTCAATAACGGCTAATGCGGTCAAAAATATTTTAAGTGAAGTTGGTACCCGATTTCCTAACAATGATAATATTCCCAATGCAAAAGCAATGTCAGTTGCCATTGGAATTCCTGCTCCTGATTGTGTTGCAGTTCCAAAATTGAATAGCAAAAAAATTCCTGCTGGAATTAACATTCCACCCAATGCTCCAAAAATTGGCAATAAAGCATCTTTTATGTTTGAAAGTTCGCCTTGATAAATTTCTCTTTCTAATTCCAAACCAATGAGCAAAAAGAAAATTGTCATTAGTCCGTCATTTATCCAATGCTCAAAACTATGCCCTGCAAATTGAGTTTGAAAAAAGTCGTGATAACTTGTGCCATAATTTGAGTTAGCAAGTAAAAGCGATAAAATAGTACAAGCAATTAACACAAGTCCTCCTGTTTTTTCGCTGTTGAAAAAATCTTTAAATAATGTAGTTGCTTTCATTTGTTATATAACGCTATAAATTAACCAAGTTCCAATTAAAAAAGCGAATGGCGAAATTAACTGAAAATAAATTGGCTTTAAAATATCTGCTGCTTTTAATGAAAAATTATGGTGCAGTTGTCTTGGAACAAAATACAAAACCAAAGAAGTTAGCAACATAAACCAACCAAATATTTTAAAAATGTCTGGATATTTTGAATTGTCTGCCGACAAAATAAGTCCAACGGCAGGAATTATTCTGGTAGTGATTTCGGCATAGTTAATAAAATTGGTACTTCCTGCTTTTCTCAAAATGTCATTTGCTTTTTTAGGATTGAAAAGCATCAAAAGTCCAACGCAAATAAAAAATATTCCGAAAAGTATAATTGTCCATTTTGATAATATGTCTATCATTTTTATCTGTCTGTTAGTTGTTTGTAAGGTCGCTCGTAGGGTTGCAGGTAACGTTTTGCGGCTTGGCGAAGGTGGCGATTTAACCACAAATGTTCATACGAAGCACACACTTCAAATTTACGAAAAACTGTCATACGAAGCACTGAACCGCCACTTTTGCCAAACCGCTGTTAGTGGCTGGGCTTCTTTGTTTTCCGTCTGTCAGCAACATTTTTTGTCCTGCTGAATTGGTGGACAAGCAACACTTCCGTAGCTACAATAAACACAGCAGTCGCCTTGTTTTGGTTTTAGAACTTGTTTGCATTTTTCACATTCGTAAAAATATTGGCAAGCGTCTGTCGGCATTGTTTCTTCTTTCTTATGTCCGCAGTTGGGGCAAGTTATTGTTGATTGTAATTTGATTTCCATTTTAATTTTCTTTTTTGTCGGTTACAGAATATCCTGTTGAGTTTATTGCTTTTTCGATTTCAGAAATATTTGTTTTTGAGTTGTCAAATTCTATGATTGCATTTCCATTTTCATATGAAGCGTTTGAACTTATTATTCCTGTCAATTTATTTACTTCGTGATTTACGTGTTCTTCGCAACTCGCACAAGTCATTCCGCTAATCGTAAATTTTACTTTTTGAATATTGGATTTGTCCACTACTATGATTTGCTTTTCTTTCTTTGGGTAGAAAATGCTTGAATAGTATGGAAAGGCAAGCATAACGATTGCAAATGCTGTTACAATTCCTAAAAACATTTTTGACTGAATGAATTTTGGTTTTTCTTCTGTCTCACAGTTGCAGTCAATTTGCTTTTTAGGTTTCAACTTTTGATACCAAGCAAAACCAAGAACCAAAATTGTCAAACCGATAAAATACGGTCTGAAAGGTTCGAGCCAAGAAAAAGTAGAAGCAAGTCCGCTTGTTCCTGCAATGAGAGCCAAGACAGGTGTAATGCAACACAATGAAGCTGCAATTGCTGTTAAAAGTCCTGCTCCGATTAGTTTGTTGTCTGTTTTCATAATGTTTCTAATATTTTGTTTTCGTCAAGTATTTTGAAAAACGGTTTCAGCATTTTTTCATACTCTTTTGTTAATGAGTAAAAAATGGTTTGAGCTTCTCTTTCTGTTTCAATGAGTTTTCTGTCTTTGAGTTTTCGCAAGTGTTGTGAAACCGCTGAAATTGTCATACCAAGAATATCGCTTATATCACAAACACAAAGTCGTTTTTCTTCATAGATCAGAAAGAGAATTTTCAGTCTTACGTTGTTTCCTGCCAATTCAAGTCCGTTTGATAAATAGTCAAATGAGCCGTTGAGTTCTGAAACTCTGTCTTTACAGCGATTTATTTGTTTAATGTCCGCTTGTTGTCGTATGCAAGAATTGTTGTCCATAGTACAAAGGTAGTCAATTTGCTTATTTAAGCAACTACTAAAATACGAAACATCAAAAAGAACCCGATTTGTCTGTCGGGTTGTGTCGTCATAGCCTTGCCACTAACGTTTTTGGGCTTGGCGAAGGTGGGGTTTAGAAAGTACTAAAGTTCAAATTTAGTACAAAAGTTAATAGAAACTACAAATGTTCAGCCTAGTACTAAAGCCCCACTTTTGCCAAACCCATGTTAGCGGTTCGTTCTTTTTCTCGTTATGGGTTCTCTTCAAACTTCTTGAAAATAGAACTTGCAATGTGTCCGCCAAAGCCAAAAGTATTACTCATTGCATAGTTGACATTCCTTTTTTGAGCAGTCCCAAGTGTCAAATTAAATTTATCCGCAAATTCAGGTTCTATTTGTTCTGAGTTTATCGTTGGTGGGATAATGCTTTCTTGAATAGCTTTTATACAAGCAATGGCTTCAATCGCTCCTGCACCGCCAAGTAAATGTCCTGTCATAGATTTTGTGGCACTTATATTTGCATTTGGCTTTATACCAAATACTTTTTCCATTGCTTTCAATTCACTCAGATCTCCCGTAGGTGTAGATGTGGCATGTGCATTAATGTAGTCTATTTGGTTAGGATTAATTCCTGCTTCCTCTAATGCAAGAGTCATACCTAAAATTGCACCTTCGCCATCGGGGTGCGTACCAGTCAAATGATACGCATCGCCTGCAAGTCCACCGCCAACTATTTCTGCAAGTATAATTGCATTTCTTTTAATAGCGTGCTCATAACTTTCAAGAATAATTGCACCTGCACCTTCTCCTAACACAAAACCATCTCTTGTAATATCAAAGGGTTTTGATGCTTTGATAAAATTTTCGTTTTGCGTTGACAATGCTTTTGAAGCATTAAAACCACCTATCGAAGTTTGTGTAATTGACGCCTCAGAACCTCCTGTAATTATCAAATCTGCTTTGTTCCAACGAATATAATTAAATGCATCTATAATGGCAGTATTACTTGCTGAACACGCAGAAGCAGTTGTATAATTAACTCCTCTAAGTCCGTATTTAATTGAAATAATGCCAGATGCGATATTAATAATTCTTTTGGGTATAAAAAAAGGATTAAATCTCGGTATTCCATCACTTTTAATAAATTCGCTTAATTGTTCCTCAAAAGTAGAAACTCCGCCATCTCCTGAACCCCAAATGACGCCAATTCTATCTTTGTTTAACGTTTCAAAATCAATATTTGCATTTTTTATCGCCTCGTCTGTTACCAACAATGCATATTGCGTAAACAGGTCATATTTTCTTATTTCATTTTTTTCAAAAATATTCTGAGGGGCAAAATTCTTTACCTCACAAGCAAATCTTGTTTTAAATTTTGAAGTGTCAAATTTAGAAATTAATGTTGCCCCACTAATACCATTAATCAACGAGTGCCAATATTCAGCTACATTGTTTCCAATTGGAGTTACTGCTCCTAATCCTGTAATTACTACTCTTTTCATTAGATATGTGGTCTTAAATCTTTAATTATGGCTTCTTTTACAATATCAAAATCCTCTGCTTGGGTAAGTCGAGATAATTGAACTATAGCTAAAATATTAGTTATTATCATTAACGCTTTTGTCCTTGGTGTAGTTTGAAATTCGAACATTTTTTGTTTTTTTCCTTCTGTTAAAATTTCAGTAACCCAAAGCAAAACAAGCTCAGCAAAGTTTTTTAGTTCATTTTTTATGCTGTCTTCAACCGTGTTTAAGTCTGTTGCTAAAGAACCAACAAGGCAAACTTTATTTTCCGATTTTATTTGAGAGTAGATTGATAGAAAACCATTTAGTTTTTGCAAAGGTGACTTGTTTTCAAACTCCTTTTTTAAATACTCAAACCGTTCAATATGTTCCTTTATGGTTGCTACACCTAAATCCGATTTAGTGGGAAAATGATAATGAATTGAAGCGGTTTTAATCCCAATCTTGTTAGAAATATCTTTAAAACTAAAGGCGTTAAAACCATTACTTCTGATAAGATGGTCGGCTGTGTCAATAATTGTTTCTCTTGTTGTCATAAAATAAATATCTTTCAGCAAAGATACTACCTATTAGTAGATAGGCAAAATATTTTATAATTTTTTATTAATTAAGAAAATTGGATTGTAGGTGGGTGTTGTTTTAGAATGACCGCTAACGTTTCTCAGCTATACGCAGGCAGGGATTTTAACCACTGAACTTCCTACGAAGAACTGAACTTCAAATTTACCACTTTCCTGTCTTACGAAGCACGAACCCCCTGCTTGCGTATAGGTGATGTTATGCGGTCGGCTTTCATTTTCTCTTCTTTCTCGTTAATTTGTCAAGCAAAGTTACTAAATTTGCAGTCAAGCAATTTCAATTTTTGAATTATGAATTGTGATTTGAATTCAAGTATTCACCTGTAAGAAGTTACTAATGACAAAAAAGAAATTGCCCGTTCGTTTTACGGGTCAGCACTTTACTATTGATAAAGTGCTAATAAAAGATGCAATAAGACAAGCAAATATAAGTAATCAGGATACGGTTTTAGATATTGGGGCAGGCAAGGGGTTTCTTACTGTTCATTTATTAAAAATCGCCAACAATGTTGTTGCTATTGAAAACGACACAGCTTTGGTTGAACATTTACGAAAATTATTTTCTGATGCCCGAAATGTTCAAGTTGTCGGTTGTGATTTTAGGAATTTTGCAGTTCCGAAATTTCCTTTCAAAGTGGTGTCAAATATTCCTTATGGCATTACTTCCGATATTTTCAAAATCCTGATGTTTGAGAGTCTTGGAAATTTTCTGGGAGGTTCCATTATCCTTCAGTTAGAACCTACACAAAAGTTATTTTCGAGGAAGCTTTACAATCCATATACCGTTTTCTATCATACTTTTTTTGATTTGAAACTTGTCTATGAGGTAGGTCCTGAAAGTTTCTTGCCACCGCCAACTGTCAAATCAGCCCTGTTAAACATTAAAAGAAAACACTTATTTTTTGATTTTAAGTTTAAAGCCAAATACTTAGCATTTATTTCCTGTCTGTTAGAGAAACCTGATTTATCTGTAAAAACAGCTTTAAAGTCGATTTTCAGGAAAAGTCAGGTCAGGTCAATTTCGGAAAAATTCGGTTTAAACCTTAATGCTCAAATTGTTTGTTTGTCTCCAAGTCAATGGGTAAACTGTTTTTTGGAAATGCTGGAAGTTGTCCCTGAAAAATTTCATCCTTCGTAGTTCAAAGTCGGGTGGTTGTCAAGGTGATTTTTTTTGGTTTGGTGTCGTCTTTTAAGCTGCCGCATAACTCTCTAATATGCGAAACTGCATATTAAAGCCCAAATTAACAAATCTAACTCAAAAAAACCATAATATTTCTGATAATAAACCACATATAGCTTTATCTGTTTTTGCGCATTTTGAATATTTATTTCTTGGGATTATTGCGCATATTTGTAGCAGATATTTAAAATGCGCAACAATGGAAAATCAAAAATTTAATTCGGCAAATTACAGTTTTGAACCTGCCACGCATAAAACGCAACAAGTTATTTGGATTAAATTTCCTTACAACAAAAATTTAATTGAAGCCCTGAAACAAGTTGCCAAAGTAAAATGGAGCAGTTCTAAAAAGGCTTGGTACGCCTTTGATAACGACCACCACCGCCAAATTTTTGTTTTACAGGCAAAATCGCATACACAAGAAATGTTTCGGCAAATTCACGCTGTAAACCAGCCTGCAATTCAACGTTATGTGCAACAATTGCAACTTAAAGCGTATAGTCCAAACACAATTAGAACTTACACCATAGAGTTTGCGCAGTTGTTAAAAACATTGAGTTCGCACAAAGTTGATGATTTGTCTTCTGAAAAAGTTCGCTCTTATTTTTTGTATTGTATAAACACACTTAAACTTTCCGAAACTTCGGTTCATAGCAGAATGAACGCCGTAAAATTTTACTTTGAACAAGTTCTTAAACGCGATAAAATTTTTCTTGAAATTCCGCGTCCTAAAAAACCAAGCACTTTGCCCAAAGCCCTTTCGGTGCAAGATGTAAAGAAAATGCTTGGTACCGTAGAAAATGATAAACACAAACTCTTGTTGATGCTCTGTTACGGCATGGGTTTGCGCGTAAGCGAATTGGTAAAACTAAAAGTTACCGACATTGACAGTAAACGTATGCAAGTATTGGTGCAATCGGGCAAAGGTAAAAAAGACCGTTATGTAAATCTTCCACAAAGCATTTTAAAATTGTTGCGTGCATATTACAAAGAATACAAGCCCAAAAAATTTTTGTTTGAAGGTCATTTTGGCGGTGCGTATTCTGTTCGCAGCGTGCAAAATGTTTTTAAATCAGCCATGCGAAAAGCAAAAATATATAAACCCGTTGGCATTCACAGTTTGCGCCATAGCTACGCCACACATTTATTAGAAGCCGGCACGGATATTTCTTTTATTCAAAAACTGCTCGGACACAACAACATCAAAACTACTTTAATTTACACTCAAATTTCTGATAAAAACCTTTCAAAAGTGCAAAGTCCTTTGGATAAACTGTTGGAGTAAAGCAAACATCGGTATTTGATTTTCCACAAATGCACTATCTTTACCCAAAAATTTTGCAACAATCTTACGACATCATAGTAGTAGGCGCAGGGCACGCAGGTTGCGAAGCCGCCGCTGCTGCTGCCAACATGGGTTCTAAAGTGCTTTTAGTAACCATGAATATGCAAACCATTGCACAAATGAGTTGCAATCCTGCTATGGGCGGCATTGCCAAAGGGCAAATAGTGCGCGAAATTGATGCTATGGGCGGTTACAGCGGCATTGTGTCCGATAAAAGTGCCATACAATTCCGTATGCTTAATCGCAGCAAAGGACCTGCCATGTGGAGTCCGCGTACTCAAAACGACAGAATGTTGTTTGCCGCTACTTGGCGAGAAATGCTGGAACAAACGCCCAACGTTGATTTTTGGCAAGACATGGTTCGCGGGCTTATTATCAGCAAAGACGGAAAACGTGTTGAAGGCGTTGTTACAGGCATGGGTATGGAATTTCGCGCAAAAGCAGTTGTGCTTACTAACGGCACTTTTTTAAACGGTATCATTCACATTGGCGAAAAACAATTGGGCGGAGGAAGAACAGGCGAACCCGCAAGCAAAGGAATTACGGAACAATTAGTCCAATTAGGCTTTGAAAGCGGACGCATGAAAACCGGAACTCCTCCGCGCATTGACGGACGTTCTTTGGATTATTCCAAAATGGAAATTCAGCACGGCGATGAGGTGATAGACAAATTTTCGTATTTGGATAATACTTCGCCTTTTCTCAATGGAAGCAAAAAACAGATTCCTTGTCATGTAACTTACACCAACCAAAAAGTGCACGACATTTTAAAAACAGGCTTTGAAAAATCACCCATGTTTCAGGGGCGTATTCAGGGTTTAGGACCAAGATATTGCCCAAGCATTGAAGATAAAATTACACGCTTTTCCGAAAGAGAGCGTCACCAATTGTTTGTTGAGCCCGAAGGTTGGAACACGGTGGAAATTTACCTCAACGGATTTTCCTCTTCCCTGCCCGAAGATGTTCAGCAGAAAGCCTTGCGATTAATTTCGGGATTTGAAAACGCAAAAATGTTTCGTCCCGGTTATGCCATTGAATACGATTATTTTCCACCAACCCAATTAAAACTGACTTTAGAAACCCATTTGCTTGATAATCTGTATTTTGCAGGGCAAATAAACGGAACAACAGGTTACGAAGAAGCGGCAGGTCAGGGTTTAATGGCGGGCATAAACGCACACTTAAAAATAATGGAAAAACCTCCAATGGTTTTAAATCGTTACGAAGCATACATTGGTGTTTTAATTGACGATTTGGTTACCAAAGGAACAGACGAGCCTTATCGTATGTTTACTTCGCGGGCAGAATACCGTTTGCTGCTTCGTCAGGATAATGCCGATGTGCGCTTAACTCCCATTTCTCATGCCGCAGGTTTGGCAAGCAAAGAGCGTTTTGATAAGGTAAACCAAAAAGTTGCCGATTACAATTCGGTTATTCATTATTTCAAAAACACAAGCGGCGAGCCAAATGTGTTAAATCCATTTTTGGAAACAATCGGCTCGGCAGCTTTAACGCAAAAAATGCGTTATTACAACATTTTGTCAAGACCAAATATTTCCGTTGCCGATATGTTTAAGAACGATTTGGAATTGAAAACCGCTATGTCAAAACACAGCAACGAAGTAATTGAGCAAGCCGAAATTTTGATGAAGTATGACGGTTATATTGAACGCGAAAAAGACAATGCCGATAAATTGAAACGCTTGGAAGATGTGAAAATCGGCAACGACTTTAATTTTGATTTACTTGGCGGTTTGGGTACGGAGGCAAGAGAAAAACTGAAAAAGTTTAAACCTGCAACAATCGGGCAGGCGAGCAGAATTTCAGGAATTAATCCTGCGGACATTTCTGTTTTGCTCATTCATTTGGGCAGGTAATTTTCGCCTTGTCATGTTGACGATAGGAAGCACCTGTTCTTGGGTTTTAGATTTTTCGTTCCTCAAAATGACAAAATGCAAAAAGAAATAATCAAAACAATATAATTCTATTTATGTTCCAACACGAAAAATGTCCCCTTTGTGGACACAGCAAATTTCAACCCTTTCTTTCCTGTAAAGATTACACCGTAAGCAACGAAGCCTTTCAAATCGTTTCCTGCGAAAACTGTTCTTTCAAATTCACCAACCCCATTCCCGAACTTTCTCAAATCGGGAATTATTATAAGTCCGAAGACTACATTTCTCACTCCAACACCAAAAAAGGACTAATCTCAAAACTTTACCATTTTGTTCGCAACTACACATTAAAACAAAAACTAAGTTTAGTTTCAAACCATGTTCCACATGGAACAATTTTAGATTATGGTTGTGGAACGGGAATGTTTTTAAATATCTGCCAAAATAACGGCTGGAAAACTTTAGGCATTGAACCCGATGAGGGCGCAAGAAAAATCGCTTCCGAAATGGGTTTGGAAGTTGTATCAGATAAAAGCCAAATTTCCAAAGCCAAAAAATTTAACGCCATAACTCTTTGGCACGTTTTAGAACATGTTTACGACCTCAACGAAACCCTGACATTTTTTTCAGAGCAGTTAGAACAGAATGGAGTTTTAATTATAGCCGTTCCAAACCATAAAAGCTACGATGCAAAACTTTATAAAGAGTTTTGGGCTGCTTATGATGTTCCCCGACACCTTTATCATTTTGAAAAGAAAACCATGGGGCAACTGCTTTTAAAATTTGGTTTTACTTTGGTTGAAACCAAACCTATGAAATTTGACAGCTTTTATGTAAGTCTGCTTAGCGAGAAATATAAACACGGGCGAACAAACTATTTGAGCGCTTTTTGGACAGGCTTAAAATCAAACTTTGCTGCTAAGAAAGCCGAGAATTATTCAAGTGTGATTTATGTTTTTAAAAAGAAATAATGTTTCACGTGGAACGTTTTAAGAATACAAGATTGCCCTGTTGAGGAACGAAGCATCTAAATAACTATGAAAAAAACAAAAGAGATTCTTCGCTCCGCTCAGAACGACAAAACAAAAACGTTTCACGTGGAACAGAACAACATTAAACGAATTCGAATAAATTTAAACTAAATAGTTATGCCAAACATTTTTGAATTTAAAGGTTATAAGCCTGTAATCCACAAAACCGCATTCATTCACCCTAACGCTACGGTAACAGGAAACGTAATAATCGGCAAGAACGTTTATATTGGTCCCGGGGCAGCCATTCGTGGCGATTGGGGGCAGATAATTATTGAAGACGGCTGCAATGTGCAAGAAAATTGTACCATACACATGTTCCCCGGAACAACCGTTTTACTGAAAGAAGCCGCTCATGTGGGACATGGTGCAATTATTCACGGCGCAACTTTGGGCAGAAATTGCATGATAGGAATGAACTCTGTGATTATGGATAATGCTGTTATTGGCGATGAGTGTATTGTCGGAGCATTGACCTTTGTTCCTGCCGAAATGGTAATTGAAAACCGAAAAGTGGTAGTAGGAAATCCCGCTAAAATAATCAAAGATGTGAGCGATGAAATGATTGCATGGAAAACACAAGGAACAGCTTTGTACCAAAAATTGCCTGCTGATTGTCATGCAACATTGAAACCCTGTGAGCCCTTGCGTATAATGCCTGCATTTCGTCCACGGCAGCAAGACGAATACAAAACATGGGCAAAAGAGAAAAAGAAAAAATGATAGAGTGAAAAAGCCACAAAACGCAAGTTCAACGGAGCTAAACTTACTAATTTCACAAAAACAATCACGAAAGGATTGTTCCACGAGGAACAGTCCTTTTGTTTTTAGAGCATAAATATAAGTTAGTGTTATTCGTGAAATTCGTGGCTAATAAACCCGTGCGCCTTCCCGGCCAATTATAGCCGTTTTGCGCGCATTTCCTCGCATATAGCCCCTAAGACACTCCCGAAGACTGAACAGCCCTGTGGCGGGAAATTAAACAGGAAATAGGGGCATTTCCTATGACTGTTCCAATAGCGCGGAAAACATTTGTTTAGTGTACAATTGTCCTGAATGTAAGGTTTACTCTCGGTGTCGTTACTTTTTTAGTTGGTGGAAGTCTGTGTAACCAATGCGTTTGTGTGGTGTCTTTCATTACTAAAAGACCTCCGTGTTCTAAAATCAATTCTACTTTTTCGTTGGTTTGTTTGTGCTTAAATGCAAATTTTCGTTCTGCTCCAAAACTTAATGAACCGATTGCCCCGTCTTTCTTTAAATCGATTTCTCCATCACTATGCCACGCCATGCCCTCGTCCCCGTTGTGATACAAATTCAGCAAACAAGAATTAAATGTTTCGCCTGTTTCTTTTTCAATGATAGTTTTTAGTTCTAACAATTCTTTTGTCCAAGGCAATGCGTATTTGGTTGTGTTGGAATAAGTGTATTCAAAGGTTTTTTCGCCATACCACGCTACTTTACGTTTGGTTGTGATTTCCTTTCCGAAAATAATTGCCTTATCGTTTTTCCATTCAATTTCGTTAAGCAATTTTTCCAAATAATAATCCGATTTTTCTTTTGAAAGAATTTTTCCGTGATAGTTTACCGTTCCGTCTTTTGGCAACCAATTTTTTGTTTTATCAATGATGTTTTCAAATAAATCCATTCTTGTTTTTTCTTTAATTTTCTGTCCGCAACAAAGTTGTCCGAAAAGAAAAAGCAAAATTATGTTTAGTGTCATTGCTTTCATTTATACACGGCATCAATGCAAAGGCAGAAATTATTTGCTCTATAATGTAATGTCGGTTTTTGCACTTTCCCAACCGATGATAGCGGTCTTTCTTGTATTGCCCCACATATAACTGCCAATATTTCCCGATGATTGGATAACACGATGACAAGGAATAAGGAACGCAACAGGATTGCTTCCAATGGCTGTGCCTACGGCTCTGGAAGCATTTGCGTTGCCGATTTGTTCCGCAATGTTGCCATAAGTAGAAAGTTGCCCCATTGGAATTTTTAAAAGTGTTTCCCAAACTTTCAGTTGAAAATCCGTGCCTTTTAAATGCAATTTTATTTCGGGCAATTTGCTCCAATCGTTTTGAAAAATGAACAACGCATTTTGCTGTATCAAATCTAATTTTCGTAGAAAAGTAGCGTTCGGAAATTTTTGTTTCAAGTCGTTCAATGCGTTGGCTTCATTGTCATTGAAAGCCATATAACAAACTCCCTTTGGCGTAGAAGCTACAATCAAATTACCAAATGGACTTTCGGCAAAACTGTAACTGACAGAAAGATTGTTGCCTCCGTTTTTATATTCGGCAGGGGTCATTCCCTCAATGTTGATGAAAAGGTCGTGCAGCCGTCCTGCGCCTGAAAGTCCTGTTTCAAAAGCGGTGTCAAAAAGCGTAGCTTGTTTGTCTTTCAATAATTTTTTGGCGTGTTCAATGCTTGTGTATTGTAAAAACTTTTTGGGTGTTGTTCCTGCCCATTCGTGAAACAAACGCTGAAAATGAAACGGACTTAAATGTACTTGTTCGGCAAGTTCATCTAAGCTGGGTTGTGATTTAAAATTTGTTTTAATGTATTCTATCGCTTCGGCGATGCGATGATAATTTAGTTGGCTTTGCGTTTCCATAATTTAATAACGCAAAGGTGAAAATGATTTTTATTTTATAAAATCCGTTTCTTGCGGAGAATGTATTTATTGGAGTTTATTATTACTTAAAATTTAATTAACGTTTACTTCGCGCTCAGCACCACATACGGAATTATCATTTCTTCCAAACTTATGCCGCCGTGCTGAAAAGTGTTGCGGTAATAATTGACGTAATGATTAAAATTATTTGGGTAGGCAAAAAAGCGGTCTTCTCTTGCAAACACAAAACGCGAACTCGGGTGTTGTTTCGGTAAAAAAGCATCTGCCGGATTTTTTACTTCAAACACTTCTTTTGGGGTGTATTCTAAAGCCTTGCCTTGCTTGTAACGCAAATTGCTGTTCACGTTTTTGTCGCCCAAAATTTTGGTTGGCTCTTTTACATGAACAGTTCCGTGGTCGGTGGTGATGACGATTTTTATTTTTTTTGCCGAAAGTTGTTTAATGATGTCAAACAAAGGCGAGTGTTCAAACCAAGAGTAAGTAATGCTTCGGTAAGCAGGTTCGTTTTCTGCCAACTCACGGATTACTTCCATTTCAGTTCGCGCATGACTGAGCATATCCACAAAATTGTAAACAATAATATTCAGTTTGTTTTGCAATAAATTGTTGATGTTGTCCGATAATTTTTTTCCCGCAGTGAAGTTGGTGATTTTGGTGTAACTCATTTTCACGTCTTTGCCCAAACGTTTCAGTTGCGCTTGCATAAAGGCTTCTTCGTGCAGATTTTTTCCGCCTTCGTCTTCATCGTTGAGCCACAAATCAGGAAAACGTTTTTCAATTTCACTTGGCAGCAATCCGCTGAAAATGGCATTACGCGCATATTGTGTGGCTGTGGGCAAAATGCTGAAAAACGTTTCTTCGCTCTCGGTTTTGTAATAATTTTGCAACAAGGGCTGAATGGTTTTCCATTGGTCAAAACGCAAATTGTCAATCAAAATAAAAAACACAGGCTCGTTTGAACTCAACTCCTGCAAAAATTTATTTTTAATCAGCGTGTGGCTCATCACAGGCGGATTGGGATTTTTTCCGTTCAGCCAGTTCACATAATTTTTTTCAACGAATTTAAAAAACTGTGTGTTAGCATCGGATTTCTGCATTTTCAAAACGTCCAACATGCTTTTGTCTTGCAGCTTGTCCATTTCCAATTCCCAATAAATAATTTTTTTGTAGAGCTCTGCCCACTCTTCCCAAGTGAGGTTATCGTTAATACTCATACCTATTTGCCCGAACTCTTTGCGGTAATCGGTGTTGGTTTTTTCGCTCACCAAACGTTTGTTGTCCAAGGCTTTTTTCAGCGACAATAAAATTTGATTTGGATTGACGGGCTTAATCAAATAATCCGCAATCTTGCCGCCAATGGCATCGTCCATAATGTGTTCTTCTTCACTTTTGGTAATCATAATCACGGGCAAATCGCTGTTCACCTGTTTTATTTTCAGCAAAGTTTCTAAGCCTGTAAGTCCCGGCATATTTTCGTCCAGCAACACCGCGCTGATATTTTTGTCTTCTTTCACAATGTCCACCGCTTCATCGCCGCTCAAGGCTGTGAGTGTTTCGTAGCCTTTTCCGTCCAAAAATAAAATGTGTGGTTTTAATAGTGCGATTTCATCGTCAGCCCAAAGTATTTTGATTTTATCCATATTGTAAATAACGTATTAAATGTATTTCTATTATTTGACTTAACGAATTTTAATTTGATTACATTTATTGTGTGAAAGCATTTGATTACATACCTCTTTATTCTTACGAAGATTACAAACTTTGGGAAGGTGATTGGGAATTAATTCACGGGTATCCTTACGCCATGAGCCCCTCGCCTGTGAGGAAACATCAGAGTATTGTAAATAAACTTAGCGGTCAATTCATCAAATTGTTGGAAGCAAATATAGTTTGCGAAGTTTATTCCGCGTTGGATTGGATAATCAATGACAACACCGTTGTTCGTCCTGATGTGATGATTGTGTGCGGAGAATTTAAAGAAGATTTTTTAACCTTTCCGCCAACCTTGATTGTGGAAGTGCTTTCTAAAAGCACGTCCATGAAAGACCGAAACGTGAAATATAATCTTTATCAGGAACAAAAAGTAAACTATTATATTCTTGTTGAACCCGAAACGCAAACGGTTGAAATTTTTGAATTACAAAACCAAGCGTATGTTCCAAACAATTCTTTGAACAACTTTTTGCTTCACAATAACTGCAATTTACAGTTTGATATTTCTGCTTTTGTAGCTTCGTTGAAATTGTGATTTCACCATATCGTGGATTATCACGATATGGTTTTTTATTTGTAGCAAACAAAAACAGCTACCAAAATTTGATAGCTGTTTTTAAAATTAAAATGTGAGGTTTCATTGTCAGTTCAAAGTATTTTGATTTTATTCATTTTGCGAATTAGTTTTTATATTCTTATTCGTTGTATTTGCTTCTTGCAATGCGTATTTCAATCCTATATGTAAAGCCATTCCATTATGTCTTATTTTAAGTCGTGAAGTAAAATAATTATCATTTGTTATTGAGGTTAGGCTATGTTGATATGCGAATGAAGCAAACAAGCAATACCTGCTTTTAAACTTATAACCACCACCGATTTCGGCAATACCTGCAAAATCAAATTTATTCACTCTATCTGTTACATCAGATGAATAACCTTCAATGTACACAGGTGCTGAAATAACGGTAACTGTTCCTGCACTATTTGTTTCTGTTGTTACACTTGCTGGAATATTAATGGTAGGCACTATTGTCTTAGCATGAACCAACAAAGACAGAATTACACCAATATTCATAAATCCATAAAACTTATTCCCAATATTAAATCCTGTCTTGATTGGAAGAGAGAGATAATCATAATTATATATGCTTATATATCTTTCCCCTGTCGGATTTCCTGTATTGTTAGTAAGAACAAGGTCGTTGGTGAAGCCACGCTGATTGTATATTAAATCCGTTCCAACCAAAAAATTCTTTTTAAATAAATATTCATACGTCAATCCTGTGGATATACCCTTTCTATAATCAGGTGGATATAAAAAAAAGTTTTCGGTAATATTTGTCATACTAATTCCGCCTTTCAATCCAATAAAATGATTTTGTCCAAAAACGTTCAAACTTCCGATAACCAATACAACTAAAAATGTTTTTCTCATAATTTGAATTTTTGAAAACCAATTTACAAATATATAAACGTTCCTCTCATCAAACTATTGTATATTTGAAAGCACTTTTTTAAGGCATGGCGAACTCCACCAACAAACGCAAAATTATCAACGACCCCATTTACGGTTTTGTAACTATTCCAAGTGATTTGATTTACGACCTTATCAATCACACCTATTTTCAGCGTTTGCGGAGAATTAAGCAATTAGGCTTGACGAATTTGGTTTATCCCGGTGCCTTGCACACACGTTTTCATCATGCTATTGGCGCCATGTATTTAATGCAGGAAGCGGTTTTGACCTTGCGACTAAAAGATATTGCAATTTCCGATGAAGAAGAACAAGCCGTACTCGCTGCGATTTTGCTGCATGATATTGGTCATGGTCCGTTTTCTCATGCTTTGGAACACAGCATTGTAAAAGGCATCAATCACGAAACAATCAGTTCTTTGTTAATGAACAAACTGAACAAAGAATTTAAAGGCAAATTGGATTTGGCAATCAAAATTTTTAACAACCAATATAAAAAACAATTTCTTCACCAACTCGTGAGTTCGCAGTTGGATATGGACAGATTGGATTACCTGAAACGCGACAGTTTTTTTACAGGCGTGAGCGAGGGCGTAATCAGCAGCGACCGCATTATAAAAATGCTGAATGTAGTGCGCGGAGAATTGGTCGTGGAACAAAAAGCCATTTACAGCATCGAAAAATTTTTAATTGCACGGCGACTAATGTATTGGCAAGTGTATTTGCACAAAACCGTGTTGAGTGCCGAAAATTTGTTGGTGAATATTTTAAAACGCGCCAAAGAATTATCGGGTAATGGTGCGGAACTATTTGCTACGCCTGCTTTTCAACTGTTTTTAAAAAATGATTTTACGCAAGCACATTTTGAAAAAGACACTTCTTTGCTTGACAAATTCGCGAAGTTGGACGACAACGATATTATGGCTTCCATAAAAGTTTGGAGCGAAGGCGATGATAAAATCCTTAGCAAACTTTGTCTGAAATTATTAGACAGACATCTTTTAAAAATTGAAATTCAAAACTCTACTTTCCCCGCCAACTACAAACAAAGCTTGATTGACAAAGTATGTGCGCAATATAAAATTTCCAAAAAAGAAGCGGAATATTTTGTTGTAAGCGATAAAGTGAACAACAGTGCCTACAACGCTCAAAAATTCAACATTAATATTTTGATGAGTAACGGCGAACTCATTGATGTAGCCCAAGCCAGCGACCAACTGAATTTGCAAAGCCTAAGCAAAACGGTAACCAAATATTTTATTTGTTATCCGAAAGGATTAAAGTAGTAGTGGTTTTTATTTCCAACCACCGCCCAAAGCTTTGTAAATATTTACAATCGCAATTTTTTGGCGTTTGCTTACTTGCACCCACTCCAATTTTGTTTGCAGGGAATTTTGTTGTGTAATCAGCATTTCCAAATATTCCGCTTTGCCGCGCTTATAAAGCTCTGCCGAAGTTTCAACGGACTGAATTAAAACATCGTTTTGTTGTTTTTTCAAGGCATTAATTTCCTGCAAATTTTTAATGTTTGATAATTCGTTTACCACTTCCACATAACCGTTCAATATTGCTTTTTGATAATTGTACATGGCGGTAATTTGTTTTGCCTTTGCCGTTTTAAATTGCAGTTTCAAAGCATTCATATTTATTAAGGGCGCAACCAATCCGCCCAAAGCCGAATAAGCAAGCGAAGGAGGATTAAACAAATATTGCGCGTTGAACGACTGAAAACCTAATGCCCCCGCAAGATTTATATTCGGGAAAAACGCAGCCTTTGCCGCTTTTACATCAAACTTACTTGCGCGAAGTTGATATTCAGCTTCGCGAATGTCGGGGCGGCGAGAGAGAAGTTGCGAAGGAATGCCTGAAGAAATTTGTTGCGGCACTTCCTGAAACAAAATTTCTTTTTTGCGCTCAATGGTTTGCGGAAATCTGCCCAAGAGAAAATTAATTTTGTTTTCGGCTTCGGTAATTTGTTGCGACACTTCTTTTTCCAAAGCCTTAGAATTTAAAAGTTGCGCTTCAAATTGCTGAACGGCTAATTCTGTTACTCTGCCCGCGTCTTTCTGCAATTCTACGGCGGTTAAAGCGTCTTGTTGCTTCTGAATGGTTTGTTGAATAATTTCCAATTGATTGTCTAACGCCAACAAATTGTAATAGGCAACCGAAATTTCAGAAACCAAATTAGACACCACAAAGTTTTTTCCTTCCACACTTGCCAAATAATTGGAGAGGGCTGCTTTCCTTTGTCCGCGCAGTTTTCCCCAAATGTCAATTTCCCAACTTGCAGTTAAGCCCACATAAAAATCGTTCAATGGATTTGGAACTGTTTTAGTAACACCGTTATCATCGTAATAAGTTGTTACGTTTCCTAAATATTCCTGCGTGTATTTTGCGTAGTCTGTTTGTCCCGCATAACCTTTGGCAGAAACGCTTGGCAACATATTGCCTGTTGAAAAACGCAGACCCGAACGCGCCACTTGCACACGCTGTAAAGTCATTTGCAAATCCAAATTGTTTGTTAGTGCTGTTTCAATCAATTTTAATAAGGTTTCATCAGCAAAATAATTTTTCCAATTAATATCTGCAACGGTAGTCGTATCGTTTGAATTATTATTGTAGTTCGTTGGAATTTCCTTTCCAGCTATGGTTACTTTAGTATCAAGCGATTTGCAGTTTGTAAGCATTATCACACAAACAACATATATAAGCGCAAATCTTATTTTGTAATTCTTCATACTCGGGCGGGTAATCCCGACAGGAATTTGCCATTTGAACGGTAGCCAGCCTAATTTCAAACTCGTGTTACGTGTTGTGGTTTTATCTTTCAATTTTGTTATTTGTCTTGCCATTTAGTTTTAAATGTCCATTGGTTAAACTATAAAAATAAGTTGTACTGTCAATACTGCTTAACCCCTCACTTTGCCCAGAGGTTATTACACAATCCTCTTTGTCTGTTTGAATAATTACGGTGTCTTTAATTGAGGTTGTAGTAAAATAATTACATTCTGCAAAGTTGGTTATTTCTGCGGCGATAAATGCGTTTATAACCTGCCCTTCTCTGTCGAGTAGTGCCATAATTAACTGGTCTGAAGCTCCACTTTGTAGGTTGTTTTCTTTTGCAAAAATCGCTGCCGTAAGTTCTCTGTTAAATTTAAAATAACTGTAATAATATAATTGGACAGGACAATCATTACAACCTCTATTTGATAATACCTCATATTTTGCCAACGCTTTAAAAAAAACGGTATCAAGTTTAGTGAGTTCTTCAAAATCAATATCCTTATCAAGCTGAAAAAAAGTTGAGTGATTATTTTTTGAGTTTTTTTTCAAAAGGTCGAATAAATTTTGCTTACTTGTCTTTGGTGAACAAGCTGTCAAGATTATGATTATACATATTAAAGTTTTAGTCATACTACATTTTTATTTGTTCCTGACTTTTATTTCATTCGCATAGTGCGTAACTACACAGTTTCCGTAAAAGGCATTTCATCTTTTCCTTTCTTGTTCTTAAATTTTTCGCCGAGTACAGTAAAAAACACATACAAGCCCGGCACTACAATCACACCCAAAACTGTTCCGAACAACATACCGCCAACGGTTGCCGCGCCAATAGTTCGGTTGCCGATTTCGCCCGCACCGCTTGCAAATACCAAGGGCAACAAACCTGCAATAAACGCGAACGATGTCATTAAAATTGGTCGCAAACGCTCTGCTGCACCTTGAATGGCGGCTTCTACGGCGGTTTTTCCTTCGCGGTATTTTAAGGTGGCAAACTCAATAATCAAAATGGCGTTTTTACCCAAAATACCAATGAGCATAATCATGGCAATTTGCGCGTAAATATTGTTTTCCAAACCTAAAATCATTAAGAAAAATAACGCGCCGAAAACGCCCACAGGCAAAGACAAAATTACAGGCAAAGGCAACAAAAAACTTTCGTATTGCGCGGCAAGCAACAAATACACAAACAACAAACATATTGCGAAAATAAAAATGGCTTGATTTCCTGCATTTGCCTGGTCGCGCGAAGAACCCGCCCAATCGTAGCCGTAGCCTTTCGGTAATTTTTCTTTGGCGGTTTCCTTAATGGCTGCAATGGCTTGTCCGCTGCTGAAACCTTTGGCGGGCTGTCCGTTTACCATAGCAGACGTGTACATATTGTAGCGTGTAACCTGTTCGGGTCCGTAAACTTTTTCAATGCTTAAAAACGATGAGTACGGCACCATTTCGCCTGCATTGTTTTTAATGTAAAATTTCAATATGTCTTCGGGGTGCGCACGATATTCGGGCAAAGATTGCACCATAACTTTATACAACTGACCAAAGCGAATAAAATTTGTGGCGTATTCGCTGCCGATGAGCGTTTGCAAGGTGCTCATCGCATTATCGGCGGTAATGCCTTTTTGCGCGGCTTTGTCTTCGTCCATACGCAACAAAAATTGCGGAAAACGCGCGTTGAATGTGGTAAACACACTTTGCAATTCAGGACGTTTGTTTAATTCTTTCACAAAATCATCGGTAACTTCTTGCAATCTCACCAAATCACCTGAGCCGCTTTTGTCCAACAAACGCATTTCAAAACCGCTTGAATTTCCATAACCCGGAACAGGCGGCGGCGTGAAAAATTCAATGGTGGCAGCCTTAATGTGATTTGTTTTTTCTTTCAGCAATTCAATAATTTCTTTGTCGGAATGTTTACGTTCGCTCCAATTTTTTAAACTGATTAAGTTCATACCATACACCGCGCCCGAACCTTCTGATAAAATGCTGTATCCTGCCAATCCCGACACGGATTCCACATCTTCCATTTCACTTGCAATGCGCTGAACTTCGTCCGACACTTCTTCGGTGCGCTCTAATGTTGCGCCTGAAGGCGTGGTAATGTTGGCGTAAATTGCGCCCTGGTCTTCTTCGGGAATAAAACCTGAGGGAACAAAATTTCCTACCAAGCCCGCGCCAATGCTAAACACAATTAAAATGCCGTAAGTAATGATGCTGCGATTTGCGATTTTGGAAATTAAAGTTTTGTATTTATCTGAAACATTGTTGTAAGCGGTGTTGAACTTTTCAAAAAATTTTGTGAGCCACGATTTTTTTGCGGGAGAAGAATTTGCATGAACGTTTTTGAGAAATAACACGCATAAAGCAGGCGTTAATGTAAGAGCCGTAACACCCGATAACACAATAGACACAGCCATAGTTAATGAAAACTGACGGTAGAAAATTCCGGTTGGTCCTTCCATAAACGACACAGGAATAAACACCGCGCTCATCACCAATGTAATGGCAATAATTGCGCCCGAAATTTCGCGCATCGCCTCTTCGGTTGCTTTTTTTGCACCCATGCGCGCGTGTTCCATTTTGGCGTGAACGGCTTCTATCACCACAATGGCGTTATCCACCACAATGCCTATTGCCAACACCAAAGCAAATAAGGTAATTAAGTTGAGCGAAAAGCCCATGAGTTGCATAAAGAAAAATGTTCCGACCAAGGACACGGGCACAGCCAAAATTGGAATGATTGTAGAACGAAAATCCTGCAAGAAAATAAATACCACAAGTGCCACCAAAATAAATGCTTCAATCAAGGTTTTAATTACTTCGTGAATAGAAGCATCTAAAAACTGCGACACATCATAGCTCACGGTGTAATCCATTCCTTTAGGAAAAGATGCTGCTTTAATTTCAGTCATGCGCGTTTTTATGTTTTCAATAACTTCCTGCGCGTTTGTGCCGGGGCGTTGCTTCAACATAATTGCGGCAGAAGGCTGTCCGTTTTCTTTTGAAAGCACATCGTAATCCTGCGAGTCAAAAGCAATTTCGGCAATGTCTTTCAGGCGAATGGCTTCGCCCTCTTCGCTGCTGCGCAATACAAGTTTTTCGTAGGCTTCCTGCGTATTGCGCTTACCTGTATATTTCAACACATATTGCAAGGCTTGCGCTTCACGCCCCGAACTTTCTCCGATTTTTCCCGGTGCAGCTTCCACGTTTTGTGCGCGTAGCATTTCAATAACTTCGGTGGCAGAAATGTTGTACATCTGCATACGGTCGGGTTTCAGCCAGATGCGCATAGCGTATTCGCGTTGCCCCATAATGTCGGCGAAACCAACGCCCTCAATGCGTTTGAGTTCGGGCAACACGTTTATATCAACAAAATTGTAAAGAAATTTTTCGTCCAAAACACTGTCTGTGCTCAAAATGTTTAAGTAAAGCAACATACTGTTTTGAACTTTCTCAACCACCACGCCCGCTTTAATGGCTTCTTCGGGAAGCTCGTCCAACGTTGATGACACGCGGTTTTGCACGTTTACTGCCGCCACATCAGGGTCTGTTCCTGCTTTAAAAATAATTTGAATAACACTTGTGCCGTCATTCCCCGAAACGGAAGCCATGTATGCCATGCCCGGAACACCGTTAATAGCACGTTCAAGCGGCGTAACCACTGCTTTCACACAGGCTTCGGCATTTGCGCCAATGTATTTTGTAGTTACGTTTACTTCGGGCGGTGCAATGTCAGGGTATTGCGTTACGGGTAATTGCATTAAAGCAATAACGCCCAATAACATAATGAAAACAGAAATAACGATGGAGAGTACAGGTCGGTGAATAAATTTTGAGGTCATCGTTTAATCGTTTATTTGATTGAATAAAATGCGTGCAGGAATAATTTTATCACCCTCTTTTGCGCTTTGCACGCCTTCAAAAAGAATGGTTTCGTTTGCTTTCAATCCGCTTTCAACAATAAAAATATGCGGTAGGCGAATGTTTGAAACAATATTGCGTTGCTCCAATGTGCTGTCCGGTTTAACCACATACACATACAATTTATCCTGAATTTCAAAGGTTGATTTTTGAGGAATGAGAATGGCTTTTTTCAAAATTCTGTCTAACACCACTTTTCCGTTTGAACCGTGTTTCAGCAATCCTTCGGGATTTGGAAACTTGGCGCGAAAGGCAATGTTTCCGGTAGTTTGGTCAAACTCACTTTCAGACGTTTCAATAATTCCCTGATGCGCATATTCATCGCCGTTTGCCAAAATAAGCGACACTTCGCGTTCCAAAGATTTTTTTTCGGTGGGCGATGAAGTAGCATAATCCAAATATTCTTTTTCCGACACATGGAAATAAGCATACACATTGCTGCTGTTTGAAATGGTAGTGAGCAAATCGCCTTCTTCAATTAAACTTCCTGTTTTGTTTGGAATGCGATTAATAATGCCGTCAAACGGTGCTTTCACTTCGGTAAATGAAAGACTGATATTGGCGCGTTCTTCATCTGATTTTACTTCGTCCACTTTGGCGTGAAGTGCTTCTACTTTTGCAGCCGCAAAATCGTATTCAGGTTTGGCAATAATATCTTTTTCCAATAATTTTTTTGAATTTTCCAATTCAATTTCAGCAGCTTTTAATTCGGCAGCCGCACTTTTGGTAATGGCGCGGGCTTTAAGCAAACGCTGTTCGTAATCTTTGCTGCTAATCAAAAAAAGTGTTTGACCTTTTTTTACGCTTTTGCCTTCGTCAACAAAAATGGTTTCAATAAAACCTTTTACCCGCGCACGGATTTCTACATTTTGTAAAGCGTGAATGCTCGCTACAAACTCATCGTTATAAACGGTATCAATAACAAGCGGCGAAACAACGCGGTATTTTTCTCTGTCATCGGTTTTTTCGTTTGACGAACATGAGGCTAAAACAAAAGCAACGCCCAAAAGCGAGGAGAGATTTTTCATCGTAATTTTTTTGGAACCGCAAATGTAACATTTAAATATTGATTTGTTTTTTGTGTGCGTGAGGGCGTTGCCGTTGCAAAGATTAAGGAAAACATACTATTTCAAAATCAAAAATTTTATGTACGTTTGCACACCAAAAAAAGAAGATTATGGAATTTCCTGAAGATTTAAAGTACACCCCTGACCACGAATGGATTAGAGTAAACGACACACAAACCGAAGCCACCATTGGCATTACCGATTTTGCACAACGCGAATTGGGCGATATTGTTTACGTTGATGTAAGCACCATTGGCGAAACCGTTGCACACGGCGCAGTATTTGGCACAATAGAAGCCGTAAAAACGGTAAGCGATTTGTTTATGCCTGTTAGCGGTGCGGTGCTTGAAGCCAACAGAGAAATTGATGCCAATCCCGCACTTGTAAATACTGCCCCTTATGGCGCAGGCTGGTTGGTTAAAATCCAAATTGCAGACCCTAATCAGTTAGGTACTTTATTAAGAGCAGACGAATACAAAAAATTAATCGGCGCATAATTTTAACCGTTGAATTTTACAAACCCTTTTGAGTAACAACTTAAAAGGGTTTTTTAGTATGAGAACACTTTTATACAAACACGTTTTACTGTTTTCAATTCTGTGGGCAGGTGTTATTTTTATGTTGTGCGCCACACCGGGGCAATACATTCCCACCGCTAACTGGCTTGAACTGTTGAGCTTTGATAAATTTGTTCACGCTTCGGTATTTTTTGTTTTAACTGCTTTGTGGCTGCTTGTGGCACTTAAATACAGACAGTCAAAAACAACGGCGTGGCTTTATTTTTTGCTGTGTGTGGTGTATGGCGGTGCTTTGGAAATGATGCAAGCCACTGTTTTCAGTAACCGCAGTGCCGACTGGCAAGACATGGTTGCCAACACGCTTGGTTGTGTGGTGGCGTTATGGCTGTTTAAGAAAATTAAAACGCTGTTTGTTGCGGTAAACTAAAAAATTACCCGCCTGCTTTTTTAATTTTATATCCCTCTTTCATTAATAACTCAACAATTTTATCGCGCTTATCGCCCTGAATAAGAATATCGCCCTCTTTTACGTTGCCGCCCACGCCGCATTTTTGTTTCAACGTTTTTCCCAATGTTTCAAGGTCGGCGGTTGTGCCGGTGAAGCCTGTAACGCGGCTCACAAATTTTCCGCCACCCAGGCGGTCTAAATACACTTTCAGGTTTTGTTGCGCAGGCGGCAAGGTTTCGGCTTCTTCCTCGCTGTCGTGTTCGTAATTAAAATTCGGGTTGGTGGAATACACCACGTTTATTCTGTTCTTATCTTTCTTGCTCATCGTTTAAATCGGATAAAATAAAAGGGAATAAAAATTACCAATGCAAACACCGACACCAACAACCAAACATTGTGCAAGGCTTGATGTTTTTGATATTGGTAATGTTCTGCCTCTTCGTCAAAATCAAATTGTCTTTTATCTTCTGCCTGCATGGCAATAATGCTGTCGCCCAAATCGTAATATTTTTTCAGCCAGATAAACGCTTCTTTAAAATTTTTAGTTTCGTTATGGTAAAGCGCAAGCCCTTTGTATGCCTGATACCGCAGTTCAAAATAATTATTCTTGTTGGCAATGTACAAGGCGGTGTCTATGTAATATTTGGCTTTGTCAAAATTTCCTAAGGGCAAATGTGCTTCGCCAATGTTTAAATAATTATCTCCTGTTTCCAAATAATTGTCTGCCATAAGTCGAAGTTTCAAAGCATCTTGGTTGTATGCAATGCCTTTTTCAATCATTTCTTTGTCAATAGTACCTTTTAGCATATCAATCACTCCTTTGCCAACGTAAGCCTCGCCAATGTTGGTAAGAAAAATAGCTTTGGAATAATAATCGTTCATAGGCAAAATCTCTGTTGCCATTTTGTAACTTCCTATGGCGGCATCGTATTGCTTTTGTTTGTGTTTTAAAACGCCGATGTTTAAAAGACAGTCGGCAATTTTTTCGTTGTTGCCCGATTGCTTGTAGGCTTTTATGGCGTTTAAATAGGCTTCTTCGGCTTCGTACAGCATTTCAATATCGCTATATACATTTCCTAAATTGGTTTGGCTCTGTGCAATACCCAATACATCATTAATTTTTTCGCGCAAATGCAATGCCTGTTTATGATAGCGCATGGCGGTGCGGTAATTGCCGCGTTTGTAAAACATAATGCCCAACAAATTATAGCTTTTGGCAATGTGTTTTTTTGATTTTGTTTTCAAGGCTTCTGTTTCGGCACGTTTGCCGTACTCAAACGCCCATTGCGGGTTTTGATTGCGCAACGAAAATCCGCGTTTGTATAATTGGTTTACGCGCTCGGTGTCGTTTTGAACGGATATAATACGCGAAAACAAAGTATCGTTATCCTGCGCGTGAATGCTGAATGAAATGAAAAATAAAAAAAGGAAGAAACGCATGATTTATTCTTTTCAAAAGTATAATTTTAAGCACACAAATTAAAAACATGATACATTATTTGTTCTACCAAAAAAATCCCGCATCGCATTATGTGTATATTGATATGATTGTGGACAATGTGGAAGCCGACAAACTGCAATTACAACTCCCCGCTTGGCGACCGGGACGATACGAATTGGGAAATTTTGCCAAAAACATTAAGCGCGTGGATATGTTTAACGAAAAAAACGAACAGCTCGCTTACACCAAACTGAACAAAGATTTGTGGGAAGTAGAAACAAAAAATGCTGTGCGCGTAAAAATCACTTACAGCTACTATGTCGCCGAACTTAATGCAGGCGCGTGTTTTGCCGATGTGTCGCAACTGTATATAAACCCTGTGCATTGCTGTATGTACGTTGTCGGGCGAACAAACGAAGAACACCGTGTGGAATTGGACGTTCCCGAAAATTACGCCATTGCCTGTTCTTTGCCGAAACAAGGAAACACGCTGATAGCGAAAGATTACGAAGAATTGGCGGACAGTCCTTTTATTGCTTCGCCCAATCTTCAAACATTTTTTTATGAAGTAAACAACATAAAATTTCACATTCACTTTAACGGCGAATGCAAACCCGACGAAAAATTATTCAAAAAAGATTTTCTCGCATTCACGCAAAAGCAATTAGAGTTTTGGAATGATTTTCCTTTTGACGAATATCATTTTTTGTTTCAGGTGTTGCCGCACAAATTTTATCACGGTGTGGAGCATAAAAAAAGCACTGTGATTGCTATTGGCGCGGGGTATTCGCTCAATTCAGGAAAAACGTATGAAGACGTGTTGGGCGTGAGCTGCCACGAATTGTTTCACGCATGGAATGTCAAAACCATTCGCCCTGCCGAAATGCAGCCTTACGATTACACCAAAGAAAATTACGCCCGCACGGGTTATGTTTACGAGGGATTTACCACTTACTACGGCGATAAATTATTATTGAGCAGCAACGTATTTTCTTTGCAACAATATTTTGAAACCTTGCAGGAACGCTTAACAAAACACTTTCACAATTTCGGGCGGTATAATTTGAGTGTGGCGCACAGCTCTTGGGAAACGTGGTTGGACGGCTATGTGCAAGGCGCGCCGTACCGCAAAACAAATATTTACGACGAGGGAAATTTAATTGCTTTGATGTTGGACACACGGATTTTGCAAGCCACCGAAAATAAAAAATCGTTGCGCGATGTGTGTGTGTTGTTGTATGAACGCTTCGGCAAAAAAGAAATCGGCTACACCGAACAAAATATAATTGAACTGGTGAACGAAGTAAGCGGAAAAAATTTTTCTGAATTTTTTAAAGAGTACGTTTATACTGCAAACGATTTTGAAAAACCCTTGCAGGAAAGTTTTGATTACTTGGGCATTGAATTTATAAAACAACCAAATCATTTGGCGAGTGAAAATTATTTCGGCTTCAAAACTATGGATAACGGTAATTTCAGTAAGGCAACTTTGGTTGCTCCGTATTCTCCTGCATGGAAAGCAGGTTTGTTTGCAAACGATGAGATTATGGCGGTAAACAACATTTTTCTCAAAAATAATTTAGACAACTGGCTGAATTATTTTTTTAACGATGATGAAATTGTGTTAAGCGTTAATTCAAACGACAGACTAAAAACCATTCGTTTGGAAAAAGACAAAAAAGGGAACAGCTATTTCTTTACCCCGATTTTGAAACTGAAAGAACAGGCAAGTGAAAATTTTGATGTGTGGAAACAAGGATAATTTTTTTGAGAATGAAACGTTATAAAAAAACAGTGCTTAAAAAAATTATATTTCTTTCCTTTCTCGTCATGAATGTTTGTGCCGGGGCGCAAAAAGACAGCTTGCTTTATCTTTTTAGAAGTGCCGAGCAACAATTAATGGCTTTGCGCCAACCTTTGTTTTACAGCCGCAACCAAGCCGAACGCACCGAAGCCAACAAAGAGTTTATTGAAATTTGGGAAACAATTATTGAGAACCCGAAAGTGCTGCATTATCCTTTTGACAGTTTAAAAAAAGATGTGTCGTTTCTTGCGCCCAAAAACAAAAACTTCAGGCTCATTACCTGGGATTTTCGTAAAGACGACGGCACATATTTGTATTACGGTTTTTTGCTGGTAAACAACAGCAAGCGCGTAAAAGTGGGTTTCCTTAAACACAAAACCATAGAAGAATACGAAACGTTTCAGTTGGTGGATAAATCTGACAACATAAAATCTCCCGAAAATTACATCGGCTCGCCGCAGCGTTGGTTTGGTATGCTTTACACACAATTAATTGATTGCGGCGATTTTTACACCCTGATTGGCTGGGACGGCAACACCAAACTGTCGCAGCGTAAATTTGTGGATGTGCTTTATTTCCGCAGCAACGGCACGCCCGTGTTTGGCAAAGATGTGTTTAAGTTTCCGAAAAAAAACCCGAAACGCCTGATGTTTGAATACAGTCAGGAAGTAAGTATGAGCGTGAAATACAACGAAAAGAAAAATCAAATCATCTATTCTCATCTTGCAGCCCGCGAAGAAGGCGCGCCCACCGAAGGGCTGTTTCAGTATTACGGACCTGACGGCAGTTTTGATGCGCTGGTATTAAAAAAAGACAAATGGGTAACGGTGGAAGACATTGATGCGCGTCAGGAAAAAAGCAAAAACGACAATGCCACCAAACCCGACCCAAAAAAGCAAAAAGCCATATACGACCCAAAAAAGAAACGATAAAAAAATTTCTTAATTTCAATCTCTCAAAAAAATGAATCCTGTTCTTGCCATAATTCTTTTAATTGCGCCTATTTTAATTGCGGGCGCAGTTGCGTTTTCAATTAAAGTTAATCAAACACGCCTGCGATTAATTTTGGCGTTTAGCGCGGCATATTTATTTTCCATTTCCATTATGCACATGTTGCCCGAAGCCTTTGAAAACGATAACGTAAAACTCACGGGCTTGTTTATTGTATTGGGTTTTATTTTGCAGGTGCTTATGGATACCTTCAGCACGGGCATTGAGCACGGGCACGTTCATTTACATTCTCATTCCTGCCAAAAACAGTTGCCTGTGGGCATTATCATCGGCTTGTTTTTACATTCTTTTTTAGAAGGTTTGCCGATTTACGATGTAAACGCCACCGAAAGTTCTAACATCAATTATCAATTAATTTTAGGATTGGATATTCATAACCTTCCGATTACCATTGCTTTTGTTTCCTTATTAAAAGAGCATGAAAAAAATTTCGCAAAAAACATAGTATTGCTTTTGCTCTTTTCGGTAATGACACCACTCGGCTACCTCGCAAGCTACGCGCTGCAATCTTTCGGTTTTCAGAATTACGAATTATACAGCCAAGCCGCGTATTCGGCAGTGATTGGCATTTTTCTGCACATTTCCACTTCTATTTTATTTGAAACAGGCGAACATCACAAATACAACATTGCCAAAGTGTTTGCAATGGCTTGTGGCATTATTTCAGCGTATTTTATTTCGTAATCTAACAAAATGGAAAATTTTGATGATTACATACGACAAGGCGAGCCGAATAAAGCAGAAAAAGCAAAGATTTGGAAAACGGCTATAGGTTTGCAACAGGTGGACGGGCTGAAACCGTCTGATTACCTCATAGAAACCGCCAGACAAAACATTGAAGGCGACATTACCATTGAGGAAGTAAAACAGCGTATTGATGTTTACTACAAACAGCAGCCCGTAAAAAACGATGAAAACCGCACCGACTACAAAAACCATACAAAGAACATTCACGCTACAACTAAGTTTTTGTTGCGTTTTTTTGAAAATCTGTTACTCAACGAAAATCACACATTGAAAAACCGAGACATGTCAGTGAATGTTGTTGCAGGCGAAACATATCTTGTAAAAGCTCAAAATGTCCCTGTAAATGTCCCTGTAAATGACACAGAAAAAACAGTTTTAGAAATAATAAAAAACAATCCAAGTACAACGTATGATGATATTGCTTCAATGATAAAGCGAGATAGAAAAACAGTACAACGGGCAATAAATAAACTTAAAAAACTTGGTTTAATAGAGCGCACAGGCAGCGACAAAACAGGACATTGGAAAATTATTAAATAATGACTACCCCAACATTTTTTATAGATGTGATTGTTCCGCTTTCCGTGCCGAATAAATATACCTATCGCGCACCCAAGCAAATGAACGACGAGCTTGCCGTGGGGAAGCGCGTGTTGGTGCAGTTCGGTAAATCAAAAATTTACACGGGCATTATTTATCGTATTCATAGCGAAGCACCCAAGCAATACGAAGCAAAATATTTGGAAGCTGTTTTAGATGAAACGCCAATCGTAACAGAAACACAATTAAAATTTTGGGATTGGATTTCCTTTTACTATTGCGCTAATCCGGGTGATGTGATGAATGCCGCCTTGCCTTCGGGATTAAAATTGAGCAGCACTTCGCATTTGCAATTAAATCCTGATTTTAATTTTGAGGAAACGGCGCACACGCATTTCACCGAACGCGAACATAGTTTGTTGGACACTCTGCACGCCACGCCAAATTTGAGTTTTGACGATGCCGCAAATCTACTGAACATAAAATCCGTTCAAACAATCATAAACAATCTGCTAAAAAAAAATGCAGTGCAAGTGTATGAAGATGTTAAAGACAAATACAAACCAAAATTACAATCGTTCATTAAGTTGAATGAAAATTACAACAACGAAACACTTTTACACGACACCTTAAATCAATTAGAGAAAAAAGCATTTAAGCAAGCGGAGGCACTGTTGTATTTTTTGCATTTGAAAAAAGCACAAAACGATGATTGGCTCAAAAAATCCACGCTTCTGAAAAAGAGTGAGAATGGGGCAATCAACGCACTCGTGAAAAAAAATATTTTTGTTGAAGAACAATTTGAAGTGGGGCGTTTGCTTTTTGAAAAAGGAAAAAACGTTTCCAAACAATTAAGTGCGCAACAACAAACAGCCTACACACACATTGTTTCCGCTTTTGAAAAAAACAAACCTGCACTTTTGCACGGCGTAACAGGCAGCGGCAAAACGGAAGTATATATTGAACTCATTAAAGACACGCTCAAACAAAACAAACAAATTTTATTTCTCATTCCCGAAATTGCTTTGACTACACAACTGATTACTCGTCTTCGCGCTGTGTTTGGCGAGATAGTTGGCGTATATCATTCGCGCTTTAGTGAAAATGAACGGGTGGAGATTTGGAACAACGTTTTACATCAGTTTAAAGTTCAAAGTTCAAAGTTCAAAGTTGCCGAAAGTCAAAACTTCAAACTTCAAACTTCAAACTTCTCACTTATCTTGGGAGCAAGGTCAAGTTTGTTTTTACCTTTTTCCAATTTGGGTTTAATTATTGTTGACGAAGAACACGACAATTCTTTTAAGCAACACGACCCTTCACCGCGTTATCATGCGCGAGATGCGGCTTTGTATTTGGCAACTTTGCATAAAGCAAATGTATTATTGGGAAGCGCAACGCCGTCGGTAGAAAGTTTGTATAATGTTGCTCAACAGAAATATGAATTGGTTGAATTGAAAAATCAGTTTGTAGAAAGCGGCGGAACTCTTGTAGAAGTTTGCGATACCTTGCGTTTTGAACAAACCAATCAAATGAAAGCAAGCCTCACGCCGCCTTTGTTTGAAGCTATTGAAAAAGCATTGGCGAAAAAAGAACAAATTATTTTGTTTCAAAACCGTCGCGGCTTCGCGCCTTATACCGAATGTCGCCAATGCGGACACGTGCCTCATTGCGTGCAATGCGATGTGAGTTTAATTTATCACAAGCAGCAACAAAAATTAATTTGTCATTATTGTGGTTACAGCATTACACCGCCGAAAACCTGCACGGCTTGCGGAAGTAACCAGCTTCACTACAAAGGCATGGGCACTGAAAAAATTGAGGAAGATGTGGAAATTCTTTTTCCGAAAGCAAAAATTGCGCGCATGGATTTGGACAGCACGCGCAGCAAATATGCCTACAAGCAACTGATTGACGATTTTGAAAACGGACAGATTGATATTCTCATCGGCACGCAAATGGTAACCAAAGGCTTGGATTTTAATAATGTGAGCGTGGTCGGCATTTTAAACGCGGACAGTATTTTAAATTTTCCCGATTTCCGTTCCTTTGAAAAAGCGTTTCAACTCATTACACAAGTGAGAGGTCGCGCGGGGCGCGGCACAGAAAAGGGGAAAGTGTTTATACAAACATCGCAACCCGAACATAAAGTCATAAAAAGCATTGTGGAAAATACCGCGCAGGAATTTTTAAATGAAACTTTAGCTGAAAGGCAGCATTACCATTATCCGCCTTTTTCGCGCCTGATAGAAATTACCGTCATTTCAAAAGACCTGAATGAGGTCAATCATTTATCCAAAGAGTTGTTTTTGTTGCTGAAACCTCACTTTTCTGAAAACCTTTTGGGACCTGAATTTCCGCTTATTTCCAAAATAAAAAATCAGTATCACAAACACGTTTTAATAAAATCTTCAAAACAACACACGCCGCTTTCGGTGCGCCAACTCATTTTTTCTTCTTTAAATGAATTGCAAAGCAATTACAAAAACTGGCGGTATAAGGTTGCGATTGATATTGACCCGATGTGATTGACAATTTTTTAATTTTGTTTGCTTTGGATTTATCTGAAAATATAATTTAGAAATTAGTAAATTTACTCTCACCAACAACAGCAAACCATGACGGAATTTAAAGTTCAATTAGAAGATAAATTGGTGCAAACCATTGGTTACAGCACTATTGAAAAATATTTAAACGAGTATCTCAATCAAATTATTCTTAAAATTTCTGCCCAAGAAGTGTTGAGCGATTTGAAATCGTTTGACTTGGAAAACGACAGCAAATGGAAACTTGCCCGTGAACAGGCTTGGAAAGAGCAAGGGTATTTGTACCATAAATAACTATGCCTTATGGTGCGTGATTTTGTTGTAGATGCCAATGTTTTAATCAGCATGATGATTAGCGGAAAATCTTCGTACAAGCCTGTTTTATCTTTCTTTAATTTTAATACGCCTCAATTCGCATTTGCCGAAATTGAAAAATATGCCGACAGCATTTTTGAAAAAAGCAAACTTAACGCACCCGAACTTAAACGGTTTACGTTTTTTATTTTTAATCATGTATCTGTAATTCCACGTTTGGTAATTAGCAGCGAAGCCATTGAAAAAGCTACTGAACTTACACACGATGTGGACATTAAGGATTTAAGTTATGTGGCTTTGGCTATTGAGTTGGATTGTGTTTTATTGACAAGAGATAAACCGCTTATAAATACCTTAAAGAAAAAAGGATTTAGAAAAGTAATGGCTTTTGAAGATTTTTTAATTACACTTTAAAAAATAAAAACATGATTGCAACTCACAACATTCAGAACATCACATTTGACAAGGGTTTCATGTGTTTGAAAATTGACAACAAGTCAATTAAAATTGCTTTGGATAAAATTTCTTCCAAGTTGAAAAACGCTGATGACTTGCAAAGAAGTTTTTATAAAATTTCTCCTTCAGGGTACGGTATTCATTGGTCGCTTATTGACGAGGATTTGTCCGTTGAAGCAATTTTAAAGCAATACGTTCCGCAGGATTAGCCACTTGTTAATGTTGCAGCTACCGGCACGGCAGTTGCCGTTTTTTTTAAGTTTATCATTTTCATATTTATTTGTTTTTAATTGTTAGAATACTTAAATGTGAATTGTGCAGAATTAGACCCGTCATTGCTGGAAACAGTAAATTCCGTCAAATCACTGGATAAAGCTACTGAGCCTGCTACAAAAGGTCCTGAAGTGGTACTCATAGACATATACTGGCTGTCGCTACAAGTGGGTACGCTATTAGTACCTGTGCTTTCGGAAGAATTACCGTTGCAATTATCACTGCCTACATGATATTTCCATGTGCCGTTGGCATAAAACTTAATGTAATCGTCTTTATTGCAGTCAGGAACAGGAACGGAGTTTCCATTAATTTGAGTGGAATATAATTTCCACTTGCCCCTGAGAAATTTCTTTGTTTCCGTTGATAAACTTGTCCAGCCGCTATTGTCGCTCCACTGATTATTGTGTATGCCCACTAATCCGCCAGTGTTCTCTTGAATTATACTTCCCCAATTAGTTCGCGTGTCATTTGGCGTTTGCGGATTTCGGTATTCTACGCTCACATATACTTCCGTGCCGGTAGGAAATGTTTTTTTGAAATAAGCCCCGCTTGTGCCTTGTTGATATGTGCAGGTGGTGGAGTCTAAGCAGAAATTGTGATTACCGTTGTCCACATCGTTTGCCCAGCTTGCTTTGCCGGCATACAAATAGGCTTTATAATTTGCAAGGTCAGGTGTATTGTATATTGTGCCGCTGCCTCCGCCGCTAATACACGCATTGCTTATAGCACACCACACATACGATTTTTCTCCGCACTTCACAGAATGCTCTCCCTCTGCCCGAAATCCAACGCCTTTCAAAACAATTTTATTTCTCGCGCGGACATAAATACTACGAGACCCTTTGTGTTCAAAAGAGGTAGTGAAAGTACGTCCTTCGCCGGAGTTTCCCTGACCGTCGTCCCATTCAATTATATCTGCATATTCCCCGCACCATGTAAAAGTAACCTGTTCGCCCACCTCGCAGGTTTCGGGTCCCTGAATGCAGGTATTAGGTTTTTTGAATTGTTTGCAGCTTGCAAGCATGGCAACTGCGAGAAAAAGAAGTATAGTTTTTGATTTCATGTTTTTGTGTATTTAAACTTGTTTATGTTTTTTAAAACCTTATTGTGTTATTAATTATATAGTTCGTAGCTGTAGTTTCCTGACAATTTTTTAATCCCATTTATCAACGAGTTTGGCAAATTTTTCAGTCTGACTTTTTTCAAAGCGTTCAAGTGCCTGCTTTGTATCTGTCATCTCTTCAAATTTCTCCATAGTGCCACAGTCCTTATATTTAACGGCATTGCTGTAACCGTCGCCCATACTGTACATGCGTTTTAAATAATCGGTTTTGTTTTTACCATCATCAATAAATTCCATTACCGTTGCTTTATTATTAATAAAATACTGAACCTCATTTTCTCCGCTTACCTGGTTTATAGTGGCTGAATAAACGCGGCTTTGGTTTAGTGATACCAGCACTTTGTAGCAAGTTGACCACCAATCGTCAACAGAAAAGGATTTTACTTGTTTTAAAGGCACCTGACTTGCATCTACTGCTTCAAAAATGGTGGTTTGGTATAATTCATTCAATTTTGAAACAACAAAAGCCGCATAGTTCTCATCTTCAAAATCTTTTTCCTTAGCCCCTTCTACGCAGGCACCTCCCGGAGTTAAGGTTCTTATTATGGTTTTCTGAAACTCAATTGTTACACCTATTTTATTGCCTTCGCTTTCTAAACGCTTAACCTTTGCCGAAAATGTTTCTTTTTTAGGCGGCAGGTTAGGTTTTTTAGAAGCAATGCCCGGGTCGGGAGTGCTTGGTCTGGAAGCCATTCTTGCTGTGCGAATACTGTCTTTTATTTCCTTTTCCCTTTTCATCTGCGCTTTCATATCTTTAAAATCTTTAAATTCATTGGCAGAAGCTCCTGTCTTTGGCATTGGTAAGGGACCATTAGCGAAAATATATTTTACCTGACCCGGATTTTGTTTCTCATACCAAATATTATACAGCGTAAGCACAGAGTCAAGATTTGAATTGTCTTTGCGTAACGAGCCTTTCAATTCCTCGCAGTCGGCAATCATTTCAGCGTAGTTGGTACCCGGGGCTTTTTCGCCCGCTTTCCATGTAATTTTATTTACATATTTTCCAACCACCACGTTGTTTTCTTTATAATCAATGGTTACGTAATAATATTGCTGAATGCCGCCCTGCCTTGTGAGCACCACAAAATTTTGCGCAACTCCTACATTGGTGCTAACGCCTGAAATAGGCACTGCTCTTTTTGCCCAAAGATTACCATCAACGCTAAACGCTTCAAGTGTTCCTGAAGTTATTTTGGATGGAGTGCCGCTTTTCTCTATTTCTAAAGTGTTATCTGTTTTTTTCAGTTGTTCGGGTAGTTGCATTTTTACAGTTACTTGTTCTGTTTTCCCGTCAGGATACAAAATGGTTGCAGGAAGCATTTTTCCGGCATTTTCTCTGCGAAATACAGGTTCGTTCTTGTCTTTTGAGAACAATTGCGAAAAGCCTTTTTGGGCTGTGAGCAGCATTAAAGCCCACAGGATAAATGCTGAGGTGCTTATAACACCTGTAAAATTGTGTTTCTTTTTCATTGTTTTTAATTGTTTAAAAGGTTATGTATTCGTTTATTGTTTAATGAGTTTAACTTGCGTAACAGAACGGCTTTCGGTTATGATTAAAAAGTAAATACCGCTTGGCAAGCCGCTCACATCTAATTTTGAATGTGGCGTGATAAACGATGAATGATAAATTACTTCCTTACCCAAAACATCAAGCACTTTTACCGAGTACGTACCTTGCCCATTTTTTTGGCTGATGTGTATTTCATCGTTTGCGGGATTGGGAAATAAATTAAACTTTAAACTCTCATCTTTCAACCCCTCGATGCCCACTGTTTCGCACACATCAACCGACACATTTAATGAAACAGTTTTTGAGCCAATGCAACCATTATCATCTGTACCTTGCAATTGAACGCTGTATGTAGTGCTGCCTGTTGTTGTAAATGCAGCACTTGTAAACGTAGTGCCTATTGCAGTATTTGTTTGGGTACTCCAAGTATTGGTGTGTACACTCCAAGTATAGGTGTTTGCACCACTTGCAGTAAATGTTAAGCCTGAATTTAGGCAAGCCGAAGTTTGGTTGGCTGCCACTACCGCAACAGTGGGGTTTACACAAACCAAATTATAGCCAAAAACTACACCTCTACCACTTCCGTTTTCTCCTCCGCCATAACTTGCCGTGCCATACAAATGAGTGCCCACTTTAATTAAAGAGCCTAAAGGCTGCAGTCCATAAGCTCCGTTGTTGTTGGTTGTGTAGTCGCCACCAAAATTAGATAAAATGCTGTGTTCTGTTCCGTCGGGTTTTATTTTAAAAATTGAACCGCTACCACTGAGGAAGTTACCGGTACCGCCCATACTGGTTGTGCCATACAAATACGTGCCGTCGCTAATTAAAGAACCTTGAGGTCTGCCACCGTTTGCAAAGTTAAAATCAAGCAATTTGGTAAAGTCGGTTCCGTCAGGTTTTATTTTAAAAATTACACCGTATTTACTTGTGGTGGCTGTGTTTGTTACACCTTCGCCGCCTTCTTTTGTCATACCATACAAATACGTGCCGTCGCTAACTAAAGAACCATAAGGCTCTCTTCCGTTGTTTATATTATCAAAACCAAATAAAATCGTATAATCTGTTCCGTCGGGTTTTAGTTTAAAAATTGCACCACCATAACCATCATAACCACCATCAGAAGTTGTACCATACAAATAAGTACCGTCGCTAATTAAAGAACCATAAGGCATTCTTCCGTTTGTATTATTAAAATTATGTAAAACAGTATAACCTGTTCCGTCGGGTTTTAGTTTAAAAATTGTACCGTAGCCACCTGTGCCACCGTCACTTGTTGTGCCATACAAATACGTGCCGTCGCTGAGTAAAGAACCTCGAGGATAGCTTCCGCCCGTGGCACCCAAAGAGGTACAATTATGTATAACGGTATAATCTGTTCCGTCGGGTTTTATTTTAAAAATTGTACCGTAACCGTTTGTACCGCCTTGTTGTGTTGTGCCATACAAATACGTGCCGTCGCTAATTAAAGAACCTTGAGGTCTGCCACCGTTTGCAAAGTTAAAATCAAGCAATTTGGTAAAGTCGGTTCCGTCGGGTTTTATTCTAAAAACTGTGCCGTTGTTGTTTGTGCCACCGTCATACGTTGTACCATACAGGTAAGTGCCGTCACTGTATAAATCACCTTTTGGCTGGCTTCCGATTGTTGTGCCGGTAGTGCCACTAAACGTACATAATATTGAGTAGCCGTTTAGTTGTGTTTGTGCATTTATCCCAAATGCTACTGCTAATGTTGAGAGTAAAGTTAATTTTTTCATGATAATAGAGTTTTAGTTATGCGAATTAAGCTATTAGCTGCGATATAAATTTGTGTGATTTTGTGAGTGGCAGGAATTATTTTGTGAGTGAACGGAATTGTTTTGTGAATGGAAATTTGAATTTCATTTCCGTCATTGCGAGAAGGTACGACGAAGCAATCTGCCGCAAAAAATGAGATTGCTTCGTTTCTCGCCATGACGTTTACTTAATTTATTTCATTAGATTTGGCGCGGTGCTTTCTCTCTGTGGCGTAAAAATCGTAAGTAACGCCTGCTTTGGTTATCCATGCGTCTAATCCGCCTGTGCGCACAAGGTACAGCACATCAGCGTGCCACTGCCCTTTGTTCTCAATAAAAAATTGTTGGCTTGGCAGTTGCGTTGTTGGCAACATGTCTTTTTCAGCCCTTGCAAAAAGACCGCCGAAAGTTAAAAGTATGGCTAAAGCCGCTCTGAATGCGCCCTGCGCGGAAGTTGCGAGTTGTTTTTGTGTGTATTGCATTTTTTCCTGTTTTTAATATTCTGGAACGAAATTAAGCGATTGGCAGCGGTATATTTTTAACGATTTTGTGAGTGGCAGGAATTATTTTGTGAGTGAACGGAATTGTTTTGTGAATGGAAATTGATGAGAGTGTAAAAGCAGTTAGCAGTAAGCAGACTGCCAAAGCGGACTTACGACTTATGACTAAGAATTTGCGACTTATAATTTTATTTCATTAGATTTGGCGCGGTGCTTTCTCTCTTGGTACCGTTTAATTCACTTTTAAAACAATTTATTTTATGACACACAGTAAAAAAAATTTCCCGCACACACTTGTTTTAACGGCACTCCTGCTGTTGTTTCCCTTTGTTAAATTAAGCGCTCAGGAACATAACCTTGACAGCTTGAAACGGGTTTATAAAACTGCAACACATGATACAACGCGATGCAGCACACTTGAGTTTTGGGGTATGGCTGTTGAAGATTCAAATCCGGATACAGCAATCATATTGTATAAATCTGTAATTGATATAGCGGATAATGCACTGAAACAGCAAAAAAAAGGAACGCATTTGCACACTGTTTTTATAAAACATCTTGCTGTCGGTTATAATGATTTGGGACTTCTTTATTTGAATTTAAACGATGCAGACTCCTCTAAAAAATATATGAATAAAGCCACAAGCCTGCTTGCAATTGTAAATGATAAACAAGCCTTAGCAGATAACTATACTCACATGGCAGGGCTATATGATATGGAAGGAAATACTGCTTTAGCCCTTGAACATGAATTAAAAGGTTTAAAACTCAGAGAAGAAATAAAAGACACTATGGGAATTGCCAGCAGTTTAAACAATCTTGGAAATTATAACGAAATGGCGGGCAATGTTGTGGAAGCCATGAATTACTACAGCCGTTGCTTAAAAATATGCGAAATCATAAAAGATAAAAACGGCACAGCCATGTCTTTGTTAAGTATAGCACGAAACTTATATAAACAAGAAGAGAAAAAAGAAGCACTTGATTACTTTTTGAAAAGTTTAAAATTAATGGAAGAATTAAATAATCATCGGGCTATGGCAAGCATTTTATATAGCATAGGCAATATTTACAGTAATGATGGTGATTATGCAAAATCTTTCAGTTATCATAAAAGAGCAATAGAGTCGGGTGAAAAAGCACAAACTAAAAATATCCTTGCAGGCGCGTATAATGCGCTTGGAAATTTATATGCCGGAACTGATAAATTAGATTCTGCTTTTATTTACCTTAACAAAGCAAAAAACATAAGCGAAACAACTAAGGATAAAGTTGGTATGACTCGTGTTTATACCGATATATCAAAAGTATTGTTAAAGCAAGGAAAAACGCTGCCTGCGTTAGAATACAGCAAACAAAGTATGTCCATTGCACAAGAAATCGGACAGCCGAGATATACTATGCACGCAGCAAAACAACTGAAAGAAGTATATCAAAAAAACGGAGACGCTGCCAATGCTTTGAAAATGTACGAAGTGTATGTGCAAATGCGCGACAGCACTCAAAATGAGCAAGCAAGAAAAGCAAGCATAAGAACCCAAATGCAATATGAATACGACAAAAAAGAAACAGAATTAAAAGCCCAAGCAGAAAAAGAAAGCCTGCTTGCCGCACAACGCCACGAAAAACAAAAGATTATTATTGGCGCAGTGGTTGCGGGTTTGGTTTTGGTAGTAATTTTTGCTTTTCTTCTTTTTAACCGTTTACGGATTACACGCACACAAAAAGAATTGATAGATAAGAAAAATAAAGAAAACGAATTGCTGCTGGCTGAAATACACCACCGCGTTAAAAATAATTTGCAGGTAATATCAAGCCTGCTGAATATGCAGGAAAGAAACATTGACAACCAAAAAGCCCGCTCGGCAATTATGGAAAGTAAAGAAAGACTAAGGTCAATGGAACTGATACATAAAATGCTTTACAGAGAAAATTTTTTCAGCGGTGTGGAAATGCGCGAATATTTAAAAGCACTCACAGACGGACTGACAGAAAATTTTGGCTTGAACAAAGAAAAAGACGTGGAAGTGAATTTGAATTTTGAACCTCTTACCATAGATGTGGATACCGCCGTGCCGCTTGGGCTTATTTTAAATGAACTGATTGTAAACAGTTTTAAATATGCCAAACGCGAAACAGAAAAACTTATTTTGAAAATTGCTTTAAACGAGCATGACGGACAATTAAAACTTTCTCTTTCCGATAACGGCAAGGGTAAAAAATCAGAGGTTGAAAATTCCAATTCGTTTGGGTTAAGAATTATCAAAGCATTGGTGAAACAACTGAACGGTGCCATGGAAATTTCGGAACAAAACGGATTGAATTATAATATTACATTAAAAACAATAAAAGCAACAACATGACAACAACAGAAGAAGCAACCAACAACATAAAAGTATTGATTGTAGAAGACGAAGCTTTGATAGCGGAAGATTTATCCGATTCCCTGACAGACTTCGGCTTTACGGTAACAGACATAGCCGCTTCGGGCGAAGCCTGCTTTGAATCTATTAATTCAAAAGCCCCCGACATTGTGATTATGGACATTAATCTGCAAGGCAAATTAGACGGAATAGAAACAGCCAAAATTTTAAATCAAATCCACCGGCTGCCTTTTATTTTTCTTACCTCTAATTCCGACACAAATACCGTAAGCCGTGCCATTCCTTTAAATCCGCATGCGTTTATTTCAAAACCATACAACAAAAACGACCTGAAAATTGCCATTGAGCTGGCTTGCCAAAAACACAACAGTCGTATAATTAATAACGCCTCGTATGACATTGATGTGATTAATCATTCCATGTTTGTGCTTGAGGGTTCTGTATATAAACGTGTGGATGTGCCCACTGTATTATACATTGAAGCCAAAGGCAGCTATTGCGAAATTGTAACCTGCGGAAAAAGCTACACACTTTCATATAACCTCAACCATTTTGTAACGCACGTTAAAAACCCTGTCTTTAAACGGGTACACCGCTCTTTTATCATCAATGTAAATAAAGTGGAGGCAATTGATAATAATTCTCTGATTATAAATACAACTCATATTCCTGTAAGCAAACAACATCAAAAAGAAGTTTCGGAAATGTTTTTGAAGTTGGGAGCGTTTGTTGACCTGAGAAAAACATAAAAAATCCTGTGGAGCGACAGAGGAATTGCGCTACTGAATAATAACTTTCCTCACCGCCGTATAATTTGCCGTTGTAATTTTAAAAACATACAACCCCGCAGCAAGTGAGTTTTCTTTCAACTCAAATTTTGATGTGTTTGGCATATAAATCCCAACTCGCTTACCGCTGTAATCAAAGATTTCAAGTTTAATTATCGCTTCGCTTGCGTTAATGTTTACAATCCCATTGGAAGGATTTGGGAAAATGTTTAGTTCGGTTTCGTATGGCGAGTATTTTTTAATATCAGTTAGTTTTATTTCAAGTGAAATAGGCGAACAGGTTGTATTATTTGAAACTTCATAATCATTTGTACTGTCGGGAACGGAGGTGTACATACACATATTGAAATTGAATTTTTTTGATGTATCACTTACAGCAAAGGGACGAATGTTCATTGTTCCGGTAAAAATGCCGACAGTATCTCCGGGGCGAAGTTCGGCATTATGGTATTCATTAAGCCCAATAAGGCAATACGATATTCCTGTAATCAATTCATAATAACTAAGTTTAAAATTTTTAACCGTTTCGTTTCCCAAATTCTTTACAACAACTTTCATTCTTAACTTTGCGTAACATTCCCACACATTGAAAGGAGAAATATATCTATTGACAGTTACGGTATAATCTAACAATTTTAAATCCACCACACCAATGTCTTTTGTTCCGGTAATATTCCCTAAAAAATTTGTGTGAAAATATCCCGAAAAAGTATGTGAATGAGTCATGTTGCTGTCAGACGAGCCGTAAGAAAGAATTTTTACGGTTTTATCACTTACCGTTATACCTGTGCATTGCACTTGTTCAAGATTTGAAGACGACTGGTGAAGAATATTAAACGCTGTATCTAATAACACATATTTTGGAACTAAATTGGCTTCGTTGCCCGCAACAAAAACGGAGTCGTTTCGGAAATAATATGCGCTTGCCGAAAAATTAGAGATTGATGAAGAAGCAAGTACGCTGTAAGCAGAAGACAATCGTACAATATTTCCCGATGAAATACCATATATCTCGCCTGCTGGAACTTGGCTTAATTCAGAGAACGGAGCAAGCGTTGTGGTGTTTATGGCATTGCCTAAAGTGTCAGTTTCTGCGAGCGTGTTACCATAACTTACAAGAATATTGCCATTGTTTAAAATGCAGGCACTGTTTAAAGGGCTTACAAAACTTGTTGTATATGTTGCAAGGGTTTGTCCGTTTGCATTTAATTTAAGCATAGCGTTAGATGTCAGCATTATTCGGTTTCCGCTTGGTAAGGGCAAAAGTGCTTCTACTTTTTGGTTAGAAATAACAGATGACCAAAGCACATTGCCCAATGTGTCAATTTCTTTTACCTGAAATTTTGTGTCATTATAATCGCACCCTCCCCATTCCGTTCCCGCATACACTAACAATGTTTTTTTCTCTGTAACGGTTACTCGTCCGTAATTCATGTGAGCCCCTCTTGCAACAGGTAAATTCATTATTTGATTGCCGTTGTTGTCTCGCCCAACCAATTGTACACTATCCAAACAACAATATTGCATGGGCGTGTTTTTTTCCAAATAAAAACTCTTATTATTTATCCCAACCATATTAAACGTTTGGTTTCTGCCTTCGTGTTTAGCTACATTAAAGGTTTGCGAGAATGAAACAGCGTAAGCAAAAAAGAACAGAGCAATGAATAAATAATTTTTCACGGTAAACCTCCTTTTTTAGTTTATGCCAAATGTAGTGAATTTTTTTCGCGCCCATCTGTTTAAAAAAATCTACGCAATCCGCAGCACAAAAAATATCTTTCATTTGTGTAAATTCGCCATCTCTACACAAAAAATAAAATGCGCATTTCAAAATTCACATACACATTTTTCCTTTTGCTCATAAGCGTTTCGGTGTTTTCAAAAAAGCTAAAAGAAGGAACATACCGCGCTGTTTTATTTATTAATGAAACAACAAAGTTGCCTTTTAATTTTGATGTGAAGTATGAAAAGAAAAAGCCGCGCATCATCATTCGCAATGCCGATGAAAAAATTGTGGTGGACGAAATCACCATAAAAGGCGATTCGGTGAATTTTAAAATGCCTGTGTTTGATACGGAGTTTCGCACCAAATTAATCGGCGACACTTTGCAAGGCGTATGGATTAATCATTACAGAACGTCAAACAACATCATGCGTTTTAAAGCTGTGTTTGGTGAAAGCAGACGGTTTTTATTTTCGTCTGCACAAAGCAATCCTGTGTTTGAAGGCAAGTGGGAAACAATTTTTTCACCGAACACAAACGACAGTTCAAAAGCAATCGCAGTTTTTCATCATCAAGAGCAAACGGATTTTGTAACAGGAACGTTTCTCACCGAAACAGGCGATTACCGCTATTTGGAAGGTATGAAGCATGAGAACAAATTGTATTTGTCATGCTTTGACGGAAGTCATGCGTATTTGTTTGTTGTTGAATATCAAAACGGAGAATTGGTAAACGGAAAATTTTACAGCGGCATCCATTGGCAGGAAAACTGGACAGCAAAACGCAACGATAATTTTAAGCTCGCCAACGCGGAAGAAATTACGCTTGTGAAAAATAAAAACGAGGCTCTGAATTTTTCTTTTCTCAACACAGAGGGGAAACCAATTTCTCTCAACGACCAACGTTATCAAAACAAAGCGGTGATTGTGCAAATTATGGGAAGCTGGTGTCCCAACTGCATGGACGAAAGCCGCTATTTTGCTGAGGTGTATAGGCAATACAAAAATCAGGGTTTGGAAATTATTGCTTTGGCATTTGAAAAAACTACCGATTTTGAAAAAGCAAAAACCCAAGTGCAGCGCATGAAAAAACGTTTGAACGTAGAATATGAAGTATTAATTACACAACAAACAGGCAAACAACAAGCAAGCGAAACCTTATCTTTGCTGAATAATATTTCCGCTTTTCCTACGGCAATTTTTTTAAACAAACAACATTTGATTACTACCGTTCACACAGGTTTTAGCGGACCTGCCACAGGCAACGAATACGAATTGTTTAAGCAACACACGGAAACATTGATTAAAAACCTTTTAAAATAAAATTGAAACCACATGGGTACATAGAAAGCATAGTTTTAAGAACACAAAAGTTTTCACATAGTATAAGTGTCGCTTGCGACACTCTATGTGCAACTAAATAAGTTTAGTGAGAACTATGAAAACTATGTTCCTATGTGTTTAATAAAATTGTGATAATATGTTTACAGGAATTATAGAAACACTCGCACGAGTAGAAAAAGTAGAGCACGAACAAACAAATAGTCATGTCACGTTTTCAAGTGCAATTACACACGAATTAAAAATTGACCAAAGCGTGTCGCACAACGGCGTGTGCTTAACGGTGGTGAAAATTGACGGAAACAATTACACCGTTACCGCCATTGACGAAACTTTGAAACGCACCAACATAGGCGATTTAAAAGTTGGCGACCTTGTGAACATAGAACGCTGTATGCCCGCCAACGGACGTTTTGACGGACACATTGTGCAAGGGCATGTGGACAGCACCGCCATTTGCAAAGAAGTAAACGACCTCAAAGGCAGTTGGGAATTTGTGTTTGAACACGAAAAAAGCAAACAAAACATTACCGTTGAAAAAGGCAGCATTACCATTAATGGCACAAGCCTCACGGTGGTAAAATCAGGCGACACATTTTTTTCGGTGCATATTATTCCTTACACCTTTGAAAACACCAATTTTAAAAACATAAAAGCAGGAACAAAAGTGAATCTGGAATTTGATATTGTAGGGAAGTATGTAGCGAGGCTGTTGGGGAAGTGATTTTTGTTTGTACCCATTCTTTTAGTACCTTTAAAAATGCAGAAACAGTATGGCACTTTTTTTTGAATGGGATTTTAATAAAGCAAAAGCGAACATTGAAAAACATCACGTTTCGTTTGAAGATGCCGCAACGGTGTTTGGAGATAAAAACGCATTAACGATTGATGATGTGTTTCACTCACAAAACGAAAAAAGAGAAGTTACCATAGGAAAATCTGCAAACAATCACATTTTGGTTGTAGTACATACCATTCGCGGAAAAAATTTGCGAATTAGTAAGTGCAAGAAAAGCGAACAAAAAAGAAAGAATACAATATGAAAAATACTAAAGATATGCTTGACGATTACGATTTCTCTAAAGGAAAACGTGGCAAATACGCAAAACAATATGCGGCAGGAACAAACTTAATTGCACTTGAACCTGATGTGGCAAAAATATATAAAGACGCAGAAATCATAAATGAAACCTTGCGTGCCGTAGCAAAAATAGCTTTCCGTAAAAAGAAACACGCAGCGTAAGTGTAAAAAATAACGTTTACTTTTTAACCTCATGCGCAAAGTTTATTTCATTTTCCTTGTAACGGCTTTTTTGTTTAGTTCCTGTCTTGTGCTTCATCGGGGCGATGTAAGCAGTAATTCACTTCCAAATCAAAATGTTTCTTACGTTGATATTGCAAGAGGAAACTCAAAATCTGTTTTTGTTTTCGGATTGGGAAATTTAAAAAACGAGGGCTTGGTTGCAAAAGCCAAATACGATATGTATCGCAACAGACCATTGAAAGAAAATGAATTTTATTCCAACTTCACAACTTCCATTACCGATAAATACATTTTTCTGTTCGCGCACATTACCCGCGTAAACGTAAGTGCAGATGTGTTGAAACCGAAAACCGAAAATTCGGAAGTGGCATTTTCGGAAAACTTTAAAAACATTATTTGGCAAGTTCCCGATAAAGATAAATTACAAAATCACATTGCTGTTCAGATGAGTAACGGACAGACATTGCACATCGGTGATACCGTTTATTATGCTCCCTACAAGGGAAGTTCGCTGTACAATCTTTACACGATTTCTTCCTTATCAAAGGAAAAGGTTTTGCTTGCAGCAACTTCAACAAACTATGAAAACATTTTGGTCGTTCCCGAAGAAAATAAAAACACATTGGCTTCATCAATCAACAATTTAATCTTTTTTAAAAATGAAACCGCAGGAGAATATAGACACGGCGACCGCGTATTAGTAGAAGTTCTTACTTACAATAATAGTTTTGAGAGAATAAACGGAATTGTTTTAGGCTGTGCCAACGGTCATATTCTTGTAAAAACAGAAAAGGGCATTATTACCTCGCAAACTGCACGAGTGATAAAAGCACCGTAAATCTTCAATACAACCGTTTCTTCACATCTTCCGTAATCCTCAACACCGCAGGGCAAACCAAAGTATTGCGAAAGGTTAAATCTAAAATTTGTTTTATGTTTTTGCGGTTGGTGTGCGGATACTCGCGACAGGCTTTGGGGCGGCTTTCGTAAATAGTGCAATAATTTTCTTTATCCAAAAAAGGGCAGGGCGCAGATTTAAAAACAAAATCGCCCTCTTCGTCCATTTCCAAATAGGTTTGAATAAAGTCGCCCACTTTCATTTTCTTGGCTTTGGCGGCGCGCTCAATATCGTGCTGCAAAAAAATGGGCGAAGTGGTTTTACAACAATTTGCGCAAGAGAGGCAATCAATTTCCAAAAATGCTTTTTCGTGTTCTTCGTGAAAAAGCGTATCTAAATTTTTCGGCGGCTTTTGTTTCAGTTGCCTGAAAAACTTTTGATTTTCTTTTTTCTGCGATTGCGCTTTGTTATGGAAGTCGTCTAAGTTCATTTTTGTATGGTTGTCATTCTGAGGAACGAAGAATCTCATTACCGAGTTAGATGCTTCCTTCGTCAGCATGACAAAGAAAATATGGCAAAACAAAAAAGCTGTCTATCACGACAGCTTTAATTTTTTACTCTGCTTTTTTCTTTGCAGCTTTTTTAGCGGCTTTTTTCGGAGCAGCTTTCTTGGCTGCCTTTTTCACAACCTTTTTCTTTTTCGGGCGGCTTACGCCTGTTGAACCGATGTGAATTTTTCCGCGTTTGGTTTTTTTATCACCTTTTCCCATAATGAATTTATTTGTTATGCGTGTAAAAGTAAAAAATTATCTTTACCAATCACAGTGCCAATAAAAAATACATTTAACAAACAAGAACGCTTGTGCAGCAAAAAAGAAATGGAGTTTCTTTTTAACAAAGGAAATTCATTTACAAATTATCCTGTTAAATGTATGTTTATTGAAACGCAAACAAAGTTTCCCTTTCCCGCGCAAGCCATGTTTGTAGCACCCAAACGAAATTTCAAAAAGTCGCCCGACAGAAATACTTTGAAACGCAGAATGCGCGAAGCCTACCGCTTAAACAAACATTTGTTTTACGAAGCCTTAAATGCACAAAACAAAAAAATAGTCTTGGCTTTTATCTACATCGGCAAAAAAGAAGAAGAGTATGCGGTGATAGAAAACGCGGTGATGAAAAGTTTGAAGAAAATTGCGGAGTAATTTTTTCCCGCAGATAATACAAATTTTAAGCGCAGATGTTCGCGGATTTTTTCTGCGTAAATCAGCGAAACTCATCAGCGACAATCAGCGGGAAAGGCTTATCGTTTATTCGCCTCTTTAATATAAGCGTCCAATGTACCCGTCATGCTTGGGTTTTGAGGGTTTGGCGCAAAAATATCCAAGCGATAACCCAACGATTGCACCATTTGTGCGGTGGCGTGCCCAAAGGCTGCAATGCGCGTGTTGCCTTGTTTAAAATTCGGGAAGTTATGTTTCAACGATTTTACGCCTGCAGGTGTAAAACACACCAGCACATCGTAGTTTGAAAGCGACTTGATTTTGCTTAAATCGGCACTCACGGTTTTGTAAAACGTGGCTTTGGTGTAAGTAATGTTTATTTTATCTAAAATATCGGCAATCAACTCTTTGGTAACATCGCTCACAGGCAGCAAAAACTTTTCGGTTTTGTTCTTTTTAATCACATCAACCAAATCTAAAATAGTGCCGTGTCCGAAAGAAATTTTGCGTTTGCGGTATTGAATGTGTTTTTGAAGGTAATACGCCGTTTGTTCGTTAATGCACAAATATTTCATGGATTCGGGAACGGTAACACGCATTTCGTTACACATTCTAAAATAATGGTCAACCGCTAATTTGCTGGTAAGAATTACCGCACCGTGCGCTAAAATGTCCACACGCTGCAAACGGAATTCCTGTGAAGTAAGCCCTACTATTTTTATGAAATGACGAAAGGTAATATCCAAGCGGTGTTTGTCTGCCAAATCCAAGTAAGGGTTTGGTAAACCTTCCACAGGTTTGGGTTGCGATACCAACAGTGTTTTTACTTTCAGTTTCGGAAAATCGCTCACCTCAATGTGAGGGAGGGGCGGTAACGAAATCAGCGGTCGTTTTCTGGAAGGCTTGCGGGGCTTTTGTTCAGGCAACGCTATTTTGGAAATTGTTTCTTTTGCTTCTGCATTAAGAATTACTTTTTTTTCCTTAACAGGGGCGGTCGGTTTTTTTGGAGCAGGTTTTACGGCTGTTGTTTTTTTGGCAGCAACCTTTGCCGTTTTTTTCTTGCCCAAGGCAACGGCTGGCTTTGCTTTGCCACCTGACTTTTTAACTGCTTTTTTTGTTGCGACTTTTTTTTTCGCCGTGCTTTTTTTTGATGACATTAAAATTTGTCTCGTTTAAAAAGTTTCAATTATGAATTTTACCAACACTAAGAGGGGTAAAATTTCTAAGGCGCAAAAGTACGAGAAAGTTTGTAATAATCCTATTCTTTGTTGGAACAAAGAAATAACCACGCCGCGATACCATTTAAACACAATGGAAGCCGCCAAAACGCCTATGCCTGCATAAATAAAAATAAGCGGATTAAAACGGCTGAATTCAGCCATAATTAAAAGCGGAAAAAGAACCAAGCCCACACTTTGGTTGGCAAGCGCACAGCTTGTAATGTATTCGGCAACCGCCCTTCGTTGATTGGTAACAAAAGCAATAACGCCGTTTGCCGCATACCTGAAAACAAAAAGCCCCGCAATGGGAACAATAAAAAAACAGTAGATAACAAAGTTGCTTTCCTGTATAGTAACCAATTGGTAAACCGAATTGAATTTATATGCCAAAAAAGAAATGTTGAGCACCGAAAAAACACTTAAAGCGGCATTGTAAAGTTTAAAGGGGCTTACATCTTCGCGCTGAAACCGGCTTAATGTTTGTGCGTTAAACACAGCGTTCATTACCTTGCTTAGTTGTGCGTTTGAGTTTGTTTTTACAATAACAATAAGCAAAAGCCCAAGCACCAAAAAAACGGAAGTCCATATTTCTTCCGCAGCGGAATTTGGCACAGGAGCAAAATGTTGTGTGCGCAACAGGTGATTGTAAAAAATATGTTCGTTCACAAAAAAAGTATTACATGGCAAATGTACGCGAAATGCAAAAGCCCAGTTTCACTTGTCCTTTCGTCCAGGTATCGGTAGTGTAGGGGATAAAATTGTTTTCAATTAAGCCGGGCGCGTTGGTAAACAAAAAGGTAAAAACGTGTCCGCCTGTTTCCATTTCAATGCCCACAGACAAAGGATTAAAAATGCCCGGATTGTTTTGATAATACTTGGCAAAGTTAAAAAAGTAATCTGCCACAATGCTTGTGCGCTTGCTTAGTTTAATGCGCCCGCCAATGCCCATTGAAAAAAAACCGTTCACGTCTTGCGCGTTGTTGTTGGGGTTTACATCGGCTCTGATAAAATTGCGGTACATATAACTCGGAATTAACTCTAACGACAACCAAGAATTTATTTTACTGGCAATTAATAACTGGTTACAAAAATTAAACCGGTGCAGTTCGTTTGTTTTAAAATCTTTTACCACGCCGTTGTATATAGTGCTCATGTGGTCATGCGAGTACGCCGAACTGGAATAAAACGCCATAGTAACAGGGATTTTAAAATCAGCCGTTTGTTCCAAAAATTTCCATTTAATGTTTCCGTCAATTAAATGTTTCATTTTGCTGCGCCCGATACCAATGGTAAGATTATCGGTAACACCGTACTCCAAACTGAAACGAATGTCGTTAGCCACATCAAAGCCCAAAAAGGTTTGTGCGGTTTCGTTTATGGGATTGCTGTTATCAGAATTATAAAGGTTTCCAAACCGGTGCGCTATCCTAAAATCCAAATGTTTCTTTTTGGTGGTTTCGGTGCTTTGCGCGTTGCCAATGCGAATGGTTTTAAAAGTAGCAAACACTTTTTTTGATGTTTGGCTGTCGTTGTCGTCCAGCAAACTCAGCAAATCATCTTGCGCAAAAAAGGCATTTGCCGAAACAACAAACGCTGCGCAGAAAAACATTTTTTTAACTGAAAATTTCATGCTTTATTTTTTTTGAAAAGGTTCAAGAATACTGTTAATGCTCACTTCCACTTCTTCGGCTATGTTTTTTATATACATATTCGGCACTTTAATATTGTAATCTGCCACTTTAATTTTAAACTTACTTGCAATGGCAATTTCGCTTCCGTTTTTGGTTAAAGTTCCGTTAATGGTAATATCGCGGGTAACGCCGTGCATTTCCATTTTTCCGCTCACCGTTACTTTGTTTTCACCGTCTTTGTTGTAATCAATGGGTTCGTTTATTTTTCCTTTAAATATGCTTGACGGAAATTTGTGGCTTTCCATATAATTCTCGTTAAAGTGCTCTTCCATTAAGGAGTTTTTAAACTTAAAATTTTGAATGGTTACGCGGATTTGAATATCGTTGTTTGTACTGTTCAGCACAATAATGGCACTTTTGTTTAAAGCCTCAATATTTTCAAGCGGTGCTTGCGAGAAAAAAGAAATTTGCGTGCCGCCGTCTTTGGCTTTAAAAATTTGCGCACTGCCGTTTTGAAAAATAAAAAGCGGCAGCATAAGAGATAAAATTTTTTTCATGTTCAATGTGCTTTTTTTGTGTCCTACCAAAAATAAGCCATTTATTTCTCTAAATCAAATTTCGGAAACCGTTAAAAAATTTTGCCCGGTAAAATTTGCGGCAGATTAAATTACTTCCTGTTCCCCAAACTCACTTTCAGCTTGTCGCTTGTGCCTTTCATGTTTATGGTAACAAAGCGAATTTTTTTGTCTTTATCTCTGTATTGAATGTCATCTACCTGCTCGGCTTCTACTTCTTCTCTGTTTCTGCCAAACAAATAGGTTACGCCCACATCGGTAACTAACTTCAAGGGCACTTTTATTTTATAATCCATTTCGCCGTTGTCGGAAAGATTTTGTTGTCCGCCTATTTCTAAAAACCCGAGTGTGGAATTTATGTTCATTGCCGGCACTTGCAGCACGCCTTTTCTCAGTTCAAACACATTAGCCAGCGTATCAAAGCGAATGTTGTTTATGTTTTTGTCTTTAAAATAATCTTTCAGTGCCAGCATGGGCGCGTAATTGTTTAGCTCGCCGTTATACACCGCCACATCGGCTTTAATGCGCGATTTGTCCATAATGGGAATTAAATCGGTGTGCATACGCACTCTGCCCGAAATTGTTCCGTTTAAATGACCTTTTATATTATCGGTTAAAATATAATCTTGCCCAAAATTATCAAAGCGCAAAAGCAATTTAGAAAGGTCAATGTTTTTTACCGTAATGTTCGGTCTGAAAACCAATTTTTCGGCATTAGACCCGTCAAACACGCCTGCAATATCCAAATGTCCGTCTGCCACGTCCATAGACAAGGTATCAATATAAAACTGATGTGTTTTGGTCATACGCATACGCGATTTAAAATTGTCTAATTCAATGTTGTTGTAAATTAATTTGGCAACGTCTAACTTAATTTTCATGTTGCTGAACGGAACGCTGAAAATATTAAACACTGTATCGTGCGGGTTTACAACTTCCACAACTTGCAGGCTGTCTTTTTTTCTGCGTTTACGTTCTACTTTACTTAAATCGTAATTCATTACTTCATTAACGTTTAAGTAAGGTGCTTTTAACGAAATACGGTTGTCTTTTTTAAACACGCTGTCTTTGCCCAAATAGTAAGCCATGCTCACCGTAATTTCATTATCGCCAAGTTTGGCGGTGAGTTGGCGCGCACTCAACCGCTCGTTTTCGTATTTAATTTTTCCTTGCACACGGCTTAAAGGCAAGGGGTGAATTTTTGATTTTACTTCGGCATTTTCAATAACCGTGCTTGCCGATTTCAGATTTTTTTTGTCAAACGTTAATTGAGCCGTTCCTTTCAGTTTAAAGTTTCTCAATACTTCGCGCCGAATGTGGTCAGGAATGTAATTTACCTTTTTGTAACTGAATGTTCGTCCAAAACGCAAAGTATCGCAGGCAATATCATAAGTAATGTGTGAAGTGCCGCTCATGTTCCCGTCAAACCACATATTGTAGTTTTTAATTTCGGCTTTCAATGAAAAATCGCTTTTTCCACTAATGCCTTTAAAGTTGCGGATTTTTACAGAGGAAGAATCTATCAGCACATCAGCCGTAACATTATCTAATTTGTTGGGATAATGTTTGAGTTTTCCGCCGAGTTTTTCAATGGTAAATTCGCCTTCGGGCAAAAGCATTTTTTTGTTACTGAAATTTTTTGCGTTTGTTTTTACCGTAATCACCGCCTGAAAATCCGTAACAGCTTCGTCTATGGGTTTCATTTTTGTGGTGTCAAACGTGGTAAGCTGTTTAATATCCAAATTGTTTGAAGTAATCACCAAACGCGCATCAAGCGGCATTTCTTTTTTGTGCAGCATGGCGGGCAAATTGTTTAAACCAAAAATTAAAAACACATCGCTGTTGCCCACCTGCATAGTGCAATTTTCTATAAACAAACTTTTGTTGCGCATCACGGCATCTATATTCACATGCTTAACCGTGTGCGGATAATTCGGGTATTTAAACGTAAGGTTGCGAACGTGCAGTTCGCTTTCCACACCGTCTTTCAGTTTGGCAAAGGTGGTGGGCGCGGTAATATCCACCAGCTCTTTGTAAAGCACTTTTAAGTTTACCTGTCCGCTGAGGTTTTGCAGTTCTTTTACCTGCAAAAATTTAGAAAGAAACTGCAAATCAAAATCGGTGTTCACATCCATATTCACGTTGGGGTCGTTAAAATTTCTTACAATAATGTTGCCTTGCACATCGCCTTGTTCGGGGTGTGCTTTAATGTCGGTTAAGCCAAATTCGGAAGTGCTCAGGTCGCGTTTTTCGCCGTTGGTAAAATAGCCCTTAAAAAAGAGTTTATCCATGGTTTTGTTGGCGGCGGTGTTGGTAAAAAAACCGTTTTCGCAGCCAAAGTCGGCTCTAATGGCAGGCTGCAAATTGCCGCCGACTGCGCCTTTTACGGTAACGTTAAAAAATATGTTTCCGGCATTTTTAAATTGCTTCATATAATCGGCAGTTTCTTTGGGCAGAAAAGCAAAAATTAAATTAAAGTCGGATTTTTCGCCTTTAAACTGCAAGTCTAAATCCACATATTCGCCAAAGCCTATTTTTCCGCCACCGCCAAAAGAAACGCCCTCCAAATACACATCAGACGGTTTTATGGTAAGTTCGTTTTCTGTTTTATTGTAAACCACCGAGGTGTTCAGTTCAATTTTTTTGTGGCGGAAAAAAGAGGTGTCGCTGCCGTTAATTAAGGTAAGAAACAGCGTTCCTTCCACCGAAACTTTTATGCTTTTTTCGCCCATGCGGAAACCCGCTTTTGCTTTTTGCAAATCCAAATCAATAATGTGATTGTTAGCTTCGTTAATGTGTTTTATGTTCACACCGTTCAGGCTAATGTTTTTCAACCCGAATTTTATGGCAGAACTGTCGGGCGAAACGGCGGTGTCGCCTTTCATTTCAAAGGCTTTGGCAATGTTAAAATTTCCCGCAGTATCTTGCACCACCAGCAAATCGCCTTGGTTAATGTCTATGTGATTAACGGAATATTTGCCTTTTAAAATTTTGCGCAGGTTAAAATCCAAGTAAATGTCTTTTACTTTTACAATGGGCGTATGTGAGGTTTTGTTTTCAAAAATTTCTACATCTTTCAAATCAATAGACACACTCGGAAAATTATGGAAAGGCGAAATGCGGCTGCTTTTAATAATTAATTTTCCATGCAGGGTTTCGTTAAACTCGCCCAAAGCTTGCTGCACAAAACGGCTTTGGTTAAAATACAAATATGCCGTCAGCGCGGCTGCCAACACAACAGGCAAACACAATATCCACAAAAAAACTTTGAGCAGGCGTTTCCAAATTGGTTTTTTGCGTTTAACTTTTTCCATTTTTTTGTGGTTCAAACTTACAATTTTTTGTCCTCCAAAAACTTTTCTATCAATCGCGGAAAAGCAAGATTTTCCAAGTTTTTCAGAGAAATAAAAGTTTGCGTTTTCTTAAACGCAAAAGGCACATTCAGCACATAAAATTTTGCGTACAAATGTTGGTGCGACAAAATGTGCTTATATGCTTTTGAAACCTGTGTTAAATTGATGCGGGATTTACAAAGCGTTTTAATTTCTTTCAGCTTCAAAACCTGCTCGGTGTTTAATTCCTGTTCGCTTTCAATTAAATAAAACTCATACAAACCTCGCCAAATGTCATTTTCGGCACGTTTGTTGATGAGCACATTTTTGTGTTTATCCATCAGCACCACATAATTAAAATAACGGTTTTTTATTTTTGTTTTCTTGGCTTTAATCGGCAATTCGGCAACACGATTGTTTTGAAACGCAAAACATTTTTCTTTCAGCACGCAGTTTTCGCAATCGGGATTTTGCGGTTTACAATACTGCGAACCAAACTCCATAATGGCTTGATTATAGGTGGCAGGATTTTTTTTATCCAACAACTCATCGGCAAGCTGCTGAAATTCTTTTTTTGCCCTGCTGCTGTCAATCGGCGTTTCAATGCCAAACACGCGGCTCAGCACACGATATACATTTCCGTCCACCACGGCGTGAGGCAAATTATACGCAAAACTTGCAATGGCGGCGGCGGTGTAATCGCCCACACCTTTCAGTTCGCGGATTTCCGAAAACGTTTTCGGAAATTTTCCCCTGTGTTTTTCAACTACAAATTTGGCGGCGGCGTGTAAATTCCGTGCGCGGGAATAATAGCCCAAACCCTGCCACAGTTTTAAAACGCTGTCTTCGGGCGCGTTTGCCAAACTTTTTATGTCAGGAAAATGTTGTGTGAACTTTATATAATAACTCAAACCCTGCACAACTTGGGTTTGCTGTAAAATAATTTCAGACAACCAGATTTTGTATGCGTTTTTTTCGTGCCGCCAGGGCAAATTTCGCTTGTTTATGGTGTACCATTTTATAAGTTTTTGACTGAAACCGCTTTCCATGAGCCTCCAAAAGTACAGTATTTACAGGCTTTTTGAGGAATTATGCAATAAAATCAAAAAAAATTTTCAAATCAAATCAATAGTAGTATCTTTGCTGCCCGTTTTAAAACACAATTTATTGATTTTAAACATATTGTAAAGATGACAAAAGCAGACATAGTAAACGAGATTTCAGAAAAGACAGAAGTAGAGAAATCGGTGGTTCAAGCCACAGTAGAAGCATTTATGAAAACAATCCGCAATTCCATGACGGACGGAAAAAACGTGTATTTACGCGGATTTGGAACATTTGTGGTGAAAAAACGCGCCGAAAAAATCGGGCGTAACATTTCAAAAAACACAACGGTAGTAATTCCGGCGCACTACATTCCGGCATTTAAACCGGCTAAAACTTTTGCAGAAAAAGTAAAACGCAACGTAAAAGTTGCCGAGCCTCTGCAAAAAAACAAAGAAGATTAATAAAGTATAATGCGCACTAAGAAAATACAGATTATCTTAATTGCAGGCGCATTGCTTTTATTCGTTCTTTTATTTATTGCACCAAAAACAGCACCAAGCAAAGGCAACCATGTTTCAGAGCAATCGGAAACAAACCTTGCCCCCAACGCCAACTTGGAAATGTATTTGACAATGGCTGTAAAAGCCCTTGAACCAAACAAAAAACAAGCGTTGGACAAACTGGTAAACGCAAAAGATTACGACAGTGCGCAGGTGTTTTGGGATAAACTGAAACGCCCCGATTTGGCTTCGCATTACGCAGAAGAATCGGCGAAGGAAAACAACGGCGCGGAACAGTGGCTGAAGGCAGGCAACCGTTATTACTACGCCATTCAGTTTACGCAGGACAAAACCGAAATTCCCGTGTTGTATCAGTGCGCCACACGTTGTTTTGAAAAATGTTTGGCTTTGGACGACAAAAACACCGATGCGAAAATTATGCTCGCTTCGTGTTATGTAGAGGGAAGTTCAAATCCCATGCAGGGCGTGTCTTTGTTGCGCGAGGTGGAACAGGCGGACAGCAACAATGTAAAAATGCAATTAGCTTTTGCCTTTTTCTCGGTAAAAAGCGGACAGTTAGACAAAGCGATTACACGCTTTAATAAAGTGCTGAAAATAGACAGCACCTACATTGAAGCCTATTTGCATTTGGCTGATGCTTATGAGCAACAGGGCGATGAACACAACACCATTGAAGTGCTTAAAAAATATGCCGCCAAAACCAACGATGTAACGGCGCGCATAGAAATTGGAAAGTACATTAAACAATTAGAACAACATCATGGCACTCATTAAACAGAGTGTTCATAACAAAAACGAAATAAAAATTATTATTAACTATTAAAAAGCAGAATTTATGCCAAGCGGAAAAAAAAGAAAAAGACATAAAATGGCAACGCACAAACGCAAAAAACGTTTGCGCAAAAACCGTCATAAAAAGAAATAATCAGTTCGTCTGATTATTTCTTTTCTTAAAAAAACAAATCAAACGGAAAAGTTCAAAAGGCTTGTTCCGTTTGATTATTTATATGCATGAGCCTTTTACAAATCCTTATGGATAGAGCAATTTCAAAGGGTTATGTTTTTATAATTCACAGAATTTACAAACTAAAAAAATTATTGCGTGAACCAAGAATTAATTATTAATTCCACGCCCAACGAAGTTGTTATAGCTCTGCTGCACGATAAACGTTTAGTGGAGCTGCATCGCGAAAAAAACAACTCAAAATTTGCGGTGGGCGATATTTATTTGGGCAGAGCTAAAAAAGTCATGACAGGACTTAATGCCGCCTTTGTGGATGTGGGATATGACAAAGACGCTTTCTTACATTATCTGGACTTAGGTCCTCAAGCCAACTCGTTAATCAAATACGTTGAGAATACGCAAAGCGGAAAACAAAACGTGAGCAACCTCATGTATTTTAAAAACGAGCCTGAAATAAAGAAAGACGGAAAAATAAACGATGTTGTAAAATCAGGTCAAAATTTGCTGGTGCAGGTGGCTAAAGAACCAATCAGTTCCAAAGGACCGCGCATTACCACCGAAGTGAGCCTTGCAGGAAGATACCTTGTGCTCATTCCGTTTACCGATAAAATTTCGGTATCCTCCAAAATCAGACAGCAAGCCGAAAAACACCGCCTTAAAGAGTTGATGCAATCCATTAAACCAAAAAACTTTGGTGTAATTGTGCGCACCGTTGCCGAAAATAAATCGGTGGCTGATTTGGAAGCCGATTTGAATGATTTGGTGCAACGCTGGAACGAATGTTTCACCGCCTTAAAAACGGCAACGCCTCCAACCCGCCTGCTTGGCGAAATGGACAGAAGCAGTGCCATGTTGCGCGATTTTTTAAACCCGAGTTTCAATGCCATTCATGTAAACGATTTGAATTTGTATGAAGATTTAAAATCGTACATCAAAACCATTGCACCCGATAAAGCGGACATCATAAAATTATACAGCGGCAAGCTCCCTATTTTTGATGCTTACGGCGTTGAGAAACAAATTAAAGGTTTGTTCGGAAAAACCGTGCACATGAAAAGCGGAACATATTTGGTGGTGGAACACACCGAAGCCTTGCACGTTTTTGACGTAAACAGCGGCAACCGTTCAAAAAGCGAAAACACACAAGAGCAAAATGCCTTGGACGTGAATTTGGAAGCGGCTGCCGAAGTGGCGCGCCAACTGCGTTTGCGCGATATGGGCGGAATTATTGTGGTGGATTTTATTGATATGCACAATCTTGATAACCGCAAATTGCTTTTTGACAAACTGAAAGAAGAAATGAAAAGCGACCGTGCAAAACACAATATTTTGCCGCCAAGTAAATTTGGTCTTATTCAAATTACACGCCAGCGTTTGCGCCCCGAAGTAAATATAGAAGTTGCGGAAAGTTGCCCAAGCTGTGGCGGCACGGGCAAAGTGCAGGCAAGCATTTTGTTTGTTGACCAGATTGAAAATACCTTGCGCTACATTCTTACCGAACAAAATCAAAAAAACATTACGCTACAAGTTCACCCTTACATTGAGGCATTTATTAAAAAAGGCGGTTTGTTCCGCAGTCTGCAATGGAAGTGGCGTTTTAATTACAAGCAATGGGTAAAAATTGATGCCATTCCAAGCATGGGCTTTATGGAATACAAATTCTTTAACAAAGAAATGGACGAGATTAATGTGTGAAGGTTACTTCGAGTAGCTGATGAAAGGAGGCGTATCCTTTGTCATTTCGAGTAGCAGACGACAGGAGGCGTATCGAGAAATGACTTTACGACTTCGTTGCAAGAAACCGCCGCAAAATATACACTTGCGGCGGTTTTGTTTTTTCATTTCACACACCCAAACCACCCTTTCACAAAGTCAAAAGGGTATTTCGCACAATTTTCTTGGTTTTTAACATTTGATTTTCTACCTTTCACGCCTTAACTCTTTGATTATGAAAAAATACACACACCTATTTTTTCTGCTTTGCTTGTTTTGCACGGCACAGTTGTTTTCTCAAAACGAAAACAAGAAATGGTATTTTCCGTATTATGCCGCTTTAGATTTTATGGGTGGCGGTGCGCCCACACCGCTAAATAACTCTGCCATGACACAAAATAATTATGGCTGTTCCAGCATAGCTGATGCCAACGGTAATTTATTGTTTTATACAAACGGAGCTACGGTTTGGGACGCCTCGCATACAGTTATGGCAAACGGTACAGGGCTGTTTGGCTTCGGCACGCAAAGCTCACTTATTGTAAAGCAACCCGGCAGTTCCACCATTTACTATATTTTTAATATAAGGTCTTTGAACAATAACAACAACCCTGGTTTTTATTATTCCATAGTGGATATGAGCTTGGCAGCGGGCATGGGTTCTGTTACCGTAAAAAATGCCGTGATATACAGCGGCAATGTGATGAGTAAACTGCACGGCACTAAACATGCCAACGGCATGGATTACTGGATAATGATACATGAACGTGGCTCTTATAATTTCAGAGCTTATCAGTTTGGTTCGGGTGGCGTTAATCTCACCCCTGTAATATCTGCGGTAGGCACATATACGAACAACTGGAATAATAATAATTATTACTACGACGGACAGATGAAGTTTTCAGCCAACGGACAAAAATTGGGAACAGCTTGGTATGATAATTATTACGTTAATAGTCAGTCACCCATTGATACCGTAGGAGAAGTTTTTGACTTTAACAAAGCCACAGGTATAGTAACCAATGCCATACCATTGTCTTTGCCAAGTTATTCAAACGGCAATTACTATTATAACTACGGTGGTTGGGGTGCTGAGTTTTCGCCCGACGGTTCTAAATTTTATGTCAGCAGATTAAACAACTACTATAACAATAATCAGCAAAATATTTTGATTGGACAATGGGATATGAATGCAGGTTCAAATCAAGCCGTTCAATCTTCTTCATTGGCGGTATATTCTTATACTTATATCAATAATAATAATTACTATCATCATTTTTATGATATGCAGCTTGCCCCTGACGACAAAATATATTGTGTAAGTTATTTTAATAATGTCGGTTGGCAAAACAATACACATTTAAGCGTAATTAATGACCCCAACAATACAGCACCACTCTGTAATTTTACCCCAACAAGTCAGCTTATTTCAGCATCACCGCTTTTAAATGCGCCAAATAATTTTACGGCAAGTTATACTTATGTTTCTCTTCCCAACCAAATCCCCCAACCCTGCTTAACCTTTACGGCAGGTAACAACAATATAACCACTTGCCACGGCGTAAGCACGGCTTCGGCGGCTGTGTTGTCGGTGGTGGGTAATACAGGCACACCAAGCTACACATGGACAAACGGACAAAGCACTCATACTACACAAGCCATAAACAACGTGCCCGCAGGTGCGTGGACGGTAACTGTAAGAGATACCATTGGCTGTGCTTCGTACTCGGTAGTTACTATTACTGAACCTCCTGCGATAACCGTAACACTCACGAGCAGCAGCCCAAGCATCTGCGCGGGCGGCGGCGTATTACTCACCGCCACGGCAAGCGGCGGCGCAGGCAGCAGCTTTACATACAGCTGGAGCAACGGCATTAATTTTTCGGTCACCATAGGCAGCCAAGCCCTTGCGGGTACTCATGTTTATACCGCCGTAGCCACCGACATCAACAACTGCACGGGCAGCAACACCATTTCGGTGCTTTATCAGCCCAATCCCCCGCTTACGGCTTTGCCCAACCAAACGATATGCGCAGGGCAATCTGCCACCCTCAGCACCACAGGCGCAACAGGCTACACCTGGCAACCCGGCGGCGCCAACACAAATTCCATTGTGGTTTCACCAACCGTGCCTGTAACCGTTTACACAT
>JAHBTI010000016.1 GCA_019638705.1 Bacteroidota bacterium
ACTATACTGTATGGCGATAGTGTGTATATAGGCAGAGAACCTGATTTTGCCACAGACCCTTATTGTGTGTGGTACAAGCTGCCTGATACGGCAAATGCTATTGATACGACAAGCGGTTTATGGGTTAAGCCAAGTGTTACCACAACATACGTTGTAAAACAAGAATTAGAATGTAGCAGTTTAAAGTGGGACACGGTGGTTGTGAATGTGAAAGAGAAAGTTTTGCCGCCGCCACCAGATACCACAGACATAAACGTAAACGAATTAAGAATTGAAAATGAAAAATTGAGAATTTACCCGAACCCGACAAGCGGAATGTTGAATGTTGAATTATTAATGTTAAATAATAAAGCGGAATTACAAATAATAAATGTTTTGGGCGAGGTTATTAAACATTCAACATTAACAACTAAACATTCTCAAATAGATGTGAGGGGGTTAGAGAACGGAATTTATTTTGTGGTGTTTTCAGACAAAGAAAAAAGAAGCGTAACCAAGAAGTTGATTATTGCGAAGTAAGTTAAACTGAAAGAAAAACTAAAACAGAGAAAAACGTTTTTTCTTGCGTTTTACGGTTGAAGTATTTGTGCCTTTAATTTTTTTACCTGAGTGAATGGTTGCTTTTACCTTATCCGACACGCCGAAAGAGCGCATACGCACAGACAACTCCACGCCGCCCCTGAAAGCGTTGGCTCGCCTGTATTTTGAAACGGTAACATCGTAAGAAAGGGCAAATACAAAATCGCCTTTCTCGGCTTCAAAGGTTGGGATAAAAGCGTCTTTGTATCTGTAAAGCAAACCAAACGATATGGAAGATGCTTTTTTCTCGTCAAGTATTTTAGAGGCGTTGCTTATGCCCATGCGCACCAGTGAGCCAAACGTTATATGCCTCATGTTGCCCTGATAATACGCATAAACAACAGGGGAAACGGCATATTTTTCGCTGAGGGTTAAATGACCTTTAATAAAACCTGTGTGGCGCGGACGCAAACGGTCTCTGCCGCCCGTCATAGAAATATTGGGGCTTGTAATATGATTAATACCGTAACCCACCAACCATTTTTTGTGCGCTTCGCCCGAAAAAACTTCTTCCTCGTTATCGTAGCTTAAAGCAATGCCCGTGTTAAAATCAGAATATGAGCGAGAAAGCGAACCGTTTTTTTCGCCTGAGGGAAGCGTGGGGTCAAAGTGTTCATCAACGTATTGCGACCCCCAAGTGTAATTTCCCATAAACAAATTATTTTGCACAAAGCCGCCGCCAAAGCCCGCACCCAAGCGCACCCGCGAATTTAACCGCAAAATGCAGGATACATTTACAACTGCCGAAGTAGTTTTGTAGGTATTTAATCCTTGCTGGTCGCGGAAAACAAAGCCACCCAAACCTAACCAAGCATTGTTTTTTTTATCAAAACGGTAATCGCCCGAAGCCATGTAGCTTCTGTACGCTTTGCTTATGGTACTCCATTGGTCGCGGAAATTGAGATTAACGCTGTATTTATTTTCTAAAGCCGTAAATGCAGGATTTTGATACAGCAAGGTATTTTGCGGTTGAGACCAGTTTACATCTTGCCCTTTTACAAAAGCACACAGCACAAGAAACAAAAGGGAAATAATTTTTTTCATCGTATCAGCGTAATAGTTCCTTTGTGGGTGATTATTTTTCCTGATGCGCTTGTTTTGTAAAACGCCCAGCCGTAAGTTCCCGAATTGGCTTTTTCGCCTCTGTAAACACCGTCCCAACATACGTTTGATTTGTTTGATGTAAACACCACTTCGCCCCAGCGGTTATAAATTTTAAATTCAAAGGCTTCGTAGCAGGGGTAATAGGCACAGGCAAAATCATTTACGCCGTCACCGTTGGGCGAAAAAGCGGTGGGCACAAACACTTCGCAGTTGTCTTTTAAATACTCGTCTGATTTTACTCTGCAACCGCCGTTTACAACCGTTTCCACATGATAATTGCCCTGCTCGGAAACGTTGTATGAATAGGAGGTTGCGCCGCTTATCGGGTTATTATCTTGAAACCACTGATACGACAAATAATTTTTGGTTACCGAAAGGCTGTCGTGCGAGGCTTTTATAAGGGGGAGTTGCTGCAAACTATCCATAAACGCAAAAGTGTTTGCCAAAAAACGGTCTTGCATATTGGCAATAACGCTGCCCGAAGAAATGCCGCCGAGCGAGGTGTAATAATCTATGTCGGCAACAATTAAATCCAATGTTTTACAATCCAAATACACCGCCCAGGCGTTGGTGGCATTAAGTTTTGCAAAACATTTTGCATCAGCAGGTCCTGAACCGATATAGCCTCTGGTAGTGCCGCCTTGCTCAATAAAGGTTACATTGCCGAAATGTCCGTTAAAAAGCACCTTTCCGTCAGGAGCAGGCACAGTTCGGGTGTAAGATATGGTATCGTCCATAACGCCTAATAAGCCCTCTTCAAAATCCCATTTGCGGTTAAAAATTTCGGTAAACACGGCAAACTCAGGATAGGTTTGCCCCGCACACAAAATTACTTTTCCGCCGCGCAGCGACCATGCGTAAAGCGAATCAATTTCTTCTTCGCTGAAAGGCGGCACGGTACCGGGTATATTAAAATTGCCGATAAAAAAAATATCGGTGGTGGGTGCGGAAGTGATGTCGGTTAAATTGCCCGCAGTATAACCGTCCAAAATAGAAATGCTTTTTTTGTACTTACCGTTCTTGCCAAAATTGGCAGGGTTCAGCAGTTTTTCACGCGCGTCCCACATAATGGGCGAATCGAGCGTAGTAGAAGTTTCTGAACGGGCTGCACCAATGGAATGAACGTTTATTTGACACAGCCCCGCCTGTGAAGCACACATTAAAAATAAGCTATAAAACAGTTTTTTCATTTTTTATGCAGCCCGCGAAGATACAAAACGGTTCTGAACTTCAAACTCAAATACTTACTTTTACCATAATTTGAAAGTTACAGGTAAATATTTTTTGTTGTATTTGTTTTTTGTGTGGGTTTTTGTTTGGGGCAAAACACAAACGCCAAATGGTGTTTTGGCTTTGGCGCAGGGCTTGACTTTACAACTAATCCACCGACTACCTTTAGTAATGCAATAGGTGTATATGAGGGCTGTAGCAGCATAGCCGATGCCTGCGGTAATTTGCTAATGTACACTGAGGGAGCAACGGTATATAATAAACAACATCAAGTAATGGCAAACGGCACAGGTTTATTAGGAAATAATACGCCTCAGCAATCAAGCGTAATTATTAAGCAACCCGGCAATACCAACCTCTATTATATTTTTACGGTGCAAGGTGCAAATGGAGGAGCAGGTTTAAATTATTCCGTAGTGGACATGAGTTTGGCAGTAGGTTTGGGTTCTGTTACCGTAAAAAATGTGCCCTTGTATTCTGCGCCGTGTAACGAAGCACTTGCGGCTACTATGCACGCTAATAACACAGATTATTTTGAATTTTAACGCACACTCGTACCAATCCCCAATCTAATGTCTATATAGCATATCTCCTTACTTCTGCAGGAGTAAACACTACCGCAGCGGTTTCCCCTGTTAGTAGGCAATTAACATATAGCAATAGTGTTTTGTGTAATGGCGCAAACACAGGCAGCGCAAGTGTATTAAGTATATCGGGTGCTTCGGGTACACCAACCTATTCGCGTCAAAGTCAAATTTTAAATGAAAACCTTTAACTTTTAATTTTTACTTTTGTCCCCTCAAAAAAAAATTTCAATTATGTCAGCAACTCCCGAAGGTCGTCAAATTATATTCAGCATGGTGAACGTGTCTAAAATTCACCCACCGCAAAAACAAGTTTTAAAAGACATTTATATTTCGTTTTACTACGGCGCAAAAATTGGCGTGTTGGGTTTAAACGGTTCTGGCAAATCGTCCTTGCTGCGCATTATGGCGGGTATTGACAAAGATTACATCGGCGAAATTCACCAATCACCGGGATATTCAATCGGCATGTTGGAACAAGAACCGAAATTGGACGAAACTAAAACCGTGATTGACATTGTGCGCGAAGGCGTGAAGCAATACACCGACATCTTAAACGAATTTGAAGAAGTGAATAACAAGTTCGGCGATGAAGAAGTGATGAACGACCCCGATAAAATGGATAAGCTCATCAACCGTCAGGCGCAATTACAGGAATTGATTGACCAACACGATTTGTGGAATTTGGACAGTCGCCTGGAACGTGCCATGGACGCTTTACGTTGCCCTGAGCCTGATGCAGACATAAAAGTTTTGTCGGGTGGTGAACGTCGCCGCGTGGCTTTGTGCCGTTTGTTATTGCAAGAACCCGATATTTTGTTGTTGGACGAACCTACTAACCACTTGGACGCAGAAAGCGTGGATTGGTTGGAGCAACATTTAAAACAATACAAAGGCACGGTAATTGCCGTAACCCACGACCGTTATTTTTTGGATAACGTGGCAGGTTGGATTTTGGAATTGGACAGAGGCGAGGGTATTCCATGGAAAGGCAATTACAGTTCTTGGTTGGAACAAAAAGGCGCGCGTTTAAAACAAGAAGAAAAAACAGAAAGCAAACGCCAGAAAACATTGGCGCGTGAGTTGGACTGGGTTCGTCAAGGTGTGAAAGGGCGCGGCGTGAAACAAAAAGCACGTTTAAGCAACTACGAAAAAATGCTGAACGAAGACATTAAAACCAAAGAAGAAAAATTAGAACTCTTTATTCCGAACGGACCGCGCCTTGGCTCGGAAGTGATTGAAGCCATTGAGGTTTCAAAAGCATTTGGCGACCGTTTGTTGTACGAACATTTGAATTTTAAATTGCCGCCTGCCGGAATTGTGGGCATTATTGGACCAAACGGCGCAGGTAAAACCACGTTATTCCGCATGATTATGGGCGAAGAAAAACCGACAAGCGGCGATTTTAAAGTGGGACCAACCGTAAAAATTGCTTACGTTGACCAAAATCACAAAGAACTTGACCCGAACAAAACCGTGTATGACGTAATTAGCGGCGGATTGGACAATATTACACTTGGCTGGAAACCAATGAACTCCCGCGCTTACATTTCTAAATTTAATTTCAGCGGCAGCGACCAGGGAAAAAAAGTAAGCGTGCTTTCGGGCGGTGAACGTAACCGTTTACATTTGGCAATGGCTTTGAAAGAAGAGGGCAACGTATTGTTGCTTGACGAGCCTACGAATGATTTAGATGTAAACACACTCCGCGCTTTGGAAGAAGGTTTGGAAAACTTTGCAGGTTGCGCCGTTATTATTTCTCACGACCGTTGGTTTTTAGACCGTGTGTGTACACACATTCTTGCTTTTGAAGGCGACAGCAGCGTATATTGGTTTGAAGGCGGCTACAGCGAATACGAAGAAAACCGCAAAAAACGTTTGGGCAATGTAGAGCCAAAGCGTATGCGGTATAAAAAATTGGCGGTGTAATGGTGTATAAAAACACACACCTTCTTCACTCCACCACCACATTCAGCGTATCGCTATATACGCTGCGTTTTTCGGCGGGGAAATAGTGAATGCCTACTACTTTTAGCTGCTTACCTGCTTTAAGGCTTTGCCCCCAGGCAGGTGTGATGCTTGGCTCTTTTACAGGCTCGGTATAGTAATGACCGACATCGTACATAAAATGCCACTGATATAAGCAGTTGTTGCACCGGCTCATTTTATATTGCAGTTTTGTGCCTTGTTTCACCTTGCTTTGTCCTTTTATTTTTGGAGCTTCATCTGCATTGCCCAACACCACAGCGTATTGCGGCTCGCTTTTGCAGCCAATGGCATCGGTTAAAACCGTACTGTATCTTCCTGCCTGTTTTACGGTGAGCGCGGCTGCGGTATCGCCTGTGTTCCACACATACGTTATGGGAGTGTTGGGATTGGCATTCTGTACGCTTAACACTACGCTGTCGCCTTTGTGCGCCAAATGCGCCTGCTGCGGCATAATGCCCGAGTTAGTGCCATAAACACCAAATGCCGAAAACATATTTTGCCGGGTTGTAAAAAAATTGGCGGTGCTGGTGTAAGTGCAGTTATACAGGTCGCCGGCGGTTAAAAATGTATTAAAAAACGCAAAGGAGGAATACTCATAAACATACCAAACTGTTTTTTGCGGTGCAAATATTTCCAATATAGCACCATCGCCAAAAGAAAAGGTGCTGCTTAATGTGAGCTGTTCATCGGGGCTTGTGTTGCTGAAAACAAGGGGCGTACCCTCGCAGGCTGTTTTTTCCGACACCGTAAAAGCAGGGCGCAAGCCTTTGTAAATGGTAAAGGTATCACTAAGGGAAATAATGCTGTTTGCCGTTTGATGTAATAAAGTGGCGGTGTATTTGCCGGGCGCAAGGTTTAAGGCAATTTGTTTTTCTTCGCTTTGCAATACGGTTTTTCCTGCTTGGTTTTGTATTGTCCACGCCCTGTTTTCGGTTTTTGAGCGCGCGAGTGAGGAGTCGGTTAAAACTACCTGCCGCACATCAACCAAAGTATCGCAATGCAATTGAAAAAAATAACGCAAGCCGTCTTTGCTTGTTTTTGAAAAGCGCTTGTTCAGGTTATTTTGATTTTTGCCTGTTTGCTTTTTCAATACCATGCGCTGCTGTGCCCAAGTGTCGCGAAAAACAGAATTAGGAAAGGTAATAAAGGCTTTTACCACAAATGCCACCGTGTTTTGGTAAGGCGTAAGCCACTGCACATGTATTTTATTAGTTCCCTGCCCTTCAATAATTTTTCCGTAAAATTCCGGAATTTGCCACACAACCTGTTCGGCGGTTACGTTTATAGAATAGGTGTTTACGTTTCCACTCAAGGGCAGCGTATCTCCCACAATTTTCTTTTGCGAAAAAACAAGCAGGCTTGGCAGCAAAACATAAAACATAAGAAGTGTTTTTTTCAGCATAAACTCATTTTTTCAATCAAGTATTACCTTACCCGCAAACTCGCCTTTTGGCAGTATCACTTTGTAGTAATACACGCCTTTGCTCAGTGTGCTTATGCTTATTGCGCTGCGGTTGCTGTAATTCTTTTTGCTTACTACCAAACTGCCGAGCATATTGTATAACTCAATAGTTATTTGTTTTTCGTTGCTTGGCACGTCAAAATAAATTTCTGTGTTGGCAGGGTTTGGATAAACTCTCAACTTTAAACTTTCATCTTTCAACTTAACTATACCAATAGTGCTATCAGGTGCGGCAGGTGTAGTAGCACAAGCCGTGTTACTAAACGCGCTTGTTCCCACGCTGTTGGTTGCCGCTACTTTATAGCAATAGGTAGTTGTATAGCTTAAACCTGTATGTGCGTAGCTTGTAGTATTGGGGGGTAGTGTAGCCAACAAGCTGTATGTTGTGCTGCTGCCAAATGTATAGTGCAATTCAAAATTAGTTTCATCGTTGCTGTTATCGTTCCACGCTACGTTATTGGTTAGGCTGCCGTTGTTTGTTGCCGTTAAGTTAAGTGGTGTGTTGGGTATGCTTGTGGCGGTAGGGGCTGCGGGCGTGGTGGCGCAATCAGTATTGCTGAACGCACTTGTGCCTATGCTGTTGGTAGCCGCTACTTTATAGCAGTAAGTAGTTGTATAGCTTAACCCTGTATGCGCATAGCTTGTAGTATTGGCGGGTAGTGTAGCCAACAAGCTGTATGTTGGGTTGCCGCCAAAGGTGTAGTGCAACTCAAAATTACCTTCATCATTGCTGTTATCTTGCCAATTTACATTATTAGTTAAGCTACCGTTATTTGTAGCAGTTAAAGCAAGCGGTGCATTGGGTACTGTGCCTGTGGTGGGTGTATTGCCGCAGCTATAACCATATTTAGCTACAAAGCCGTCTTCTGTACCACCATATATATGTACTGCCGTACCCGCACTGTCTAACGTACCGCCAAACATACCGCAGATATAAATATTACCTTGTTTGTCCATATCCATACTTGTAATTTCATCTCTTACGGAAGCAGGGCTGCTTCCTGTTTGGGGTAATGGATTAACATTTATAAAATTGCCTGTTGCATCAAATTTACCTATGCAATTTTGCCGAAGTGAACCAGAGGTATAAGTAGCAGTATTAAATGCTAAATAACCACCAAGCGTTCCTGTACAGTATATGGTATCGTCTTTGCTTGTATAAGCAGGTGTTATATAATCCACATATTGCATGGTGGCTGCACTTGCGGATATTAAACTTCCTGTACTTGCGCTAAAATGATAGAAGACATTTGCGTTTGCTGATTGGATAGGAACAGGAGAATTGACAGCATAACCAAAAACGGTTGCTGTTCCCATAGCAGCCACTCCGCCCGTAATAAGCACGGTAGTGCTTGTGTCCATAGTGCATTTTCCTAATATATCACCGCCGACACCACTTGGATTACTCGTATTGTACCATAATAAACTTCCCGCAGGTGAAAATTTAAAAATTATAGAATTACTATTACCCGATGAAACATTTGTATATGATACAGAAGTCCCCCCAATATTTACCGTACCTGTAAAAAAACCCGATACATAAACATTATCATTTTTATCAAGAACAATACCTCTAATTTTAGGAACATTGCCCGATGTGGCAGTATAATTATAAAAATTTGTAAGAACTCCCAACGTGTTTATCCTTGCAGCCTGCATTCCGTCCGATATAAAATAATTACCTTGACTGTCAAAAAATAGTTTAATAGGAATAACATTAGCACTAAAAAGATTAGGGAAGCCTGTGTATGTGTTTAATACGTTTATAAAATTACCTGCCGTATCAAATTTGGCTAAAAACACTTGATTACCGCTATTAATTATTGTATCATGTGTCCCATCTCCCACCGTATATGTGCCGCTTGCACTGCCTCCTAATACTATCACGTTTCCATTATTATCTAATGCTAATGATGTTGCCGCATCGTTAGCAGTCCCCCCCATTCTTCTCCACCACAACGTTTTTCCGCAAGAGCTGTATTTTATCAAATAAGCGTCAAGCCTGCCGTAGCCGCCTGTATTAGGTGGTGTGGTTGATGTAAGTGCGGCATTCTGAAATACAGGATTAGTGTATAAATAACCTACTGCATACACATTGCCCAAGCTATCGGTTTTTATGTCTGCTATCTTTTCATTACCTGTGGGGTTAAACGGGTGTCCGTCATTATCTCCCGCACTGCCTGCTTGCTTTGCCCATTGCCAACTTGGTTGTTGTGCATAGCTGTATGCAGTAAACAGCGCAAATAGTAAAAATGTAATGTTCGTTCTCATAATTTCTTTTTTGTATCCTGTAAGTATTACAAATATCATGCCAAAATGTAATTTTAAGCGCAAACATTTGAACAAGTTATAAAAAAAGGGAGGGTAAATTTCATATTGGAAATTTAAAGAGGCGCTTAATTCCCCGTAACTAAAAAGCGGACTTCTCTTTTTGCAGTGAGAAGTCCGCTTTTGTACTCCCAGTGGGGGAAATATCGCACTATAATATTGATGATTTTAATAAAATTTTGGAATTTACAGGACTTATTGAGCCTATTTCTGAGGTTTAATCAATTCATCTCATAACTTGTTAATTGGCTGGTGAAAGGTTAGATGGTAAAGATATGCTAAAAAATTGTACGCTTGAAATCTATTTTTTTAAACGTTCCGTTTTTCTTGTAAAAAAATGTCTAATCTTGGTTTACCCTCTTTTAGTTTGTTTTTCACAGCAAAAAAATCAGTTTGCAGCTTGTTTACGAAACGAGCGAAATTCTTTACTGTATTTTATTTTGTATTCCATTGGCGTTAAAGAACTAATATATCTTGCAAGAAGTTTGTTACGTTTCATAGTCAAATGTACAGCGCAAACTCAAACTGTCAAATAGTGTATTCGCACTTTAATATCACATTCGGAAAAATAATTATGACAAAATATTATCTTTGTGTAAATAAACCTCAACTTCATGATGTAAAGGCAACCAAAATATGAAGTTGGCGGACGTATAGAGTAGAGGGATACATACAAGTTAGCGGTCATTTTAAACAGACACTTAAACAAAGGGACAATGGACGAAAATGAAAGAAACGAATTGCGACAAAAAATTCAAGAGGTTTTGACTGATGGACAAACAAAACTTTCAGAAGTAACTGCTATTGCTGACGGTGCAAAACAAAAGGAAACTGAACTAAATACGTTTCACACAAGAATTATTGAACTAAAAGCAGCGGCAGAAACTAATTCTAATTCATTAGCCGAAACGCTAAACAATGCAAATACTGTAAAATCACAAATTGACGAATTGCATCGCGTAGCGACAGAAGCAAAAAATGCTATTGACGTTTTTCATCAAAACAGTAACGCGAAAAACGATGAAATCAATAATTACTACAACATTTTTCAAAACCTAAAACAACAAGTTGAGAACCCCGAATTTGGGTTAGCACAGACACTTGCTAAAGCAACAGAATTTTTCGGACATATTTCAAAAACAAATACAGATGCAACCGCTGCAAAAGACGAAATTCTTACAAACAAGGTTAAATCAGACGGACTGCTTAACGAAACAAATCAGTTAAAAGACAATATTGCTAACAACTTAACTGAAAGTGAAAGACTAAAAACTGAAATTGGAAAAATTCTTGATTTAGTCAGAGATACTGGACTTGCTAATTCGTTTGACAAAAGGCGAAAACGTTCTCAATGGAGTAGTCTTTTTGCTTTAGGAGTTATTATTCTTGGTGTAATCATAAGTGTAATTACCATAAGTAAAGTGTTTCTATCAGAGGAAGGACAAAATTTATTTAGTGCAATACAAAATGACTATATTAAATTCTTACTTCGCTTGACATTGACAGCACCCGGTGTTTTTACAGCTTGGTTTGGTGCTGCTCAATATTCTAAAGAACGATACTTTTTAGAGCAATATGAGTTTAAAACTGCTGCTGCATTAGCTTTGGAAAATTATACAAAGTTGCTCAAAGACAATTATGCAGGAAAAGAAGAAGAAATTTTTAAATTGAATTTAGAGTTAATTCGTTCGGTTTACAAAGAACCAATATTTATTAAACCTAAGACGAGTATTTTTGCAAGAGTAAAAGAACCGACAACAAAAATTAAAGCTGAAAAAAGCTGAAACAAAAATCACACAATAAAAAATGAACCGCGAACAGCGTTTTGGTAAGAGCAGGGCTATATTTTAGATTAGACAAATTCGTGTATATTTGAATTGTTAGTTTTCGCACGGCATTACACTCAAAAGTTCCTGCCCTCGTTAAGCCACAAACCATTAGTGGCAATCTTTGGACACTGCAATTCACAACAGACAAAATATGACGACAGAACATATTGAAAAAATATTTACCGACTACCTTAAAACTGACAAAACGCAATATGCGATTTTGCTAAATGGCAGTTGGGGGTGCGGCAAAACATACTTTTGGAAGCATTCTTTAGAGGAAATTGCTAAAAAAAATGATTTCAAAACAATTTATGTATCGCTAAACGGAATTGGCAAAATAGATGACCTTGACCATCAACTTTTCGTAAAATTATTGCCTTTTATTAGCAATCAAGAAAACAAAGTAATAAAAAATGCAACAAATTTTTTGGGTAATGTATTAAACAAACTAAGCAATCATTATCTCAATACAAGTATATCGGATATTTTCAAAGGTGTAAGTATTGATACTTTTAACTTTTCAAAATACATAATTTGTTTTGACGACTTGGAACGTTGTCAAATTCCTGTCAAAGAAGTGTTAGGGTTCATCAATAATTTAGTTGAACATAAGAACTTAAAAACAATAATTCTTGCTCACGAACACGAAATTGAAAAGAAAGAAGAATACAAACGCATTAAAGAAAAAGTTGTTGGTCGTGATTTAAAATTTGAACTTGATATTCGTTCAACATTGCCTAATCTGTTTAATAAATACAAAGACAATTCCGATTTTCACAATTTCTTATTGTCAGCTCAAAAAAACGTTATTACCGACATTTTAGTTGAATACAAACAAGACAACCTTAGAATAATAAGTTTCTATTTAGATATTTTGGAAAGGATTTTTCCAATATTGAAAAATGTTGATTCAAAATATGTTCAAGAAACAATCTTATTTTCTGCCATAATTATTATTGAATATAAAAATGGTGGATTGACTTCTACGGACTATAAGGATTTTAAAGGTATTGACGATATTAACGAACATTATTACTCATTGAACCTTGCAAGGACAATGAGAAAATCTGAGAAGGAAGAAACAGAAAGAAAAAAATCCTATGCAGAAATTTTTTACGAAAAATATTTAGATAAGAGAGTTAATACATACTTCTTCTATCCATCAATATATTCTTTCATTCTTTCAGGCTACTTAAATCAAACTGAGTTAGAAACCGAAATCAAAAAACGTTATCCAGAAGTCATTTCTAAAGAAATTCAAGATTTCAGAACCTTAATTCATTATAAATTTCGTGAACTATCTGACGAAGATTTTAAAAGGCTCACAAAAGATGTTTTGCAATACGCCAAAGAAGGCAAATATTCCATTTACGACTATGTTCAAATTGCGCAATTCTTTTACTTTTTCTCTAACAATAAACTGATTACTGAAAGCAAGGAAGATATTGATAAAATAATCAATGACGGGCTTGAAATTGCGAAAGCACGAAAACAAATCAATGACAAAGTTCTTGAAAATCTTTTACATTTTGGAGACGATAATCCTCATGTAACAGACATAAAGAAACTTGTCAAAGAAATTCACAACGAAATTAAAAAAGAAGAATACGTTGCAAATAGCAACGAACTTATTGACTGTTTAGTAAATAAAGACGAGTTTGCGTTGGCAGCAATTTTTGAGAAGCACAAATTCTCAGAAGAACTCTTCCAATACGCAGATGACAAACTATTGTTTGATACAATTTTGAAAGTTTCTAATAAACAATTATTCAACTTTACCGAATTACTAAGACGCCGATACGAAATTGGAAACATTGGTGAGTTTTTGTTTGAGGACACAGGCTGTTTGAATAAAGTAAAAATGGGGTTATCTGACTACCTTGACAAAAGTGAAAACATTGAGCAACCGAGAAAGTTCTTGTTTGCTACATTAGAAAAGACTTTAATGTTAGCTATTCAATACTTGAATGACACAAGAAAAAAATAAAGCAGCCACTACACCTAAGTCCCAAACCATTAACACTCATTTCAGGATAACGGAATAAACAAAAAAGGCGGAAACAAAATCCCGCCTTTTTATTTCTACGCCGCCTCTCTCAAATACTCCTGCTCTTCAAAAATTCTCATTTCATCACCCTGATTGTATCTGCCGTATTGCACCGCCAAACCCTTTTGGGAAACTTCAATCACAATATCCACATCATGCTGAAATTCATTTGCCCCTCTGAAATTCCCCTCTTTGGTAGTTTGGAACACATAAATAAACGATTAATTGGGATTGGCTTGTTTCAAGATGTGCAAATCAGCAACCGACAAGCCGAGCTTGTTCGTGCTGTCTAAAAAAACAAAATCTTATGCGCTTAAATTGTCGGGTATGATTTTTGTCCGTATTATGCCGATTTTGTCCAAAAAATTTGCTTAACAGAAAAAATTTTTCTAACTTGGGTTTGAGTTTAATAATGGAATTTGTAGAGGAGGGATTAAAAAAACAAATTGATAAAATATCAGCCTAAAAAATAAAACTATGAAACCTTACCTTACTTATAATGGCTCGTATGGCAATGATACGATTGAACTTGAACGCGGCTTGGTAAACATCATTTTATTGCAAGATTTACTTACACAGCATAATAACAAAATTGAACCGCACGCGCACCCCAATTTGTATCAATTGGTTGTAATTGAAGAAGGCGAGGGCGAAATAATATTGGGAGAAAAAACATATCAAATTCAAGGTCATTCTTTAGTAAGCATTCCAAAAAACACTGCACATTCATTTATGTTAGAAACAGACACAAATGGTTATGTTTTTAGTTTTTCTCATCATGCACTTGAAAGCCTTTTGAAAAAAGACGATAAACTATTGCGGGTGCTTGACTGCGCAAATGTAACGGATATTCAGGCAAAGCAAGAATTGCACAATACTATTTGTGATATTGTTAAAAGATGTGCAGCAGAATATGATGAAAATTCAGAGGAACGGGGTTTGGCTCTTAAAAGTTTGAGTGAACAGTTATTTTTGGCATTACACCGACTATACAAAGATAATGGTCATATAGACAATGTTGATATTAATGCAGAAAAAAAACTATTACAGAAGTTTGATTTACTAATTAAAGAATTTCATTCACCTCATGTCAAATTACACGAATACTGTCGCGAGCTTTCATTAACTCCAAGACGACTTAGTTATCTTTGTTATAAACATAACAACAAAAGTCCTAAACAAATAATTTTAGAACGCCTTGTGGAGTTAATTCAAAATGCTTTGTTAAACAAAAAGGAAAGCATTAAAAAAATATCATTAGATTTTCACTACAAAAATGCAAGCCATTTTGATAGGTTGTTTAAAAAAATTATAGGAATAAGCCCTCGTCAATACCGAATTGAGCATGGTATAGAAGAAATCGCATAATATTGTTTTTCAATTTTTTAATAGGGTATTTTGTCAATTTTGGTTATAGTTTGTCAATTTTGGTTATTGATTTTTCTTGACTTTTTGGTTTTTATGCCAAACATTTGCTCCCATAAATTTTACCAGCAAAGACTATGGAAAAGAAAATTATTTTTAGTGCAGCATTAATAGCAATTGCTGCAATTACCGCAAACGCGCAGGAAACACAACATTGGACAACCGACCTGATGACTGTGGGGGCTGCTGACGAAGCCAAACTTGGCACAGAAAATGAAAAACCGTTGAATTTTTACACCAAAGGAGAAAAGCGCACGGTAATTGACACCAACGGAAAATTTACACTATTAAGATATGCCAACAGTAATATTCCTGACAACTGGGGAAATCGCCGATTATATGTCAATAAATTTGGTGTTATAACCACATCTCCTCATGGAGGCGGAAACGGAGGATATACAGAAGGTGATGTTTATTGTACTTGTGATGAGCCTTGTAATGCTATGATTAGTGGGGGTATATCTCCTACAAGTCCTTGTCTGAATAACACCCCACAAGCATGGTTTGAAGGTGGTAATATTCTTTATACTGACCATTGTGGTGGTTCTTCAAACATTATAGGCACTTGTAACAGCTATGACTTTGTGATGAAAGCAAACGATACAAGCGCAATTTTTCTGAAAACTGACGGAAGAGTAAACATTGGTGCAAATAATGATATAGCTAACAATGCTACAACCGCAGCACAGCTTGACATAAGCGGAAAATCAGTAAACCAAAACAGTGGACTAAGAGACCATTTAAGAATTTACGGAGATAATGACGGCAATATAGAATCTACCACAGGTATTAATTTATACTTTGAGGGAGCAGATAACGATTTTCGCATTCATCGCGGCAACGTGGGCAGCGGCACAAGCGTATTAAGCATACTTGGAACTAATAGCGGTGGCGGTGTGTATATAAATGACTTTGTAAATGTGGCTGCTGATGCAGTTATAAGCGGTAATACAGCTATTGGCGGCGATGCAAGTGTAAACGGTAACGTGGGTATTGGTGGCGATGTGGGTATTGACGGCAATATTGATGTTATTGGCGCGGCAAGCATTGCAGGCAACTTGAATGTTAATAATAGATTTAGTGTGGCAAGCAGCACGGGTTATACCGAAATAAAAGTGTATTCCCCATTAGGAATGCCAACGCCTTACGGCGCAACCAATCCAAGAGTTTTAACCGTCAGAGATATGAATGCCAGCAAGGATTTATTTGCCGTAACATCAGCAGGCATGGTATATGCCCGTGAAGTAGAAGTTAATTTAACAACAAATTTCCCCGATTATGTATTTGATAAAGACTACAAGCTGCCGTCCATTCCCGAAATGGCAAAATACATTGAGAAACACAAACGATTGCAAGGTTTTGAAAAAGGCGAGTATTATGAGAAAAACGGCATTAACGTAAACCAAATGTTTGTGAAACAACAGGAAAAAATTGAAGAATTGACACTTTACATTATTCAGTTAGAAAAACGACTAAGCGCGTTAGAGAAAGGAAAGAAATGAGAAGTTTGATTTTAGAATTTTAAGATGACCTGAAAATAAAAAAACAAGAAATATGAAAGCACTATTTTCCATTATCGTTTTTGTACTGATGTTATTGTTTTGCAATACAACAAAAGCCCAAGAAAACAGCCTTGTGTTAAGTTATGACAACGGCGGCAACATGACACAAAGAAAAGTGCAAGTGATGTTTGGCGCAAGATTTGCCGCACCTGATATACAACAAAAAGATTCCTTACCCCCGATGAAAATATATCCAAATCCTACAAATGATTATGTAAACATTGAGGGAAAACTGCCTGAAAACGTGCGAAAAGCAGAATTACTTATCAGCACAACAGACGGGCGTATTTTGAAAACAGATGTTTATACAGGCGAAGCAAAACAAATTTCTGTTTACAATTTAGCCAAAGGAATGTATCTGCTTGAGTTTATTTATTCCAAAAAACAGAGAGACACTTATAAAATTATTGTGAACTGAATGATAGGTTAAAAGTCAAAATTTAAAAGCAACCAAATTTTAAGAGTATGGAAAAAGCATTTAGTTTTATCGCCTTGTTTTGTTTGTCTTGCCTAAATATGCAAGCGCAAAACCCGAGCAATTACACATTCCCGAACCCGACACCCAACCCGAATAATTTAACTGCCAATACTTACACAAGGGCAACGCAAAGTATTAACCTGAAAAACGGGTTTTCTTTCAACCCTGCGGCATCGCAAAACGGAAATAACCTTTTAAACTTAAACATCAACTCTTATCCAAACTATGTAAATAACAATTACACTAATCCTGCCGACAATCAAAATTACTATTCTGTAAATCCTAATTTAGAAGTGGGTGTTACACAGGGCGCACACCAAGTGGACAACATCGGTGGATTTAATTATAATATTCCAATCGTTTGTTCGCCCGGCAGAGCAGGTTTAGAACCAAACTTGTCAGTAGTGTATAACAGCAACGGCGGCAACGGTTGGTTGGGTTTGGGCTTTAATTTAAGCGGCATTTCTGCCATTACCCGCACGGGAAAAACCGTGTTATACGACGGTTTAAACAGCGGGATTAATTTTAACAGTAATGATGTTTATGCTTTAGACGGCTCTCGCTTATTTATAAAATCAGGAACATACGGACAAAACGGCGCAACGTACAGAACAGAGGTAGAAAATTACGCCGTTATTACCTCACATGGCTCACAAGGCAGCGGAGCACAATACTTTACAGTTACCACACCCGACGGCATGACAATGGAGTATGGCAACAATGCTTCGGCAAAGAGTGTAGATGTAAATAATACCGATGTGTTGGCTTGGTACATAAACAAAGTGTATGATGTGTATGGAAATTACATGGAATATTTTTATACGAACAGCAACGGTGAATTGCTGATTACAAAAATAGAATACACTAAGCACAGCAGTGTAAACTTATACAACAAAATAGAGTTTAATTACATAGAACGCAGCGACAATGCTCCGCTTTATGTGGCAGGCAAAGAGTTTAGGAATAAACATTTGTTACAAAGCATAGTTAGCAAAGACATAAACGGCAATGCAGTAAGAAAATATTTTTTTGAGTATCAATATCAGTACGGCAGCTTGCTGAACAAAGTAACCGAAGTGGACGCAAACGGCAATCAATTAAATCCTACGTTTTTTGAGTGGAATGATGAAACGTTGAGTTGGAACTGGAAGTTTGGAGCTGTAAGCACAGCTACTGATATTGTGCGAACTACTGCTGCCGACATAAATGGTGATGGCAAGCAAGATTTAATATTGACAAGGGATTACGGTGCAGACCACTATGTGGAAACTAAATTAAACGTTGGGGGAAGTTTTTCTCACATCAGCGGTTTGCTGTTAAGTGCCAGTTCTGCCAGTGCAGAAATATTTGCCATATATGTTTTTGATGAAGACGATGACGGCATAGACGAAGTGTTTTACATTATGGGACAGCCCATAACCACACCCAATCATTATGAATGGGAAATTAAAAAACTTAAAAACACCAATGGCACGTTAAGCATTGTACAGGAAGAACCCTTACACACAGATACAGGTGCAGTAGTGTGTTGGGGCGGTTTATTTTGGAATTTTCAGAAAAGTGTTACTTCGGGGTGTTTTTACGCTAAGCAAGATGTAACGGGCGACAATCTGAATGATGTAATTATGTCAGACGGGTTTAATATTAAACTTACTCCGTCCAATCAACAGGCTGCCATTACTTTACCTGTTTCAAACTTAGTGAAAATTGGTTTAGGCGACTTTAACGGCGATGGAGTTTTGGATATTTATACAGTAAAATTCCCCTCTACTCCGGTTAGCCCTTCTCAAAGCCAATTGCTTGATATTTTAGTTTATTCTTATAATGAAGCAAACAATACCTTAAACCAAATTGTATCTACGCAGGTAAACATTGGTTCTAATCCCTATTATACAACTTGGGGAGCAATTGGTTTTGCAGCTGCCAATGCTGCTAATGCTTCCAAATGTATTGGCTTTGGCGATGTAAACGGCGATGGGAAAACCGATATATTTTATGTAAACTACAACAACGGCACAAGCACTTGTAAACTCATCTGGCTGCGCAGTAACGGCGTTGCGTTTATGACCGCTCCGCAAGATGAAATTTCATTAACCACGGCAACAACATTCAATAATCTTGAAGCCAATTTTTCTGTGGCAGATGTGAATAATGACGGCAAATCAGACATTATGGTTAGTAGTTTTGATACTGTTTATGTAGGTCATGCAAGTTATTCTTATTTTCCCTCTATTGGAACTGCCCTTGTAAACGACAATATGCCAACTGCGCCTGTTTGGGGAAGAAGGCTAAGCACTATGGGTGATTTTGACGGCGACGGAGCTATGGATTTTGTGTTTCAAGATGACGCAACCGACAGTTATATTCTCTATCACGGTTTTGACGAAGACAACAAAAAAATGGTGAAACGCATTTTTAACATCAGAGATGAGATAAACATTACCTATAATTTTTTGCCAAGTGCAGCCAACTGCCAAAAAACAACTCCGGCGTATGGCAATAATAATTATGCCAATTTTAAAATCATTAAACCCGCCCTGTATGCGGTTTCTTCTGTGGTTGCCAACGGGCAAACCACAAGCTACGGATACAGCAACGGCATTTTGCACAGGCAAGGGCGGGGCTTTATAGGCTTTGAACGCTTGTTTGTGCGCAACGAAGATAAATCTTCGGGTGCGGAAAAAGCGGGTATGTATTCAGGCTTTGAATATAATCACATTAATGATGCCGTAACTTGGAGTGAAAGCATGAGCACCTATTTATCAAACAGCAATATGTTTAGCATTAACCATGCTAAAACTTCAAGCTACTCTTCCTCGTTGCCAGGTTTTTCTTATGTAAACGGCAGCGGTTATCTGCGCCGCCTGAGCAGCAACCAAACCATATCAAAAAATTACCTCAGCTCCACGCATAACCTGCAAACTGTTACTTACGACCCTAACAACGCAGGTTCGCCCCTGCAAACGGTTTTTCAAAACCGCACATGGCTGCAATTCGGGATACTGAACAGCACACAAACAGACTATGTTTATCAAACAATTGCCGTAAACGGCAAAACCTGTTACAAACCCCAGCAGGTAACAGAACAGATAAGCGCAGGCAGCGTTTCTACGTTTATTCACACATACAGTTATGATGGGCAGGGGCGTTTAACCACAGAAGTTAAAAACTCAAACATTGCGGGGCAAGCCGTTACCACCGCCTATTCTAATTTTAACGCTTTTGGCGCACCGCAAAACATTTCGGTTTCTGCTCCCAATGTGGCTTCGCGCAGCTCGCAGGTGCAATACGACAACACAGGGCGGTTTATAACCAAAAGCACCAATGCCATTGGCGATTTTGCAGAATTTGTGTACGAACCGGGTTTGGGAAATAAAATTCAGGAAAAAGATGCTTCGGGTTTAATTACAAATTATAAATACGACGGACTTGGGCGAGCCATTTGGGTAAAGTTGCCAAACGGCGCGGTAAATACGGTAAAATATGAGTGGTATCCTTATAATTCATTGTACGGCACTAAAGTAACCACCCAAGCAGAAAACGCACCAAGCACATGGAAATACTATGACCGCAACGGCAATATGATATTGGCACAACAGCAAGATTTTGGCGGCAATACAAAAACGGCAAATTTCACCTACAATATTTTAAATCAACCGCTCACGGCGCAGGATATGCACTACAGCTCACAAAGCAATTACAACAGCATAACATACAGCTATGATGATTATATGCGCCCTTTAACAAAAACAAAAAGCATTGTCGGACAAAACACGGTAATAAATTATTCATACAACAATTTAAGTAACAACAGCACTTACAATAAAGGCTTTGTGCAAATGAGCGCGCCTACCGCCACAAACGGCATTACCTATTCCGTAAAACGCGAAAACAACTCGGCAGGGCAAACAGACAAAGTAATAAACACAAGCAACGGCACAACGCACAGTGCCTCTTATAATTTTAATGAGTTTGGGCAGCCGACCTATATAAGCAACGATTATGCAGGCGCAGGGCAATACGGCATTACCATGAGCTACGATGCGCTTGGCAGGCAAAGCGGTTTAAACGACCCTAACGCGGGCAACTGCACATATCAGTACAACGCCTTTGGTGAACTGACACAGCAAATTACACCCAACGGCACATACAATATGCAATATGATTTGCTGGGGCGTGTAACACAAAAAACAGACGGTGCAAACAACACCTACACTTACCTGTACGAAACAAGCAACAGCGGCAAAGGGCAACTGAAACAAATTACAGGTGCAAACATGACTACCGAGTTTAAATACGATGACTTTAGCCGCCTTACCGAAAAGAAAGAAACCTTAACGGCAGACAACAAAGTTTTTAAAAGCAATTTTACTTACAACAAATACGGGCAGCTTGTAAATTACACTTACCCAAGCGGTTTTGTTACTAAAAATGAGTACGACAATATTGGCAACCTGATAAAAATAAAAAACGGCAACACCACTATTTGGCAATTAAACACTATGGCTGCACCCGGCATAGTAAGCAATTACAAATACAACAACGGAAATTTAAGCAACAGCATTGTTTACGATAATAAGTTAAATCTGTCGGAAATACACTATGGTAATTTGAAAACACACTGGTATGACATAGAACACAAAACCAACAACCTGCAAACCCGTACTGTTTTTGATAACAATTATGCTAATCAGGAAATTTTTAAGTACGATGAATTTGACCGCCTTACTAAAGTGCAGTATTATAATATCAATACCATGTACGACAAAGCTACCATGACGTATAATCAAAACGGCAACTTTAACCAAAAGAGCGATTGCGGTGATTATGTGTATGGCAACAGCAATGCTCCCTACCAACTCACGGCAATACAAAATCCCGTAACAGCAAACATCAGTTTAAACACGCTGAATGTAACCTACAACACATTTAGAAAAGTAAGCCAAATTGTAGAGGCAGACCCTAACGGCACTAAGCAGTTTGACTTTGTGTATGGCAACGATGAGCAGCGTGTAAAAATGGCGTACAGCGTAGGTGGCAGCACAATTTATACACGGTATTATGCTGACGGCTGCGACAGGCAGGAAGACAATGTAAACAACACATACAAAGAGTGGACATATATTTACGCCCCAACAGGCTTATGTGCCGTGTATTACAGCGGCACATCTCTCCCCCCTGTGGGGGGAGGCGGAGGGGGGCTTTACTACGTTGCTCCCGACCATTTGGGCAGCCCTGTAATGCTGATTAACAGCAACGGACAAATAGCAGAAGAATACAGCTTTGACGCTTGGGGGCGCAGGCGCAATCCGCAGGATTGGAACGATTATGTAAACACAGGTTTCCCCCCTTTGGGGGGTGCAGGGGGGCTTCTAATACGCGGCTACACCATGCACGAAATGCTTGATGAAGTTGGCATAATAAACATGAACGGGCGCATTTACGACCCTGTGCTTGGGCGTTTTTTGCAACCTGATAATTATGTGCAAAGCCCTGACAATTTGCAGAATTTCAATAGGTATGGGTATTGTTTAAATAATCCGCTGAAATATACTGACCCGAGTGGGGAGGTGATTGGTGTTGCAGAAATTTTGGCAGCAACAATAGGCGGAGTGATGAATGTTGCTGCAAATTGGGACGCAATAAAAAATTCCAAAAGTTCATTTGGGGCAGGAGTTGCTTACTTTGGAATAGGAGCAGTGAGCGGAGTTGTAGGTTTGTACACATTTGGAGCAGGTGGCGGCGCATTAGCTGCGCTTGGTAATGGATTAATGCAACAACAAAGTGGAGGGCAAATTGTACAAAACATGGTTGTAGGTGCTGTATCAGGTCTTACAAGCTATGGTATTGCTTCGGGGCTTGGCTCTATAAACTATGGGGGAATTACCAATAATTTTGCAAGATACGCCGCCAAAGCAGGTATAAGTTTTGGTGTAGGTTTTTCATCAGGTTTTGGTGGAAATTTGACGGGACAGGCATTGGCGTGGCAATTTGGCTGGCAGGATAGAATTAATGGGAAAGCAGTGCTGACGAGCGGTTTAACAGGAGGTAGTATTGCTATGGGTATTTCTATTGGATATTCTGCTTATGATTATGCAACGTGGGATAGGTATGACCCAACTGTTCAAGCAGAAATGCTAAACAAGGATGGGTGCAATATCGAATATATGAGTAAAGAAAAATGGGATGCCTTATCGGATGATGTTAAAGGAGGCAGGAATTACAAAACAACAGGAGGAATAACCACTGACGGTGTTTCCTACATCACCGATTATGGACTAAGCAATAGGCAATTTGCCAATTCGGTTTATTACCATGAAACCACCCATTATAATCAGATTCATGACAATCCTCCAGGATTTATAAGTATACGCCATGATGAACAAAATGCATACTTGAGCCAAAGTTCATCGTTCAATAATTACACTCCTACTAGATACATTAAATATACCAACAACGGTTATTCAGGGAATGGTGGTAGAGGGCTCGTTTATAAGTCTAATTTTAGTAATAACCTGTTTAATATATTTAGATAAAAAAGATGGTAAGAATTTGCACCTATACTATACTATTTATTAATATATTCATTAATAATTTATTTGCACAAATATCGCTTAAACTAGATACTTATACAATTGAATACGACAAGGATAATGTTGCGACGGGTGTTCAGATAATTTATCAATCCATAGTGGAAAAAGATACAGTACTAAAACTATATTTAACAAAGGAAGAGTTAATTGAGTTTAAAAGCGATAAAAAAATTCGAAGCGAAAGTTTATTTGATATAATTACAGTCAATGTAGTTCCATTTACCAAAAACAACATTCAAAGTATTATTATGCGACCAGCATATGTAATGACTAAATTGAATAAAGAAAGGGTTAAATTGAATAAAGGAGAATTCTTCAAAGTAGTTTTAACTATTTCATTGAGAAGTTTTCAAAATGGAATAAATAAAGAGTTTGTTTCGCCAAATGAAATCAAGAGCCTTAACATAGAAATACTTAACAACAACAAGAGGGTTATGGATAAAAACTATATAAATATCCATTGAGCGAAGCCCCCGCGCTCGCCCCCGCTCCGCAGGATTTTGAGCGTTGATAAGAGCAGAGGTAATCCTGCGGTTGTATGTAAAAGACAGGAATTGTAAATTTAAAGCAAATGAAAAAATGTATTGCAACCGCAGGATTAGCCACGCGCTTGCTTTCGCACAAAATCCTGCGGAGCGGGCATGCTGTAATGGTAAATAAAGTCAAAGTTTGGCCTAATGGTAACTATAAAATATATTTTTCAGACCCAAGTCCAGTTCGGAAAGCACCATACTCGAGTTATAAAATTCCATTCGGTGCTGGTTTTTGGACTTTTTATTTACGCAAAAACTAATAAAAATGATAAAGCGATTACAGCGTTTCTTTTGGATTATTTTAATTCAGCAATTATCTGCGCAAGAAGATAAAATCGTATTTTATTCTAACAATAAAGGGGATTTTGTCTGTATTCATAAAGATACTATTATGTACAAAATTCATAATAATGATGATTTTGCTTCATTTTGGATTGGAAAAGCAATATTTAAAGAAGATAACAAAACCATTTGTTTAAAAAGAATGTTTCCTTTGAAGCACTTAATGACTTCTATAGTTAAGCATAAAAGTGATAGTAGCGGATTTAGTATTTTATATAACGATAGCTCGCCGTTGTTTGGAAATGTTGAGGTATTAGATAATAAAAATAAAAAAATACATTTGGACGGACACTTTAATAAAAATGGTTTTTTTCTGATAAATGAAGAATTATCAAGAAAAATAAATAATCTTGACATTACAGTATCTATAACATATTTAAGTTTTTTTTCGGAAAATAAATTGACATTTCAAAACGGATTTAATTACGAAATAAGAAGCAGAGTATGTTACCCCTATTACATAATAGAGGATAAAAAAAAGGTAGAGTTCAAAATATTAAATGAAAAACAGGTAAGTGTGAAATATGTTGTGAAACATAATAGAAAATACAACGAGCAATTTGAGGTCGTTTTGAATAAGAATGAAAATATTATTAGGAGTTGCGAAACACTACCTTTTTGGTAGTGCCCCGCGCTCGTCCTCGTTTGAGCGGTAGCGGAAACGAGGATGTTTTAGCTGTGCGTTTGCAACGCACATACAGCAAAAAAAAAGATTTTGTATAAAAAAGGAAATAGAAAAGATAAGTCGTTACAAACGCCGTTCTCAAACGTCCTCGTTACAAACGAGGACGAGGGGGGGAAAGTATTGGGGACTACTCCTTATGTGAAAATCCATATGAATTCTGAAGGAATGGTACATTTCGTTCCTTGGTTGCCTAAACCTTAAAAAAGTATAATGGAAAAGTTAAAAAAAGAGCTTCAAAAGTTTTGGGATTGGGCGCAACTAACACCTGATGAGTACGGAAGCGGTATTCCCCCCGCTCCGCAGGATTTGTAATCCTGCGGAATGATACAAACTTTAAAATAAAAGATTATTTTTGAAGTTGAATAGTAATGAAACAGGGCGAAAAACAAACCATTAAAACAGACAGAGCGTATTTTTTAACGCTAACGGTTGTTGGTTGGATAGATGTTTTTTCGCGGCAAAATCACAGAAATGCTTTTATTAATTCTTTAAAATATTGTCAGCAAAATAAAGGTTTGATTGTGTTTGCTTATGTAATGATGACAAACCACATACATTTAATGGTAAACACACACGAACCGTTTTTATTAAAAGATGTAATTAGAGATTTGAAAAAATATACCTCTAAACAAATAATTGAGCAAATTATTAATCAACCTGAAAGCCGAAGATAATGGCTATTACAACTTTTGGAATTAGAAACAAAAGATAAACAGGGCAATAAAAATCATAAATTTTGGCAAGAAGGAAATCATGCCATAGAATTGTATAATGAAAAGTTTGTTTGGGATAAAATAAATTACATACATAATAACCCTGTGGAAGCAGGTTATGTGAGAAAGTCGTATGAATGGATTTACTCTTCGGCGAGTAATTATTACGGTATGGAAAGCATAATAGAAGTAGAATGTTTGCAACAAAGATTAAATACAATTTAGCTGTGTGCCGCAGGATTACAAATCCTGCGGAGCGGGCCTGTATGGGCAGGATTATACAACACATGGCAATATAATCATTAAAACCAAAGTTTATGAAAATATTTAAACATATTATAATTGGAATGGCATATTTTTTTATGTTCTCTCAAGCAGATTGCAAAAAAAAAGAAAATTGCCACAGTAAAATTATTATACAGAACAAATCAAATACCCCTGTTATCTGCGGCGAAAAACGTTATGACGGTTCTAATAATTGTAATATAGTGGGACAAATATTGAAATCTAATGATAATTATGAATTAGTTTTTGGACAGTTTTCTTGTTGGGAAAACACTTTGTCGGGAGGAAAAACTAAGGATATTTATATTATAGATACCGCTACATATAATAACCCAAATGTTTTTTATTCATGTGATTCTATGGAATATAAAAACACCATACTGAAACACTTTATATTAACGTTAGACGATTTAAAGAAGAATAATTTTACAATTGCATATCCATGAAAAAATCAGTAATTAGAATTTTTGTTTGTGTTATACTGTGTGGTTGCGGTAAAAAACCAACAGCAAATTTCACTTGGTCGCCACAAAATCCAAAAGCAGGGCAAGAAATGCAGTTTACTAATACTTCAACCGATGCAAAAAAGTATGATTGGAATTTGGGTAATATGAAGATAAGTTCAGAAAAAGACCCAAAAAACACTTACGATAATGCTGGTGAATACATTATTGATTTAACAGCGCATAATGGTGTGAAGTCAAGTACAAAAACAGTTACTATTACCGTAATTCCATAACAAAAACGTCAGGAAAGTGATAAAACTACAAGTTATTAGTTATCCATAACCCTTGCGTAACCGCCCCCCGCTCCGCAGGATTTTGAGCGTTGATAAGGGCAGAGATAATCCTGCGGTTGTATGTAAAAGACAGGAATTGTAAATTTAAAGCAAATGAAAAAATGTATCAAGTTAATTTACTTTGGCAACTCAAATACATACCCATTTTGTCCTATCTGTTTAGTGCCAACAATGCGTCCATACTTCATGGCTTTGTTTAAATGAAACGACAAACATTTTTGATGATTGGTCATAACATCAAATTTCATGTCGTTGTTGCGCAAAATTTCAATAATCTCCGATGAGCGCAAAGGTCTGTCGGCAGCATTTAACACAAAAACAATTTTATCAATCCATGTGGCATTAAGGTTGTAAGTGTTTCCGAGTTTTAAATCAGCAATACGTTTGTAATATTCTCTTTCCACAGCCACATCAGACGATTGTTTAATCAACCGATTAATTTGCTTTTTGTAAAACGAAATATCTTCCCTGTGTCTTTCTTGTGTTTTACTTTGCGAAACGTAACAATCTGTGAGTTTATTCATCAACATTTCATCACGTTGCTGCAATTCTATGACCTTTTTTATTAATTCTGCTTTACTTAATTGTTCAAGCACTACTGCATTCAAATATTTTATCAATAAATTTTTCATTTTCCTACTGTTTTTCTTATGTTTTTATGGCTATTTCTACTCTACACCATGCTGTACACAATACTGACGGCATTGCTCCACAATACAATCTTGTGTTGTTCTTAATCTTAGTTATCATTGTTCTTGCTTTTGTCTTTTACTGTTCTTAATCATGTCTTGAAGTGTTCTTGGTGCGAAAATAAATGCTGCAAATCATTCCCTGTCCGAATTTCTACCGTTTGCTTCCTTTCCCTGCCGATTTTTGTCGCTCTTCTAAAAAATAATTTGGTGATTTTAATTCAATCAAATAATGTTTCAATCTAAAAATTGATGATTGATAAAAGTTTTTTTCGTTTTCAATTCATTTAAAAATCGTTTTCAACCCGACCGCAAACGAAACCAATCGGACAATCGCGCACCACTTAGACACCAATCGGGCAAAATTCGGACAAGGCAAATTTTACTTGTTATACTTTCGCGCGCGAACAATAAAAAACAGAAAAAATTATGATGTCATTCAGATTAAACGAGTTTGTAAATGCAAACAGTTTTGAGCAACTCGCAGCCTTGTACGAAACCATTGACGAAAAACGCTTGCACATAAGCGATACAGGCATTAGCGAAAGCCTTATCAACCGTTGGAAAATAAAAGGCTTATTAAACTTCGGAAAAGAAACCAAAAACCAAAAACTGATTTTAATGTTACCCATAAAACAAAAAATAAGTTTCATCGAGTTTGTGTGGATTAAAATTGCAAACGAACTGCAAACATTCGGAATTACTTTAGAAACAATAAACAAAATGGCAAAAGACTTGTTCGGAAAAATATCCGACAATGAACTCTACAAAAATTTGATAACTAATTTTAAAACAGGGGACAGCGTGCAAACACAGGAAAATGAAAAACTAATGCTGTTCCTCAAATTAAAAGAAGAAAGTGAAAACGCATTTCATTTTCTGCACGTTTTAACAGCCCAAGCTGTGGTAACTCAAGAACCGATATTGATGATGGTATTTAATAACGAAACTTGGTTTCCGTACTTAGAACAGAACAATGCACAATATCCCGAAGACCTGATGAGAAAAAAACAAACCTTGCCTTATGTGAGCATAAACCTTACCAATATTGTTTACACATACATTTATCAAGATTATTTGCAAGAGATGTTTAGCGGAATGTCAATGTTTACAGCCGAAGAAGCAAACTTGTTGTATTACATTGCAGAGGGAAATTTCAAAAAAATTCATGTGTCATTTAAGACCACTACACAAAAGCCGAAAGAAATACCAAAAGCAGAAAACACATTCCGAGAGGTCATTCACCTGTTTTTAAATCAACAATACAGATATTGTACTTTGACAGATAACAAAGGCAGAGAAATTAAAATCACAACAAAAGATGAGCTTGCCATAAAATTATTTGAAGATAAATGTAAAGAAGTGAAACAATACAAACGTTTGCTTTTAAACCACACTCAAAATTTAGAAGCAAACCAAACGGAAACAGCAACAGAAAAGCAGAATAAAAAGGAAGAAACACAAGAACAAGAAGCAAAATAATCAAGGCGGGCATAAAAAATAAAATCACGGTGGCTAATTACCAACGTGATTTTTGTGTTTATTACAAATCATTTTCAACCCGACCGCAAACGAAACCAATCGGATAATTGCGCATCACATAGACACCAATCGGACAAAACTCGGACAAGGCAATTTTCACTTATCATACTTTCGCGCGCGAACAATAAAAAAACAAGAAATCATGAGCATAAAACAGGTAAAATCAGCAAATCCCAAAGCTAAAATATTAATTTTTATTACATTGATAATCAATATAATAAGTATTTGTTTTTGGGTATATTTGTGCCAATCCGCACAAAAAACAAACCAAGAAAAAGTTGAACAAAAAACACGATTAATTTTTATGCAAGATATAACAGCAGAAGAAATTTTAGCTGAAAGTGAATTTAAAAATTTGAACGAAGAACAAGCCAAGCAAGTAGCAGAGTTTGTTAATACAATAAGCACCATTTTTTATTCACTCTATAAACAGCAATACGAAGACGGATACAAATTTGAAACACAATTAAACGTAGAAACAAATCATAATTACGAACCATTAAAAACCGCAGCATAATATGAACAACTTAATTTTATTTGAACAATTTGCCAAAGGCAAAACACAACTTCAAAAACGAAGCAACAACTGTGTTATTTACACCCGCGTTTCAGGCAAAGAACAAGAACTTGGTTACAGCTTGGAAACACAGCGCAAAACCTGTGAAGATTACGCCAAAAAACACCAATACGCCGTTATGGGCGTATTTGGTGGAACGTATGAAAGCGCAAAAACAGATGAACGAAAAGAATTTAACCGAATGCTTGCTTTTGTAAAAAAGAGCCGAGAAAAAATTTCATACATCATCGTTTACAGCGTGGACAGATTTTCGCGTTCGGGTGCAAATGCCATTTACATCAAAGACCAATTACGCGCACAAGGTATTTTTCTTGTTGCCGTAACACAACCTGCTGACACTTCCACATCAAGCGGCGACTTTCAGCAAAACATTCAAATCATTTTTTCGGAGTACGATAATAATTTGCGCAGAGAAAAATGTATGGCAGGCACTCGTGAAGCTCTGATGAAAGGCGAATGGTGTCAAAGACCGCCTTATGGTTACGACATCATGAAAGAAAACGGCAAACGCAAAATTGTTTTAAACGAAAAAGGAAAATTTTTGCAAAAAGCATTTTATTGGAAAGCAAACGAACGCCTCACGCACACCGCCATATCCGAACGTTTGGAAACATTCGGCGTGAAAATTCCAGATAAACGTTTATCGGGTTATTTCCGAAATCCTTTTTATTGCGGGCTTATGGCACACTCCTCATTAAAGGGACAAGTTGTTGAGGGTAATCATGAAAAAATGATTAGCAAAGAAATCTTTTTAAAAGTAAACGACCTTTTAAGAGAAAACAAACACGGCTATTCTTCCAACGAAGTAGAAGAGGGAACGCCGCTCAAACGTTTTCTGCGCTGCGACCATTGCGGAGCGTATATGAGAGGGTATATCGTTAGAAAGAAAAATCTTCCTTATTACAAATGCAACACCTTAGGCTGCGGTAACAACAAAAGCGCGAGAGATTTACATAGCATTTTTGAAAAAACATTAAGTTGGTTTAGTTTGGTTAGCAATGCTTCTATAAGAAAATTTGTAGCCAAACAAATTGCAACAAAATACAACCGAGAACACAAAGAAAAAGACGAGAGCAAAGAAACAATCAAACGTCAAATTACAGAGCTTCAAAAGAAACAAGAACGATTGGAAGAACGCCTTATAAATGAAGAACTAACCCTTGAGTTGTACAATAAATTTTCGGGAAAGTTCAGAGAGGAAATAATAGCCTTAGAGAAAAATTTGCTGCAAAATCAAAAACGAGTGTCTAACCTTGAACATTGTGTAAATATCGTGTTGGATTTTGCCGCCAACCTCCCGAAATCATGGACTTTGATGGGATTTAAAGACAAACAACTGCTTCAATTTTTGTTGTTTCCGGAGGGTATTCGCTACAGCAAGAAAAACAACGAGTGTCGTACCACCAAAATAAATTCGGTGTTTTCTTACATCGCCCATTTGGTAAGGGATATGGGACAAATAAAAAGCGGGGCATCAAAATTTTTAATTGATTGCCCCGCGTTGGTACCCCGAGCCGGAGTCGAACCGGCATGCCAATGAAGGCACTGGTGTTTGAGACCAGCGCGTCTACCAATTCCGCCATCGAGGCATTTTAAATTGGGAGCGCAAAACTAATATTTGTTTTCTTTCACACCAAATAAAATCTCAAAATTATTGCCGTGCCTCTAAAAACCACTATATTTGCACCTCCTAAAAAAACATGGAATCGCAGGTAAAATTTTTTTCGGGCATTGCCACCGAAACTTTAGCTCAAAAAATTGCCAAATCTTACGGTAAAGACTTGGGTAAAGTGGTTCATTACCGCTTTAGCGACGGTGAATTGCAGGCTTCTTACGAAGAAAGTATCCGGGGTCAAAATGTGTTTATCATTCAAAGCACACCGCCGCCGGCAGATAATTTAATGGAACTGCTTTTGCTGATTGATGCGGCAAAACGCGCAAGTGCCAACCAAATTGTTGCCGTTATTCCATACTTTGGTTATGCGCGCCAAGACCGCAAAGACCAACCGCGTGTAGCAATCGGCGCAAAATTGGTGGCTGATATGTTAGCCGTGGCAGGTGCAACGCGCGTAATGACCATGGATTTGCACGCCGACCAAATTCAGGGCTTTTTTAATATTCCTGTTGACCATTTGTATGCTTCCACCATTTTTTTGCCTTACATTCAGTCGCTGAACTTAGAACACCTTACCATTGCCGCGCCCGACATTGGCGGCAGTAAACGTGCCAATGCGTATGCAAAACATTTTAAAGCCGATATGGTTATTTGCTATAAACAGCGTGCAAAAGCAAATGTGGTGGAAAGTATGACTGCCATTGGCGAAATTAAAGGGCGCAACATTATTTTGGTTGATGATATGGTGGACACGGGCGGAACATTGTGCAAGGCTGCGGATATGATGATGGAACGCGGTGCATTGAGCGTAAGAGCAATATGCACACACGGTGTTCTGTCGGGCAAGGCGTATGAAACTATTGAAAATTCGCATTTGAAAGAATTGATTGTTACAGATACCATTCCTCAAAAGCACGAAAGTGAAAAAGTAAAAGTGCTGAGTGTGGCAGATTTGTTTGCCAAAGTGATAAACAGCGTGCACAATTACGAATCTATCAGCAGCAATTTTATTATTTAAAAAAAAAGATAATTCCGTTATAAACAATTAAACATAAACGGGTGAAAGAAATTGAAACGGACAATTTTAATTACCCACAAACAAAAAAAATAAAACAGAAAATGAAAACTGTACAATTGAGCGGTTCGCCACGAGCGAACGTAGGAAAAACAGATGCTGCGGCGTTGCGCGCCGCAGGACAAGTGCCATGTGTAATTTACGGAGCGGGTGAGCAAGTTCACTTCAGTGCCGACATTCGCCACTTTAAAAACATTATTTTTACCCCTGAAACAAATTTGGTGGAAGTGGGCGTGAACGGAAAAAAATACAAAACCGTTTTGCAGGAAGCGCAATTTCACAAACTTACCGACAGTTTAATTCACGCCGACTTTTTGCAGGTAACAGACGATAAACCTGTGTCTGTAAAACTTCCGGTGAAAACCATTGGACAAGCCGAAGGTGTGAAAGCAGGCGGAAAATTGAACTTAAAATTGCGTAAAGTAAAAGTAAAAGGCTTAATTTCAAAATTGCCTGAATACATTGAACTGAACATTGAGCCTTTAACTATCGGAAAAGGCATTTCGGCAGGCGATATTCACATTGACGGTGTTACCTTGCTGCACCCGAAAAACATTTCGGTAGTAAGTGTTGATACAACCCGCGCTGCTGCCTCGGTTGAAGCTGCCGCTGCTACTGATGCCAAAGCTGCTGCTCCTGCCGCTGCTGCCAAAGCACCTGCAAAAAAATAATTCAATCTTTATTGAAATTAAAAATCCCCACAAGATTATCTCGTGGGGATTTTTTGTTTTGTTCTCGTCATAGCTCGAACTGACAAAAGTCGTAGCTCGAACTGACAAAAATTAAACTTTCTCTGCGGAATGTTTTGTCATAAAATCCATTGCCGTGTCCACCATATCTGAACTTCCGAGAAACAACGACGTGCGCTGATGAAGTTCGGTAATCGGCACTTCCATAATCCGTTTTTCGCCTGTGGTGGCTTTGCCTCCCGCCTGCTCTATTATAAACGCCAAAGGATTGCACTCGTACAGCAATCGTAATTTCCCTTTGGGTGATTTTGTTGTGGTGGGGTAAACGTAAATGCCGCCGTTAATTAAATTACGGTGAATGTCTGCCACGCCCGAACCTATGTAGCGCGAGGAGTACGGACGGTTGGTTGCCTTATCTTCTTCCTGACAATACTTGATGTATTTTTTTACACCCTCAGGAAAGTGTAAATAATTTCCCTCGTTAATGGAATAAATTTTTCCTGATTTGGGTGTTGTTAAATTGGGGTGCGACAAACAAAATTCGCCGATGCTCGGGTCAAGCGTAAAACCATTTACGCCCTTGCCTGTGGTGTAAACCAGCATACAGCTTGAACCGTAAATAATGTAACCTGCCGCCACCTGCTCCGTGCCTTTTTGCATAAAATCTTGCAGCGTTCCTGCACCGTTTAAGGAAGTACGGCGGTAAATAGAAAAAATTGTGCCCACAGAAACATTTACATCAATGTTTGAAGAACCGTCTAAAGGGTCCATAGCAACCACATATTTTGCGCTTTTAGATACTGCGTTGTCAATGGGAATAATGTCGTCGTTTTCTTCACTTGCAATAGCGCACACTTCGCCGCCCGCCTTAAATGCCGAAATAAATTGTTCGTTGGCAAACACATCTAACTTTTTTACTTTTTCGCCCTGCACGTTTACAGTGCCTGTTTCGCCAAGAATTTCAACCAAACCCGCTTTGTTTACTTCGCGGTTTACAATTTTTGCTGCAATGCCTATATCGCGCAGCAAACGCGACAATTCGCCTTTGGCATAAGGAAAATCAGCCTGTTTTTCAATAACAAACTGACCTAATGTTTTTACCTCCATGTTTTTTAAAAAAATTTTGAAACACAAAGTAACGGAAATTAAACAGAAGAAAAAATAAGTCCACACTCTGTGTAGTTTCAATAGCATTAATTAGTTATTTTCACACTTTTAATTTTTTAACTATGTCTATTTGGAGAGTAAAACCTGTGTCGGCGTTTGAAGCCGATATGAAAAAAAGTGAATTAAAACGTGTTTTGGGAAAATGGAGTTTAACCGCTATTGGCATTGGTGCAATTATTGGTGGCGGCATTTTTGTTTTAACGGGCACAGGTGCGTATTATCACGCCGGTCCTGCTTTGGCTATTTCGTTTATCATTGCAGGCATTGCCTGTGTGTTTGCGGCTTTGTGTTATTCGGAGTTTGCCTCAATCATTCCTGTGGAGGGTTCTGCTTACGCTTATGCTTACGGCACAATCGGCGAAGTGTTTGCGTGGATTATCGGCTGGGGATTAATTTTAGAATACGCCATGGGTTCTATGACGGTGGCAGTATCGTGGTCGGGTTATTTTAACAAGCTGCTTAAAATGTTTCACATTCACCTCCCCGACTGGCTTACCACCGAGCCGGCGAGCTACACAGGCACAGGTTTCTCTATGAACTTGCCTGCCTTTTTAATTGTGCTGCTGGTTATTTCCATTTTAATCAGAGGCACAAAGAGTGCGGCAAAAGCCAATAACATGATTGTTGTGCTTAAAGTTTCTGCCGTGTTGTTTATAATTATAGCAGGATTGTTTTTTATCAATACCGCCAACTGGTCGCCTTTTATTCCCGAAGTAACGCAGATTGTGGACAAACATACCGTTCACAATGCTTACGGATTTGCAGGCATTGTTTCAGGTGCGGCGGCTATTTTCTTTGCTTACGTTGGCTTTGATGCTGTTTCCACCCAAGCAGGCGAAGCCATTAATCCTAAAAAAGATGTCCCTTTTGCCATTATTACTTCGCTGATGATTTGTACCATACTTTACATTTTAGTTTCGCTTGTTTTAACGGGTATGATGAATTATCAGGACTTTAATCCTTTGGGAAAATATCCCGAAGCCATTAAAGCACCCGTTGCTTATGCCTTTGATATTGCAGGACAGGCATGGGCAGGCTACATTATTACCATTGCCGCCACCATCGGATTAATTTCAGTTTTAATGGTGATGATTATGGGGCAATCGCGTATTTTTTTGGGAATGTCAAAAGACGGCTTAATTCCGTCTGTGTTTTCAAAAATTAATCCTCTTTCAGGAACGCCAAAATATAATTTAATGATTTTGGGTGGAGTAATTGCCACCGTTGCTGCCTTTACACCCATTAATAAATTGGCAGACATGACAAGTTTCGGAACGCTGTTTGCCTTTACTATGGTTTGTATTGCCGTTTGGATTTTGAGAAAGAAAGAACCCAATTTACAACGTACATTTAGAGTTCCTGCACTACCCGTAATTGCCGTTTGCGGCATTGCCATTAATACTTATTTAATGATTAATTTAAGTAAAGATGCGCAGTTGCTTTCTATGGGCTGGTTGGCTATCGGTGTTTTAATTTACTTTGCATACAGCAAACGGAACAGCAAGTTGAATAAGCCTTTGTAGAGAAAAGTTTCTTAATTCAAAATCCGCAGCATATTGCCGTCGTAGCTTGTGCCGTAAAGCCGCAATGCCCATTCGGCTGGACCTTGGGTAACCGTGCCGTCAAAAATGCGCCAGCGCGAATTGCTGATTGTATCTCTTAAAGTAAAATTATCATTCATTACCTGCACTTTGGCTGCGGAATTATTTGGCGCGTAAGATGAAGTGCGCTCAACGGCAACAAATTCTTCCTGCGATTTGCGGTAAACCACAATGCCGTTTATTCCGCCGTCAATATACACCCAGCCGCCGACCCACTGTAATTTTTGATACAAAGGGTCGTTGGGATAAAAAACAATGTTTACAGGCACAGAGGGAACAGGATTATTGTTAGCCTGCTGATTTTTCTTGTCGCAGGAAAAAATTAAGAAAGTGAAAAAGAGGAAGAGGATTTTTTTCATTATGAAAACAGATTTTCAAAGTTATGAATTTCTACGTTTCATTTCTTTAAACTATTTTCTATTTTTTATCCGTCCTTATTTTTCTACTTTTAAGACCTTAAAAACAATACCGTGTCAGATTTTCCCGAAGATTTTTCAAAACCAAACGCTCCAAAAAAATTTAATCCTTTTATGCCTTTGTATTTTGCGCTGGTGCTGGCTGCGGGCGTGGGCATAGGATATTTTTTTACGTTCAATTCAAACTTTCAAAACCAAAATTTTCATTCTTCAAAATCAAGTAAAATAAACAACCTGCTTGATTACATTGAACTAAAATATGTGGACACCGTAAACCGCGCCGCTTTGGAAGATAAAACCATTCTTGCCATGCTCAAAAGTCTTGACCCGCACAGCGATTTTATTCCCGCTTCGGATTTAAGCGCGGTGAACGAGCCTTTGGAAGGTAACTTTGACGGCATTGGCGTGGAGTTCAATATTATTAACGATACCATTCGCGTGATTTCGCCCATTATTGGCGGACCTTCGGAAAAAATCGGCATTAAAGCGGGCGACAAAATAATTAAAGTGAACGGCAAAAATGTGGCAGGAAATAAAATCACAAGTAAGCAAGTGTTTGAGAAACTGCGCGGCAAAAGCGGAAGTCGCGTTACTTTGAGCATTCAGCGTTCGGGCATTTCAAAGCCGATTGATTTTGACATCACGCGCGGAAAAATTCCCATTTACAGCATTGATGTGGCTTACATGATAAAACCGCAAATCGGTTACATTAAAATTTCGCGCTTTGCAGGAACAACGTATGACGAATATTTGAAAGCCTTTAATCAACTGAGCAAACAAGGTATGAAAAAACTGATTTTGGATTTGCGCGGAAACGGCGGCGGTTTCCTGAACACAGCCGTAAGCCTTGCCGATGAATTTTTGTCAAGCGGCTTGCAAATTGTTTATACCGAAGGAAAAGCGTATCCGAAAAAAACTTACAACGCCACATCGCGCGGAGGGTTTGAAGAAAATCCCTTGGTAGTTTTAATTGACGAAGGCAGCGCGAGTGCCAGCGAAATTGTTGCCGGAGCGTTGCAAGATAATGACCGCGCAACCATTATAGGTCGCCGTAGTTTTGGTAAAGGCTTGGTGCAAGACCAAATTGATTTGCCCGACGGTTCTGCCCTGCGCCTCACCATTGCGCGCTATTACACGCCCACAGGACGCAGCATACAAAAACCATACGACAAAAGTTTAGATGAGTATTACAACGAAGAATACGAACGCTACGAACATGGCGAACTCTACACCGCCGACAGCATTAAGGTGGACAGCACAAAAAAATACCGCACGCCAAACGGAAAAATTGTTTACGGCGGTGGTGGCATTGTGCCCGATATTTTTGTGTCGCTTGACACGGCGCGATACAGCACGGTGATTAACAAATTGTATTACAGCGGCGCGTTAAACACTTTTTCATTTGAATACGCAGACCGCAACCGCACACAGCTATTGAACACTTACAAAACCGCAAATGATTTTATTACAAAATTCAATATCGGTAAAAATGAAATAGAGGCGTTGAGAAATTACCTCGCGCAAAAGAAAATTAATTCCATAAAAATTTCAGACAACGAAAAAGGCTTAGCTCAACTTTTAAAAGCCTTGATTGGTCGCAACCTGTTTGATAAAGATGCTTATTATCCAATCCTCAACCAAAACGACAATGCGATTTTGAAAGGTGTGGAAGTGTTGGGGAAAGAGGGGGTGAAAGATTAGCAGAATGTTTATGCTCCTTTACGAAATATGAACTTGGAATACATAATTAAAACTTCAAATGAACTTTCTGAACAAGAAATAAAATATTGTTTAAAGTTACTCTTGTTGCAAAAACAAATAACTCCAACAAAAGAAAAAATAACCTCTTGTCCTTTTGTTTGTTTGGTCTATGACGAAAATATTCCAATTGCTCTTGGAGCAATTAAACAAGTTTCCAAAACTTATTTTGACAAAGCTGAAATAACTACTCTTAAAAGTAAATACGACTTTGAAATTGGATATTTCTATGTTCTTGAAAAAACGAAATATAGAGGAAAGAAAATTGCACAAAACATCTGCCAAAAATTATTGGAATGCATTAAAAACAAGAATGTGTTTGCTACAACTGAAGAAAGTAAGGAAAATCCGATGAAACACATTCTTGAAAAATTTGATTTTAAAAAAACAGGTAAAACATACATTGGGGAAAAAACGAAAAAAAATATTGGACTCTATTTACTGACAAGAAAATAAACTCTCTCAAATCTTGTTTAAATCTTCCACTTACTTTAAATTTATTGTGGCAAATAAAATTGCCAACTTTACACAATGAACCACCATTTTTTAGATGAACTAAATCCCGTGCAGCGTGCGGCGGCTATGGCTACCGAAGGAGCTGTGATGATTATTGCCGGCGCGGGTTCGGGCAAAACGCGCGTGCTCACCTACCGCATTGCGCACCTTATGGAAAAAGGCGTTGATGCGTTTAATATTCTCGCGCTCACGTTTACCAATAAAGCCGCCCGCGAAATGAAAGAACGTATCGGAAAAATTGTAGGCGAAAAAGAAGCGAAAAATTTATGGATGGGAACGTTTCACAGCATCTTCGCCAAAATGCTGCGCATAGAAGCCGCGAAAATCGGTTATCCCAACAACTTTACCATTTACGATACCGACGACAGCAAAAGCGTAATTAAAGAAATTCTCAAGCAATTTAATTTAGACGATAAGGTTTACAAACCCTCGTTGGTACTCAACAGAATTAGCGACGCGAAAAACAAACTCATTTCCGCGCAGCAATACATCAACAATCCTTTCACGCAAGCCGAAGACCAAAGCAGCCGCAAACCTATGCTGGGCAAGATTTACGAAGCCTATCAAAAACGGAATTTTAAAACAGGAGCCATGGATTTTGACGATTTGTTGTATCAAACCAATATTTTGTTGCGCGATTTTCCCGAAGTGCTGTTGAAATACCAAAACAAGTTTCGTTATATTTTGGTGGACGAGTATCAGGATACCAATTTTTCGCAATATGTGATTATCAAGCAACTCGCGGCACGCTTTCAAAATATTTGCGTGGTGGGTGACGATGCACAAAGTATTTACGCCTTTCGCGGAGCTAACATTCAAAACATTTTGAATTTTGAAAAAGATTATCCCGACCTGAAAACTTTTAAGCTAGAGCAAAATTACCGCAGCACCAAAACCATTGTGGAAGCGGCAAACCAAATTATTGCCAACAACAAAGACCAGTTTGAAAAAAATGTGTTTACCGACAACGAAGAAGGGCAAAAATTAAAAGTAGTTCGCGCCAGCACCGACAACGAAGAAGGGCAAAAAATTGCCAACAGCATTTTTGAAACCAAAATGCAAGAGCAAGCCATGAATTCCGACTTTGCCATTCTTTACAGAACAAATGCGCAATCCCGCTCTTTTGAGGAAGCCTTGCGAAGACTGAATATTGCTTACAAAATTTACGGTGGCATCAGCTTTTATCAGCGAAAAGAAATTAAAGATGTGTTGGCATATTATAAATTGACGATTAACAACAACGATGACGAAAGTTTGCGCCGCATTATCAATTATCCCGCTCGCGGCATCGGGCAAACAACACTTGATAAAATTACCGTTGCCGCCGCCGAACACGATATTAGTATGTGGACGGTGATTAGCAATCTCAAAGATTTTAATTTGGGAATTAACGCGGGAATAAGTTCCAAAATAAACGATTTTGTTACGCAAATAAAATCTTATTCTTTGCTGTTGCCTGTGAAAGATGCTTTTGAACTCGCCAATCACATTGCGGTAAACAGCAACATCGTAAAAGAACTTTATACTGACAAAACGCCCGAAGGCGTGAGCCGTTATGAAAATATTCAGGAGTTGCTGAACGGTATAAAAGATTTTGTGGAACAGCCGCGCACGCCGCAGGAAAACGAGTTGAACGAGATTATCAAAGCAACCTTGTCGCAAAGCGATAGCACAGATTTATTTGTGCCAAGCGAACAAGATACGTCCATAAAAACGCTTGATGAATTTATGCAGGAAATTACTTTACTTACAAGCGTGGATAACGAAGACGAGAAAGATACCAACAAAGACAAAGTGAGCCTGATGACCGTGCACGCCGCTAAGGGCTTGGAATTTCCGTATGTATATATTGTAGGTTTGGAAGAAAATTTATTCCCCTCGCAGCTTTCCATTAACGACCGCAGCGATTTGGAAGAAGAACGCCGTTTGTTCTACGTTGCCGTAACCCGCGCCGAAAAGCAAGCAACTTTGAGCTATGCTACTTCGCGTTACCGTTTTGGAAACATTACTTACTGCGAGCCGAGCCGTTTTATTGACGAGATTGATGCGAAATATTTGGATTTTCCCGAAGAGCCTGCCGCACCGGCGTTTTCAGGCAATACCTTTGACAGATTTCGCGATGAGTATGATGATATTCCGAAACGTGAAATTGGGTTTAAGAAAAACAATTTTTCATCGCAAAATCAAAATGCTTCTTCATCAACAATCAATTTTAATCCGCCGCAAAAAAAATTAATTCGTTTAAATTCAAATGCGGCAAATTCTGCACCGCCTGCGGTGGACACGGCTTTAAACAAATCATTACAAACAGGCGATTTTGTTCTCCACGAAAAATTCGGCAAAGGACAAATTATTTCTTTGGAAGGCGCGTGGGCTGAAACCAAAGCCACTATTTTGTTTGAAAAAGCAGGGAATAAAAGTTTGTTGTTGAAGTTTGCCCGATTACAGAAATGCGATTAGGTGAAGAGCCACGATTAATCATTTGTGGAGACGCGATTAATCGCATCTCTACTTAATCTATTGGTTTTCGTTTAATTGGAAATCTGATAATTATAACCCCATAAAGTAGAAACCATATACATAATATAATTGCATCGCCACTACCTATCATTCCTATTAAAATTCCTATAAGAGATATAATTATGCCAAGTACATAAAGGATATATGCAAGCAAACTTTTTCTCTCATAATAATATGTGATTAATAATATCAAAGGTAATGCAACAATTGCTATAACTCCAATAAGTAGAATTTCAAATTCAATCATATTTCCAATAACACGACCAATTTTAGCGGCTAATAATGATAATGGTATTATAAGAACTATAATCCCACCAATTGTATAAAGGATATTTGCATATATTTTTTTTCTTGTGAAATAATATGCAATTAATATTACAAGAGGAATTGTAATTAATAGCACCCCAATAATCAAAATCTCAAACGCTCCCCCAAGAACATGTTGAATCTCACTTGCTAATAACGCCATTGGCATTAAAAACATTAATATGAAAAAAGTTGCCCGACTTCTCATAATATTATCATTTGGTGTTACATTTTCCCCACCACACATTCAATCAAATCTTTTTCCTGCAAATACTTATTTGCTAAATCACGTAATTCCGTTGGTGTAACGGTTTTTACGGCATGGAAGTAGTTATCAAAAAAAGAATAATCCAAACCAAATTCCCAAACGGATTTGAATTTATCGGCGAGTGTAAAAGCTCCGTCCACGCTGCGTAAAAATTGCCCGAGAATATAATTGCGCACGGTTTCCAATTCTTCTTCCCCGATTAATTCATTGCGCAAAAGTTTTAATTCTTTGTAAATTTCTTCCAAGGTTTGTTTGGTAACATCTGCGCCCACTTCGGTTGAAATAAAAAATGTGCCGCTGTGAACCAAATTATTTAATCCGCTGCCAATGCCATAGGTGTAGCCTTTGTCCTCACGAATGTTCGCCATTAAGCGCGAACCGAAATAGCCGCCCAACACCGTGTTCAGCACCTGAAATTTAAAATAATCGGGGTGCGTTTTGTTAAACAACACCCGCCCCACTCTCACGGCAGATTGTATGGCATCGTCTTTTAAAATAAACTGTTTTGGCTGCGCTGTTGTTTGAATGGGCACGGTTTTGTCAATATGTTTGCCTGTAGCATTGCCCCAGTTTTCTTTCCCGAAAAAACTGTCAAGCGTTTGTTGCAAATTTTTCGGCAAGTTGCCCGAAGCAATAATGGTACAGTTTTTGGCAGTATAAAAACGTTCAAAAAACGCACGAATTTCATGCGTATTAATTCGGTTAAAATCGTTTTGATGAACGCCAATGCCGTAAGGGTGCGCTTCGCCAAAAAGTAATTCTGAAAATTTCCTGCGTGCCAATACGCTTACTTTTTGAGAATTGATGGCGTGTTTTTGTTTTTTGTTGGTAATATGAATTTTAAATTCATCTTCGGGAAACACAGGATATTTAATTACTTCCTCAATAAATTTCAAACTCTCGTTTAAATATTTGTTGAGTGTAAATAAAGTAACAACGGCAAAATCCTGCTCCACCCGCAACTCCAGAAACGAGCCGTAAAAATCAATACCATCGCTTAACTGATTTGCCGTGAAACTCCGCGTGCCGGTTTCCAGCAAATTGTTTGCAGAAGCCGCAATCAGGGAATGAGATTGCTGATACATTCCTGCTTTAAAAATAAATTCAATGCGCGAAATTTCCTGACTTCCTGCCGAAACGGTAAATAAATCAATACCGTTGCTTAATTGACTGTGAGCGGCTTTCATCACATCAATTTTGTCAATGGTTTTAAATGCGGGAGCTTGTGTTCTGTTCAACATAAATTTTATAAATGTGGTTTTTTAGTAATACTTTCAATTAAGGGATAAAAATTTTCAGGAATGACAAAGTTAATGCCTTTGGCATGAAGTTCGGCAACATTCAAGGTTTTTAATGTGAAATCGCAATCTTTCCTATCAATGTTCCAAAGATACACAGCGGCGGTTTTAAAATCCAAAGACATTTTTCCTGTAACTAATTTAAACATTTTTGTTTTGCCGTTTAAGTTATCTGCCAGCATATTTAAGGGAATGCGCTTATAATAACCAATTTCGTTTTCTGTGTTTTCAACACCAAACACCAAAAAAGCATTAAACGGTTTTGGAACAGTGTTAAATTTAATTTCCAACTCTGCTTCCAAACAATTTTTGTTTGCGAACAGTGTATCCGTAATTCTCAAAAACTCAAAAAACTCGTCTTTACCGTTATAATTATTTGTTGGCGCAGAAGCCACAATTTTCCGTTTAATTTCATCTTTTCGTTTCAATAAAACATGTTCCCATTTTTCTTCGTAAGCAATTTCGTCGTAGAAAAATTTGTAATACGGTTCTTCGCATTTCATGGCGTAATAGTAATCGCAATTCATGGTCATTTGTTCGCCGTCGTTTATATGATTTAAGATTGCGCCGCCGCGATAATTCCAGAAAGAAAAATTTACCTCTCTCATACGATGCCCACCAATAGTGAAAATTTTTCCTGTTTTATCGTATTCGGATTTTAATGTATCGTAAAACGTTTCGGGCATGGTGAAATAAAATGCCGAAGAAAAATTTGAAAAATTTAAGTTCGTTACAAAATAAAAAATGGAAGCAAGCGGTATGAACACTAAAGCTGAAATGGAAATCAGTTTAGGAAATTCATTTATTGCAAAGGCAAGAGAAAGCGCGAAAAACACATAAAAGAAAAGCCCTGTGCGGTCTTCAGGAAAATTCACATTCAATATTTTCTTTTGCAGATAAAACACAATGATTAAAGAAACCAACATCAAAGCATAAAAAACAGTTGGTAAAAAAAACACATTGATGTTTTTTTCTGATTTAAAAAATTTCAGCAAAGCAAACGTTACAATCAGGCAAAAACCCGTTAATACTAATAGTTGCAGCCACAAATTTTCTGCACCGTAAATCCATGCAATTAAACTTTTAAATGTTACTTGCCAATAATCTTCGCCTGCTCCACTATCCAGCACATTTTTTTCCCTGTAGAAAAATGAAAATTTTATCCAAAACGCAAGCAAAAACAAATTAAAAAATTGAAGGATTAAATTTTTAACAGAAAAAAAAACTTTGTTGTAACCCTGAAATACAAAAAGATAAAACAACAACATGGTGAGTACAACAACCAAAATTAAATTCGCTGCCAAAGCCAACTGCCAGCAGATTGAAAAGAACAAAATGTATTTGAATGTTTTTGTTTTAAAATAATCCGTTAAATAAGACAAACCCAAAATCATTGCCGCAAGCGAAATTCCGTAACCGCGACAAAGTTCAAAAAAATCAAGAAAATTGAGTGTGAGAATAAAAAAACTCAGCAGGATAATTTTTGATGAAACAGTATTAAAGTGCCTGAAAAAACGAAATACGCCAAAACACAACATCAAAAAACTAAACACATTTGGAAGCCTTAATACGAAAGGGTGCGAGCCGAATAAGTGCCAGCAAATATTTGTGAGCGCGCTGTTTAAAACGTGATTGTTGGTATAAACGTGCGCTTTGTATGGCAAATAATTATCGCTCTGCACATAAAAGAAAAATGTTGTGGCTTCATCGGGAGCAAAAGGAACGAAAAAAGCCCGCAGCGCAACAATTAAAAAAACAAGAGCACAAACGCTCCAATATATTTTATTGAAATATTTTTCTGAAATTAAAATCAATCCAACAAATAATCTTTGTGTTTATTGAATTTCTCTAAGGTGCGAATGCCCGAAGAACTGATGTGTTCAAATTCTTTGTCGCAAAAAATATTTACGATTTTAATGTTGGGCATTAATTCCTGAATGTATCGGTATTGATTTTGCTCGTAGTTAAAATCTGTTGAGTTGCGCAAACCGCGAATAACGGTTACATCGCCCATTTCAGCAACCAAATCGGTAAGCAAGCCCTCGTAATGTTCTATTTGGCGATTTTTAATGGTGTTCGGAATTTCCCAAGTGCGTTCGCTTTTGTCGGGATTTTGTCCGAACGCAACAATCACTTTATCAAAAATTTTTTCTGCTTTTTGCAGCACGTTGTAATGTCCTTTATGGAAAGGATTGAAGCTACCTGCAAACAAAGCAACCTTTGGCGAAAATTGTTTTACATATTCCAAACTTAATTCGGCATTTTTTTGTTTTTGCAAAAATTCAATGCGTGCTTTTATATAATTTTTCAGCAACACAGATTGATTTTCTCTGAACACATCATATTCGTGATTGATACAATCCGTAAGCGAATGTTTGTTTTCAAAAAAAGTTTGGTCGTTAAATATTGTCATTTTTTACGATAAGTTTTTTTTCCAAAATATCTGTCACATTGAGCGAAGTCGAAATGTGTCGTTCTCGACTTCGCTCGAACTGACACTTCATTTTTTCTTGGCTAAATAATATAAAGTGCTGCAATTAGTTTCATTCAAAATTACGTTGGCTTGCGCTTTAATTTTTTCGGCAGTTACGGCAGCGTATTTTTCTACTTCCTGATTAATTAAATCGGCATCGCCCAAAAGCTCTGAAATAGCAAGGTTTGTAGCTTTGGTTAAAACATCGGTTTCGCTGAATGTAATGCTTGACTCTACTTTGTTCTTACATTTTTGCAATTCGGTTTCATCAACCAACGTGTTTTTTATTTTTTCCAACTCGTCCAAAATTCCTCTTTCGGCATCTTCCGGTTTTACATGGTCAGGAATTTTTCCGCTAATCACCAAAAGTCCTTTGTCAAAATCACCCATGACATAAGCGTTGAGTTCAGAAAATAATTGTTTGTCTTTCACTAAACTTTTATACAAACGTGAAGAATTTCCGCGACTTAAAATATCCGACAACAAATCTACCGTGTGATATTCTTCATCGCGGCGCGAACACATATGATATACCTTGTAAATAGAACTTGCAGGAACATCGCGCTCTACCGTCAATTTACGCGCTTCGGTTTGTGTTGGTTCTTCGGGCAAATTATGTTTTGGTTTTTCTTTGGTTTCAATGGGTTCAAACCATTTTTCGGCTAAATGCTTTACTTGCTCAAACTCCACATTTCCTGCCACTACCATAATGGCATTGCTCGGCGTGTAATGTTTTTTGAAAAATGATTTCACATCTTCCATTGTCGCCTCTTCAATGTGCGAAATTTCTTTGCCTATCGTTGCCCATTTGTAAGGGTGGTTTTTATACGCCAACGGTCGCAGCAAGAGCCACACATCGCCGTAAGGCTGATTGAGGTAACGTTGTTTAAATTCTTCAATCACCACATTGCGCTGCACTTCCAAGCTTTTGTCGGTAAACGCTAAGCTCAACATTCTGTCGCTCTCTAACCAAAAAGCAGTTTCCAAATTTTCTGCGGGTACAGTGCAATAGTAATTTGTAATATCGTTTGTAGTAAAGGCATTATTGTCGCCACCCACCATTTGCAAAGGCTCGTCGTAATTGGGAATGTTAATGCTTCCGCCAAACATCAAGTGCTCAAACAAATGTGCAAAGCCCGTTTTGCGTTCATCTTCATCGCGCGCGCCCACATCGTACAAAATATTTACGCAAGCCAATGGCGTGCTTTTATCTTGGTGAACAATAACGGTCAAATTATTTTTCAGCTTAAATTTTTGGAAGTGTATCATAAAAGAAATTCCGCCAAAATTAATCGTTTTTTACAGGAAACGCCGCATTTATTTTTGTGGTAAATAAAAAGGCATTCCAGAGCTTTGAAAATTCAAAGTTTGTATCGCAGTAAAAGTAATTTTCTGTTGAAGAAAGATTTTTTAGTACGTTATTCTGTTCTTTTATTGTTCGCAATTTTAAACCATCTTGTGTTTTGTTATACATTGTGCCGTAAGAATATTGATGATTGACTGCAAGCACTTTTTCTTTAAAATTATGTTCAAGAAAACTACCCATTGTTTTTAAATTATTTTTCGGGTATAATTGATTGTGAATATTACCACTGATAGTAAGAATTATAAAACTTGTGTCTTTGTAATATTGTTTCATTACATTCAAATACATAGCACTATCACGATTTAAAGATGATTGCTTGAAAGTAGCGTCATAGAAAAACACATCTATATTTTTTTGTTTGGACAGTGTAAAAATTGCATCAAACCAAGACTGCGAATTTTTTCCGGCTTGTGATTGTTTGAAAACATTTGTTTCGTCATCAGCAATTTCAAAACCTACACAAACGTTTCTTTTTTCAGAAAGCAGCTTAGCAAATTGAACTAAAAACTTAACAGGTTCTTGTGTTCCGTGCATTTCCCCAATCAAAATGAATTTATAGTTTGAAACATAATTGAATAACTGTTCGTTTGCTTTTAAATTGCTGTCTAAAGGAATTACCTGCAATGGACTTACTGTTTGGGCAACAAACAACTGGAAAATAAAAGTAAAAATTATAACAAATAAAGTTTTCATTTTAGTTTGACACAATTTATTATTGGATTTGCTTCAAAAATTCCAATCTGTAATGAGCTTCTAAATTAAATTCTCCGTGTGCAGCATTAGAATTAATAAATTCGTAAAGCGAAACACATTTGTTTTTTAAGTTCAAGTATTTTTCTTGCTCGTTGTTCGCTAAATACAAATTCATTTTTTCGTAAAGCAAATCAGCCGTGATTTTACGTTGTTGAGCATTTAAACTCGGGGGATTTAAAACTTCTTTTTCAAAACCTTCCACATTCAAATTTTCAATAAAATCAATATCTAAAGAAGTAAATTGTTGAGAAGCATTGGCAATTTCTTTTTCAAAGTTTTCCCAATCGTTTGCTTTCTTAAATGTCAAAATCAAAGCTAATGCTTTCGCAAATTCTTCAATTTGTTTATCTATAAAATCTTTTCTGTACATGATTAAATATCGCAGAACTCTACCATAAAGGCACAAAAGTAAGGAATTAAGGGAATAGGCAGTTTGCAATAAGTAATTTTACCTTACAATTCAAATTTTAGCAAGCCGCGAATTAATTAATACTTTTCCAAATACTCTTTCCAATTATCAGGATATTTATCTTTAATCTCTTCTACCATTCGTGGAGGAATTGGTTGTTGCCAATAATCAAGACCTTTTGTTTTTAAAAAAGCTACTACTTTCATTTTGTATTCATATTCTTTACTATTGAATTCAAGAAGCTTTCCGCGCAGGAATTCTAAAATGTGAAAAGCACCAGTAGAATCACATTTTTCATTAATTGGGCAAAAAGAATTTAAATTCACTCCTTTTTCAAGTAGATAAAGTGCTACATCGTAATTTTTACAATAAAGAGCTTCTCTCAAAGGAGAAACATTATGATTTCCAACATAATTTATGTCTGCACCTGCTTCTACTAACAGTTTCACTTTCGGTAACGGTTCTTTTATAGCGAATACGTCTGAGCATGCAGCTATTAAAGCAGTTGAATTTATCGGCTTAGATTTTGGATACTCTATCCGTTGTGAACTGTCAACTTGTATCGTATTTGGATTTGCACCATAATTCAACAAAATTTTAATAAAATCGCATGCAATAGGAACATCTGTCATATCCGATGCTAAAATTAGAGGAGTTTCATCACTATATGTTTCATGAACATTTACATTAGCACCATGCTCCAACAGAAATTTTGTTGCCTTTAATTGTCTATTTCTAATTGTAAGAAATAAAATAGTTTGTCCAAAGCGAGGCTCTCTGTAATTAATATCAACGCCCGAAGCAATAAATTTTTCAGCAGCTTTTATATTATTATCGTCTATGGCTTTTGCTAAGTCCCACAATATTGTGCCTTGAAAAAGCCGATAATCATTTCCTAAAAGTTTTCCTTTATCTACAGGAGTTTCCCGCGATGTACATGCACATATCGCTAACATTGCCAAAATAAAAATTCCTTGTTTCATCATTACAAATTTGCTAATCTCACAACCGTTTCCCTAAACTCATCATAAATTTCATTCACCACTTCCACCGCAGGTTTTATTTCAGAAATTGCGCCACTCACCTGCCCTACTTCCAATTCACCTTCGTTTAAATCCCCTTCAAACATTCCTTTTTTTGCGCGCGCCTTGCCAAGCAAAGTGGTGAGTTCCTCTGATGTTGCACCACGTTTTTCGGCGGCATCAACCTCATTAAAAAACTTATTTTTTATTAAACGTACAGGCGTTAATTGCTTTAAGGTAAGTTGCGTGTCGCCTTCTTTTGCTTTTATGATAGTGTCTTTAAAATTTTGGTGTCCACTGCTTTCGGGCGTTGCAATAAAACGGCTTCCTATTTGTACAGCTTCTGCTCCCAACGCAAACGCCGCCGCCATTTGGCTGCCAAAACCAATACCACCAGCCGCAATCAAAGGCAGTTTCACGGCTTTGCGCACTTGCGGAATTAAAACCATGGTCGTAGTTTCTTCGCGCCCGTTGTGCCCACCCGCTTCAAACCCTTCGGCTACAATGGCATCAACGCCCGCTTCTTCGCACTTTAAGGCAAATTTTACTGCACTTACAACGTGCACAACCGTAATGCCATGTTGTTTTAAATGACTTGTCCATGTTTTGGGATTGCCCGCGCTGGTAAACACAATTTTTACACCCTCTTCAATAATTATTTTAATGTGTTCTTCAATGTTCGGATAAAGCAAAGGCACATTTACGGCTAAAGGCTTGTTAGTGGCGGCTTTGCATTTTTGAATGTGTGTGCGCAACACATCGGGATACATGCTTCCGGAACCTATAATGCCAAGCCCTCCCGCGTTACTCACGGCAGAGGCAAGTTCCCAACCGCTGCACCAAATCATGCCTGCTTGAATAATGGGTTTTTCAATGTTAAATAATTTACAAATGCGGTTGTTGTTCATGCTTACTGTTTTTTGTTGCTGCAAAGTAAATAAAATGTTTTCTGATACATCATAATCCTTTATCTTTGCCACCGCTATTATGAAAAAGATAATTTTTGCACTAAGTTTGTTTGCTCTTTTTTCCTGCAATAATTCCTCTGAAAAAGACACCGACCTTGTAAGCAATACTGCCAGCGCAAACGGAAACACCAACGAAAATTTGCCCGAAATAACGTTTGAAGAAGATGAATATGATTTCGGGAAAATTACGCAGGGCGAAAAAGTGAGCCACGCTTTTAAATTTAAAAACACAGGCAAAAAAGCCTTGATTATTGCTTCGGCTAACGGAAGCTGCGGCTGCACCGTTCCTGAATTTCCGAAAGAACCGATACAACCGGGTGAAGAAGGAAAAATAAGCGTGCTGTTTAACAGCGAAGGAAAAAAAGGGTATCAGGAAAAAACCGTTACCGTTGTTACCAACTGCGAACCTGCCACTCGCGTTGTAAGAATTAAAACAGAAATTATTGTGGCAGAAGCTGCCTATGAAGCAGCGTATTAAACTTTTAAAATCAATAAACAAAACATAAAAATCAAAAAAAAGCAAGTATGAACCAGTTAGTAATTTTAATGTCACCACCACAAGGCGGGCAAAGCGGAAATCCGATTATGCAGTTTTTACCTTTAATTGCAATCGTTGTTGTATTTTATTTCTTTATGATACGCCCGCAAATGAAAAAGGCAAAAGAGCAAAAGAAATACATTGAAGCGTTGAAGAAAGGCGACAAAATTCTTACCATTGGCGGTATTTACGGCAAAATTGTAGAAGTGCGCGATGATGCCACCATTATTATGGAAGTGGAAGACGGTACAAAAATGAAAATTTCTAAAAATGCAGTTTCGCAAGATGCCACTTCAACCTTAAACCAAAACCAATAACGTTTTTGGCTGCAAGCAAAAAATATTTCATAGAAAAAAAGCCGGGCAAAGCTCAGGCTTTTTTTATTTGTGTGATAATAGCTTCGTTTTTGTGGCTGATTCATGCTTTAAACACGGTTTACACGCAAACGTTTAAAATTCCTGTTGAGTTTAAAAACATTCCCCCAAACAAAAAACCGGTGGCTCAACTTCCCGACTTTTTAAATGTGGACGTAAAAGCAAGCGGTTTAAAACTTACGTTTATTCAATTAAACAAGCCTTTTTCGCCCATAGAAATTGATTTTAATAATTTACACGCGGTAAACAGAAATCAAAATTATGTTTTGTCTTCGTCTAATCTGCGTTTTGAAAGTGTGTTTAAACTCAGGGCAGAGATAAAAGGCATAAGCCCCGATACGCTTTATTTTATTGAAAAAATCGGTACGGAAAAAACTGTGCCCCTGAAAGTGCCTGTGCAAATACATTGTGCTGCTGGTTATTCTTACAACAAATCTATTCTCACGCCAAGTGTTGTTACCATTTGGGGCGAGCCTGATGTTGTTAAAAACATTGACACCATTTATACGCAAGCCATTACACTTAACAATGTAAACCAAAGCCTGAACACAAATTTAGAATTGACAGCACCGAATAAAAACATTCACCTCAGTTCAAACGAAACCTCTGTGTTTATAGAAGTGGGGCAACTTTTAGAGCAAACTGTGTATGTTTCTGTAACCGATGTTCAACAAGCAAATAAACAACAGGCAAGTGTTTTTCCTGCCAAAGTGCAGGTAAGGTTTACGAGTATTAAAAACTCGTTTCACGCAAAAGACACTTTGCTTTTTAAAGCCGTAATTAACAGCGAAAAAATAAATGCGGATACAAAAAAATGCCGTGTATCGTTAAGCGAAATTCCTGAAAATGTGAATGTGCTTGACATTGAACCCAAGGAAGTGCAGGTTTTAATTTTAAAAAACAAATGACAGCAGGTTTAACAGGCGGCATAGGCAGTGGCAAAAGTACGGTAGCAAAAGTGTTTGAAATTTTTGGCTGCGCCGTGTTTTACAGCGATGATGTTGCCAAACGCATTTATTTTGAAGAACCTGTAAAGGAACAAGTAAAAAAATTGCTCGGAAACCAAGCCTACCTTTCGGAAACAGCCATTGACAAAGCTTACATCAGTTCCAAAATTTTTAACAACACCGATTTATTGCATCAGCTAAATTCAATTATTCACCCTGCCGTTGGCAAAAAGTTTGAAGCATTTAAAACACAACACGCCGGTAAAATAATAATTAAAGAAACTGCCTTGTTGTTTGAAGCAAGATTAGAAGCACAGGCAGATAAAATTATTGTTGTGGCTTCCAGCGACGAACTCCGTATTCGGCGAGTAATGCAGCGCGACCACTTAACCAAAGAAGAAGTACAAAAGAAAATACAAAGCCAGTTACCGCAAGAAGAAAAAATTAAAAAAGCCGATTTTGTAATTTATAATAACGAAGAAGAGTTTTTAATTACACAGGCTTTGGCTGTTTTTGAGGAGCTGAAAAATGAGAGTTGAAAGATTTGCAAGGTATTTTCAATTGTTTTGGGTTTTCCCTTTTATCATTTCACTTACGCGCCACATCAAAAAAATGCAGAGCAGCATAATGGCAACCATTATGTAACCGAGCGTATCAAAATGTTGCAGCGGACTGTGTTCGTCATCGGCTTTTACTACAATAAGCCCTGCCACCATAGAACCTATAGCACCTGCCATATATTGCAGGGAATTGTTTATGCTCATGTACGCTCCTCTGTCTCCCGCATCGGGTACGGCAGAGTTTAAGGCTTGCGCCGGAACAATGCGCCCCATAATTCCGGCAAACATTAATGCGTTTATAAAAATAACCTGCCACAGCGGCACAGGCATAAGATTGGTTAAAATAACAACCATAATGCAAGCAATAATTGTGCCGATAACAAACACTCTGAACTTGTCAAACTTATCAGCCAACCTGCCGATGAGCGGCATAATGAAAACCGCAGCAATGCCGTTAATCATAAAAACAAGGGGAATTTTACCACGCTCAATGTTTACATTGTTTACCAGAAAATCGCTGCTGAAAGGCGCAATCATAAAACCTCCCATAGAAAGTAACATGATTGCCACAAAACCAATACGGTAATCTCGTTTTTTAACGGTATGCCACAGATGCAAAAAAGCACTTTTATTGTGTTGCAGTTTTAAATGTTCGGTAAGGGGTTGTAATTTTAACAGAAGCGCAATGCCAATTACAAGCGAAAGAATAACCACACCGTAAAATGTGGAGTGCCAGCCCCATTTGTCTGCCAAATACAAGCCAAGCGGAATACCCAAAATTTGGCTTCCCGCAAACGCCATTTGCACAAAGCCCATAACCTTGCCGCGCTGTTGCAAAGCAAACAAATCGGTGATGATTGCCATAGAAACAGAACCGATAACGCCGCCAAAAAGCCCTGTGATAATACGCGCCCAAAGCAAGGTTTGAAAAGTATTGGCAAGTGCGCAAAACAACGTACCGAGAATAAAACCCACATAAAAAAAGAGCAGAAGTTTTTTTCTGTCAAATTTATCGGCAAAGCCTGCTGCCAGAAACCCCGACACGCAGGCACTGATTGCATACGCCGAAACTACCGAACCAAACTCGCTTGTCGTAAGTTTCATGCTGCTCATTAAAATTTCGCCAAGCGGCGACAAAATCATAAAGTCAAGAATAACGGTGAAATGTATGAGCGCAATAATGACAATTACAAATTTTTGATAAGCCGTAAAAGTCGCGGAAGATGAAGTTGCCAAAGAATTTATTTTTTTGAGAGAGTGCGCAAAGATGAAAAGTAAAATTGAACATTGATAATTTTAAATTGAAAGTTGTCAGCTGCTACAAATGTTCAATGTTACTTGTTCAATTATCAATGTTACTTAAATTCAAATTATTCTACTTTATTAATTTCATTTCATTCAACAAATACCCTGCGCCTGCATATTTATCCACTACCCACAGCGCGTAACGAATGTCCACAATAATGTTGCGACAAAACGCGCCGTTGTACATAATATCACTCATAGTGCCTTCCCAGTTGCGGTCAAAGTTTATGCCGATTAATTCTCCTTTGGCGTTCAGCACAGGGCTGCCGCTGTTTCCGCCTGTGGTGTGATTGCTGCCGATAAATGCCGTGTGTATTTTCCCTGATTTTTTGTCGGCATATTGCCCAAAGTCTTTTTTCTCGTACAATTCAATCAGGCGCGGTTTTACATAAAAATCATCTTCGCCTGTTTTGTGTTTTTCTACCAAGCCGTCAAGCGTGGTGTAGTGTAAAAACAAAACACCGTCTTTTCCGTTGTAATCACTTACTTTACCAAAGGTTACGCGCAACGTTCCGTTTGCATCAGGATAAAACTTTTTGTTTTTTACATTTTCTTTCAAGCCCTGCATATATTCTTTTTGCAGCTCGTTTATCTGCTTTTCGTAATACGAAATTTGCGGAACAACCGTTTTTTGATAATGCTTGTATATTTCCGAAGCCAAGCGGTACATCACGTCCTGCTCATACGTTGCAGCATTGGTTTCAAAATTAGAGAACATTATTTTTGCCCGGTCGTTATCTATAAAATACGAGGTATTGTAAATGTAATCGGTAAGTTTAGTTACATCATTTTTGTATTCGTTCAACAAAGAATCCAAATAACGCGGCATTAAACTGCGTTTCACATCACGCAAATAAATCTCCAACATGGCTTTGCATAATTTTTTATCGGTTTCTTTGTTCATGTTTTTAAACGGAAGCGCGGGCGTTGCTTTTTTCAGGGTTTCGTCAAATTTATTTTCCGCGCCTGCCTGTTTCTTCTTTAATTCCGTAAACACGTTAATAAAACTTCCTGCAAAGCGTAATCCGTCTATCCCCCAAAGACATTCGGAAAAATAATCGTATTGTTTGCTCAGGGGTGCGTATTCATCATACACTTTTTTAAACTGCTGCATCAGGTTAAGGTATTTTTCACGTTTCGCATCATCGCCCACAAGATGATTTATAAAATCGTTTTCAAAATCTATTTTTTTTGTAATGGCATCAGATTTTTTCAAGCCCTGCATTTCGCCTGTCCATTTTTTGTAATAGTTGGCAACACCTGCATAACGGGCAATGTACATCAGGCGCAGCGTATCGTTTTTCTTCATATCCGCGTCCATAATATCCAAACGTTTTTCGCGCAGCATAATACGAATGGGGTCTTGCTGATTAACGATTAAATCAACGGCATAAGAGGTTAAATATTCCTGTGTTCTTCCGGGGAAGCCGTAAACCATGGTAAAATCGTTTTTCTCCACGCCTTTTAATGAAATGGGAAATGAATGTGCAGGTGTGTAAGGCACATTGTCTTTGCTATACTCCGCAGGTTTATTGTCTTTGTTTGCATAAATACGAAACATGGCAAAATCGGCATTATGACGGGGCCAAACCCAATTATCAGTTTCTCCGCCAAACTTGCCGATGCTTTCGGGCGGTGCACCAACCAAGCGAATGTCATTAAAAACTTCGGTAACAAATAAATAATATTCGTTGCCGTAAAAAAACGGACGAATAAATGCCTTGTAATGATTGCCTTGCCCTGCGGCGTTTTCCAAACTTTTTATGTTGGCAGAAATAACAGAATCTTTTTGTGTTTCAGAAAATTCAGTTTTTATGTTTTGCAGCACTTTTGCGGTAACATCTTCAATGCGTTTGATAAACGTAACCGTTAAACCCTTGCATAAAATTTCTTCTTCGGGCTTCATGGCAAAATACCCGTTTTTTAAATAATCGTTTTCAAGCGTGGTTAATGCCGCAATAGACGAAAAACCACAATGATGATTGGTTAAAATTAAGCCTTTGTTTGAAATCACTTCTGCCGTGCAGCCACCGCCAAATATGGCAACGGCATCTTTCATGCTTGCTTTGTTGATGTCGTAAATTTGTTTTGCCGAAAGTTTAAAACCGTTCGCTTTCATGTCTTTGATGTTCAACGCATCAATTAATTGCGGCATCCACATGCCTTCATCGGCGCGAGAAACGAGTGTGAGGGCGGTAAGTACGAGAAATAATTTTTGTTTCATATTTTTATAATAGTTTGAAAGTTTGAATTTATGTTTGCTCTTGTTTTGAAATTGAAGGGCAAAAGTAGGGTTAAAAAAAGGTTTACCAAAAAAATACTGTTATCTAATTACAACACGCCCCAACAGCTTACTCACACGCTCAATCAAGGCATTCAGCTTTTTTATTTCTACTAAAAGTTCATCAATAATTTCAGATGAAGAAGTTCGCAGCAATTCGTCTTTTTCTTTTTTATACGATTGCAAAATGCGGGCTTTTAAGCTGAATAAAATTTTTTCTGCGTTTTTTTTAGCTTCGTGTATTTCGTCTGGAACAAGAATACTGAAACGTTTTTCCCAATGCGGACTTAATGTATGATTGGTGATTGCATTATTCACCGCAAAAGTGCTGATGACAGGATTTTGGTGCATTAAAAAATGCTGCACCGCAGGCAAACGGTTTTCAGACAATTCGTGAACGTACTCGTCTAACACGGTTTGATGAATGGGATTTTCAAATTTTATGTCGTCACGTTCCAGTTCCATAAACACAAATTCAGCCAAGGTAATTTCCACTTCATGTTTGTTGCTGTCTTCATCTTCGGCATGGGTAACTACTATCAATCCGCCATAATTCAAAATTAATTTTAATAAATCACGTTCTTCACGCTCAAATTTAAAAATGTCTTCTTCTATTGTTTGCTCTTGCGAAATGCCCTGTTCACCTGCGTATTCAGGCGGAACAAAATCATCAGGCGGAGTATCGTTGCTTACTTTTTGTTGTTTACCGCTCGCTTTTCTGCGAAGTTTATTTACTTCGGTTTGCAGCACGGTTTCTTCCATTTCCATAATGTTTGCGCATTCTTTTATGTAAATGCTGCGAATAATATTATCAGGAATTAAAGAAATATTTTCAACGATGTCTTTGATGACAGTCGCTCGTTTTATCGGGTCGTTTTTGGTTTCGTCTTTTAATTTTTTTGCTTTGAAGTATAAAAAGTCAGAGGTATTATTTTCAATGTACGTTTGAAATTCTTCCGTACTTACTTTTCTGCTGAACGAATCGGGGTCATCGTTGTTCGGAAATTGCAGCAAACGCACATTCATACCTTCCTCTAACAGCAAAGGAATGGCGCGGTTGCTCGCTTTTTGTCCCGCTTCATCGCCGTCATACAACACCACAATGTTTCGTGTAAAACGGTGAATGGACTTTATTTGTTCAATGGTTAAAGAAGTTCCGCTTGAAGCCACCACATTTTCAATTCCCGCCTGGTGCATGGCAATCACGTCCATATAACCCTCCACCAAAAAACAGGTGTCTTTATTCTGAATTGATTTTTTTCCTAACCACAAACCGTACAAAATTTTACTCTTGTTGTAAATTTCTGTTTCGGGACTGTTGATGTACTTCGCCGTTTTTTTATCGCTGCTTAATGTTCTTCCGCCAAAAGCTACCACGCGCCCGCCGTCATCGTGAATGGGAAACATGACGCGCCCCGCATAACGGTCAAAAATATCTTGCGCGATAATTTCGTTTCCTTCCACATAGCGGTTGCTCAAAATGCTCATGCCTGTTTTTACCAAATATTTTGGCTGATAACCGTTTTTAATGGCGGCGTTTGAAAAAGCATTGCGTTCTTCCAAGCTGTAACCCAACTGAAATTTTTCAATGATGTCGGCTCGCAAACCACGCTCTACAAAGTAACCAAGCCCGATTGACTTTCCCTCATCGCTGTTGTGCATCGTATCGGAAAAATAACGTTGCGCGTATTGCATCACAATCATCATGCTTTCGCGCTCGGTTTGCTGTTCGCGTTCTTCGGGGGTTATTTCGCGTTCTACAACTTCAATGTTATATTTTTTCGCCAACCATTTTAAGGCTTCGGGGTAAGAAAGCTGCAAATGTTCCATGATAAAATTCACGGAGTTGCCTGCCTTGCCGCAGCCGAAACATTTGTAAATACCTTTAACAGGAGAAACCGTGAACGAAGGTGTTTTTTCACCGTGAAAAGGACAAAGCCCCAACAAATTTGCACCGCGTTTTTTCAGCGTAACAAATTCGCCTACCACGTCTTCCACATGAGCGGCATCAATAATTTTATCAACGGTTTGCTTTGGTATCACAATTTGAATAATGAGGACTTAAAGATAACAAGAAGTTAATTGAAATGAAGTTTTAAAAAATTTGTAGCTAAATTTTTGGTTTAGAATTTCATACTTTATCGTGCTTTTTAGAATTTGGTATTTAGATTTTAATATTTATCACTCTAAAACCCACTTCACCCCTTTCACATCAAACTCAAATCCCCTGCCCGTTCTGTCTTCCAAAAGCAACAAACCTTTTTCGCTTATTCCTTTTACCAAGAGATTTTTTACTTCATTATTAATTTCAAAATCAAGAAAAACATTTAATCCGAAAAACCGGTTCAGATAATTTTCTTTGATGAAATCAAACTTATTGTTGAGCAAAGCCAAATACCATTTTTCCAAATGCTTGCACAGGGTTTTCAAAACATCTGAAACTTCAAACTGTTTTTCGGCTTGCAATAATTTTAACGAAGTGGCTTTTATGTTTTCTGCAAAATGTGTTTGATTAACGTTAATGCCCACTCCCACCACACTCCACATAATTTGAGAATTCTGCAAATTATTTTCAATTAAAATGCCCGCAATTTTTTTTCTGTTTACCAAAACATCATTCGGAAACTTAACTTTAATGTCAAAATGGCTTTCGTGCAAAAATTCCGCCAGAGTGTCATAGCAAGCCAAAGCCGAAATCTGATACAAAAAGAATTGTTTTTCAATGCTTAAAAACGTTGGTCTTAAAATTATGGAAGCCGTGAGATTGCTTGCAGGTTCTGCGTTCCAAGAGTTTCCGCGTTGTCCTTTTCCTTGTGTTTGGTGGGCGGTGTGTATCACCGTTCCTTCAGGCGAATGAATGTTCCTTAGCAAGTCGGTGGCATAAGAATTGGTACTTGATACTTCAGGTAAAAAAATGATGTTTTTGCCAATAAATAACGTTTCCATTGCCACAAATGCCTTAAATTTGTTGTCTTGCGAAATTACTGCAATTAAATTTAAGAGCTTACAATATGGCTAAAAAACAGGTTAAAAAAACCTTAGTGAAAAAATCGGCTGCTAAAAAATCGGCAAAGAAAACAGCCGCAAAAAAAACGGGCAAATCTTCGGGAACGAAAAAAATCGTAAAAAAAGAACTGACTGACAAGGAACGTGCTTTTCGTGAGGCAAACCTCATTGCTAATTCAGAAAAAAAGAAAACCATAAAAAGCAAACGCCCTAAAAAATCGGCAACGCCCGCGCAAACATTAAGTTTGGTTGATGCCGTTGTAGAGGGTATGCGCGAGAAAAAAGCCAAAAACATTACCATTCTCAATTTAAAAAATATTGAAAACCGTGTTACGGATTACTTTGTAATTTGCGATGCGGAAAGCAACACGCACGTTAATTCCATTGCTGACAGCGTGGAAGAAATTGTTGAAAAATTTAATAAAGAAACACCGTATCACAGCGAAGGTAAACAAAACGGCGAATGGATTTTGATTGATTACATTAACGTGGTGGCGCACGTTTTTTTGCGCGAAATGCGCGAACATTATAACATAGAAGGGCTTTGGGGCGATGCCGAATTTACAGCCATTGAAGATTAAAAGTTAGAATTTAGATATTAGAATTTAGAATTTAAAAAGACATGAACCAAGAACAAGAACATAAGAACCTGAACAATCAAAATCAGCAGAACAAAAACTCTGCCGAAGAAGAACGTAAAAAGCAGTTTGACCGAATGAAAGAAAAATTCGGCAAACAAAGCAGCAACAACAATCCTTTTGGAAACAACAACAAAAGCAACGGCGGAAATAATTTTTATTGGATTTACGGTTTGGTTATTGTTGGTTTGCTGTTCATTGTTTTTTACGGAAACAATGTTAATTCCAAATTAGTTGAAGTAAACCAAAACAAATTTCTGTACGAAATGCTTGCCAAAGGCGATGTGCGTAAAGTGGAAATTGTAAACAAACAATTTGCCCGCATTACTATAATTCCTGACAGCGCGGCAAAATCAAACGCTTACAAAAATCCGCAAACAGGCACGGCGTATTTCCCTGATAAACGTTATCCCGGTCCGCACTTTACCGTAAACATTGTTTCGGTTGATAACTTTTTGAAGGACATGGAAAAAGTGCAGGACGATGCACAGGTTGAAAAAGCAAACCAAATTACGGCGAAAAGTGTGGAAGAAACCAATTGGCTCGGCGACCAGCTCACTTGGTTTTTGCCGATTATTTTTATGGTAGTTATTTGGATTGTGCTGATGCGCAGAATGGGCGGCGGCGGAGGCATGGGCGGACCGGGACAACTGTTCAACATTGGGCGTTCGCGTGCTACATTAATTGACAAAGACACGCAAGTAAATGTTACATTCAACGATGTGGCGGGCTTAGACGGCGCAAAACAAGAAATTATGGAAATTGTAGATTTCCTCAAAAACCCGAAAAAATATACTGATTTAGGCGCGAAAATTCCGAAAGGCGCACTCTTAGTAGGTCCTCCGGGCACAGGAAAAACCCTGTTAGCAAAAGCCGTTGCGGGCGAAGCAAAAGTTCCGTTCTTCTCATTAAGCGGTTCTGATTTTGTAGAAATGTTTGTGGGCGTGGGTGCAAGCCGTGTGCGAGATTTGTTCAGACAAGCAAAAGAAAAATCGCCCTGCATTATTTTTATTGACGAGATTGATGCCATCGGTCGTGCACGCGGAAAAAGCGTTTCGGCAGGCGCAAACGATGAACGCGAAAATACCTTAAATCAATTATTGACCGAAATGGACGGCTTTGGCACAAACAGTGGCGTAATTATTTTAGCTGCAACAAACCGCGCCGATATTCTTGACCGAGCTTTGATGCGCGCAGGTCGCTTTGACCGACAAATTTATGTGGATATGCCTGACCTGAACGAGCGCAGAGCCATTTTTCAAGTTCACTTAAAAAACATTAAAACCGATGCAAGCCTTGACATTGATTTTTTGGCAAGACAAACGCCTGGTTTCAGCGGCGCAGACATTGCGAATATCTGTAACGAAGCCGCTTTAATTGCTGCGCGTTCAGAGAAAAAAACAGTTCAGCGACAAGATTTCTTAGATGCCGTTGACCGCATTATTGCAGGCTTGGAAAAGAAAAATAAAATCATTACGCCGCAGGAAAAACGTGTGATTGCTTTTCACGAAGCAGGACACGCTACTGTAAGTTGGATGCTGGAACACGCCAGTCCTTTGGTAAAAGTTACCATTGTTCCTCGCGGAAAATCTCTCGGCGCAGCTTGGTACTTGCCCGAAGAAAGACAAATCACTACCTCCGACCAAATTATGGACGAAATGTGCGCAGCACTTGGCGGACGTGCTGCCGAAGACATTATTTTCGGAAAAATCAGTACAGGTGCGTTAAGCGACTTGGAAAAAATAACCAAACAAGCGTATGCCTCTATTGTGTATTACGGCTTAAACAACAAAATTGGAAATGTGAGCTATTACGACAGCACAGGACAAAGCGAATATTCCTTTGGCAAACCGTACAGCGAAGACACCGCAAAAACCATTGACGAAGAAGTGAAGAAAATGATTGAAATTGCTTACGCAAAAACCAAGCAAATTCTCAACGACCACAAAGTGCAATTAACTGTGCTTGCAGAAAAATTGTTGGAAAAAGAAGTTATTTTCAGAGAAGATTTGGAAACTATTTTCGGTAAACGCCCTTACGATAAACCCGAAGAAGAAATCCAAAAAACAGAAAATCAAATTCCGCCGGCAGTTGATATTGAGCCAACGGTGTCTTAACTTTTTTCTGCGGGCTTTTCGTTAAAATTGAAAATTAAATTTATATGAAGAAAATTATCTTACCGGCTGTGGCATTTTCCTTACTCATGTATGGCTGCCACAAAAACGCCGTTACAGGCAAACGCTCTTTATCATTGGTTCCCGAAAACGAATTAATTGGCATGAGCGTTCAGCAATACGCCGAATTTTTACAGCAAAACCCTCCCCTGCCCGACAGCGACGAGCGAGTGCAAATGGTTAAACGCAGCGGTACAAAAATTCAAAAAGCCGTAGAAAAATATTATGCCGACAAAGGCGCTTCAAAAGATTTGGAAGCCTTTCAGTGGGAATTTAATGTGGTTAATTCCGATGAAATAAATGCGTGGTGTATGCCGGGCGGAAAAGTAGCAGTTTACACAGGCATTTTACCTGTTACACAAGATGAACAGAGTTTGGCTGTGGTGATGGGGCATGAGGTGGCTCACGCCGTAGCACGACACGGTAATCAGCGTATGAGCCAAAGCATGATTACTCAGTTTGGTGGCGCGGCATTATCAACGGCTATGGGGCAAAACCCAAGTTTAACAGGGCAGTTGTTTCAGCAAGCGGTTGGTTTTGGCTCAACCTTGGGCGCATTAAAATTCAGCCGCAAGCACGAGAGTGAAGCAGATGAAATGGGCTTGATTTTTGCTGCCATGGCAGGTTACAATCCCGAAGCGGCTATTACTTTTTGGCAACGCATGGCTAATAGTGGCGGACAAAAACCACCCGAAATTTTAAGCACCCACCCAAGCGATGAAACTCGCATTAAAAATTTGCAAGCCTTTATGCCAACGGCAATGAAATATTACAAACCGTAATAAGAATTATTGAGAATTGAACGAAAATAAAAAAGTCCCGAGTTAATACTCGGGACTTTTTTTGTTTTTTATACTTCCTTTTACGCCTCTACTCCTTCTTCCTCTTTGCTTGCCATTAAGGCTTCGTACTCTTCTTTGCTGCCCACCACTAATTTTTCGTATTGACGCAAACCTGTACCCGCAGGAATTAAGTGACCTACAATTACGTTTTCTTTCAAACCTAACAAGGTATCTACTTTTCCGTTTACAGAAGCCTCGTTCAGTACTTTAGTTGTTTCTTGGAACGATGCCGCTGAAATCCACGAATTGGTTTGCAACGATGCACGCGTAATACCTTGTAAAATAGGATTAGCCGTTGCAGGTACTGCATCACGCGCATCTACCGTTTTCTTATCGCGGCGTTTCAGTAACGAATTTTCATCGCGCAATTTGCGAGCGGTAATAATTTGTCCGCGTTTCAGTTCTTCGCTGTCGCCCGGTTCAATCACTACTTTTTTGCCGAAAATGTTATCGTTTTCAGTAAAGAAATCGGCTTTGTTAATCAGTTGTTGTTCCAAGAACATGGTATCGCCCGGGTCTTCAATTTCAACTTTGCGCATCATTTGGCGCACAATGGTTTCAAAGTGTTTATCGTTCAGCTTTTGTCCTTGTAAGCGATACACCTCCTGAATTTCGTTCACCAAATATTCCTGCACGGCGGTTGGTCCTTTAATTGCCAAAATATCAGCAGGACTGATTGCACCGTCAGACAAGGCATCGCCTGCTTTCACAAAATCGTTTTCCTGAACCAAAATGTGTTTGCTAAGGTTTACCAGGTAACGGCGTTGTTCGCCTGTTTTAGCTTCCACCATCACCTCACGGTTACCGCGTTTAATTTTACCGAATGTAACAATACCGTCAATTTCAGAAACTACGGCAGGGTTGCTCGGGTTACGCGCTTCAAACAATTCTGTTACGCGAGGCAAACCACCTGTGATGTCGCCTGTTTTACCTGTAACACGAGGAATTTTTACGAGTACTTGTCCTGTTTCAATTTTTTGCCCTTCGTTAATAACAATGTGGGCACTAACAGGAATGTTGTATGATTTCAACACTTCACCTTTTTTGTCCACAATGCGGATTAAAGGGTTCATGGTTTTATCACGGCTTTCAATAATTACTTTCTCTTTAAAGCCTGTTTGCTCGTCAGATTCTTCACGGTAAGTAACGTTTTCTTTAATGTGTTCAAACTCCACATTACCACCAAATTCAGAAACAATCACAGCGTTGTATGGGTCCCAATCACAAATTTTATCGCCTTTCTTCACTTTAGCACCTGCTTTGATGTATAAATTAGAGCCGTAAGGAATTGTTCCTGTTGTGAGGGTACTGCCTGTGTTTTCATCAACAATGCGCATTTCAGTTGAACGACCGATAACAATGTTTGCTTTAACACCTTCTTCGTTTACACGGGCTACGGTGCGTAGTTCGTCAATTTCAACAATACCGTCGTATTTAGCCACCACACTTGATGATGCTGCAATGTTAGAAGCCGTACCACCAACGTGGAATGTACGCAAGGTAAGCTGTGTACCCGGCTCACCGATAGATTGCGCCGCAATAACACCAACCGCTTCGCCCAACTGCACCAAACGACCGTTTGACAGGTTGCGTCCGTAACATTTAGCACAAACACCTGTACGGCTTTCGCAGGTTAATACCGAACGAATATCAACGGTTTCAATCGGTGATTTTTCAATAATTGAAGCCACATCTTCGGTAATAATTTCACCACCTGCCACAATCAGTTCGCCTGTACTCGGGTGGAACACATCGGTAACGGCAGTACGACCTAAGATACGGTCATATAACGATTCAACAACATCATCGTTGTTTTTCAACGCGCTCATGTTCAATCCGCGCAATGTACCGCAGTCGCTTTCGTTAATAATAACATCTTGCGCCACATCAACCAAACGGCGGGTTAAGTAACCGGCATCGGCTGTTTTCAAGGCGGTATCTGCCAAACCTTTACGCGCACCGTGCGTTGAAATAAAGTATTCCAAAATTGACAAGCCTTCGCGGAAGTTTGACAATACAGGGTTTTCAATAATGGAAGCCGTTGTATCGCCCGCTTTTTGTGGTTTTGCCATCAAACCGCGCATACCGCTCAACTGTTTAATTTGTTCTTTAGAACCACGCGCACCCGAATCCAACATCATATACACAGGGTTGAAACCTTGACGGTCTGTGCTTAATTTGTCAAGTACACGTTTAGTAACCTTAGAGTTGGCGTGTGTCCAAATATCAATGATTTGGTTGTAACGCTCGTTGTTGGTAATGAAACCCATATTATAGTTACTCATTACTTCATCAACTTCGGCTTGCGATTCTTTAATAATTTTTTCTTTTTCGTCAGGCGTTTGAATATCGCCCAAGTTAAACGACAAACCACCTTTAAACGCTGTGGTAAATCCTAATTGCTTAATGTCATCAAGGAATTTGGCAGTTTTAGCCATTCCGGTTTTCTTAACCACCATACCGATAATATCGCGCAACGATTTTTTAGTCAATAGCTCGTTGATGTAACCAACTTCGTGAGGCACTACCATGTTAAACAACACGCGACCTGCGGTGGTATCAATAATTTTAGTAACTAATTCTTCGCCTTCCAACGCATTGGTGATTTTAATTTTGATTTGCGCTTGCAAATCCAAACGCTTTTCGTTTATGGCAATCACCACTTCTTCCGCGCTGTAAAAAATTTTGCCTTCGCCTTTTACTGCATCATTCGGCAAATTCTTTTTCCCTTTGGTTAAGTAATACAAACCAAGCACCATGTCTTGCGAAGGCACAGCCACAGGCGCACCGTTAGAAGGATTTAAAATGTTATGCGAAGCCAACATCAAAATTTGTGCTTCCAAAATTGCGGCATTTCCTAATGGAACGTGAACCGCCATTTGGTCACCGTCAAAGTCGGCGTTAAACGCTGTACAAACCAATGGGTGCAACTGAATGGCTTTTCCTTCAATCAATTTTGGCTGAAAGGCTTGAATACCTAATCTGTGCAATGTTGGGGCGCGGTTGAGTAGAACAGGGTGTCCTTTCAATACGTTTTCTAAAATATCCCAAACAATCGGTTCTTTTTTATCTACAATTTTTTTAGCGGATTTTACTGTTTTTACAATACCGCGCTCAATCATTTTGCGAATGATAAACGGCTTGAATAATTCAGCAGCCATTTCTTTCGGCAAACCACATTCGTGCAATTTTAATTCAGGACCTACAACAATTACCGAACGTGCAGAATAATCAACACGTTTACCCAACAAGTTTTGACGGAAACGTCCTTGCTTGCCTTTCAATGAATCTGACAAAGATTTCAGTGGACGATTGCTGTCGGTTTTCACGGCGTTTGATTTACGCGAGTTGTCAAACAATGAATCAACAGATTCCTGCAACATACGTTTTTCGTTACGCAAAATCACATCAGGTGCTTTAATCTCAATCAAACGTTTTAAACGGTTGTTGCGGATAATCACACGACGGTATAAATCGTTCAAATCAGAAGTTGCGAAACGTCCGCCGTCCAATGGAACTAAAGGACGTAATTCAGGTGGAATTACAGGAACAACTTTCACTACCATCCATTCAGGTTTGTTTACCACATTTTGGTTTGCCTGACGGAATGCTTCAATTACTTGCAAACGTTTCAACGCTTCGTTTTTGCGTTGTTGCGAAGTTTCGGTATTTGCTTTGTGGCGCAAGTCGTAAGACAATTCGTCTAACTGCAAACGCGATAATAAATCCTGAACAGCTTCAGCCCCCATTTTAGCGATGAATTTGTTAGGGTCTGCATCGTCCAACAATTGATTTTCTTTTGGAAGCGTATCTAATACATTCAAATATTCTTCTTCGGTTAAGAAGTCCAAATAATTTACCGTGCTTGCTGCGCCTGCGTTAATTACTACATAACGTTCGTAGTAAATAATCATGTCTAATTTTTTAGTAGGTAAACCCAACAAGTAACCAATTTTATTCGGCAACGAACGGAAATACCAAATATGTGCAACGGGAACTACCAAGTTAATGTGCCCCATGCGTTCGCGGCGCACTTTCTTTTCGGTTACTTCCACACCGCAGCGGTCGCACACAATGCCTTTGTAGCGAATACGTTTGTATTTACCGCAATGACATTCGTAATCTTTTATCGGACCAAAAATACGCTCACAAAACAAACCGTCTCTTTCGGGTTTGTAGGTGCGGTAATTAATGGTTTCAGGTTTCAAAACTTCACCGCTTGAACGCCTCAAAATGGTTTCGGGCGAAGCCAAGCTGATAGTGATTTTTGAGAAATTTGATTTTTGTTTATTATCTCTTCTTAACGCCATGTTCTTATTTACAATTTTGTTATTTACCATTTACAATTTTGACGATTGGAAGATTTTCAATCGTAAATTGTAAATCTTCCAATCGTCAATAAATTTTTAGTCCATTGTTACTTCCAATGCCAAGCCTCTCAATTCATGCAACAATACGTTGAACGATTCAGGAATACCAGGAGTAGGAATGTTATCGCCTTTTACAATAGCTTCGTAGGCTTTCGCACGACCCATTACATCATCGGATTTTACGGTTAAGATTTCCTGCAACACGTTGGCAGCACCATAAGCTTCCAATGCCCAAACCTCCATTTCACCAAAACGCTGACCACCGAATTGTGCTTTACCGCCCAAAGGTTGTTGTGTGATAAGTGAATATGGTCCGATTGAACGTGCGTGCATTTTATCATCAACCATGTGTCCGAGTTTTAACATATAGATGATGCCCACAGTAGCAGGTTGGTCAAATTTTTCGCCTGTTCCGCCGTCGTACAAGTAAGTACGTCCGTATTGCGGAATACCTGCTTTTTGCGTGTACTCATCAATTTGTTCCATAGTAGCACCGTCAAAAATAGGAGTTGCAAATTTCAACCCTAATTTTTCGCCTGCCCAAGCCAGCACGGTTTCGTAAATCTGACCCAAGTTCATACGCGAAGGTACACCCAACGGGTTCAACACAATGTCCACAGGAGTTCCGTCTTCCAAAAACGGCATATCTTCTTCTTTCACAATACGCGCTACGATACCTTTGTTACCGTGGCGACCAGCCATTTTATCACCCACTTTCAGTTTACGTTTTTGTGCAATGTAAACTTTAGCTAACTGTACAATGCCGTTTGGTAATTCGTCACCAACACTGATTTGGAATTTCTCGCGTTTGTATTTTCCTAAATAATCGTTGTATTTGATTAAGAAGTTATGCAACAAGCGTTCAATTTGTTCGTTTTTATCTTTGTCGGTTGTCCAGTTGCTCGGATTTACTTCGGTGTAATCAACACGCTCCAATAATTTTTGTGTAAATTTTGTTCCGCGGGGAATGACTTCTTCACCCAAAATATTGGTTACGCCCTGCGAAGTACGACCGTTTACGAGTTGAAACAATTTATCAACCAACTGTAATTTTAAGTTGTAATTGTTTTTTTCAAACTCAGTGTCTAATTTTTCAATCATCGGCTTTTCTTCTGCTTTGGCTTTTTTGTCTTTCACCACACGCGAGAATAATTTTTTATCCACAATTACACCTCTGATTGACGGTGGTACGCGCAACGAAGCATCTTTTACATCACCTGCTTTATCACCAAAAATGGCACGCAATAATTTTTCTTCGGGGCTTGGGTCGGTTTCGCCTTTTGGCGTGATTTTACCAACCAAAATATCGCCTTCTTTTACTTCAGCACCAATGCGGATTACGCCTTTTTCGTCCAAATCTTTTGTAGCCTCTTCGCTTACGTTCGGAATATCAGGTGTTAATTCTTCCATGCCGCGTTTTGTGTCGCGCACTTCCAAAATATATTCGTCAATGTGCATGGAAGTGAAAATATCATCGCGCACAATTTTTTCGCTGATTACGATAGCATCTTCAAAGTTGTAACCTTTCCAAGGCATGAACGCTACTTTTAAGTTGCGACCCAATGCCAGCTCACCGTCTTGTGTTGCGTAACCTTCGCTCAAGGCTTGTCCTTTGTGAACTTTGTCGCCTTTTTTTACAATAGGTTTCAGGTTAATACAAGTGCTTTGGTTTGTTTTTTGAAATTTGGTGAGCTTGTATGTTTTTACATCACCTTCAAAACTTACCAAACGTTCTTCTTCGCTGCGGCTATATTTAATTACAATTTCGTTAGCATCAACGTACTCAACCACACCGTCGCCTTCGGCATTTACCAACACGCGGCTGTCTTGCGCCACGCGGGCTTCAATGCCTGTACCAACAATAGGTGCTTGCGGGCGCAACAAAGGAACGGCTTGTTTTTGCATATTAGACCCCATGAGCGCACGGTTAGCATCATCGTGTTCCAAAAACGGAATTAACGAAGCGGCAACCGATGCAATTTGATTTGGTGCAACGTCCATTAAATGGATTTTCTCAGGCTCCAATACAGGGAAATCACCTTCGTAACGTGCTGTAACTTTTTTAGAAATAAAGTGTCCTTTTTCGTCCAATTCTGCACTTGTTTGTGCAATATTTTTCAGGTCTTCTTCTTCGGCTGTTAAGTAAACGATTGGTTTGTTCACTTCCACTTTACCGTTGTTTACGGTGCGGAAAGGCGTTTCAATAAAACCTAATTTGTTCACTTTTGCATAAACGCAAAGCGAAGAAATCAAACCGATATTTGGACCTTCGGGAGTTTCAATGGTACACAAACGTCCGTAGTGCGTGTAGTGTACGTCACGAACTTCAAAGCCCGCGCGTTCACGGCTCAAACCTCCGGGTCCGAGTGCAGATAAACGGCGTTTGTTGGTAACCTCGCTCAATGGATTTGTTTGGTCCATGAACTGAGATAACTGATTTGTTCCAAAGAATGAGTTAATTACCGATGACAATGTTTTTGCATTAATCAAATCGGTAGGTGTAAACACCTCGTTGTCGCGCACGTTCATACGCTCACGAATAGTACGCGCCATACGCGCCAAGCCTACGCCGAATTGCGAATATAATTGTTCGCCTACGGTGCGCACACGGCGGTTGCTCAAGTGGTCAATATCATCAACATCTGTTTTTGAGTTAATCAGCTCAATCAGATATTTGATGATTAAAATCATGTCTTCTTTAGTCAATACACGAATTTCCATTGGAATGTTTAATCCCAATTTTTTGTTGATACGGTAACGACCAACTTCGCCTAAATCGTAACGTTTATCCGAGAAAAACAATTTGTCAATTACGCCACGCGCTGTTTCTTCATCAGGCGGTTCGGCGTTACGGAGCAAACGGTAAATAAATTCAATCGCTTCTTTTTCTGAATTGGTTGAATCTTTTTGAAGTGTATTGTAAATAATTGCGAAATCGGTTGTGTTTACATCTTGTTTATGTAAAATGATAGATTTCACGTTGGCATCAACGATAAAGTCAATGTGTTCATCTTCCAAAATGGTTTCACGGTCAAGGATAACTTCGTTACGTTCAATAGACACAACTTCTCCGGTATCTTCGTCAACAAAATCTTCCAACCAAGTTTTTAAAACACGCGCTGCCAATCTGCGACCAACTTCGCGTTTCAAACCTGCTTTAGAAACTTTTACTTCGTCAGCCAAGCCGAAGATTTCCAAAATTTGTTTATCGCTTTCAAAACCAATAGCGCGTAACAGGGTGGTAACAGGTAATTTTTTCTTACGGTCAATGTATGCGTACATGACGTTGTTAATGTCTGTCGCAAATTCAATCCAGCTTCCTTTGAAAGGAATAACGCGGGCAGAGTATAATTTAGTACCGTTGGCATGGCGGCTTTGCCCGAAAAATACGCCCGGTGAGCGGTGCAACTGCGAAACAATAACACGTTCAGCACCGTTTATAATAAATGAACCTTTTGGTGTCATGTATGGGATAGTTCCCAAATACACATCTTGCATAATCGGTTCAAAATCTTCGTGTTCAGGGTCTGTACAATAAAGGTATAATTTAGCCTTTAAAGGCACAGAATAGGTAAGACCGCGTTCGATACACTCGTCTATTTCGTAGCGAGGCGGGTCAATGTAGTAATCTTTAAACTCCAGCACAAAGTTGTTGCGTGCGTCAGAGATTGGAAAGTTTTCGGAAAACACCTTAAAGAGACCTTCTTTTTTGCGGTTCTCGGGGGTTGTTTCTAATTGGAAAAAATCCTGAAAGGATTTTAGCTGAATATCCAAGAAATCGGGATATTCAATCGGGAATTTGTTGGACGAAAAATTAATTCGTTTTTGCGGTGTTTTTGTACTTGCAGCCAAGGTGTTTACGATATTAAATTAATGTTTTAGACCTATAAAGTTTGCTGTTTTTTTATACTTAAAAAAACAGGAAAATTGATTCTCCCTAAAGAGAATCAATTTTCTGTTAGTGTGTTGTGCAGAATTACTTAATTTCTGCTTTAGCACCGGCTTCTTCCAAAGCTTTTTTAATAGCTTCAGCTTCTTCTTTGCCAATACCTTCTTTCACAGGTTTTGGTGCGCCGTCAACCAAGTCTTTTGCTTCTTTCAAGCCAAGACCTGTTAAGTCTTTTACAACTTTAACTACGCCCAATTTTGCAGCACCTGCTTCTGTCAATACTACATCAAAAGATGTTTTTGCAGCAGCAGCTTCGCCACCGCCTGCACCGCCTGAAACAACAACTGCAGCAGCAGCCGGTTCAATACCATGCTCGTCTTTTAACACTTTTGCTAATTCTTGAACTTCTTTTACTGTTAAGCCAACTAATGTGTCGGCTAATGATTTAATATCTGCCATTTTTTTATGGTTTTTATTGGTTAATTAATTGATTTACTTTTTTTGTTTGTTTTTTGTTTTTGTACAGTTTAAGCTGCTGCGTCTTCGCTACCGCCTTTGTTTTCCAAAGCACCTAACACGCGCTGAATTGGTGATTGTAATAACGAGATTACTTCGCCAATCAATTCGTTTTTAGATTTCAAGCCTGCCAGCGCATCTAACTGAGCGTCGCCGATAAATATCATTTCTTCCACATACGCTGCTTTTAAAGCAGGTTTTTGGTTGCCCTTGCGGAAGTTTTTAATGATTTTTGCGGGACTGTTAGATACTTCGGTGAACATTAATGCTGTTTCACCTTTTAGTGCAGGAATTAATTCTGCGAGTTTGCTGTCGTTTGCTCTTTCAATCGCTTTTTTAAGCAATGTGTTTTTCACAACTGTTATTGATACTTTTTTCTCAAAACATTGTTTACGAAACGCATTTACTTTTTCAACGGTAAGTGTTGAGCAGTCTGCTAAGTAGATTTTGTTGTTAGCGTTTAATTGTTCCACCAACTCTTCAATCACCTGTGTTTTTTCTGTTTTATTCATTTATTATCAGCTTTTATTAGGTGAATAATTTAGCATCAATGGCAATGCCTGCGCTCATGGTGCTGCTCATGGTAACGGATTTTACATACGTTCCTTTTGCGCTCGACGGCTTTAATTTCACAATGGTTTGTATCAATTCGTTTGCGTTTTCAGCCAATTTGTTTGCATCAAACGAAACTTTACCGATGCCGGCATGAACAATGCCTGCTTTATCCACTTTGAAATCAATTTTTCCGCCTTTTGAATCTTGAACGGCTTTTCCGACTTCCATTGTAACAGTTCCGGTTTTTGGATTTGGCATTAAGCCGCGAGGACCTAACACACGACCTAAAGCACCAACTTTGCCCATTACTGAAGGCATAGTGATGATTACGTCCACATCTGTCCAACCACCTTTTATTTTTTCAATGTACTCGTCTAATCCAACATAGTCAGCACCTGCGGCTTTAGCTTCGGCTTCCTTATCAGGAGTTACCAATGCCAAAACGCGCATGGTTTTGCCTGTACCGTGAGGTAAGGTTACCGTGCCGCGCACCATTTGATTAGCTTTACGAGGGTCAACTCCTAAACGGACAGCTAAGTCCACAGAGGCATCAAATTTTGTAGTTGTGATGTCTTTCACAATTTTTGATGCGTCTGCAACGGAGTAAATTTTGCTTGCATCGTATTTTGCGATTGCAGCTTTTCTTTTTTTAGTCAACGTTGCCATTTGTAAGCTTGTTTTTTTTGTTATTAATTTAATTTTTTAGTGAGGTCTGTCACCTGTAACTGTAACTCCCATGCTGCGTGCTGTGCCTGCTACCATGTTCATGGCTGACTCAACCGTGAAACAATTCATGTCCACAATTTTGTCTTCGGCAATCTTGCGAACTTGTTCCCAGTTAAGAGAACCTACTTTCTTGCGATTGCTTGTAGCCGAACCGGTTTTAACTTTAGCAACCTCCATAATTTGCACTGCAACAGGCGGACGTTTGATAACGAAATCAAACGACTTGTCAGTATAAACATTGATTACCACAGGTAAAATTTTACCCGGGCTTTCTTGAGTTCTTGCATTAAATTGTTTGCAAAACTCCATAATGTTTACACCTTTAGCACCTAATGCGGGACCAATGGGAGGCGAGGGGTTAGCAGCTCCACCTTTAATTTGCAATTTTACAATTGCTGATAACTCTTTTGCCATTTTTACTTTTTATTTATTTGTTTGTTCAACACTCAAAACGGCTCATCGTTTTTTTGTGTTTGCTTATTGTCGGTTTTCGTTTTTCGGCGATACTTTGAGTTGGAAGCAGCAAAGCGTCTCATGTTCCGATTAACTATTTACCTTACAATGTCTTTTTTTAAATTCTAAATCCTAAAATCTAAATTCTAATTACTCTAATTCAACTTCACCAAAGTTCAACTCCACAGGGGTTTTGCGACCAAAGATTTTAACGGTAACTTTAATTTTCTTTTTGTCTTCCATTATTTCTTCAATCACACCGCTAAATCCATTGAACGGACCGTTAATTACTTTTACCGATTCGCCAACAGTATAGTTTGTGGAAACTGTTCCTTCGCTTTCCACCAGTTCGTCCACTTTGCCCAAAATGCGGTTTACTTCGCTGATGCGCATTGGCACAGGGTCGCCGCCTTTGGTTTCGCCCAAAAAGCCGATTACGCCTGTAATGTTTTTGATTGCATGAGAAACTTCACCCGATAAAGCGGCTTCAATCAACACATATCCCGGATAAAAAGAACGCTCTTTGGTTGTTTTTTTTCCGTTGCGTATTTGAATAATTTTTTCGGTAGGAATAAGCACTTGCGATACATAATCCTGCAACTTAGAAGCCACAACTTCCGATTCAATATATTGTTTTACCTTTTTTTCCTGTCCGCTAATAGCACGCACAACGTACCATTTTTTTTGCGAAAGGTCGGTTTTAGCTACTTCTGCCATGTTCTTGCCAATCTCTTATTTGAATAAATCGTAAGTCTGTTTCATCAACAGTTCAAACACAAAATCCATCCCGAACACCACCAAGGCAATAATTACAGCAGAAATCATTACCACAATGGCACTACTTTGCAATTCTGCCCATGTGGGCCAACTCACTTTGTTTAAAAGTTCGTTTTTAGTTTCAGATATATAAGTTCCTATTTTACTCATTTCCTTTTTAGTTTAAAGTTGAGAGTTGAAAGTACCGCCTTTAAACCAAGCTCTTTCAACTTTTAAACTCAGTTGCACGGGCGGAGAGATTCGAACTCCCATCTGCGGTTTTGGAGACCGTAATTCTACCCTTGAACTACGCCCGTTTATACTGTTTATAAACTGCCTGCCGAAAAATAGCAAAATGGCTTCTCAATATTGAGAGCCATTTTGCCTATAATTATGACTATGGCTTAGTCTAAAATTTCAGTTACTTGACCTGCACCAACAGTACGACCACCTTCGCGGATAGCGAAACGCAAACCTTTATCCATGGCAATAGCATTGATTAAGTTTACGGTGATTGTTACGTTGTCGCCGGGCAACACCATTTCGCGACCTGCTTCCAATTCAATCTCACCTGTTACATCAGTTGTACGGAAGTAGAATTGAGGGCGGTATTTGTTTTGGAATGGCGTATGACGTCCGCCTTCTTCTTTTTTCAAGATATACACCTCAGCTTTGAATTTGGTGTGTGGTTTTACTGAACCCGGTTTGCAAATAACCATACCGCGTTTAATGTCTTTTTTCTCAACACCGCGCAGCAATAAACCTACGTTATCACCAGCTTCACCGTAGTCAAGAATTTTGCGGAACATTTCCACACCTGTTACAGTAGAAGTTAATTTTTCAGCACCCATACCGATAATTTCAACGTTATCGGCAGTATTGATAACACCTGTTTCAATACGACCTGTTGCAACCGTACCACGACCTGTGATAGTGAACACATCTTCTACAGGCATCAAGAAAGGTTTTTCTTTATCGCGCGGAGGTAATGGAATGTATGTATCAACAGCGTCCATTAATTCCATAATTTTCGGAACCCATTTTTCGTCTTTATTCAAGCCGCCTAATGCAGAACCGCGAACGATAGGTGTGTTATCACCGTCAAATTTGTAGAATGATAATAATTCGCGAATTTCCATTTCTACCAAATCCAACAATTCAGCATCTTCTACCATGTCCACTTTGTTCATGAACACTACTATACGAGGCACACCTACCTGACGAGCCAAAAGAATGTGCTCGCGGGTTTGCGGCATAGGTCCGTCAGTAGCTGCCACCACAAGGATAGCCCCGTCCATTTGCGCAGCACCCGTTACCATGTTTTTCACATAGTCAGCGTGACCCGGACAGTCAACGTGTGCATAGTGACGGTTTTCAGTTTGGTACTCAACGTGTGAAGTGTTGATTGTAATACCACGCTCTTTTTCTTCGGGAGCGTTGTCGATTGATGAGAAGTCGCGAACCTCTGCTAAACCTTTAGAAGCTAATACCGCTGTAATAGCTGCAGTTAAAGTTGTTTTGCCGTGGTCAACGTGACCAATTGTTCCAATGTTTACATGTGGTTTGGAACGGTCGAATTTTTCTTTTGCCATAGTTGTTAATTTTACTTTGTTATTTATTTATTTTTTATTTTAAAAATTAGTTTTTACGCTAATTGAGCTGTTGAGCAGGATTGAACTGCCGACCTCTTCCTTACCAAGGAAGTGCTCTACCACTGAGCTACAACAGCTTATTTTTGTAGTTCCTTAGCATTGTTGCACCCGGCTAAAAAACTGCTCAAAATTTCAATTTCATTTAAAAGAACGTACAGCCTTACACACCAAAAGTCCCGCTTTTTGGGACTTTCAAAAACTTTAGGACCGATAAGCAAGTCTTTTCCGCTTTTGTCGCCTCTTCTCAAATTCAGTCAGGCGTATTTTTTTCAACTTCACCATTCAAACATTTCACGAGCGGAAGACGGGTCTCGAACCCGCAACCTCCAGCTTGGAAGGCTGGAGCTCTACCAATTGAGCTACTTCCGCTTTTTATTTTAAGATTTAAGATTTTTCAATTTTAGAAGTTTGGTTACTTCTTACTTTCTTTTTAAAATCTTATTTCTAAAATCTTTTGCCGTGTGGGGACAGGAGGATTCGAACCTCCGAAGTCGAAACAACAGATTTACAGTCTGTCCCATTTGGCCACTCTGGTATATCCCCTTTTCTTTTCAAAAAAAGAGCCGAAGAAGGGACTCGAACCCCCGACCAGCTGATTACAAATCAGCTGCTCTACCAGCTGAGCTACTTCGGCTTTTTATTGTTATTTTAAAGAACAAACCCCTTTTAAAAGGGATTGCAAAGGTAATAATACTTTTTATTCTCGCAAAGGGTTTGAAAAAGATTTTCCGTTTTTTTTATTTTTTTTCTGTAACAGTTATCAGCAGAGGAATTTAAAGTTTTTTTCGGGGTGGTTTTCAGATAAAAAAAGCCGTGAGGTTCACACTCACGGCTTTTTAAAAATGCTGAAAAAAATTATTTCTGAATAACAATTTTTTCTTTA
>JAHBTI010000017.1 GCA_019638705.1 Bacteroidota bacterium
ATTTAAAGCTCCTGACGGCAGCGGATTTAACCAAACCGGCAGCTTTACATTAGTGAGGTAATAGTGAGGTAATGACTTAACTTTAAAAATTTTTGGAAAGAAAGCCGTTTCATAGATAGTGAAACGGCTTTTTTTGGTTAAGATACTTACCTTTGCGCCCTCATGGATTTTGACAACACAGTACGCACCGAACTATCAGACCTGGGAGAGTTTGGTTTAATTAAACATCTCACACAACACATTGACTTAAATCAATCATCAACCATTAAAGGCGTTGGCGATGATGCTGCCGTTATTGACAACACAAATTTACAAACCGTTATCACAACCGATATGCTGGTTGAAGGCGTTCATTTTGATTTAAGTTATGTGCCTCTGAAACATTTGGGTTACAAGAGTGTGATTGTAAACCTCAGCGACATTTATGCGATGAATGCCGAACCGCGCCAAATCGTTGTATCCATAGCCATTTCAAGCCGCTTTGGTTTGGAAGCAGTTGAAGAATTGTATGCAGGTATGTTACTTGCCTGTTCAAAATACAACGTTGATTTGGTGGGTGGCGATACGACTTCAAGCCTTAGCGGACTGGTAATAAACATTACTGCCGTTGGCGCAGCAAAAACAGAAGAGTTGGTTTTTCGCAACGGGGCAAAAGAGAAAAACCTGCTTTGCGTGAGTGGCGATTTGGGCGGTGCTTATATGGGTTTGCAAATTTTAGAACGCGAAAAAGCCGTGTTTAAAGAAAACCCAAACCTGCAACCTGACCTTTCAGGCAAAGATTATATTTTGGAACGCCAGCTGAAACCCGAAGCAAGAAAAGATGTTATTGAATTGCTGAAAAGCCTGAACGTAAAACCAACGGCAATGATTGACGTGAGTGACGGTTTGTCTTCTGAAATTTTACATATATGTTCACAATCCAATGTAGGTGTGGAATTGTACGAAGAAAAAATTCCAATTGACCCGCAAACCTTTGATACCGCCCGTGAATTTAATTTAGACCCAACGCTTTGTGCCCTAAGCGGCGGCGAAGATTACGAACTGCTGTTTACCATTGACATGAGCGATTACGAAAAAATAAAACATTCTATGGAAATCAGCGTTATCGGGCATATTACCAACCACGAAAAAGCTTGCCTTATGGTTGCCAAAGACGGAAGCGTTCACGCATTAAAAGCGCAGGGGTGGAATGTTTTTGACAGGTAAACATTCTCTTTAATTTTTTACATTTGCCGCGCCTCTTTTATGAAACGTAGTTGTACTTTTTTCCTCATTCTTTTTTTAGCAGTCTCTTTTCGGGGTTTTGCGCAAAACACGGGCAGCGTTAAAGGTTTTGTTTATGACAAAGCCAACGGTGAACCTGTGCCTTTTTGCAACGTGTTTCTTCAAAGTACTGTTATTGGCGCAAATACCGATTTAAACGGCTTTTTCAGCATTACGCGCATTCCGCCGGGCGATTATATTTTGTTGGTTACAAGTTTTGATTACGATACCATTCGCGAAACTGTTTCCATTAAAGCAGGCGATGTGCTGAACAAAAAATTCTTTGCCAACAAAGGCGGCGTTATTTTGCAGGAAGTGGAAGTAAGCACCACCGCTGCACAAAAATTAGAACAAACGCAGGTTTCGGTAAACCGCATTGACCCAACTGTAATTAATAAACTGCCGAGTGTTGGCGAACCCGATTTGGCACAATACCTGCAAGTGTTGCCGGGTGTGGTTTCTACGGGCGACCAAGGCGGACAATTGTACATTCGGGGTGGTTTGCCCGTGCAAAACAAAGTGTTGTTAGACGGTTTGATTGTGTATAATCCTTTTCACTCCATTGGTTTATTTTCGGTGTTTGACAATGACATTATGAAAAACGCCGATGTTTACAGTGCCGGATTTGGTGCGGAATACGGCGGAAGAACATCGTCCATTATGGACATTACCACCCGAGACGGGAACAAAAAACATACGGCAGGAAAAGTAGCACTCTCTACGTTCGGTGCAAAAGCCATGCTGGAAGGACCGCTTAAAAAACTGAAAGAAGACGGTAACACAAGTGCCTCTTATGTTTTTTCGGCTAAACATTCGTATTTGCCGACCACATCGAAACTGCTGTATCCTTATGCCGATAACGGCAGCGGAAACGGATTACCGTTCTATTTCACCGATTTGTACGGAAAAGTTTCCATCAATTCCACAGGCGGAAGCAAGTTCAGCGTATTCGGTTTCAACTTTAACGACAAAGTAGATTTCAGCAGCATTGCTACATACTCGTGGACAAACATGGGTATCGGCACAAATTTTGTATTAGTGCCGGCGGCAAATAATTTATTGATTGAAGGTGTATTTGCGTACTCAAAGTATAAAATTAATTTCACCAATCCTTTGCTTAGGACAGACTCTAAAACAAGCGGTGTGAGCGGTGTAAACACGGGTTTTAATTTTGTGAAATTCATTGGCAAGCAAGAGTTGCGTTTTGGTTTTGAGGGCGTAATTACCAACACAGACTACAACATCAGCAATCCGCTTGGTGCAAACATTAGTTTAAACCGTTCAACTATTGATGTGGCAGGTTTTTTGAAATATAAATTTGCCGATAAAAAATCGCGGGTGGTGTTTGAACCGAGTTTCCGCACGCAGTATTACGCCACGTTAGGCGTGTTTTCGCCCGAACCGCGTGCAGCATTAAAAATAAATGTTACTAAAAAAATCCGTTTTAAAGGTGCTGCAGGTTTATACAGCCAAACCCTGATGAGTGCAAACAGCGACAGAGACATTGTGAATTTGTTTTACGGATTTATTAACGCGCCCGAAAGCCAAAACATTTCGGCAAGTTACCTTGACCGAAACAGAAATTCACAAAACGTAAATTCTTCGGTTCAAAAAGCGCGCCATGCTGTGGCAGGTTTTGAATTTGATTTATTTAAATACTTTGAACTGAACGTGGAGGCTTACGAAAAGTTTTTTAATACAATCATTAATATCAACCGTGATAAAATTTATGACGACAACGACTTAAACGCATCGCGACCTGATGATGTGAAAAAAACGTTTGTGATTGAACAGGGCAGGGCGCGCGGTTTGGATTTTGCTTTGAAGTTTGAGAAAAAACGTTTTTACCTGTGGGCGGTTTACTCCATTACTTTTAATAATCGTTGGAGCGGAAACACACAAACAGGGGAAGTTATGAACTATCCGCCAAACTTTGACCGCCGACACAACGTAAATTTTGTTGCCTCATACACCTTTGGCAAAAAGAAAAATTTTGAAGTAAACGCACGCTGGAATTACGGCACAGGTTTTCCGTTTACGCAAACGCAGGGTTACATTAATCAGTTGAACCCGCAGGGAAACATTAATTACAACTTTGGTACAGGAAACGGAACGCTCAATTACATTCCTGCCGCACTCAATCAGGGTCGCTTGCCCGATTACCACCGTTTTGATATTGGCATGAAATACAAATACAATATTGCCGAAAAAAGCACACTTGAAATTAACGCAGGCGCAACCAACATTTACAACCGTCAGAATATTTTTTATGTTGACCGTTTTACATTTAAGCGCATTAATCAATTGCCGATTATGCCAAATGTGAATGTGAGCATTACGTTTTAGAAACGTTTAACTTTTTCCGAACACAATACCTTTATACTTTATCTTCTTGTGTAAGCAAGCGTTTTATCTTGAATTTAAAGCTGCCTTAATTTTTTTCTTAAAAAAACAATTCAAAAAAATTAAAATTTCAATTAAGCCGATATTAAACACATGCTTAAAATTCTGAATTATTGTTTTTTACTGAAACAGTTTTACAGAGTTCAAATGTTAAAAACCAATTTTTTCTTTTCGTTATCCTTTGAATGGTTTACTTTAGCCAAATTCTAAAAAAGGAGGTTTATGGCAATGAAAATCAAAAACACCTTGCGTTTTTTTACCGTAACCTGTTTGTTCTGTTTTTTCAAAGAAAATTTGATGACTTAATTCTTTTGTTTAGTTTTGGTTTAAACTTAAAAATAAAATTTGCTTATAGAAAAATAAAATTGAAATAACATATTGGCGTTAGCTGAAAAACTTGTAATCAAAAAGTCCAAAAATGAAGTACAACAAAGAAGTAAGCATAACGCTCCGCGAAGGCGTGAGCGTTGTTCTACTTTGTTGTACGGGATTTGGACTTCCTTGATTACAGGTAAGCAATTATGCTCACGCTGATTTTTTATATAAACCTTAAAAAAACAAAACATATGAATACAAACAATTATGAATTTTCAATTTATGAAAAGTTAAGTCCGAGAGAAGTAGAAGTTTTTAACCTTATTGTTAGCGGAAAAACCTGCGAGGAAATTGCAGGCATACTTTGCATTAATGTTGAAACGGTGAAAACACACCGCAAAAACATTCGCAACAAAATAGATGTACACAGCATACGCGAGTTTATGTTGTTTGCAGAGCGGCACAAGTTGCGTAACTGATGTTATCTTAACAAACGGAATTACCCTAAAAATACTCCCAAAACACCCCCACGGGGGTATTGACTTTGACACATTACGGCAGTAGGTTTACGGCATAAATTTTTAAAACTAAAATCAGTATGACACACATTATTCAAAAAATCAGAAACGCCAAAAGCGTATGTAAAAAAATTAAACATTTTGCCCTTGTGTTAATTACAGGCAGTGCATTAAATGCTTCAGCGCAAGAGATTACTCTTTCTGATACATGCCACACAATTCAAAATACTTTGCATGACGAACCGATAGAGAACATACACCAACTTATATATTATTTAAATACTAATCCTCATACTATATTAAACTTTGGTTGCGGTAATCAATATTATAATTCAGAAGCCTGTGTTCCCAACTCTAAACCCTGGCATCTTGGCGGTGATTATATTGCACCGCCCGTTATTACGTTCACAATGGTGTTAGTGTTGTAGTAGATGCCTCACAATTAGATATAGGTACTTGTAACGAGTACCCTTTTGTACTGAAAGCAAACAATAACCGCTGTGTGTTTGTTACACCGCAGGGTAATATTGGCATAGGTTCGGGTAACGATGCACCCGCCGCGCCTTTGGATATAAGCAGCACGGCTACAAATGCAATTACATCTCATTTTAAAATTTATGGAGATGCGGGAGGCAGCGTAGAAGCAACAGACAATTTGAATTTATATCAAAACGGAGAATTTGTTGTTTCGCAAGGTAATATAACTTCAAGTTCGCGTGTGTTTGCTACACACAGCACAGGGTTTGATATTTACAACGGTATTGATTTTCATGTGCTGAACACAGCCAACAACGATTACGCTTTTAAAGTGCAAAGCGGCACAGGCAAAACAATTATTGGCAATCAAGCAAGCACACCCAGTGCACCAAACGCTGCGCAATTAAACGTAAATGTGGCAACTGCGCAAACAGGCACTCTTAATACACCTGTAAATGCTATTGATGTATATGACCAAACGGGGTTGGGAGTACGCTTTAGGGTAAAATCTGACGGAGCAACACAAATTGGCGCAGGAATACCATTAAGCTCAGGCGTGGCAGCCAATGCTCACCTTTCGGTTGACGGTTTGATTTTGGCTAAAGACATTCGTGTTTCAATTTCTGCCACGCATTGGGCAGATTATGTGTTTGATAAAAATTACAAGCTAATGCCTTTAAGTGATTTGGAAAAATTTGTACATAAAAATAAGCACCTGCCCGAAGTGCCAAGCGAAAGCGAAGTGAAAGAACAAGGTGTGGATGTAGCAGCAATGAATGCGTTGCTGCTTAAAAAGGTGGAAGAACTCACGCTTTACATGATTGATTTAAAAAAAGAAAGCCAAGCTTTGAAAGCAGAGATTGAAAATCTGAAAACGCAAAACAAATAATTGTTTCATTTAATTTTTACTACGATGAAAAATTTAAAAATTAAAACAATAGCGGTTTTGTTTTGCTGCGTGTTTACTCCTTTCGGAAAAATAATGGCACAAATTATAAATGGTTCAGACTACATTCACCCGGGTGTTGCAACTTCTTATAATTGTAGTTTTTTACCAACTAATGCCACTTTTGTCGGTTGGTCGTCCAATTGTTCAGGTGTAGCTTTTTCTACTGCCACTAATGTAACTACGGCGGTTACAATTCCAAAAACAACATCTTGCTGTTCTTTTATACTCTCTGCCACATACAGCACTACTTCAGGAACAAGTCAACTAAACAAAACAATAAAGGTCATGCCTTTTTTGTTGGCAAAATATAATTCTGTAACAAGTAATGTTGTCTATCCCGGCGAAATAGCCACGCTAATAGTTACAAGTGCAAACAACGGTGGGTGTCCCATGCCAAATTGTCCACCCCTAACTTCACAGGTTACTTGGTATGCTCCTTCATTCGGCACTTATACAAATACCCCTACCATGTGGTCGCAACAGCTTTATTGTCCAAGCAATAACATAAACACAAATCAAATAACAATTAATAATGTGGATTTTGATAATTGTGGATATGACGGAAGCGTAATGAACTCCTATATAGCTTCGTTGGTATTACCAATAAAACTAAGAAACCCTACTCTTAGCGGTCCTGCTTCCATTGGTTGCAGCGGCTCGCCACCAAGCAGCGTTACTTATTCGGTTACGCAGGTAACAGGGGCAAACTATTATGTATGGACTTATTCAACCACTCAATTTTCTGCCATTGGTGCGGTTAATGGCTCGTCTATCACTTTAGATGCCATTGGGCTTGGCGCGGGTTCTGTATCTGTGCAGGCATTTTATTCGCAAGGCAGCTCTATTTCTTCTGCTGTAGTAAGCCAAAATGTGCAGGTGTGCTGCATTGGCACAATGGCTTTTTCTGATGTGGTAAACTCGGGTAATTCACCTTACACAAAGCAGGCTGCCACGCAAATAAACACCACCAATACCATTACAGGCACAGGCTCAGCCACCATACACGCGGGTAATGAAGTACGTTTAATGGCAGGATTTGAAGCCCACTTAGGCAGCGAAGTGCATATATATAACGAGGGTTGCTCGGGCGTATTTTCCCGTATGGCATATTCTGACGATGATGAAACCGCAGATGAAAGCGAAGAAATTATTTATCAATATGAAAACGCAAACATGGAAAGCAGTTTTGTTACCGAAGAAGTTGTGCCGCGCGAAAAATTTACCATTGCCCCAAACCCTACCAATGGCGATGTTACCGTAAATGTGTTTGACAAAAACAGCCCCTTGCTTTTTATTACCGTGTATAACACCTTAGGCAGCAAAGTGTATGAAATGCAAACTACCGATAATGGCACACATTATGTTTTTAGTTTAGCCGATTTGATAAACGGTGTATATGCCGTGAAACTTACCTTTGCCGATTACACGGCAAACAGGCTGCTGATAAAGCAAAACGATTAATGAAACTATACAATAATTTTTTTCTACTTTTGAAAAACAAAATTTTCCTGCCGTGAAAAAAATAATTTATACCCTCGCTTTTATCTCGTTTTCATGTTTTGCATTTTCTCAATGGAATGAGTTAGGAGGAACAAATTCTTTGTATAATTTGTTTAGCACTCCTATTTCAACTATCGTAACTGTTGGGGGGGTGTATGCTGATGATTTGGGAAACATTTACACAAGTTGTTATTACGACTATCCCGGACCAATGCCGAATTGGGATACAGGTGGGGTTGTAAAATGGAACGGTTCTTCGTGGCAAAGATTAGGAAAGGGAACGGGAGCTCCAATTGTAACGTACAGTACAAATAATGTGTATGCCGTTGGTGGCTATAACCCCTCAAATCTGAGATATGTTGCTCAGTGGGACGGAAATCATTCATGGTACGAATTGGGCGGGCAAAATGCTTTAGGTGCAAATGGTAGTATTTTCTCATTGTGTGTGGACAGCACGGGCAATTTATATGCCGCAGGAAATTTTAAAAACTCATCGGGAAAACCTTATGTGGCAAAATGGAACGGCAGCCAATGGTCGCAATTAGGTGGAAATATTTCCAATTTTTATTTGTATCCGCAGGATATGGGTCCGTCACCTAAGATTAGTTCTATATGCAGCGATGGGCAAGGCAATATTTACGCTGTTGGTAGTTTCACCAATGCAACAGGTCATTTTTATGTAGCTAAATGGGACGGTAATGTGTGGAGCGAATTAGGCGGAACAAATTCCTTAAACTCGCCTACTGTTGCCGTGAACGGTATTGTTCCGCTTCAATGTGTTACAAGCGATAAATATGGAAATATATATACCGCAGGGCGTTTGGGTTATGTAGCTAAATGGAACGGAACAGTATGGGAAGAATTGACGGGAACAAATGGAATACACGGTATTATAAATTCTCTTACCGTAGATAAATATGATAACGTGTATGCACTTAGTTTTAGAGATACTGTTGCTACACACAATATATACAAATGGAACGGTAATGATTGGATAGCTCTGCCGAATTTTAATTCTGATGAAAGAGCTGGGTCTATTTGTATTGACACGGCAGGTAATCTTTACACCAGCGTAATAGCCATTAACGGCTATGTTGCCAAATACGATAAGGCTTATACAGTAAGTATAGAAGAACATACAAACGAAAAATTGGTAGTGAAAATTTACCCCAACCATGCAAGTGAAATTATAAATGTTGAATGTGAAATGTTAAATGAAGAAACAGAAATAAAAATAATTGATGTGCTTGGGAAAACAGTTATTCATCACTCAACATTTAACATTTCTAATTCCATTGATGTAAGCCATTTATCAAACGGCATTTATTTTTTGCAACTAAAAACCGATAAAAGCGTTGGCGTAAAAAAATTTGTAGTGCAGAGGTAAGAAATTACACCGTAACTTCGCGCCCGATGTTAAAAAACGATTTACTGTTGCGTGCAGCAAAAGGACAGGAAACAGAACGCGTTCCTGTGTGGCTTATGCGCCAGGCGGGGCGGGTGCTGCCCGAATACAGAGCCACACGCGCCAAAGCAAAAAATTTTATTGAATTTGTAAAATCGCCCGAACTGGCTTGCGAAGTTACCGTGCAGCCTGTGGATAGTTTGGGTGTAGATGCCGCCATTATTTTCAGTGATATTTTGGTAATTCCCGAAGCTATGGGTTTGCCGTATCAAATGATTGAAGCCAAAGGACCCTGGTTTGAAAACACCGTAAAAAACAAAACAGATGTTGAAAAATTACGCATTGCCCAAGCAGACGATTTGAATTATGTGCTTGAAGCCATTCAGCTCACCAAAAAAGAACTGAATAACCGCGTGCCTTTAATTGGCTTTGCAGGCGCGCCGTGGACAATTTTCGCCTACATGATTGAGGGCAGCGGAAGCAAAACATTCAGCAAGGCAAAACAGTTTTTATACACGCAGCCCGAATTGGCGCACCAACTCTTGGAAAAAATTACACAAAGCACCATCAACTATTTGCAAGCGCAGGTAAAAGCAGGCGCGGATTTAATTCAACTGTTTGATTCGTGGGCGGGGGTGTTGAGCGAAAAAATGTTTTACGAATTTTCATTAAAATATATGTCTAAAATTTGTGATGCTTTGCAGCCGCTTGTTCCTGTAACCGTGTTTGCCAAAGATGCGCATTACGCCCTTGAAAAAATTGCGGAAACACATTGCAATACCATTGGTTTGGACTGGACGATTTCCCCAAAAAATGCCCGCCAACTTGCGCCAAATAAAACCTTGCAGGGCAACGCCGACCCCTGTTTGCTATACGCCGACGAGAAAAAAATAATTTCTGAAACACAGGAAATGTTGCGCACATTTGGGAAACACCGCTACATCTGCAATTTGGGGCATGGACTTTATCCTGACTTGGACAAGGAAAAAGTAAAGTTGTTTGTGAATGTGGTAAAGGAGTTTAAGTAAATTCGTTTACGCCAACAAGTTGCTCAAAGGCGCGCGTAATTGTATTTCCGTGCCTTTTTCATTTGAATTAATGTGGAATGTTGCGCCAATGCTTGAGGCACGTTGTTTCATGTTGTGCAAACCGTTACCCGAATGATTGCCCGAAATGCCTGTGCCATTATCGGCAATGTGTAAATGCAAACTCTCGTTATCGGCGGTAATGGTTATTCTCACTTCGGCGGCGTTGGCGTGTTTCACAATATTTTGCAGGGCTTCTTTGGCAATAAATAAAATATTGCGGTGTGCCTGACTGTTTATTTTTTGCGCAGGAATATGTTCCGAAACATCTAACACCAATTTTTTGTCGGTGTCGCTTAAATAATCGTTGCTGTATTCGCGTATGCGCGCCACCAGGCTGTCCAACTGTGTGTTGTCGGGGTTTAATGCCCAAATTAAATCGCGCATATTGTCCACCAAACGAATGGAGGTTTCGGAAATGGATTTTACGCTTGATAAAATTTCGGGATTGTTTTTTGATTTGGAAGAAATGACCTCGCTCATAAATTTTATTTTAGACAAGCCCGAACCCAAATCATCGTGAATGTCTTTTGCCATGCGCTGCCTTTCTTTTTCCTCGGTTTGCTGCACGGCAAGTTTGCGCTGATGCCTTTGATGCCGCACATAAAACATACTTACGGCACTTATCAGCAAAACAAGCAAGGTTAAGGCAATAAGCAAGTAATTTCTTTTTTGCAGTTGCAGGGTGTTTATTTCCTGTTGCTGTTTTAAATCTTTTATTTCGGTTTCTTTTTTTTCGGTTTCGTATTTGGTACGCATTTCCGCCATTTTATCAATATTATCCTGATTGTAAACCGAATCTTTATAATTACCGTACAGTTGATAATATTTTAAACAAGCGGGATAATTGCCTTTTGCTTCATAACACTCAGCCATTTTTCCATAAGCATCTTTCAGAAAAACAAAATTTTTAGCTTTTAAAAATATGTCCGCGCTTTTTTCCAAGTGATTTAATGCTTTGTCGTAAGATTGCTGTTTATATAAAACATCCGATATATTAAGATGACATAATCCAATACCAAAAACATCATCTACTTCCATTCGGTTTTTCAAACTTTTTTCATAGTAGCTTAATGCAGAATTATAATCACGGTTCATCATGTATATTCTGCCGATGTTGTTGTAAACCGCACCTAAATTATATGCCGCATTAAGTTGGTTAAATATGATTTCTGCAACTAAGAAATCAGCAAGAGCACTATCAACTTTAGGTTTGTTTGTAATCGTGTTACCGCTGATTCCTTCTTCATATAAAATGCCGCCAATGTTTATTAAAACATTTGCTTTTGTGATAAGGTGATTGTTTTTTTCTGCAAGCTGGAGGGATTTATTAAAAAATTCAAGTGCGGCAGCGTTTTGTTCAAGTTCGTAATACAAGTTACCAATGTTGCCTAATATAATAGCTTGTTTTACTTCATCATTAATTTGCTCAAAAATTTTCAGTGATTTAAAATTAATATCAAGTGCTTCTTTGAATTTATTTTGCCGCATATAAACGGTAGCTACATTATTGTATATGCCTGCAACTTTTACTTCTTGTTTAAGTTCTTCTCTTAATTTAATGGCTTTAAAATAATGCACCAATGCCGAATCGTAATCGGCTTTGCGATTATATACATTTCCAATATCGCTTTGGGCTTGCGCAATGTCTGCTTTGCGGTTGTGCTTTACCGACAAAGCAAGTTCAAGTTGAGCATACTTTAATGATTGATTAATGTTTGAACTCATCAACTCCCAACTGATGTCACCATACAATTTTATTTTTGCTGTGTCGTGGAGGTTAGGTGTATCGGACAATTTAATTAAACTGTCAATGATGTTTTGCTGCGACCAACTGCCTGAAAAGGCAAACAGAAAAAATAAAACATAATATGTTCTTTTTTTATTCATCTTTAAATCAACACATCATTTTCCCATATCCTTTATCTGCTCTTCCAAAATTTTAATGCCTTCTACAAAACTGTGAGGATTGTAACCCAATTCGCGTACGGCTTTGTCAATAATGAACCCCGTAATGGGCGGGCGTTTGGCGGGTTGTTTAATATCTGCGCTTTTGCTCGGTTTGATTAAGTTTTTGTTTAAACCGTAATAATCTGCCACGGTATGTGCCAGTTCTAAAATGCTGTAAAAATCTTTTCCAGAAATGTTGTAAATACCTTTGGCGCGTTTTTGCGCCATTAAAATACAGCCGTCTGCCAAATCTTCGGCAAGCGTTGGTGTGCGAAACTGGTCGTCCACCACATTAATTGTTTTGCCCTGCTCCAAATTTGATTTTACCCACAGCACAATGTTGCTGCGGCTCATGTTGTCCACAATGCCAAACACCAAAACCGTTCGCGCAATTGCCCAATCCAACGAGGAAGCCTGCACACTGTTTTCGGCGGCTAATTTTGTTTCGGCGTAATAACTTAACGGATTGGGTTTTTCTTTTTCGTCCAAAGGTCCATGCGTACCGTCAAAAATAAAATCGGTGCTTAAATGAATAAAATGCGGATTGTAGTCGGTATGTTTTTGTTTCAAATTTTCTAACGCTTTTACCTGATATTCCACAGAAGTTGCGTTCATTAATAAAGCATTTTCGCGGTCGGTTTCGCAAGCGTCCACGTTGGTCATGGCGGCGGTGTTGATGATTACATCGGGCAAATGTTTTTCAAAAATTTGTTCTACGTTTTGTTTGTCGGTAATGTCTAAACTTTCGTACACATAGCCGTCTGTTTTCACCAAACGGTTTTCGCCGCGTGCGGTGGCAATAAGCGTTACGTTGGTTTGGCTACGGAGTTTGTAAACTAATTTTTGTCCTAATAAACCATTTGAACCTGTGATTAAAATTTTCATTTTCTATGTTGTTTTTGCAGCCACGAATTACACTAAAAAAATCTTAAACCACATAGACCACATAAGTTTTGTGTTGTCAGCTAAAGATTGTGCAAGTTTCACAATAGTACGTTCAGCTTCGCTGAACGCTATGTGTGTACTATGTTTTAATACTTTAAGCCTATGTTTCTATGTGTTTAAATTTATGTCATTAGTGAAATTAGTGGCTCTTATTTCTTCAAAAATAATTTTGCGTTGTTTTCTAATTTTTTATACCAATCTTGTCCGTATTTACGGGTGAGTGGCTCTTTTAAAAATTTGTAAACAGGCACATCTAATTTTTCGCCGCACTCACAGGCAGGTTTGCACACGCTCCATTTGTCGTAGTTTACGGCATCGTATTTTTTGTGTTTGGTAATGCGCACAGGGTATAAATGACAGGATATTGGTTTTTTCCAGTCAATCACACCGTCGTAAAAGGCTTTTTCAATGGCGCATTTGGCAATGTTGTTTTCGTCAAAATATACAAAAGCACATTCTTCTTTTTCGCCCACTAAGGTTGTGGTGTAATCACCGTCATCGTCCACCACATACGCACCATGTTTGTTTACGGCAGCCAGTCCTTTTTTTACCATGTAGGGTTTTACTTTTTCAAGCACCGAATTTAAAACAGGCAGTTCGTCTTCGTTCAAAGGTGCGCCGCTGTCGCCTGCCACGCAACACGCGCCTTTGCAGGCGTTGAGGTCGCACACAAATTTTTTGTCAAAAAGGTCTTCGCTGATTAAGGTATTATCAATTGCAATCATGTAAGGAGCGCAAAGATAACAAGAAGAAGAACAACAAACGGTTTATTGTATTATCATATTTTGAGCCATAAATGTGCCCAAATGTTTTTCAAGAATTTGGCGGTACTCTGCCGTTGTTTTAAATGTGGCAAAAAACTCGTTAAACAGGACTTTGTGACGGCTGCCTTTCGGCATAATAAAACCCATTTCTTCGTTTAAACGGTTCATAACGCTTTGCACTTTAAAATATTTGTTAGGATTATTTTTTAAGTAATCGCGAAAGGTAACGGCATCTACAAATCCGAAGCTAAGCACGCTTGTCGAAATTTTATCAAGAATTTTGCTTTCATCGCTCAAGTAAGAAATTTTTAAATCTTTGATGTAGGTTTTTTTTACATCGTTTACATAGTTACTTAACGATGTATTGGTTATGGTTAATGCGCTCATGCTTCCCATTACTTTCAGTATTTCGGCAGGTGTTTTGGTTTTTAATTCGGGGGCGTGCCCGTTGGTAATGCAAAGTGCCACACTTTTAATAGTGCCTGTTGTAAAATCAAGTTCCTCTGCGCGTTCGGGCAACACAGTAACAGAACCCATGCCTATTATGTTTTTACGCGAACTTGTTTTTACTTCGGAATAAAAGCCCGAAAAATCGCGGTATTCAATGTATTTTGTATAAACAGAAATTTTCTTTTTGTCGCGCAGCCACGCGGTGTATTCGCGTATAATGTCGGGTTCTATGCCAATTACTTCGTTATTTTCGCTGTATGCAAAAGGCGAGTGCGAATAATACGGCAAATACAGGGTATCCACCGTCATGCTTTGCGCAATGCCAAACTGCGCAGCCAAAAATAGTATGGTAAGGTATTTTTTCATATTCATCACCTGAGATGAAAAATTTACGCGAAAGTAAAAATTCCGTTTCATGAACGTATCGGGTAATAAACAAATTTTGTGATTTATCTGTTTCATGTTTTCGTTCTAAAATACGGTGTCAAAGTTGCAACATAAGCACGAACGGGAACATCACCATAAATGGGTATTTTTTGCAATTGTTCAAAACTTTTTTCTTTATAAAAAGTGTAATTTTGAGGGAATTAACCACAGAGGTTATGAGTGAAATAATAAATAAAGTTGCCAATAGCGGCATTGTAACGGTTGATTTGGAACATTTTTTTGTGCAGGGCGAGCGCGTGCTGTTTGACCTGAAACCGCATTTGTTTCAGGGGTTGATATTGAAAGAAAAAGATTTTCGCGAATTTGTAAAAACAAACGACTGGAGTGTGTATAACGATAAATTGGTGGGTATTGTTTGCACCGCCGAAGCTATTGTGCCAACGTGGGCGTATATGCTGCTGACATTGGCTTTAGAGCCGTATGCCAAGCGCGTGTTTTTTGGCAACCTCAACGATTTGGAAAATTTTTTGTTTACCGAAAGTTTATTAAAACTTAAGCCCCAAGATTATAAAGATGCGCGTATTGTTATAAAAGGTTGCAGCAATAAGCCCGTGCCGCTCAACGCTTATGTGCAGCTTACGGCGTTATTAAAACCTGTCGCCAAAAGCATTATGTACGGCGAACCGTGCAGCACCGTGCCTTTGTATAAGGCAAAGTGAAAATGGCTTTGCTTTTTTGTTGCCCTGCCATTACGCTGCTTTCTGTTTGTAAAGATGTTCCTGAAATTCTATAAACAGTTTGCTGATGTTTTTCACATCACCCAAAATTTCTTTTGCATCTTCTAATGATTGGTATTTGTTTGTGAGCAAAATTGGGAGTTTCTCTTGGTCAAGTTCGTCCACACCTGTTTCAATGTATTTGCTCAAAACAAAAGTGATAAACTCTTTTTGTTTGTTGTTGAGTAAGGCAAAAATGGTTGCTTCGGCTGCTTTAGCTCTGGCTTCTCTTGTCATGGCAATGTAGTCGCCGTTAAAAACGTATTCCAACACATCATACAAATCGCTGTTTTCCATATCCACCAACTTTTGCAAAGTCAGCAAATCACTTTTCGGAAAGCCTGCTTCTTCTAATTTCTCCAACAAAATTTTTCGGGTTAATGGATTGCTCCAAAGTTTGCGCAATTCTTCTTCGTCTTTAAACAATTTAGGCAACTCGCCAAACAGATTACCCAAAAATTCTTCGGCTGAAATGGGTTTGCCGTCTGCACTCCAAAACGAAGTAGAAGCAATATGTTGGATTTCCCTTTCTTTTCCGTTTCGCAATTTGATTTTTATTTTCTGTTTGCGTTCTTTTGGCTCGCCAACAACTGTAGGTTTTGGGTCGGGCGTTGGATAAGGTTTAGGTTCTCTTGGTTCTTCCCCAATCGGTTCACCGTCCCATTCGGGGTCGCTAAAATGTTTGTAAGCATCTACAAAATCGTAAATGGTAAAAAATTCTTTGCCGTCAAACAAGCGTGTGCCACGCCCCACAATTTGTTTAAACTCAATCATTGAATTAACAGGACGAAGCAAAACGATATTGCGAATGTTTCGTGCATCAACTCCGGTGGAAAGTTTTTGTGAAGTGGTGAGAATAGTCGGGATTGTTTTTTCGTTGTCTTGAAATTCTCTTAAAAGTCTTTCACCTTCTTCTCCGTCATTAGCAGTAACTCTTACGCAGTAAAACGGATTTTTTTCCTTTGCATATTGGTTTACCAAATCTCTTATCAAGGCTGCGTGTGCTTGATTAGCACAAAAAATAATGGCTTTTTCGTTTTGATTTACTTCGTCTAAAAACAGTTTTATGCGATACGTTTCCCGCTCCACAATTTCAATGCTGCGGTTAAAGTCTTTTTCTTCATACAACTTGCCTTCTTCAATTTCGCCTTCCACTATCGTATCATCTGAAGTGTAGCGATAATCGTCTAAAGTTGTTTTGATGCGTTTTACTTTGAATGGCGTTAAAAAACCATCGTTGATACCCTCTTTTAGCGAATAGATATAAACGGGTTCGCCAAAATATTTGTAAGTATCTGTATTGTCTTTTCGTTTGGGCGTGGCGGTTAAACCCAACTGCACTGCCGGACTGAAATATTCTAAAATGCTTCGCCAATTGCTTTCATCGTTTGCTCCACCTCTGTGACATTCGTCAATGATGATGAAATCAAAATAGTCGGCTGGATATTGTCCGAAATTGAATTGGTCGTTTTTAGCGAGGGGCGTTATCTTCTCGTTGATTTCATCGCCGTTGATTGGCGTATTAGCGAGGGGCGTTGCCTTCTCGTTGATTTCATCGCCGTTGATTGGCGCATTAGCGAGGGGCGTTGCCACCTCGTTGATTTCATCGCCGTTGATTGGCGTATTAGCGAGGGGCGTTGCCACCTCGTTGATTTCATCGCCGTTGATTGGCGCATTAGCGAGGGGCGTTGCCACCTCGCTGTTAGATTTCGCCCTTTCAGGGCTTTGGGTCATAAAGGTTTGAAAAATGGTAAAGAAAATGCTGCCGTTGGTGGGCACTTTTCCATTTTTCTTTATCTCATTGGGTTTTATTCGTACCAAAGCATCTTCGGGAAACGCCGAAAATGAATTGTAGGCTTGGTTGGCTAATATGTTTCTGTCTGCTAAAAATAAAATTCTCGGGCGGCGGTTGCCGTCTCGTTTTAAGTTCCAACGGGTTTGAAACAGTTTCCACGCAATTTGAAAAGCAATTGCCGTTTTTCCTGTGCCTGTGGCAAGGGTGAGTAAAATTCGTTTTTTGTTTTGTGCAATGGCTTCAACGGTTCTTTGAACGGCTATTTCCTGATAGTATCTTAACTGCCAACTACCGCTTTTATCTTCAAACGGAACATTGGCAAATTGCTCTCTCCAATTATTTTGCTCGGCAAAGGTTTTATTCCAAAGTTGTTCGGGACTTAGAAAGTCTGTTACCAAACCTTCTGCGCCTGTTTTCATACAGATTTGGTAAATGGCTTTTCCGTTGCTGCTGTATGTGGTTTCTAATTTTAGTTTCTCCGCATATTTCTTGGCTTGCATTACGCCTTCGCCCACTTCTAATTCATCGCTTTTGGCTTCAACCACAGCTAATTTAATGCCTTTGTAAACCAACACATAATCGGCAATTTCCCGTTTGCCCCTGCCACCGCCTGTTTGAATTTTACCTTCCGTAATGTTGTATTCACGAAGAACCTTAGAGCCTTCTACAACGCCCCAACCGCAAGCCTTTAGCTTGGGGTCAATAAGTTCTGCTCTTGTTTCTGCTTCATTCATAATTTCTTCTTTTTTTAATTGCTGAAGATATTACCGCCTCGCTATTATGTGCGAGAGGCGATGCCTCCTCGTTAATGTCGCGAGGGGCGTTGCCGCCTCGCTGATGTATATCGCGAGGGGTGATACCGCCTCGCTAACATATTTCGCCCTTTCAGGGCTATGAGGTGAAAGCCCTGAAAGGGCTGCATATCTTAACATAGAGTGTAGCCCTATGAAGTGGCAACGCCACGACATCAAAGCCCTGAAAGGGCGGAAGACATCACAATCGGATGTATCTCTAATCCCAAACATACTTCTCATCATATTCAACATTATACTTTTTTAGAAAGGCACGGTATTCATCCTGAAAGACTTTCTTGCTGTGATGTTCGTGCTGATTAGCGATGTACGCAATTACGGTATCTACTTCCGAAGGATTTACAGAAAAAGCACCATAGCCGTCTTGCCAATAAAAGTTTTCATAATCTATTCCTTTTGTCTTTATCCATTTGGATGAATGTGATTTCAGTTCTTCCATCAACTTCATCAGGGCTATCTTTTTTGATAGCATACAAAGGATATGGATATGGTCGGTATAGCCGCCAACTTTTATAACTGTGCATTCGAGTTTATTACATATACCACCGAGATAGGCGTGCAGTTCCGTTTCTACCGGTGGGTGTATCAGCGGCTGACGGTGCTTGGTGCTGAACACGATGTGTATGTAGTTTTTTACGAGCGACTGTCCCATAGTATTTGTATTACGCCCCTTCGGGGTTCGATGGGCAATACCCATCGGTAGTATATCCCGCCCCTTCGGGGCTATGCGTCCAAGCCCTGAAAGGGCGTAATCTCGCAGCGAGGCGGTAACGCCCCTCGCTACTACAGTGGCAACGCCACGAAACAAAGCCCTGAAAGGGCGATATATGGTTATATGTATGAGATGTATGTATCATCATAATGTATTACGCCCCTTCGGGGCTGGTTATATGTGTATCGTTATATGCGAGGGGCGATGCTGATGTATCCTGCCCCTTCGGGGCTGCGCAACTCTCCTGCAAACGCCTTCCGCAAAACACTCTTTTTCAACTCTTCCAAATCATCTATTTTCTTTTGATACACTGCTTCCAACTTTTGCGTTTCGGCTCGCAGGGCATCTAATTGGCGGACGATGGTTTGTTGCTCTTCAAGTGAAGGAAATGGGAAATACTGAGTTTCAAAAGTTCCCAAATTGATATTGTCTTGGGCACTTCCCTTTCCTAACTTCTGTAGTTCTGCTTTGAAATATTGCAACAAGTAATAAGCAAAATTCAAGTCGGCTTTTTTCTCATCAACTTCAAAACCGATAATGCTATCAGGAATACAAGCATCAAAATCTAAAATTGCTGTCTCTGCAATATTTGCAGCAATAGTTATGCAAATAGTTCCTTTCTTCCAAAGTTTACTTTGTGCTAATCCAGCTTCATTATATGTCTGAGTGTAATTTGAAATATATTTATTTGCATTGCGAACTTCTCCCGTCTGAATAAATGGATATTTACCACCATACAATCCTTCCCAATTTCTTGGTCTGTGTTTTGATTTTCCACGTCCAAAAACTTTTGCAACATCTTGTAATTTCTTTTTTTCCCACTTCCCATTTTCAAACACCCCCTGCAAATAACTTTCAAAAAGCTCCTTCGTATTTTTCAGGTTTTGTTGGGCATTGTTTTTTGCCTGCTCAGTAGCCGAAAAGGCTTTGTCTAAAATGGAAACAATGCGGTGTTGTACTTCAAGTGGAACGTAAGGAAAATATTCGTTTTGATAATCTTTAAAATAAATATGCGGAATGGCTGCACCTGCAACATACTTTTTGAAATCTATGGTTTGTAAGTAGTAATACAAGTAATTCAAATCAATTCCGTCTTTTGGAAAAAGATATTGCAATGTTCCGATAACAGAAGTTTTAGCTTCCATTTTCGTTACACGCCCAACGCCCGAACCATCTTTCACGATTGATAAATACGGTTTTTCATTATGATAAAAACTTACGTTTTTGATAAAACCGCTTGCACCAAAAATTGGATATTCGCCTTCTTCATTCGTCAACTGATTTTGTGAAACATTTGACGAGCCTTTCTCGCAAACATCCCCCAACTTCTTTATTTGCCAACCTTGCTTCATATCAATTTCAAAATTGCGTTCATAATATTGCTTACACTTTCTTTTTCCATTTTAGAAAAAGCAAACCATTTTTTGCCCAAATCTTTTAATGATGCACCCAAATGGTAAATTTCTTTTTGGTCAATTATCAAAAAGCGGTCGTGGCTTTGGGTAAAGGTTTTGGCGGTAAAATTGCCGTATTGTGTGTTGGCTTTTTGCACATCAAGCGTTAGTTGTTTGCTTATGTTTTTGCTGAGCAACAATACGCTTGTGCCTTTTTTCTTTTTGGCTAAATGCGTAAGTGTGGTTTCGTCAATATAGTTATCAATCAACGCAATGTTTTGTTTAGCCGAGCGTATAATTTTAGAGGCGAGTTCGTAGGCATCAAACACCTGTCCGTCAAAAAACACACCTTGTGTGGGAATGGTGTTTCCTTCCAATGCTTTAAATACTTTTTCAAACTTTTGGTCGGTTTCAAGTTGTTTGCGTTCAATGCCGTCCATACGTTGCAATAGTCCGTTGTGGTTGGCAATAAGTTTACGCATTTCTACAAAAGCCCGCATAATGGCAACGTGTATTTTTGAAGCTGTTTCACTTTTTAACACGCCCGATAAGCCCGAAACTCCCTGTTCAGTAAAAGCGAAAGGTAATTTTCTTCTGCCTCCGTGTTCACTTGATGTCACATTTTGTGATGTCAAGTTATTCCATTCTTCTTGTGTGAGTTGAAACATAAAATCACTAGGAAAACGGTCAATGTTTCGTTTTACAGCTTGATTAAGGGCTCTGGTTTCTACTTGATACATTTCCGCCAAATCGCTATCAATCATTACCTGCACGCCACGAATGTTGAAAATTTTGTTTTCAATTTGCTTTTGCGATATGCTTAATTCGTTGCTCATCTTTTCTTTTTTCAATGGTTGCATTTTTTGCAACAGTTCATTTTCTTCTATGTGGGGACAAATTATCCCTATGTAAATTTATATCAGTTCTTTAATGGTATTTAAAATTTCTGCACTTTCTTTATCCAATGCTTTCATTTCTTTTAAAATGGCTTTCGGTTGGCGCAGGGCAGTTTCTTCTTTTTTATTTGGGTTTTTTACGCTTAAATCAAAGGTAGTTTGGTCAATGTCTTTTACATTTATCGTCCAGGAGTTTTCGCTGTCGGCAAAGTTTTTTTGCAGTTTTACAAACTCTGCCAAATCGTTTTCGTTCAGCGGATTGGTTTTGCCCAAATTGCGGTCGAGGTTCAGCGAGTAAAACCAAACTTTTTGCGTGGGTTTTCCTTTTTCAAAAAACAACACAACGGTTTTTACGCCCGCACCGGTAAATGTTCCACCCGGCAAATCCAACACGGTGTGCAGGTTGCAACTTTCCAATAAGGTTTTGCGAATGGCAACGGTGGCGTTGTCGGTATTGCTCAAAAAGGTGTTTTTAATTACCACACCTGCTTTTCCGCCTGCTTTCAATATTTTAATGAAATGCTGCAAAAACAGCGATGCGGTTTCACCTGTTTTTATGGGGAAGTTTTGTTGCACTTCGGCACGTTCTTTCCCGCCAAATGGCGGATTGGCAAGCACCACATCGTAGCGGTCTTTTTCCTGTATGTCGGCAAGGTTTTCGGCAAGTGTATTGGTGTGTATGATGTTGGGTGCTTCCACACCGTGCAAAATCATATTCATAATGCCGATGATATAGGCTAATGATTTTTTCTCTTTGCCGTAAAAAGTTTTCTTCTGAAGCGTTACGGTGTCTTTGGTGGAAAGCCCTTTTTGGTTTAAGTACGCAAAGGCTTCGCACAAGAAACCTGCGCTGCCGCAAGCACCGTCATAAATTTTTTCACCAATTTTTGGGTTCACCACTTTTACAATGGTAGTAATCAAGGGACGAGGCGTGTAGTATTCGCCGCCGTTTCGCCCGGCATTGCCCATATTTTTTATTTTGTCTTCGTAGAGGTGGCTCATTTCGTGCTTTTCGGCATGGGTACGAAAACGCAACTGATCGATGAGGTTAATCACTTCGCGCAAATTGTAGCCGCTTTGCAGTCGGTTTTTCAGTTCGCTGAAAATTTCGCCAATCTTATATTCAATGGTGTCGGCACTTTCGGCATTGGTCTTAAATTTTTTGAGGTAGGGGAAGAGTTTGTTGTTTACAAAATCGCTGAGGTCGTCGCCCGTAAGAGCCGTATGATGATTGAGTTTACCGTCTTTGCTTTTTGGCATTGCCCACACTGTCCATTGAAATTTTTTTTCAATAATGGGCGTGTACGTTTTGCCTGTAAGTTCGGCAGCGGTGGCGCGGTCTTTCTCTAAGTCGTCCAAATATTTTAGAAACAAAATCCATGAGGTTTGTTCTACGTAATCCAGTTCACTGCCACAGCCTGCGTCTTTGTGCAGTATATCGTCTATATTTTTAAAAGTTTGCTCAAACATTTTGCTCAATAAAATAAGTTGCAAAGCTAATCAATTCAACAAACCAAGTCCTACAACCTTTCTTCCAACTTCAACAAAAAGAAAACCCCATATTTACCTGAACCTTGAACTTGCCATATTACTTGGTTTCGCAAACCGAAAACTATCTTCATTAGTTTGAAACGGTTTACGGTAAAAAGAAGTGAATTGTTATTTGAAAGAAAGAACCTCCTCCCACTTCTCTTCCAATCTCAACAAAGAAAATCCCGAATAAGAAAAAGCACCTTTCAATTTTCTTTCTGAAAAATCTTTTTGCAATTCATAAAACTTAGGTTTTTTTAAATCGCGGAAAGCAACGGTTATGTGCGGGTGAAAACCCCGCAAGTCTTCGGCTTCGTTAAAGAGTTTCAGTTCACGTTTAGCGAAGTTTGTGAGTTGTGTGTGCAGTTCATTTAAAGTTTCGTTTGGCAACACATTTGCAAAAATTACACGCGGCTCAAAAAAAGAAAAACCGTTTATGTCAAGCGAAAATTGTTTTTTAAACTCAAATGTTTTCAGTTTTTCAATCAACACATTTTCTTTTTCTTCTTTCCACTCAAAAGGGCGATGCAGCGTAATGTGCGCGGGGCTTCGCAACGCACCTTTTAAATGGTGTTTTGAGAACAATTCTTGCTTGATGTTTTCTATTTCCTGAAACAAAGGTTCGGGAATAATAATTGCTATAAAATACTTTCTCATTTTTTCAACACGGAGGCACAGAGGCACGGAGTTTTTTACAAAGTAAATATAATTCTCTGTATCTCCGTGTCTTTGTGCCTCTGTGTTTAACCAAATTATATTATTTTTGCCGAACATTAAAATTAACCATGCAAATCATTATTCCTATGGCAGGCAAAGGCAAACGTATGCGACCGCACACGCTCACCACTGCCAAGCCCTTAATTCCCGTTGCGGGGAAACCCATTGTGCAGCGGCTTGTAGAAGATATTACCAAAGTATGCGGGCAAAAGGTGAATGAAATTGCATTTGTGATTGCGCCCGATTTTGGCGCGGAAGTGGAACAAAACCTTATTAAAGTTGCTGAAAGTCAAGGCGCGAAGGGAAGTATTTATTATCAGGAAAAAGCATTGGGAACGGCTCACGCCATTATGTGCGCCAAAGATGCCATAAAAGGAAAAACAGTTGTGGCTTTTGCCGACACCTTATTTAAAGCCGATTTTGTGATGGACACCGAACAGGAAGGCGTAATTTGGGTTCAGAAGATTGACGACCCAAGTCAGTTTGGTGTGGTGAAATTAGACGACAAAGGCGTGATTACCGATTTCGTTGAAAAGCCAAAAGACTTTGTGAGCGATTTGGCAATCATAGGCATTTATTATTTTAAAGACGGCGATTATCTGAAAAGTGAATTGCAATATTTATTGGATAACAACATCACCGAAAAAGGCGAATTTCAACTCACTAACGCTTTGGAAAACATGAAAGCCAAAGGCACAAAATTTACGCCGGGTAAAGTAAGCGAGTGGTTGGATTGCGGAAACAAAAACGCTACGGTTTACACCAATCAGCGTGTGTTGGAATTTGACAAAGGACAAGCGCACTTAAAAGGAAAAAACATAAAAAACAACAACAGCGTAATTATTGAGCCTTGTTTTATCGGCGATAATGTGGAGTTAAATAATTCGGTTGTTGGACCTTATGCGGGCATTGGTGCAAACAGCAAAGTGAGCAACAGCATTATTAAAAATTCTATTGTGCAAAGCAATGCAAACATCTCAAACGCCAACATTGAAAACAGTATGTTGGGCATTGGCGCGGAAGTAAAAGGAAAAGCATTAGATTTAAGCATTAGCGATTACACACAAATTATTGCGTAACATTTTGGTAAAATATTTTTTCCTTGTTTTGATTTGCGGATTTATTTCCTGCAAAAGCAAAAAAAATGCTGTGCAAACACCAAATGCACACGAAGCCACACGCAAAGAAATGGAGTTTGGTTACAATTATGTAAGCGGCTGCACCGAGCGCATGAAAGGCAATTTGCAGGAAGCCTTAAAATTGTTTGAAACCTGCAAAAGCATTCATCCCGATAACGCCGCCGTGCATTACGAATTGGGAACAATTTACAAACTGCTCGGAAAAAATCAAACAGCTTTAGCACACGCAAAATTTTGTGCCGAAGCCGACAAAAAAAATGAATGGTATCAGCTCTTGTTGGTTGAATGTTATAACGCGCAGGGGCAATACAATCAATCGGTAAAAATACGCGAGCAATTGGTAAAAGATTTTCCGCACAGAGGCGATTTTAAAGAAGACCTTGCCATTGAATACGCCGTGCTTGGCAAATACGATGCGGCTTACAAGATTTACAATGAGTTGGAAAAAAATTACGGCATCAACGAGCAAATTACCATTAACAAAGTAAAATTGCTGAGAGGGCAACGGAAAAACAAAGAAGCCGAACAGGAACTCATTAAACTTTCTGACTCCGACAAAAACGAAACGCGCTATTATAATTACCTCGCCGATTTTTACATTGAACAAGGCAGTTTGGAAAAAGCAAAAGCCATGTACGATAAAATTGCAGAAGTTAATCCCAACGACCCTGCCGTTCATCTTTCCCTACACGATTATTACAGCGCGAAAGGAAACGAAAGCGAAGCATTTAATCATTTAAAAAAAGCCTTTCAGAATACGGAATTGGACATAAACGTAAAAGCAAATATTTTAAGCACCTTTTACGACAGAGCGCGCGAACAACCGCAATCGGAAGTGTATCGTCAAGGTATGGAGTTGGCAAAAATCATGTTGCAATCTCAGCCCAACGCACCCGAAAGCAATTCTGCTTACGCCGATTTTTTGCTGTTGGATAATCAATTGGAAGAAGCCTCAAAACATTATTACATGGCTGCAATAAACGAAAGCAGAAACCCAAACGTGTGGATTAATTTGCTTGCAAGCGATTATGATTTGCACCGCTACGATTCGTTGGAACGCCACAGCACAACGGCATTAGAATTGTTTCCGAGTTATTCGTCTTTTTATTTTTACAACGGTATTGCCAACATTCAACTGCACGATTACAAAAAAGCGGCGCAATCACTCAATGAAGGTTTGGGTTTTGTGGTGGACAATAATCTTTTGCTGATTAGTTTTTATTCCAATTTGGGCGATGCCTATTTTAATCTGAAAGAATTTTCCAACTCCGACAAAGCCTTTGATGAAGCCCTGAAAATTGATGCGGACAATACTTATGTGCTGAATAATTATGCCTATTATCTTTCGTTACGCAACGAACATTTGGACAAAGCAGAAAAATATTCAAAACGCACAAACGATTTGAAGCCCGACAACCGCAACTATCAGGACACTTACGCATGGATTTTGTTTCAGCAAAAAAAATATACCGAAGCCGAAACATGGATTTTAAAAGCTGTTACGGGAACAAACAATGCTACCATTTTAGAACATTACGGCGATATTCTTTTTAAACTCAACAAATCTGCCGAAGCCTTAAAACAATGGCAAGCCGCAAAAGAAGCAGGTGGCACATCAGAAGAATTGCTGAAAAAAATACAAGACAAAAAACTGAATGATTAAAAACGTACTCTATATTTTTTTACTTGTATGTGTATTTATTTCCTGCAGGCACAAAAAAGATATTCAAAAAACAAAAACCGATGTGGCGACAGAAGACACAACAAGCGTAAAATGTAAGTTGGATTTTAAATCTGCAAAAACACTGAGCCGCCATGTAAAAGAAAACGAATTTCAGTTTGACTGGATTATGGCAAAAGCCAATGTGGAAAGTTTGGTTGATGACAAAGAAGAAAGTTTTGACATCAGGGTTCGCGGAAGAAAAGACAGTGCGCTGCTGGTTTCCATTCAATATTTGTTGGGTGTGGAAGTGGCAAAAGTGCTGATAACGCGCGACAGCGTGAAGTTTGTGAACTATGTGAACAAAACTTATTTTAAAGGCGATTTTAATTACATCAGCGAGCTGCTGAACGCCAACGTTGATTTTGATTTATTGCAAGCCGTGCTTTTTGGCAACAGCGCAGAGTTTCACGATGATGAAACAAAACTGAAACCTGCGGCTGACAGACAAAATTGTTTTTACTTATTAAGCACCGAACGCAAACGCCGCCTGAAAAAAATTCAAAGCGGAACAACAGACATAACAAACGATTTGCAAACGCTTACGTTAAACCCCGACAACTACAAAATTTTAAAAAACGAATTTGTAGAAGCCGGCAGTCCGCGCAAGTTTATTGCCAGCTACGGTAAGTTTATGCAAAAAGACAGCGTTTATGCACCATACCATGTTAATATTGATATAGTGGCACAGAAGAACGCCCACCTGAAAATTGAGTATGTTCGCATTGAGAAAAATACACCTCAAAAACTTACGTTAAACATTCCGTCAAGATATGACACCATTCAGATACAGAAAAAATAATCCGCTCATTTTCTTTGCGCTTATTTTTTCTTTCGTTGTTTTTTCACCGCTTCACATTCACGCTCAAAAAAATTCTCAAAAAGAATTGCAGAAGAAACAGGAAAAAATTAAAAAAGAGATTGATGAAATTAATAAAGTGTTGAAAGAAACTAAGGAAAACAAAGATGTTTCGCTTGGTACGCTGAAAACAATTAACGTGAAACTGAAAAAGCGTCAAAGCCTTATCAATACTATTAATTCGGAGATTAATACTTTAAACGCAGACATTCGCAAAAATGAAAATCAGGTTCAAAACTTAAAAAGCGATTTGGAACGCCTGAAAAAAGAATACGCCAAAATGATTGTGTTTGCGCAACGCAATCAAAACGCTTACAGCAAACTGATGTTTATTTTTTCTGCCAAAGATTTTAATCAGGCATACTCACGCTTAAAGTATGTACAGCAATATTCGGAGTTTCGCAAAAAACAAGCCGACGAAATTATTAATACGCAAACACAATTAATAGGCAAACTTGATGAATTAAAAACACAACATCAGGAGAAAAAAGTTTTGCTGGTGAGCGAAGAAACCGAAAAGAAACATTTGAGCAAAGAAAAAACAGAACAAGAACAGGTTTTGACATCGCTGCAACAAAAAGAAAAAGATTTAAAAAAGCAGTTGGAAAAAAAGAAACGCGATGCCGCCGAAATGCAGCTTGCCATTAAACGTTTAATTGCCGCCGAGATAAAACGCAAAGCCGATGAAGAAGCAGAGAAGAAAAAAATAGCCGATAAAATCACAAGTAAACCTAAACCAACTCCTGAAAAAAAACCGGTAAAAACAGATGTTCCCGAGCTGAACGATGCCGCCATTGCTTTGAGTGCCGATTTTGCAAGCAATCGCGGGCGTTTGCCTTTTCCTGTAAATAAAGGCGTAATTTGCGAAGGTTACGGCGAACACGAACATCCTGCCATAAAAGGATTTATGATGTTTAACAACGGTGTGGATATTTGCACAACAAAAGGTACACAAGCCCGCGCCGTGTTTGACGGTGAAGTTACAGGCATTGCCGCTTCGCCCACAGGCGGAAAATTGGTGATTATCCGTCATGGTGAATATTTGAGTGTTTACAGCAACCTCAGCGATGTGCTGGTAAAAACAGGACAAAAAGTAAACAGCAAACAAACCATTGGCACAGTTATGTACGATGAGGACGAAGGAAAAACATCTATGAGCCTGCAAATTTGGAAAGGACAAAAAACCATGGACCCAAGCGCGTGGTTATATGGAGCACGATAATAATAATTTACAATTTTTAGATTGACAATTTACGATTGATGTGTTACTCAAAATTGTCAATTGTAAATTCTTAAATCGTCAATCTTAATTTTATATCTTCGCTCACTTCAAATGAACATCTACACCCGCAAACAGCAATGGAAATACGGTTTGGCAATAGCCGCGCTGCTTATTGTGCTGGCTTCGTTTTGGTACACCAATAAGTTGGTAAAAAATATTTCGGAAAATGAAAAACAAAAAGTGGAGTTGTGGGCAAAAGCCGTTCAGAAAAAAGCGAGCCTCGTAAAATTTACCAAAACACTTTTTGAACAAATAAAATCGGGCGAAACAAAAAAAGCCGAACTCTTTGCCGAAGCCACCAAAGAAATTTCGCACGGCACAGATTTAACGCGCAACGACGGAATTTCATTTGCATTAAAAGTGTTGCAGGAAAACACCACCGTTCCTGTTATTCTTACCGATGACAACGACAAAATTCTCACACATCGCAATTTAGATTCGGCACAGGAAAAAAACTCTGCCTATTTGCAAGAGCAATTACAACTGATGAAAAATCTTTATCCGCCTGTGGAAATTGATGTGTACAAAGGCATTAAACAACGGTTGTATCACAAAGACAGCCGCGTGTTTAACGATATAAAATTGGTGTTTGATAATTTGATTAAATCCTTTATTGATGAGGTGGCAATTAACTCCGCAGGTGTGCCTGTAATTTTTACCAATCATAACCAAGACAGCATTATTGATATGGGAAAAATTGATGTGCATGAAATTGACACACCCGAAAAATTACAACTGAAATTGAAAGAGCTGGCAAACGAAAACACACCCATTGAAATTGACATCGGCGAAAAAGAAACCAATTTTATTTTTTACGCGCCCTCCGAATTGCTCACGCAACTCAAATATTATCCGTACATACAGTTTGGCATTATTGGTTTGTTTTTGTTGATTGCATACATTTTGTTCAGCACAGCGCGCAAAGCCGAGCAAGACCAAGTGTGGGTGGGCATGAGCAAAGAAACCGCACACCAACTCGGAACGCCGCTTTCATCTTTAATGGCGTGGAATGAGCATTTGCTGTCGCTTGGCGTTGATGAAAACATTGTGAGCGAAATGCAACAAGATGTGAAGCGTTTAAATACAATCACCGACCGCTTTAGCAAAATCGGCTCTCAACCCACGTTGGCAAGCGAAAACATAAACGAGGTTTTGGCAAATGCCATTGAGTATTTAAGAAAGCGCACTTCCCGAAACGTGAATTACATTTTGAATTTACCCGAAGAAAATTTGTTGGTGAATTTAAGTGTGCCTTTGTTTGAATGGGTAATTGAAAACATTTGTAAAAACGCGGTGGACGCTATGGAAGGCAAAGGCACAATTACGGTTTCACTTTCTGAAATTCCAGAAGGCTTAATAATTGACATCAGCGACACAGGCAAAGGCATTCCTAAATCAAAATTCAAAACCGTGTTTGAGCCGGGCTTCACTACCAAAAATCGCGGTTGGGGCTTGGGTTTGAGCCTTTGCAAACGCATTATTGAAACTTACCACAAAGGAAAAATATTTATCCTAAAAAGTGAATTGAATAAAGGTACTACGTTTAGAATTGAGTTGAAGAGAGAGTGAAAATGTTCAAAAACAAAATAAATAGTATTTTAATTTTCTTACTCCTTTTTGGATTCAATTCGTGTGACATGATGGATTCACAGGCACTTGAAGTTTATAATAACACAAATGATACATTATTCTGTTTTTGGGATACCGATAAGAGTTCGACTACAATTGGTAATAATCCTCTGAATTGGGCTTTAGAAATTGAGGATAAAGACACGACATGGACAAAAGCGAATTTTCTTATGTTTCCAAAAGCGCAAAGCCAGTTTACAGATTACAATTGGCACTTAACTATTGATGAAAGCGAAACAAAAAGACTTTACTTACATTTTTATTCGGTGAGGAAATTTTATAATCAAGGAGTAAAATTGATTAAGCCGATAACACCTGATACAACGTTAGAATTTACATTAGATGAATTGCAAAAACTTAATTGGCAAGTTCATATTGGAAAATAATTTTTGGTAATCACAAATTGCTACAAAATAAAGCAATCACATTTTAAAATAGCTTGTAGCTTTGTTCTATAAACAAATACTTTAAACGTATGAGCGAAGCAGTAGCATTAACAGACGAAAACAACTTTTAGTTTTTTTCTCTTAAAACATAAACGCTTCCTTTCCTTTTTCCAATCATTGTAAGTGCTTGTTCGTCCCGCAGGTATCCGTATTTTATCCGAAAAAAGGATTGGGTAAAGATATGGAATATCCGTATTGTATCCATATTTTATCCAAAATTGCGGTTTAGGTTTATGCAAACGCATTATTGAAACTTACCACAAAGGAAAAATCTTTATTCTGAAAAGTGAATTGAATAAAGGAACGACGTTTAGAATTGAGTTGAAGCGTTGAGCGTTTTTTTTAGTTCACAGATTAAATAAGCCTGCGCTTTTCAGAATATCTGTTTTAAAACCCTACATCAACATTGGTTGTTTCACCTGCTTTAATTGTAAACACGCCGTCTTTAATAACAGTAGATGATGAACCGCAATATGCGGGAGAAGCAGTTCTTTTTTTAGCCCTGTAATAATATGTTCCGGGCGCAAGGTCTGATTTAGTATAATTTAAAGGAGATTGCTGAGTACTTCCGGATTGTGCAAAATACACTTCGTTATTTATATCTGTCGAATTATATCCAAGCGCAATTTCCACCACATATTTTTGTTCGTATGGAGAACCATTAGAGCCACCAAGAGGACAATGCGTGTTATTCCACGAAACAGCGATAATAGCTGTACCGTCTTCACGTTTATTTTTTTCTTCTTTTTTTTCTTTTTTGCAACTGCTTACGCTTACTAAAACAAACGCAAAAATTAACAGGCTTACTTTTTTCATTTTTAAATATTTTTCTGTTTTGAAACAAATGTATAAAATTCTATTTATATGTGGTGGTATTTCTAAGTCAATTCCAAATTGCTACAAAACACAGCAATCACATTTTAAAATAGCTTGTAGCTTTGTTTTTAATTTCAAAAAATAAAGCATGAAAAAAACAATAGCTTTAGCGGACGAAACCGTCATCAGTAAAATTTACTTTATCAGAAGTAAAAAAGTAATGTTAGACAGGGATTTGGCAGAAATGTATAGTGTAGAAACCAAACGCCTGAATGAACAGGTAAGGCGCAATCTCAAACGTTTCCCGCCCGATTTTATGTTTCAATTAACAGAGGAAGAAAGCAATTCTTTAAGGTCGCAAATTGCGACCTTAGAAAAGGGTCAGGGAAAACACACAAAATATTTGCCGTATGTTTTTACCGAACAAGGCGTAGCCATGCTTTCAAGCGTATTAAACAGCGAAACCGCTATTGAAGTAAACATTCAAATTATTCGCATTTTTACGCGAATGCGCGAAATTCTTTTAACGCACAAAGATGTTTTGATTAAGTTAGAACAATTGGAAAAGAACATGGTCATTCAAAATGAGATAACGAAAAAACACGAAAACGAAATTCAGGTTATCTTTAAAGCGTTGAAACAACTTTTAAATCCGACTGTGCCAAGAAAAAAAATTGGTTATAACGTAAAAGAAGATTGAGAAAATGACACACGACCTTTTATATCAAACAGGCTTAACATTGATTGACGGCGTTGGCGATGTAAATGCTAAATCCCTGCTCGCCTATTGCGGCAACGCCGAAGAAGTATTTAAGCAAAAGAAAACGCATCTTCAAAAAATACCCGGCATTGGCGAAGTGCTTGCCAAATCGGTTATTGAAAGCAAACACGTTTTAAACCGCGCCGAAGAAGAAATAAAGTTTATTGAAAAATATCAAATTCAAACCTTGTTTTTCAGCGACGAAAATTATCCTTCGCGCTTAAAGTATTGCAGCGACAGCCCCGTGATGCTTTACTACAAAGGCAATGCCAACTTAAACGCCGAACGCATTGTGAGCGTTGTGGGCACTCGCAACCCGACTGATTATGCCAAACAAAAAACACAAGAACTCGTAAAAGAATTAAGCGACAGCGGCGCACTCATCATCAGCGGTTTGGCGTACGGCGTTGATGTGTTGGCGCACAAAACTGCTTTGGAAAATAATTTGCAAACCGTTGGCGTGTTGGCTCACGGCTTAGACCGCATTTATCCGCAAACGCACGATAAAATTGCCAAACGCATGATTGCACAAGGCGGTTTGCTCACCGATTTTATGAGCGGCACAAATCCCGATGCGGTAAATTTCCCAAAACGAAACCGCATTGTGGCGGGGCTTTGCGATGGGCTGGTAGTAATAGAGAGCGGGCGCAAAGGCGGCAGCTTAATTACGGCAACCATTGCCAACAGCTATAATAAAGATGTGTTTGCTTTCCCCGGCAGAGCAGGCGAAACGCAAGCCGAAGGCTGCAACGGCTTAATAAAACAAAACCGCGCCGCATTAATTGAAAGTGCTGCCGATTTGTTAGATGCCATGCAATGGCTGCCGCAAGAAACAAAAGAAAAAAAGAAATCTTCGCAAATTCCTTTGCCCGTTAATTTAAGCGAAGAAGAAAAAACCGTTTTAAATTCATTTTCCGAAAAAACAATTTTGCATATTGACGAATTATGCAGCAATTCTCAATTTCCAATCAGCAAAGTATCTGCGCTTTTATTACAATTGGAATTTAGCAATCTGATAAAAAGCAAACCGGGGAAAATGTATGAAAGAGTGTAAAAAAACCATGAAGTTGTCTAAAGTCCCCTGTCACTTCGAGTAGCCGACGAAAGGAGGCGTATCGAGAAGTGATTTTACGGCTTCAGTTCTCGATAAGTTTTGCAAAGAGGCAGCAAACCTACTCGAACTGACAATTCTTCATTGGATTTTAGACAACCTCTATTTCATTTTTTCCAAAATAGAAGCTAAAGTGTTTTTCGTTTCCGAAACGGTTTTTAATTCTTTTTCCGCTTCTGAAATATCCCTATTTTCTTCTTTGAGGGCTACAAGGACAGCTTTCAAAGCATCTTCTTGTATTTGCCACACGTTTAAAATATCTTTCAAACATTTTTGAGCGGCAAATTTTACAAACTTGCTTGCGCCGCGACTTAGCATTTCAATATCATTAGCAGCGAGAATTGCGTTTTCGGGCTTTTCGCAACGTTTCGCCAATTTGCTGTATGCGCTAAAGAAAGTCATAAACTCAAATCCGTTTAAATATTTTATGCTGTTATGGAAAAACGCAATGTGTTCATCGTTTCCGTTTTCGGCATATAAATTAAAAATCGGGAACAACACATCTTTGCCGCTTTCGTTTTCAAAGGCTTTTGCGCGTTGCATTGCCAATTTTACATCGGCTTTGGCAAAAGCTTGCAGGGCTTCGCCGATAATGGCATAGGATTGTTCGCTCAATGCTTTTTCGTTTAAAGCCATAACATCTGCATCGCCTTTATAATTTTTGTTTAATGCGTTTAGTGCTTTGGCGCGAACACGAGTGTGAACATCGTTATTATAAATGCGCATTAAAATTTGTTTCACATTGTCTTTATCGTTTGTCGCTAATTCCAATTTGCTCAAAGCAAAATTTCTCAACTGATAAAATTTATCGTGTTGTGCCGCGCTTTTAAATAATGCCAATACACTAATATCCGAAGAAATATGTGTTTCTAAATTTTTCAGAGCTTCCAAGCGGTCTTCGTATAAAGGCGCGTGCTTGTATTGAACCGCATATTCTGCTTTTGTTTTTTCATATTCCAAATCGCAAAGTAATTGGCGTTCTGCATCAAAATTTACTAATTGCGGCGTTGTGGTTTGAATGGTAAATGTTTGTTTTACGTCATCAACTAAAATATGAGTTCGCGTTGCTTTGTCATTCGTGTAAACATCAATTTCCAAAGGCAACCTATAAAGCGGAACGTTTTTAAAATCCTGTGTTTGCTCAACGGTTAAATACAATTCATTTTTAGTTGTATCAAAGGTTTTGCTCACTTTCAGTTTCGGACGACCTTTGTTTAAAAACCATTGATTAAAAAACCAGTTCATGTCTTGTCCTGTGATTTCTTCAAACGCCAAACGCAAATCGTGAATTTCCGCACTTTTGAATTTTTTTGTTTCCAAATAATTTTTCAGCGATGCAAAAAACGCATCATCACCAACGGCTTTGCGCAATATGTGCAACACTTGCCCGCCTTTGTTGTAGCTGAACCCGTCAAACATATCTTCTTTGTTGTCGTAGTGAAAACGGACTAAATCCACTTCTTTGTTATAACCCAAATAACCTTGTTTGCTTTGCCAATGGTGATAATCGGCAGCATCGCGCCCATGTTTGTATTCGTACCATAAATATTCTCCGTAGGTGGCAAAACTTTCGTTCAAAGGCAAATTACTCCAACTTTCAGCTGTAACAAGGTCGCCAAACCATTGATGAAATAATTCGTGCGCAATTACCGCTTCGCCTTTTTTGCCGTCAATAGTTTCGCGTGTGGTTTGATACACCATAAAATCGCCGTGCAAGGTGGCACTTGTGTTTTCCATTGCACCGCTCACAAAATCACGCACCGCAATTTGCGCGTATTTATCCCAAGCATAAGGCACGCCCAATTTGTTTGAATAAAATTCAATCATCTCTTTGGTGTCGCCAAAAATGGCTTTTGCGTGTGGTTCGTAATCTTTTTCAACGTAATAAGAAATTTCTTTTCCGTTCCAAGCCTTGTCGGTTACTTTTTTAAATTCACCAACCGCCATCATCGCCAAATAGGTAGAGTGTGGCTTGTCTTGTTTCCAATAATCGGTGCGCGTGTTGTCGGCATTTTTCTTTGAAGAAACAAGAATGCCGTTTGACAAGGTGGTGTATTTATCATCAACGGTCATAAAAATTTCCTGTGTCATTTTTTCGTTGGGACTGTCAATCGTTGGAAACCAAACGCTGCTTGCCTGTGTTTCGCCCTGTGTCCATAGTTGCGGCATTTTGTAAGGATTTTCACCTTTAGGATTAATAAAGTACAAACCTTTGTCGCTGTGAATAGCGTTGCTTCCGCCAACACTTTCCAATTCATCGGGTTTGGCAATGTATTCAATCACCACAAAATAATTTTCTTTTGCGGTAAATGTTTTTCCGAGATTAATTTTCAAACTGTCGTTTTCATATTTGTAAGAAGCGTTTGTTTTGTTGCCTAAATTATTGTTCGCGGCTTCAAACACGTTCAGCGATTTTATTTCCATACCACGCGCATCTAAATACAACATTTGTGTGGGATAGAAATACGGTTTTAATTGAATGGTGGCTTTTCCGTTCATGCGCGATTTTTCCCAGTCAAAATTCACTTCTAATTTGGTGTGAATAATATCGTTGCTGCGCGGATTGGAAGCACGGTAAATTTCTTTTTTTACCGTTTCTTCTTTTGCAGTATCGGCTTGCTGTGTTGAACTTGCAGCAACAATTTCAGAAGATGGTGAAGTTTGATTTTTCTTTTGGCTGTTGCAGGAAAATGTAATGGTGGCAACAAACGAGAGCGCGATTAAAATACGAAGCATGATAAAAAATTTAATTCCGCAAAAGTGAAATTTATTTAGTGAACGGCAAAATTAACCGCAGAGGCAAAAAGTTTTGTTTTGCTTACATTTATACGTTATTAAAATCAATTACACCTGACAGCATGAAACCGATTATTGTCTTTTTATTTTTTTGCCTTGCCAACCTGACTATAAATGCACAGCATAAAACAACGTATTACAGTAACGGTAATGTAAAAGAAACAGGAAGAAAAAAACTGTTTAAGAACCGCGAAAAAACAGGGGAATGGAAATACTATTACGAAAACGGACAACTGAAAGCGATTGGGAACTATGAAAAAAACAGGCGGACAGGGGAATGGAAATATTATAATCCTAACAGAGAATTAATTTTTATAGCGAACTATGACAATGGTAAGGAACGGAATTATTATCATTTTTATTACCATGAGTACAGGGCGCGAAATTATTATGACTATGATGAGGAATTAAAAGCAATTGAAGAATATGACAATGAGCTGCTGACAGGGGAATTAAACATTTATTTCAGCAAAGAGGAAACCATCTATTTCAAAAGCGAGGCATTAAGAGAAGTTGGTGCTGTTGAAAACACGCAACGGACAGGCGAATGGAAATTTTATTGGAGCGAAGGACACTTACAAGAAATTGGAAGCTATAAAAACAACAAGCGAACAGGTGAATGGAAACGTTATCATTACAAGGGAACATTAGCCCTGCATACAAATTATGAAAATGGACAACTGACAGGCGAGTTAAAATCTTATTACGAAGACGGGCAGCTATGGAACATTGGCAACTATGAAAATGACAAGAAAACAGGCGAATGGAAAACCTATCACCCACACGGGCAGTTATTAGAAATCGGAAAATACGAAGACGGATTTAAAATAGGTGAATGGAAAAGCTATTTTCATCAAAGCAACCAAATTTCTGAAATTGGAACTTATGAAAGTAAAGAACAACGAACAGGCGAGTGGAAACGCTATCATACCAACGGAAAATTAAAAGAAATAGGAAACTATGAAAACGGATTGGGTACAGGCGAATGGAAATACTATTATGAAAACGGACAATTATTGCAGGTTATAGAAAGGAAAAACAGACGTTGGACAGGAGAAAATAAACGGTATTACGAAAACGGACAATTAATGGAAATTGGAGAATACAAAGACGGAGATAAAATTGGTGAATGGAAAACGTATTACGAAAACGGACAGTTAATGCGAATTGGAAATTACAGCGGCGGGGAAGATGGAGAATGGAAGGTTTATCATCAAAACGGACAATTAAAAGAAATAAGAAAATATATAAATGGAGAAAAAACAGGTGAATGGAAACTATATGATGAAAAGGGACAATTAATAAACATCACAGACCATAATTATATCAGACCTGACATTTACTATTATCAACGCGAAGAGCAGCGACATGAAATTAAACGTGTTCCCAAATGATAAACTGGCAAAAAATTCAAAACTCTCAACTTTCATCTTTAAACTTTCAACTAAATACTATCTTTGCGCCCTTATGTTTACAACCGAACAATTAAAAGATTTGAACGACCGTTGCCTCGCGTTAAGGGGGTTTCTTTGACTACGACCGCAAGAAACACGATTTAGAATTATTAGAAGAAAAAACGCTTGACCCCAATTTTTGGAACGAGCCAAAGCAAGCGGAAAAAACACTCAACGAAGTAAAGCAAATTAAAACTTGGACTACCGCTTACGAAGAACTATCGCGGCAGGCAGATGATTTGAATACTTTGTACGATTTCTACAAAAGCGGCGATGCCACAGAAGAAGAAACCAACGCAGAGTTTAATACTACGCTGAAACGCTTGGAAGATGTTGAGTTTAAAAATATGCTTCGCAGCGATGAAGACAAATTGAATTGCGTGCTGCAAATCAATTCAGGAGCAGGCGGAACAGAAAGCTGCGATTGGGCAAGTATGCTCATGCGTATGTATTTGATGTGGGCAGAAAAGCAAGGCTTTAAAGTCCGCGAGTTAGATTACAATGCGGGCGATGTGGCGGGAATAAAATCTGTGTCATTGGAAATTGAAGGTGAATTTGCTTACGGTTTTTTGAAAGGCGAAAATGGCGTTCACCGCTTGGTGCGGATAAGTCCCTTTGATGCGAACGCCAAGCGGCACACGAGTTTTGCTTCCGTGTATGTTTATCCGATTGTGGACGATTCTATTGAAATTGAAATCAAACCTGCGGACATTGAAGTAACCACCTCGCGCAGCGGCGGCGCAGGCGGACAAAACGTGAACAAGGTGGAAACCAAAATTCAGATGTTGCACAAGCCAACGGGAATTGTGGTGGTGTGTCAGATAGAACGCTCGCAGCACGGCAACCGCGAACGTGCGATGCAAATGTTGCGCTCACAATTATATGAGTTGGAATTGCGCAAACGCAACGAAGCAAAGAACGCGATTGAAGACGGCAAAATGAAAATTGAATGGGGTTCGCAAATTCGCAGTTATGTGTTGCACCCCTACAAAATGGTAAACGACCACCGCACCGAATTAAAAATTACCAACGCCGAAGCCGTGCTGGACGGCGATTTGGACGAATTAATTAAAACGTGGCTAATGGCTTTGGGAGGGAAGAAATAAATTTTGTTCCGTTTTTATATTTTCAGTAATTTCACTTAAAAGAATTATAAAGATGAAGTCTTCGAGTTTACAATTAAGAAAAATTAGTCTTATTGAATTTTTGTTGGGAATTCAAGATGAAAAAGTTTTTGACAAAGTGGAATCAACTATTCATAAAAGTTTGAAAGCAGTAAAACCTATTGATATTGTTTTTACAAAAGAAGAATTGGTTGAACGTGCGGAATTTTCAAACAATCAAATCAAAAAAGGACACGTACTAAATCAAAAAGAATTGGAAACTCAATCAAAAAAATGGTAATTGAATGAGGCAAGTTATTTGGACTAATTTTGCAATTTCCGAGTTGAAAAACATCTTCTTGTATTACCGTATGGTTGCGGGAGACAAGGTTGCCAACAAAATCAAAAAATCAATATTTGATGCTACTAAACCGTTAGTTCAACACCCTTTTATTGGTGCAGTTGAAGAAAATCTGACAGACTTAAAACAAGGACATCGTTATCTTGTTTCAGGTAATTACAAAATCATATATAAAATGGTAGATAATGATATTTACGTTACCGATGTTTTTGATTGCAGGCAAAATCCAACCAAAATGAAACTACGCGAATTGTAATGAAACACCAAGTAACAGCAAAAAAACATTTGGGGCAACATTTTTTGAACGATGAAAACATTGCAAAAAATATTGTGAACGCTTTGCTTGAAAAAGACAAAGCCACGCCGATTATTGAAATTGGTGCGGGAACAGGCGTGCTCACACAATTTTTGATTAATGATGTTGAGAAATTTTTTGCTTTAGATGTGGACGAAGAATCGGTTGCGTTTTTAAAAAACAAATATCCCGACAAAGCAGAAAAAATTTTATTCTCTGATTTTTTGGAAACGGATTTGGAAAAATTAGCGGGAAATAAATTTAATGTTATCGGTAATTTTCCTTACAACATTTCCAGTCAAATTATGTTTAAGGTGTTGGAGCATAAAGAAAATGTAAATGTTGTTGTGGGTATGTTTCAAAAAGAAGTGGCGCAGCGTTTGGCAGAAAAACCCGGCACAAAAACCTACGGCATTTTAAGCGTGTTGCTGCAAGCCTTTTACGACATTGAGTATTTATTTACCGTAAACGAAAATGTGTTTACGCCACCGCCAAAAGTAAAGAGTGCGGTTATTCGTCTTTCGCGCAACGGCGTAAAAAAATTAGATTGTGATGAAATTCTTTTTAAACAAGTGGTGAAAACTGCATTTAATCAACGCCGTAAAACCATTCGCAATTCCATTCGCTCTTTGTTTAATAACAACGAAATCCGTTTTCCTTTATTGGACAAACGCCCCGAACAATTATCGGTAGCGCAGTTTGTAGAATTGACACAGTTTGTGGATGGAAATTCTAAAAACTAAATTCTAAAGAAAATTATTTGCTGTTGTTTTTTATTTCAAAAAACGGATAGAGGTATTATGCAATAAAAAAACTCTTTCTGCGTTTTCTTTGATAAATGCTTAAACGATTATTCAAATATTTTTCAAACCCGATAAGACTTGCCGTATTAAACGGAGTTTTAATTGCCTTAATGATTTTAAGCAATATTTGTTTTCAAGCCTTTTGTATTCCTACAACTTGGGCAATGATAGTATTGACAATTTGTTTTGTAAACGCAATTATTTCGCCAATCATTTCAAAAAATAAACGGCTCGTTCCGTTTACAGGTTTTATAAATGGAATCTCATTATTTGTTTTTGTTTATTGCATTATTTTCACAGAAGTAATTCCTGTTTTGGGTATATTACTATTAATTGTTCCGCTGTTTGGTTGGGTAATAAATATGCCGTATTTTTTTGTTGCTCAAATAGTGTGGAATAATTTAATTAAGCCTGTTTCTAATGTTGTAAGGTATTCGTTTTTGTTGGCGGTTTTCGTTTGTACCTTGATTACTTTTTATGTAGGATATGAATACAAAAAAGCAATTGCTTCCATAGAATTATGTAAGCAAAGCAATTACACGCAACTTGAAAAAAATTTTATGACAGAAAAAATTCTTGGTATGCACTTTATTTATCACACAAGAATTTGTATTTATGACGGTTGGAGACCACCTAAACATGAGCCTGCTTTAGTGGTCGGATTGTGGTTCACTAATTGGAAAGACCCATTAGACATTGACCTTAAAACTCGGCTTGAACTTTATAAAAAGTTTTTCCCTGAAAGAACGTATAAGTTTGAATGTAGTTGCGCAATTGGATATAGTAAGAATTATCACAATGATAATTTGTGGAAATAAAATCAAACTATTCCAAAAATACCTTTTTCTTCATTTGCTACAAATTATGGCAAGACTTTGTTTAATAAGGTTTTAGTTTTGTAGTATCATGCAAATACAAAACATACATTCAAAAATTTATGAAGTGCGCGGGCAAAAAGTAATGCTTGACTTTGACCTTGCGGAACTTTACGAAGTGGAAACACGGGTTTTAAATCAAGCCGTAAAACGAAACATTGATATTTTTCCCGAAGATTTTATGTTTCAACTTAGCCCAAAAGAATGGGAAATGAACTCATCACAAATTGTGATGAGTTCTAAAAAACACAGAGGCAGCGCGTATTTGCCGCTTGCTTTTACCGAACACGGCGTTACCATGCTTGCCAATGTTTTGAAAAGTAAAAAAGCGAGGCAAACGAGCATTGCCATAGTAAGAGCATTTATTGCGCTTAAACAATTTGCGTTGAATTACAAGGAAATTGCCGAGAAACTGCACGAGCTTGAAAGCAAATACAACACGCATTTTAAAGATGTGCAGCAAGCTTTGGATTATTTGCTGAAAAAAGACAAACAAAAAGTGCAACAGGAAATTGTGCAAACAGAAAGAGAACGCATCGGCTACAAAAACAAGTAATTTTCGCTTTTGCCGACTTCACAATAAATATTACTTTCGTGCGTTTCTCAAACGCTCTGAAACTCTCAATAATCATAGTCAATTACAATGTAAAGCACTTTTTGGAACAGTGCTTGTTTTCCGTTTTTAACGCGCTTAAAAACTTGGAGGCTTCCGAAGTATTTGTGGTGGACAATAATTCGGTGGACGGCTCGCTGCAATTGGTGAAAGAAAAATTTCCGCAAGTGAAATTAATTGCCAACACCACAAACACGGGTTTTTCTGTTGCCAACAACCAAGCCATTCGCCAAGCTTCGGGCGAATATATTTTGCTTTTAAACCCCGATACCGTTGTGCAGGAAGATACTTTTGACAAAGTTGTTTCGTTCATGGAAACTCACCCCCAAGCAGGCGGATTGGGCATAAAAATGTTAGACGGCAAAGGGCGTTTTCTTCCTGAAAGCAAACGCGGATTGCCAACACCTGCTGTGGCTTTCTACAAAATTTTTGGTTTGGCAAAATTGTTTCCGCAGTCAAAAAAATTCGGGCAATATCACGCCACGTTTTTAGACAAAAACAAAAATCACGAAGTGGAAATTTTGAGCGGTGCTTTTATGTTGTTGCGCAAAGAAGTGTTGAATAAAATCGGTTTGTTGGACGAAACGTTTTTTATGTACGGCGAAGACATTGACCTGTCATATCGTATTACACAGGGCGGCTACAAAAATTATTACTTTGCTGAAAGCAGCATTATTCACTACAAAGGCGAGAGCACCAAAAAAAGCAGCGTAAATTATGTGATTGTGTTTTACAAAGCTATGGCAATTTTCGCCAAAAAACATTTCAGCCAAAACAATGCGCGGCTGTTTAATGTTTTAATTCATCTGGCAATTTATTTGCGTGCGGCAGTCGCCATTACGGCGCGTTTCATCAAACAACTATTTTTTCCTGCCATAGATTTTGTGTTGATTTTATTGGGCTTGTATTGGTGCAAAGATGTTTACGAAATAAAATTTAAGCTCTACCCGAATTTTTATTCCAAAGAAATTTTGCAACTCTTTTTCCCGATTTATACCTTGATTTGGCAAGCCTTTGTGTATTTCAGCGGCGGTTATGATGTGCCGCAAAAACTCGGAAAAATATTTCGTGGCGTGCTTTTGGGAACAATTTTTATTTTGGTTATTTACTCCCTCTTGCCCGAATATTACCGTTTTTCACGCGCCTTAATTTTAATCGGTTCAGTTTTCACGGCGTTAATTTTTGTCGGCACACGTTTGATGTATCACGCGCTTAAAATAAAACGTTTTAAACTGAGCGGAAATAAAATTAACATACGCATTGGCATTATTGGCAGCGAAGCGGAATTTAAGCGCGTGAACGATTTGCTGAAACAAACAAATATTAACGCGGAGTTTATCGGCTTTATCAGTAATGAAATTAACGGTGTGAAAAACACAGATTACATCGGGCATTTCGGGCAAATTACCGAAGCCATTGACATTCATCACCTCAACGAAATTATTTTTTGCGCCCGCGATATTTCTTCGCAACAAATTATTGATAACATGATGACGCTTGTAACCACAGGTGTTGAATTTAAAATTGCGCCGCCCGAAAGCCTTTCCATTATTGGCAGCAACAGCATTGACACGGCAGGCGATTTGTATGTGATTGATGTAAACAACATCGGCAAATCTGAAAACAGACGGAAAAAACGTTTGCTTGATGTGAGCGTAAGTTTGTTTTTGCTGCTGTTCTTTTGGATTTTTATTTGGTTTCAAAAAAACAAAAGCAATTTTATTGCCAATAGTTTTAAAGTTCTGTTTGGTATATACGCTTGGGTTGGTTTCGGGAAAAATACACGGAAAGATTTGCCCGCCATTCGCCCCTCTATTCTCACCCCCGCCGATACATTGGAAAAAAACAATTCGGAAGAACGCATAAACAAAGCCTTTTTAAATTATTCCAAAGATTACAGAATTGAAAATGATTTGAGGATTGTTGCGAAGCAGATTTCTAATCTTGGCAGATAGTTGTTAAACAATGTTTAGCCCTTTGCTTAAGCCAAATAATAGCCTCAACTTAGCTTATCTCAAAAAATGTAATTGTATATGAAAAAAATTAGTGCTCTTTGTTTTTCTCTTGCCGCATTTTTTTCGCTGAATGCACAAATTCAAGTAAAAAACAATCAAAACCCTGTAACGTGGTCGTCAACTTATAAAAGCGTTTCCGCCAGCGAAGGAGAAATTATTATTTCCGCTAACATTGAAAAAGGCTGGCACACCTATTCGCAACGCGAAACCGATGCAGGACCAATTCCAACTTCGTTTTCTTTCCCCGCTTCAAATAATTATGAATTAATTGGCAAAACCGAAGAAACCGATGCGCACGAAGAATTTGTAAAAGCCTTTGAGGCAACTATTTTTGTGTTTACCGACAAAGCCGAGTTCAAACAAAAAATAAAACTAAAAGGCAAAGCGGGTTTCAACATTTCGTTTCAGGTAGGATATATGACTTGCAACGATATGATGTGTTTGCCGCCGAACACGGTTGAGTTAAGTATAAAAGTTCAGTAACCGCCGTGGCTGTCATGCTGACGAAGGAAGCATCTCAAAGAACAGATTCTTCGTTCCTCAGAATGACAATATAAGGCTATAATAAAATAGTATTTTTGTCATTCAAAATTTCACAAACAATATGAAACGTATTTTTCTTCTCTTCTTAATTTTCACGTTAAATCTTTCGGCGCAAAAAACCCATATAAAATGGAGTTTTGAATCCAAAAAAATTTCCAACTGCGAATATGATTTAATATTTAAAGCCAATATTGATAAACATTATCATATTTTTTCTATCGTAGAGTCGGGCGACACAAGACCTACTATTTTTACGTTTACCCCTTCGTCTGATTATGCCTTAACAGGTAAAATGAAAGAACCCAAGCCACACGAAGTGGACGATGAAGTCATGGGAAAAATGCTTGAACATTACGGCAATGTAACGTTTACACAAAGAATTAAACTTTTAACAGATAAAAAAATAAGTATTAAAGGTGAGTTTGAATACCAAATTTGTGATACCGTTGCCTGTACCTTTCCGCCCACAGAGGAGTTTGAATTTTCGTTGCAAGGCGCGGCAGATTGTGTTTCGCAAACAGCCAATGCCGCAGCTTCCGAAACAAACGCAGTCAGCAGCGACACACCAACTGCAAACACGGTTGATGAAAATTTAACAAACGTTTCTTCAAGTTCTTTAACTCCGCAAACTGAAATAAAAGAAAAATCTCCCGACGAACCAACCATCGGCGACATGGGCTGGCTGTCAATTTTCTTAACAGGATTTATCGGCGGATTTGCTGCGTTGCTTACGCCCTGCGTGTTCCCCATGATACCGATGAACGTGAGTTTTTTTACCAAACAATCTAAAACAAAAAAACAAGGCATTAAAAACGCATTTATTTACGCCATATTTTTAATTACCCTGTATGTTGGTTTAGGGCTTGGCGTAACGCTTATTTTCGGTGCGGGCGCATTACATTCTTTATCAACCAATGTGTGGTTTAATCTTGCATTTTTTGCCTTGCTCTTGGTTTTCGCGGCTTCCTTTCTCGGCGCGTTTGAAATTGTATTGCCAAGTTCATTCGTCAATAAAATGGACGCGAAATCTGATAAAGGCGGATTAATCGGCATTTTCTTTATGGCATTTACATTAGCGTTAGTTTCATTTTCTTGCACAGGTCCAATCATCGGAACGCTCTTAGTACAGGCGGCAAGCGGTGGCAGTATGTCCGGTCCGTTTTGGGGAATGTTCGGGTTTTCGCTCGCCTTGGCTTTGCCGTTTGGTTTGTTTGCAGCCTTTCCGGGTTGGTTAAATTCTTTGCCGAAATCGGGTGGTTGGCTCAATTCGGTAAAAGTTGTTTTGGGATTTTTGGAATTGGCATTGGCTCTCAAATTCGCTTCAAACGCCGATTTGGTAGTGCAGGCAGGAATTTTAACCCGCGAAGTTTTTATTGCTTTGTGGATTGTGATTTTTGGTTTGCTTGCTGCCTACTTGCTTGGTATGTTTAAAACGGCGCACGACAGCGAGGTGAAACATTTATCGGTTACACGTTTGTTTTTCGCGATTGTTTCATTAACCGTTACCGTGTATTTAGTTCCGGGATTGTGGGGCGCACCATTAAAAATTTTCAGCGGTGTTCTTCCGCCAATGGAATATTCTGAATCTCCGCACGGCTTTGGCGGACAAGGTTCTGCGGCGGTATCGCAAACAAACATTGACCCTGAATTTAGCGCACACATTGAAGTAAACAAAAACGGCATTGTATATTTTAAAAACGATTACGACAAGGCATTAGCTTACGCCAAAAAAACAAACAAGCCTTTGCTCGTTGATTTTACGGGCTACGCCTGTGCCAACTGCCGTAAAACGGAAGATTATGTGTGGATTGACCCCGAAATAACCAAACGCCTGAACAACGATGTGGTGCTGGTTTCGCTGTATGTGGACGACAAAAAGAAATTAGACCCGAAAGATTACATGACCGTAAAATGGTACGGCAAAGAGCGCGTAATTAAAGACATTGGCGACAAGTTTAAATACATGGAAGAAACGCGCTACAAACAAAGCACGCAACCTTTATACGTCATGCTTGACCACAACGAAAATCTGTTAAGCCCCGTGCGCGGCTACAATGCAAGCATTGAAGAATATATTAAATGGTTGGATAAGGGGATTGGGGAGTTTAAGAGGGGGGGGTAGTTTAGTGCCGAAATGTGAAGCGCAAAAAACCCCGAAAACATTTCCGTTTCGGGGTTTAATTTTATTTTAGAACTTAAACTATTTACTCAAAGTGGTCGGTGAAATAAACAAACACACAGCCTTTTACTATTGCCGTTGCTGATGTGCTAAGTTCGCGTATATGAACATGGTTGTCGTGGTCTATAATATATTCAAAGTTAAGGCTGTGCGCGCCTATGGGAACAGATACAACGGGATAGCCTTGTGAAAAACAGTTTGTGGGAGCTGCTGCCTGTTGTGAAATTATCGGAATGCTTATTACGCTGTGCATTTTTCCGTTAATGCTAAGAGTGCCTGTAACAGTAGCAGGACTAACAGGAACTACCGTGCTTGTGGTGCGCCCGAATAACACCATGTTTCCCAAAGTGGGATTTACTTTTACGTTTTTTACAATGTAATCCGATTTTGTTCCGTTTTCCGAAATAGCTTCTAATTTGAATTGAAAAGATTGTTCGTGTCCTGCCGTGTCGGTTAGCCAACTCACGCTGTTTGATTTTGCGGTTGTTCCGTCGGGTAAGGTCCAGCGCAAACTTGCAACGTTTGATGACGAACTTGTTAATACAAGCGTTTCACCGCCTTTGTAATCAGATTTTCCAACGGTAAAATCGGCGGTGGGAATGGCATCGCCCTCTATTTTAACCGTTTTTGTTTTGTTGCAGCTGTTTACCATTAACAGCAGCGCGGCAAATACGGTTGTTTTTGCTGTGGTTTTAATTACATTAGTCATTGCTTGCTTTATTTGTTTTGCGTAAATGTATCAAAAACCGAGCCAATTGTAAAAAAACAAATGATTATCTTTGTTTAAAATTAAAAACCATGCAAACAACCTATTCCCTTAGAGTAAGTGAGCTTAACAATGATTTTTTGGAAAGCCTGAAAGCCTTGTTTAAAAACAAAAAAAAGGTTGTTACTGTTGTTGTAAGCGATGAAGAAGATGTAAACGAAAACCTTGTGTTTAAACAAACCGCACAAAAACAATTTTTGGCAGGTTACGCCGACAGCGACTCTGTTTACGACACCGATTAATCAATGAACAAACTGCATTTTGGCGATATTGTTTTATTAAAGTTTCCGTTTACCGAAACCACTACCTTTAAACGAAGACCTGCACTTATCATCAATCACGGTAACGACGGCGACATTATTGTTTGCAGAATAACAAGTCAGCTATACAGCACGCAAAACGATGTAGCAATTACCGATTGGAAAAACGCAGGATTAAAGTTACCCTCCGTCATTCGCGTACATAAAATAGCCACACTTGAAAGCAGTATAATTGAAACTATTATGGGAAAAATAGACAGCACAACAAAAAATAAAGTGAAAACTGTCTTTTCAAAACTTTCAGTCGATTAATTGAAATAATAAGTATAAATCGCCTCAACGCTGCAAGCATTGCTGCTAACATATACGCTTCCCGAATTCGTGCTTATGTTGCCACCGCTGTTAGATACAAATTTAAAATCAAACGAGTGGTAGCCTATTGCTAATGATAAAGTAGGATAGCCTGCTTGATTACAGCCTGTGGGGGCATTTGCCGTATTTTCCACTCTTGGAAGCGTTACCTCGCCGTATAATTTTCCGTCAATGGAAAGTGTGCCCGTAACAGTAGCGGGAATTCCCGGAGAAGATGTATAACTGTAAAAAGTAACATTGCCAGTTGTTGGGTTTACTTTTACGTTTTTTACAATGTAATCAGATTTTGTGCCGTTTTGCGAAATGGCTTCTAACTTGAACTGAAAAGTTTGCTCGTATCCTGCCGTATCAGTTACCCAACTCACACTATCCGTTTTTGCCGTTGTTCCGTCGGGTAAAGTCCAGCGCACACTTGCCGCTTTTAAAGACGAGTTTTTTAATACAAGTGTTTCGCCGCCTTTGTAGTCAGATTTGCCTGTGGTAAAATCAGCCGTTGGCACTCCGTCTTCTTTTACCGTTACAGGCTCTTTTATGGTTACGGGTTCTTTAACTATTACTGTTTTTTCTTTTTTACAGCCGCCTATTATCAGCACCGCCATCGCGGCAATTTTTATTACATTGTTCATTGTTATGTTTTTTAATTTAGTTTACACGGTATTACTTAAAACTGTACTAGACTACAAAAGTTTGTGTAAACATTTGCGTAACCTGTAATGGGCGTTGGTATGCCGGGTATTACAAGAGAAAAGCTGTATTGACCGGCAGGAAGCGACAGTTTAAAAAGTCCCTGATGGCTGCAATCAACAGAAGTAACTTCATCGTCAATTTTTGGAATTGTAATTTCGCCATACACCGTTGAACCTATGGTGAGTGTTCCTGTTACAGTACCCGAATTATCAATGTGTTTTTTGTACATAGCCACAGTTCCTTCGGTAGGGGTTACTTTAATGCTTTTGGTAACATTATGTGTTTTTGTGCCTTTGGGCGAAGTAGCTTCTAATTTAAAAGATAAATTCTGTTCGGCAGAAGTTGTTGCTGTAACGTAACTGAGCACTTTTTCGGTGCTTGTAGAGTTGTCGGGTAAAGTCCATGTAACAGTTCCTGTGCCTGTTGAAGTGCTTGTTAAAATTATGGTTTCGCCGCCTTTATATTCTGCTTTGTCGGTAGTGAAACTTGCCACAGGTTGCTCTTCTTCGGGTTCAGCCTTTACCTTAATGTTTTTAATAACATAATCTGTTTTTGTGCCTTTGGGCGATGTGGCGTGTAAGGTAACAGGCAACTCCATGTCTATTACAGTAGTTGAAGTAACAAAACTCACCACCTTATCATTGCTCGTAGTGCCGTTAGGCAAAATCCACTTAACGCTGCCTGCGTTTTGCGAGGTGCTTGTTAGTATAATGGTTTCACCGCCGTCATATTCTGCCTTATCGGTAGTAAAACTTGCTACGGGCTGTGTTTCTTCCTTGTCTTCTTCTTTCTCTTTTTTCTTACAACCGATTATCAGCAATAAGCCAAGCGTTGCAATAAACATTGCTTTCGCTGTGTTTTTAACTATCTTTTTCATCATTTTTATTTATTGCGACAAAGGTATAAAAAAGGAAAAACAGGCACAGGTAACTTTTTTCTCAACTTTTTTGTTCACAATAGAATAAAACCCTACATTTGCCGTCCTTAAAAAAAGAATAAGATGCCAAAAACAAAAACTAATTCCAGTGCTAAAAAACGTTTTAGCTTAACCGGAAGCGGTAAAATTAAAAGAAAGCATGCGTATAAACGCCATATCCTTACCAAAAAGGAAAAAGACCGCAAACGCGGGCTTACCAAAAGCGGCTTAGTACACGCATCAGATACGCCTAATGTAAAATTCATGTTAGGAATTTAAGCGAAAGCACTTTTAAAATTATCAATATCGGTTATTAAAAAACAAAATGTTTAACCCGAATTTTAGTAAAAAAGATTCCGAATAAGGGAACACTAAAATTCAAAATCAAAAAAAGAAGAAATGCCAAGAAGCGTCAATCATGTAGCCAGCAGGGCTCGCAGAAAAAAAATCCTCAACCTTACCAAAGGTTATTGGGGTGCAAGAGGAAACGTTTGGACTATTGCCAAAAACACTCTTGAAAAAGGTTTAACGTATGCTTACCGCGACCGCAAAAACAAAAAGCGCGCCATGCGTGGCTTGTGGATTCAGCGTATAAATGCAGGTGTTCGCGAACACGGCATGAGCTACTCTGAGTTTATGGGTAAATTAAATGCCAAAGGTTTACAATTGAACCGCAAAGTGTTAGCCGATTTAGCCATGAACCACCCTGAAGCCTTTACGGCGGTTATCAATCAGGTAAAATAATTCCATTATCAACATTAATGTTTAAAGCCCGCAAATGCGGGCTTTTTTATTATAAACACAGAGGCACAGAGATACAGAGACACAGAGGATTACTCCGTGCCTTAGTGCCTCCGTGTCTTTTTTTATAAACACAGAGGCACAGAGGATTACTCCGTAACTCCGTGCCTTAGTGCCTCTGTGTCAAAAAAACGTGTCAAAAAATAAATTCACACTTATTTACATTTAACTTAACTTTTTTAACATTAGTCAAACACACAAATGGTTTTATTTGTAACAGAATTTTAAAAAACAGAAAAAATGATACAAGTAAAAACACCCATCAGAAAAGAAGTAAAAGGTTCAACTTACCTTACAAAACTTCGCATTGACAACCGCACGGTTGTAACTGTAAGAACCAAAGAAAGTTTGAAAAACTGGAAAGAAAAATATCCCGAAGCGGTGGAAGTGGCGTAAACTCATTCACTTCCCTGCACCACCACCACAATTTCACCTTTTACCGTTTTACTTGCATAAAAAGTAATCAGTTCTTCCAGCGTTCCGCGTTTTGTTTCTTCAAATAACTTGGTGAGTTCGCGCGACACCGCCGCTTTACGCTCCGCACCCAAATAGTCTTTCAGTTCCTGCAACAATTTTACCAAACGGAAAGGCGATTCGTACAGCACAAAGGTTTTTTCTTCCTGCGCCAAAAGTTTTAATTTAGTTTGTCTGCCTTTTTTTTGCGGAAGAAAACCGTAGAAAGAAAATTCATTGCAAGGCAAACCGCTGTTTACCAAAGCAGGCACAAACGCCGTTGCGCCGGGTAAAGAAATTACCGAAACATCATGTGCAATAGCTTCGCGGATTAACAAAAACCCGGGGTCTGAAATACCCGGTGTACCTGCATCGGAAACCAAGGCAATATTTTTTCCCGAATTTAAAAGCGCAATTATTTCTTCCAGAATTTTGTGTTCGTTGTGCTGATGATACGATTTTAAAGGCTTTTCAATTTGCAGATGCTTTAGTAAAAACGATGAAGTGCGCGTGTCTTCCGCCAAAATTAAATCGGCATTTTTCAACACATTAACGGCTCGCAGGGTAATGTCTTCCAAATTGCCGATTGGCGTGGGAACTATAAATAATTGTCCGTTCATACCTTATTTAAAACTTTGCATATCGCACAACTTTTTGTAAGTGCCGTTTTGCGCCAATAACTCCGCGTGATTGCCGCGTTCAATAATTTCGCCTTTGTGCATCACAATAATTTCATCGGCGTTGGCTATGGTGGACAGGCGATGCGCAATAACAATGCTGGTGCGGTTTCTCATTAAATTACTCAACGCCTCTTGCACCAATTTTTCGCTTTCGGTGTCCAACGCAGAGGTTGCTTCATCTAAAATTAAAATATCGGGATTTTTCAATACTGCCCGCGCAATGCTTAAACGCTGGCGTTGTCCGCCGCTTAATTTTCCGCCACGGTCGCCAATGGTGGTGTTGTAACCTTGCGGTAATTGTGTAATAAATTCATGCGCGTTGGCAATTTTTGCAGCTTCGGTAATTTGTTCCTGGCTCACATTTGGCAAACCAAATACAATGTTGTTTTGAACGGTGTCGTTAAACAACACGCTTTCCTGCGTAACAATGCCAATGTTGTGCCGCAAATTTTCTAAGGCAATGTCTTTAATATTTATGCCGTCAATCAGCAATTCGCCTTTGTCGCAATCGTAAAATCGCGGCAACATATCGGCAAGTGTGGTTTTTCCGCTGCCGCTTTGCCCCACCAGCGCAATGGTTTTTCCTTTCGCAATTTTCAGATTTATGTTTTTCAGCACATAACCGTTATCGCCTTTGTGATAAGCAAACGATAAATTTTTGTATTCAATGGCTTGGCTGAATTTTTCAAAAGGCACAGGTTTGTTTGGATTTGTAATGTTAATCGGTGTATCTAAAATATCAAAAATGCGTTCGCAGGAAGCCAATGCTTTTTGAATGTTTGAAACCGCCACAGTAATGTTTTTTGCAGGATTTAATATCATGGAAAATACAATGAGGTAAGTAAGAAACTGCGCCCCGCTTAATTCGCCCGAATCGCTTAATACCAAACTTCCGCCGTAAATAATTAATCCGATAACTGCGAGTACGCCCAATACTTCCGACACAGGCGAGGCTAACTCTCTTTTGTTAATGATTGATTTTGAAAGGCGGCGGTATTTTTCGTTTTCCTTATCAAACTTATTGGCAAAAAAACGAAAGTTGTTAAAGGCTTTTATAATGCGTATGCTTGAAATGGATTCTTCCACCAAGCTCAATAAATCGCCTTGCAACGACATGAGTTCACCTGCTTTTTTTCGCAAACTGCGCGTGAGCAAGGCAATGAGCAAGCCCACACACGGAAAATAAACAATGGAGAACAAGGTAAGCGGCACGGAAATAGTAAACAACAAAACAAAATAAGAAATGATGATAAACGGTTCTCTGAAAATAATTTGAATGCTGCCCACAATGGAATTTTCAATCTCGTGAACATCAGACGACATCACGGTAAGCAAATTTCCTTTTCGGGCATTGGTAAAAAAAGAAACGTCTAACTGTGTCATTTTTTCGTAAGTAGCTTTTTTTAATCGGTACACCAATTTAGTCCTCACATTGGTAAGAATAAATTGCGAAAAATATCTGAACACATTTGAGAGCAGCACGCTGATACCGATAACCACACACAAAGTAAGCAGGGCTTTGTGTTTGTCTTGTCCGCCAAATTTGTAAACAACATAATCCAATAACTGTTTTAAGGCATCTTTTGAAAAACCAATATCAGGAAAAACCGTTACCGCTTTAATTTCATTTTTGGGATTAAATAAATTATCCAGCAAGGGAATGAGTATGCCAAAATTTAATACGCCGAAAACAACCGCCAATAAGGTTAAAACAAGGTATAAAGGAATAAAAGACGAAAACGGTTTTGAAAACGATAATACTCTGAAAAATAATTTCATAACTTTAAAACACCGCCCAAGCTGCCAAAACGCTTTGTTTGCAAAAAGAGCGGCTTAGTTTTTTTTTGTAAATTTAGCATTTAAAATTCAAATGATTAGCGTTATCACAGCAATTCACAATGGGCTTGAGATGAACAAAGTGTTTTTTCATTACCTGAAAAAATATACCAAAAACAATTTTGAACTGATTATTATTGACAATGCTTCTGACGACGGCAGCCCGGAATTTTTTGAAGCAAACGGAGCGGTTGTAAAACGCAACACACAAAATTTTTCTTATCCTGTATCGCAAAACATGGGCATACAGCTTGCCACAAACGAACATCTTTTTTTCTTGAACAACGATATTATTGTGTCGCCAAACTGGGACGAACGTCTGCTGCAAGTGTCGCAAGAAAATAAAATGGAAGTAATTACCTGCACAGGCATAGAGCGTTTGGAAACGGATACTAAAACTCAAAGCACACGTTTGCGCTGGAGTGTGATAAAATCTTTGTTTAAATTTTTTCCCGACACCGCGTGGAAATTTAAAGCCATGCACAAACTCATGTACGGAAATTGGGAAACCTTTTGCAACACACGTTTTTCAACATTCGGAACGGAAGTTTTAGAAGGATTTGTGGGAAACACGGTTTATATACACCGCAACGCCATTGAAAAAATTGGTGTGTGGGACGAACACATTCAAGCTGCCGATTTTGATTTATACATCAGAACCAAAAAAAGAAACATGGAAATTGGCGACATAAAACCCTGCCACATTGCGCTTGGCGTGTTTATTCATCACTTTATAAAAATGACGGTAAAGAGCAAACCTGTTCCTTTTTACGATGCGAAAAATTTAATCAGCTTGGATAAAAAATGGGGCAAAGAGAAATTAAGTGTGTACCTTGCTCAAAACAATACTCAGGGATAAAAAAATGGAAAGCGTAAGACAACAAAAAATAAATAAACTTTTAGCTAAAGAATTAGCAGAAATTTTCAGAAGCGAAGCACGCACGCTGTTTGGCGGCGGTTTCATTACGGTAACAACGGTTCGCGTAAGTGCCGATTTAAGTTTGGCAAAAGTGTATGTGAGCATTATGCCTGTTTCGGGGCAAGACAGAAATCATATTTTTAAACTGATTGAAGAACAAAATCATGTTATTCGCCATAAGTTGGGAAGCATTATAGCCAAGCAATTACGCATTGTTCCCGAGCTGATGTTTTACATTGACGACTCGCTGGATTATGCCATGAAAATTGAAGAACTCCTGAAAAACAAGTGAGCGTTTCTCTTTACATAGCGCGGCGTTACCTCATTTCCAAAAAATCAAACAACGCCATTAACATTATCAGCTGGATTAGCATTATTGCCATTGCCGTTACCACAGGCGCACTCATTGTTATTCTCTCTGCCATGAACGGTTTAACAGGCGTGGTAGCCAATCTTTATAATGCTTTTGAACCCGACATAAAAATTACTTCGGCAACAGGCAAATATTTTTCGGCAGACGAACATTTTATTCAAAAAGTAAAAAACGTGGCGGGTGTGAATATTGTGTCGCAAACTTTGAGCGACAAAGCCCTGATTAAAAATATTGACAAACAAACCTTGGTTTCGGTAAAAGGCATTGACGAAAATTTTAATAAAATTACGCAAATTGATTCTGCCATTATTGAAGGAACATTTGGTTTGAACGACAAACAAAGTCCTAAAATTCTTTTGGGGCGCGGCATTGCCAACCAAATACAGGTGAGTATGCACGTTTTTTCAAACGAAGTAAGTTTGTACAGTCCGGTGCGCGGAAAAACCAGCAGCCTTAATCCTGACGATAACCTGAACCAAATATATTGCACACCAAGCGGCATTTTTTCGCTGAACGACGATTTGGATTTTCAGTTTGCCTTTGTGAATTTGGAAACCGCAAAAAAATTATTTGATATTCCCGACCAAATCAGCGCACTTGAAATTGCGTGTGAAAAGGGCAAAACAGAGCAGGCGCAAAAAGCCTTGCAGGAAATTTTGGGCGAGGATTTTATCGTAAAAAACCGCTATCAGTTAAACGACACACTTTTTAAATCGTTGGAAACAGAAAAATTAGCCACCTTTATTATTCTCGCGTTTATTTTAGTCATTGCCACATTCAACATCATCGGCGCGCTCACCATGCTGATTATTGAAAAACGCAAAGACATTAAAACGCTATACAGCATGGGCGCAAACTTGCGTTTAATACGCAGCATTTTTATGCGCGAAGGCTTGCTGATTACAGGAATTGGCGCGGTTATAGGCTTATTGCTTGGTTTGTTTGTGTGCTGGCTGCAACTGCAATTTCACTTGGTAAAATTCGGCGATGATTTTGTTGTACCGTATTATCCTATTGTATTGCAGGCAAAAGATTTCATCAAAATTTTTGCCCTGATTATGCTCATTGGTTTTTTGGCTGCGCTTTATCCTGTAAGGGTTTTTACGAAAACGGATTTGGTGCATTGAGTTTCTACCGCGCCAACAGCAACGTTTGCTGCAATTTCTTTTCTTCTTTGCATTTTACCTATATTTACGTTTGTGCTAAAAAAGTTTATATCAAACGTAGAGAAAAACAACTTGTTTACCAAAGATGATAAACTATTGCTGGCTATCAGCGGTGGCGCAGATTCCGTAACCTTGGCTCATTTTTTAAAACACACAGGCTTTACCTTTTCTTTGGCGCATTGCAACTTTAAACTGCGCGGAAAAGACAGTAACAAAGATGAAGCCTTTTGCAGAAAGTTAGCCGAAGAATTAAAGGTTGAAATTTTTGTAAAGGCATTTGATACCAAAAAATATGCCAAACAAAACGGTGCAAGCACACAAATGGCAGCACGCAATTTGCGTTACCGGTGGTTTAACGAACTGATTAACACGCACCAATTTGATTATTTGGTTACGGCACATCACGCCAACGATGTGGTGGAAACTGTTTTTATTAATCTTTTGCGAGGCACAGGAATAAAGGGTTTGCGCGGTATTCCCAAAAAAAACGGAAAAATTGTGCGTCCGCTTTTACCTTTTACAAAAGAAGACATTGAAGCATATACCAAAACCAAAAAATTGAAATTCAGATTGGATAAAAGCAATTTGGAAGACAAATACGAACGGAATTTTTTGCGCTTAAAGGTTATTCCGAAACTGAAAAAAATAAACCCGAATATTGAAAAAACATTTTCAGAAAACGTGTTTCGTTTTGAGCAGGAAGCAGACATTGTGCAAGAGTATTTGAGCACCCGCTTAAAAGCATTGCTGAATGACGGCGTGCATTTTGCCTCAATAGACAAAGCCAAGCTGAGGCAAGAAAAATATAAAGAAAGCCTGTTGCATTATATATTGGGTTCTTTGGGTTTTAATGCCACGCAGCAGCAAAACGTTTTAGAAAACATTACAAGCAATTCGCTTTCGGGGAAAAAGTTTTATACAGAATTTTTTGTGCTCACCATTGACCGAAAAGCCCTGATAATTGAGTATAAACAGAAGTACCAAGCAAAATTTAATTCGCAGTTTATTTTGTCGTTAGCAGACTTGAAAAAACAAACATTGTGTTCGGTTTCAACATTAAAAGCCTTTCAAATTCCAAAAAAAAATGAACTGATTGTTTGCACCGATAAATTAATTTTTCCTTTGGAAATTCGCACCAAAAAAACAGGCGATAAGTTTAAACCCTTTGGCATGAAAGGTTTTAAGCTGTTGAGCGATTTTTTTAAAGACGAAAAACTGAATGCCTTTGAAAAAGAAAACGTAAAATTACTTGTAAACGGAAACGGTGAAATTATTTGGGTTATCAATCATCGCAGCGATGAGCGTTACCGTGTAAACAAAGAAGATAAACACCTTTTAAAACTTACATTTAGTGATTAAGCCCGACGACATACTATTTGAAGAAAAACAATATTTGGGGCACAACCGCTTTAGCATTCTCATTCGCACCATACTGGCATTGTTTTGTTTTTTGGGTTACTATTGGAGCGAAAACCCAAATCCTGTTCATTTGGAGTTTGTAAAAATCGGTTCTTATCCCATTCGGCATTACAGCAATTCGGGTTTAATGTTTTTTATTTTGGGCATTTGCATTTTACTGTTAAGTGCAGGATTAACCTTTGTGCTTCACATACAAACCACCGTTTACAGAGGCTATATGATTGTGGACGGATTTTGGACATCGCGCAAGGTAAAAATTGATTTTAACACCATTATTACCGTTCGCAAAAGCCGTTACAAAAAAAATATTTTTCGCCGAGCCGTGTATAATTTGCACAACAGCGGCATTATACGCTTTTACACCAGTGGCGAGGATTTTGTGGAACTATCTGATAATGCAGGATTTGTATATAGAATTGGCAGCCAAAAATCGCAGGAATTGTACAACGTATTAAAAAATGAATTAAACTTGAAATAAAATTGAACCTTTTTCCATTTCCCGCGTTTAAGTCGTACATTTCTAAACAAAAAAACAAACTCAGCAACAAAAAATATTTTAGGAGCGATGGTAATTACAGGTTTTGAAAAAATTGAAAAGGAAAAATTAGAAGATTTAAAATTTCCTGAAACAGATGTTCTCATAAATCCCGAACACATAAAACAACGCCAAACCGATTTGGAAAAAGCACTGGCTTTGGGAAATTTGGAACACACCAAAATTAAAATTTATTTTGAAGACGACATCTCCTGCAAGTGCGTTGAAACAACGGTTTGGGGCATTACCGACAAGCGCGTAATTTTAAAACAAGGCTTGGTAATTCCTATTGCCAGAATACATTCCGTTCGGTTGTAATTATTTGCCTGCTTACACAAACAAAAAATGCAAACATTGAACATCTTAACTGTTCAATTTCAATCCTCCATTTTACTTCTTTTTTTAGTCCTTTTGTGCGAAATACCTGTTTTATTGTGTGAAATGCACTAAAAACTGTGTGAATAATTTTTTTGCCCAACTCCGTTTTTATAATTTGGTGAAATACAAAAACTAAATGTTATGAAAACTTTACGCCAAACCTTTTTACTGCTTTGTGTGTGTTGCTCAGTGCAAACATTTTCGCAAAACGAAAACACGAAATGGTATTTTGGCGGACACGCTGCTTTGGATTTTATGACCAACCCACCTACTATTTTAAATAATAGCGCAATGAATGTGCTTGAAGGTTGTTCAAGTATAGCCGATGCCACAGGTAACTTATTATTTTATACCGACGGTGTAACCGTATGGAATCAACAACATATTATTATGGCAAACGGTACGGGATTATTGGGAGGAGGCACAGCCGCTCAATCCAGTTTTATTGTAAAGCGACCCGGAAGTGCTAACCTGTATTATATTTTTACGGTGCAAGGTGCAGGTGGCACGGCAGGATTAAATTATTCTGTTGTGGATATGAACTTAGCAGCAGGTATGGGTTCTGTAACGGTGCTTAATTCGCCGTTATATTCAGGACAATGCGCTGAAAAAATTGCTGTAACTAAGCATAGCAATGGAACGGATTATTGGATAATGACACATGATTATGATTGGAACGGAGGTTTTATTTGGAATTGTAATCATTTTAATGCTTACCTTTTAACTTCTGCGGGAGTAAATACTACGGCAGTAGTTTCTACTATAGGGCAAATGTATTCTTCTTTTTTCAGTTGCATGAAATTTTCTCCTACAGGGCAAAAACTTGGGGCAGTTGTTGATTTGGGTTCTATTGGTGGAATTGCGGAGTTATATGATTTTGATAACAGTACAGGTGTAGTGAGCAATTCTTTGACTTTAATTAATTCTTTGACTTCAACATCTGCTTTTCCTTCGGTTTATGGTTGTGAGTTTTCCCCTGATGGAACAAAATTTTATAGTAGCGGCTCATACGGCACTATAATACAATGGGATTTAAGCACAGGCTCTAATCCGGCTATTCTTGCATCTGCCGCAATATTAGGCTATGGCGTATTTCGCAGTATGCAATTAGCTCCTAATGGCAAAATATACATTGCCGCAATTAATTCTCAATCTATCAGTATCATTAACAATCCTAACATAGCCGGTTCAGGCTGCAATCTTGTTTATCTCGGACAAGCGGTTTCTGCCCTTAATATCAATAACAATTCAAACTCTGTTTCACAATATGGTTTGCCTAATATACTGACACAACCTTGTTTTATTGATTTCACAATTCAGGGTAACAATACAATTTGTCAAGGAAATTTAGCTAATGCAGCTATTAATGTTCTGGGAAACTCAGGCAGTGTAAACTATTTTTGGACTAACGGTACAATAACTCATACTACCTCACAGGCAAGTTTAACAACAGGTAGCTGGAGTATTAGTATAAAGGATAGTACAGGGTGTATGACAAATAGTGTATTCGCTGTTTCTCAGTACCCCACATTCACGGCAAATATTTCAAGCAGCGGACTAAATGTTTGTGTCGGCAATTCTGTTGTTTTAACGGCAAGCGGCGCAAACACCTACACTTGGAGTACAGGTTCACAGGTACAAAGCATTGTAGTAAGCCCAACTGTTCCTACACAATATTCCGTGTCCGCAACCGACCAATATGGTTGCGTGTTAAGCAGCACGGTTTTTATCAATGCAATGGCAACTCCCGAAATTTCACTTAACACAAGTAATGGCAATTATTTTGCTTGTGTTGGCGATACGCTTGTTTTATCTGTAAATGGCGCAAACGCTTATGCGTGGAGTGCAAACGGTAATGTTATAGCAAACACGCAAACGCTTGCCGTTGCACCAACAAACAATACAACCTATTACGTTACAGGCATAGCACCAAACGGCTGCGAAAGCTTGAGTATTCCTGTTTCTGTAACGGTTGCACCGAAGCCCGCATTAAGCATAAGAGGCTCTACTATTTATTGCAGCGCGCAAATAGTTACGCTCACCGCTTCGGGTGCATACAATTATTATTGGCAATGGGGCGGTGCTCATGCCCATGCTTCCTCACCCAACATTGTTTTAAAACAGGGCGTAACAACCCAATACACCCTTACAGGCACAAGTGAATACGGCTGCAAAAGTGTAGAAATGATTACGGTTGTTATTGGCTGCGTTGGAGTTGATGGGTTGAAAGATGAAAGTTTAGAGTTGAGGGTTTACCCAAACCCAAGTAACGGCGAAATTTTTGTTGAAGGAAATTTTGAACAGGGAACAAAAGTTTTAATCACCAACGTTCTTGGGCAACAAGTAGTGATAAGCGATTTAAGCAACACAAAAAATTCTGTTTGTTTAAAAGCAAAAGGAATTTATTTCTATAAAATTCTTTCAAGCAACAAACAAACTGCCACAGGAAAAATAATTGTGGAATAAAATTTCTCTACGAAGACAGAAATCTGTTAATGTCGTAAACGGTAAGTATTACAAACACAAAAGGCGACACAAAAATCAAACTGTCAAAGCGGTAAACAACATCTCCTGCAAGTGCGTTGAAACAACGGTTTGGGGCATTACCGACAAGCGCGTAATTTTAAAACAAGGTTTGGTAATTCCTATCGCAAGAATACATTCCGTTAGGTTGTAATTATTTGCCTGCTTACACAAACAAAAAATGCAAACATTGAACATCTTAACTGTTCAATTTCAATCCTCCATTTTACTTCTTTTTTTAGTCCTTTTGTACGAAATGCCCCAAAAACTGTGTGAAATACCCTTTTGACTGTGTGAATAAATTTTTCGTTCACCAAACATCAGTTATTTTTGTAAAAGCACCATGCGTAAAATTTCGTTACATATTTTTTTATGGCTTTGTTTGTTTTCAAGTTTTACAAGTAGGGCACAAGCATTATGGAATGTTGGTGTCAATGTCGGTTTTGAAGCTGCCACGCCCGGCACCTATACCACCGCTAATGCAGTAAGTGGTTGGACAATCAGCAGCCAAACCGTAACAAGTTGCAACACATCAACCGTATGGCAAGCGGGCAGCCCTGAGTTTTCGGTAATGTCCACTCCAATTTCCAATTTACCGTATATCGGCACTTTGCTTAACTCTCCTTTGGGAGGAACAAATATTGCGTGTTTAAATAACACCGTTGCCAATAGCAACTGCACAAAAATTGCACAAACGTTTACCTTGAGCAATGCGCCTCACATGGCTCAAATAGCTGTTGCAGGTATGTGGGAAGACGGTGGGCACAACTGCTGCCAACAACCATCTTTCAAAATTCAATTTCGTGATAGCTTAGGAAATTTGTTTTCTTGCCCGATGTATAGCGTAACAGGGGTTGGCTGTTCAAATACTTTGATGACCTATACTTTGCAAAACGGCGTAGCATGGAGTAACTGGCAGGTTTTTTATCTTGACATGAGTATATTTTCCGGGGGTCAAGTAACAATGGAAGTAATAAATCAAGACTGTACTTTAGGCGACCATTACAGCAGTATTTTTTTTGATGCCAATGTAATTGGATATTTTGGGGACTTGCAGCCGCCATGGTTTAGTTATAATAATTACAATAATACTCACTCAATAGATATATGTCCAGGTGCAACAACGGCTACCTATTCACTTTCACCTGCTATTTCCCAATATTATTCTATTTTATGGACAGCACCCCCCGGTTCGCCTATCAGTCAAGCGCAATCAACCATGTCAGTTTTGAGTTTAACGAATGCCGTACCAAGCAATGTTTATACTTTAACTCTCACTTCACCATACCCCAACATTTGTCCTCTTATAAGTTATTATACTATACAAACTAACACTATCAGTCCAATAACTTACACTAATTTAACCTGCCCCAATGGTGCGAGCGGCTCTGCTACAGTTTTGCCGAATATTGGAGGGATAAGTTATAATTACTCGTGGGTAAATTCAAATAATACGGTGGTGAGTACAAATTCTTTTGCACCAAATTTAGCAGCGGGTGTATATAGTGTTACGGTAAGTTCACCAAATAATTATTTATGCGGTTTTTTTGCTTCTACGGTTATGATTGGTACTGCGCCAAGTTTGTCTTATACAGTACTTAGACCGTTTTGCGGTAATGAAGCGTATTTAGTCGGTAACACCACTAATGCTTCAAATTTTCAATGGTATAGTGGAACACTTGCCATTCCTCCAAATCAAGGTGGAACTGCACCAATATATACGGTTACTTCCCCCGTTAATAATTCGGCATTATACTCCGTAGCTTATGATACTCCTCAAGGCTGTCGTGATTCGATAAAAATATTTCTTCAAGCCGCCAATCCGAGTTACATTATGGTGAGCAGCACAGCACCCGCTTGTCAGGGTATATCAAACGGAATTGTAACGGTGTCTATTACGCCAACTTTAAACAGTCCTAATGTTTTAGGAGGATACATCTTTGCGCAAAACAGCGGAACTTCAGCTCCTGTTTATACTTACTCCGGTTCGTATAATCCAACTGTAACACTTTCAAATTTGTATGCAGGTGGCGTTTATAGCATAAATGCTTTTAACGGCTCGTGTAAGTCCAATGTTACTTTCACGGTAGATACTCTTGCAGCCTTTGATTTTACATTAACAACACCAAACCCGATTAATATGTGCGCGGGAACAAGCACCCTTGTACAAGCAATTACTTCGGGTTCGGCAAGTTATACTTATTCGTGGTCGCCTATTAATTTTTTAAGCAATCCTATCGGACAATTAACTGCTGTAACACCTTTTATTGCGGGAGGTTCAAGTATAAATATTGTATATAGTGTTGCGGTTTCGCCTACAATTAATTATTGCCCGCTTACAAAAACGTTATCCCTTTCTGTTTATAATCCCATAACACCGACATTAACACCGCTTTCGGAACTTTGCTCTAATGCGGGACAAATTGATATTTCAGCAAGTGCAAGCCCCACAGGTGGAATTTTTTATTTTAACGGTTACTCAAACAATAACGGAATATTGAACACGGCTTTAGCAAACTTTGGAAACAACACTTATACATACAGCAATGTTATGGAAACCTGTACAGTTTCAGCAACAGGAAATTATACCGTTAATGAAATTTCAGTTAATATGCTTGGAAATAATCCTATGTGTATTGGTCAATCACAAACATTAACGGCTTCGGGGATTAATACATTAAGCGTAAATTCCAACACTTGGAGTACAAGTTCAAATTCCATATCGGTTGTTTTATCTCCCACAAGCAACATTACGTACAACATTGAGGCTGCAAATTTACTGAATGGCTGTTCCATTTCAACTGTTATTGCTATTTCTGTTTATCCTTTGTCGCAGTATAGTGTATCGGGAAATACGGTATTATGCAAGGGGCAAACAACCACACTTAGTATCAACGGCAACTATTCTTACGTTTGGGACAATTCAAACATATCTCTCGAAATAAGTCCAAGCGCAGATACCGTTTGTTTTTTCTACACATTAGATTATTGTTCATCGGAAGCAGACTCCGTCATTATTCATGTTATTCCTGTACCTACGGTTAGTATAGCAGGAAACACATTAATTTGTCGCGGCGATGCAACATTACTAAATGCAAACGGTGCAAACACTTATACTTGGAGTAACGGCGCACAAACGCCAAACATTATAAGTTTCCCGACAACTACTTCGCAATATTCTGTTTCGGGAACGGGCGGAAACGGTTGTATAGCCAATAGTTCTGCTGTTATCGTAAGCGTTGCGCCTCTGCCAATACTTGATGTAAGCGGTAATTATACACTTTGCAGTCCGCAAATACTCACACTTACGGCTTCAGGAGCATACAATTATTATTGGCAATGGGGAGTTAATACTCACGCTACCTCAACGGCTATTATTGTTAAACCCAATATAACTACACACTATACCGTTACAGGCACAAGCCAAATCGGTTGCAAAAGTACAAGGTTTGTTAGTATTACTATTGGCTGCGTGGGGGTTGATGGGTTGAAAAATGAAAGTTTAGAGTTGAGGGTTTATCCAAACCCAAGCAAGGGCGAAATTTTCGTTGAAGGAAATTTTGAACAGGGAACAACCATTTTAATTACCAACGTTCTTGGGCAACAAGTAGTGATAAGCGATTTAAGCAACACAAAAAATTCTGTTTGTTTAAAAGCAAAAGGAATTTATTTCTACAAAATTCTTTCAAACAACAAACAAACTGCCACAGGAAAAATAATTGTGGAATAATTTCTCTACGAAAACAGAAATCTGTTAATGTCGTAAACGGTAAGTATTACAAACACAAAAGGCGACACAAAAATCAAACTGTCAAAACGGTCTAAAATACCACCGTGTCCGGGCATAATGTTGCCGCTGTCTTTTATACCTGCCTGTCGTTTCAACATACTTTCAACTAAATCGCCGATTGTAGCTAAAATCGGCACACTCACACCAAAAATTATCCATAAAACCTCGTCGCTTTTAATCCAAAATTTTTGAATTAAAAAACTTACGCCAACCGTCATTAAAATGCCGAAAATTGTTCCTTCCCACGTTTTGCCGGGTGAAATACGCGGTATCATTTTGTGTTTGCCAAACAAACTTCCGCCCAAATACGCAAAGGTATCGTTGCTCCAAATCAGAAAAATTATTCCCATAATTCGTTTAGAAAACAATTCTTCGTTGAACGATTGAATGTTGTGTAATAAGGCAAAAGGCAATACAGCGTAAATAATTCCTGCAATTGTAAATAAAGCGTTTTGAATGGGATTAGCTCGTTTGCTGAATAAAGCAACTGCGAAAATGATAAAAGGCATGATAAAAGGCAATGGCGTTAAAATAGGTTTTATTACTACTAAATAAGCTAAAAAACCTATATTCAGAAATACGATGTATGTCAAAATTCCCGAAACAAAACCAATTACTTTATAAGGTTGTGCACCAAGTTTTTCAGCTATTTTATAAAACTCATGCAAGCCAATCATGCTCACCACAAAAAAGAAAAGGGTGAAGCTAAAATAATTACACATTACCGAGCCAACCAATAAAATAACAAATACTGCTGCGCTTAAACTGCGAATGCCGAGTGTTTTTAAATGTAATGCCATTTGTTTTTTTGTTTACGTTTGTGGCAAAAGTAAATTTTATTTTTCTGTATATATTAACTCTTACCTTTATGACTTAAAAATTTATTTATGATTTACGATGTTCACATTTTTGTTTGTACCAATCAGCGCACAGGCACGGAAAAATTGAGTTGCGGTGAAACGCATGGTTTAGAACTTACCTCAGAGTTTAAAAAACAGTTGAAAGACTTAAACGTGAACCTGAAAGTTCGCGCCAACAAAAGCGGTTGTTTGGGTATTTGCGATTTGGGTCCAACAGTTGCCATATATCCCGAAGGCGCGTTTTATGTGGGTGTAAAAAAAGAAGATGTCAGCGAAATTGTGCAATCGCACATTGTAAATAAAATGCCTGTGGAGCGTTTGTTGCTTAAAGCATGGAAGAAATAAAAGCAAAGTTTTTTCTTCAAACAAAAGTCTTTACATTCGGGTTTTCTAAAATTAAAAAATACAAAGTATATGAATTACGATATAATAGTTATTGGCAGCGGTCCGGGCGGATATGTAACAGCCATTCGCGCTTCGCAATTGGGGTTTAAAGTGGCTGTAATTGAAAAAGAAAATTTGGGCGGTATTTGCCTCAACTGGGGTTGCATTCCTACCAAAGCATTATTAAAAAGTGCGCAGGTGTTTGAATACTTAAACCACGCCAAAGATTACGGTATTTCGGCAGGAAGCATTTCGGCAGATTTCGGTGCGGTGGTAAAACGCAGCCGCGATGTGGCAGAGGGCATGAGCAAAGGCGTGCAGTTTTTGATGAAAAAAAATAAAATTGAAGTCATCATGGGCACTGCCAAAGTAAAAGCAGGTAAAAAAGTGGAAGTAACAGGTGCAGACGGAAAAGCAACCACTTACGCAGCCAATCACATTATTATTGCCACAGGTGCGCGTTCCCGCCAATTACCAAATTTGCCGCAAGACGGTAAAAAAATTATCGGCTACCGCGAAGCATTAACCTTGCCTAAGCTGCCAAAATCTATGGTAGTGGTGGGAAGCGGAGCTATCGGCGTGGAGTTTGCTTACTTCTACGCCACTATGGGAACTAAAGTAACCGTTGTGGAATTTTTACCAAACATTGTGCCTGTGGAAGATGAAGATGTTTCAAAACAATTGGAAAAATCGTTTAAAAAAATCGGCATTGATGTAATGACCGAGGCTTCGGTGGAAAGCGTTGATACCAAAGGTGCGAACTGTAAAGTAAACGTAAAAACCAAAACAGGAAATGTAACGTTGGAAGCAGAAATTGTGTTGTCTGCCGTTGGTATTGAAGCCAATATTTCAGGCATTGGCTTGGAAGAAGCGGGCATTAAAACAGACAAAGGAAAAATTGTTACCGATAAATTTTATGCTACCAACGTGGCAGGATATTACGCCATAGGCGACTGCGTGGGCGGACAAGCCTTAGCGCACGTTGCAAGTGCCGAGGGAATTACCTGCGTGGAAAAAATAAAAGGTTTGCACGTTGAGCCTGTTGATTATAATAACATTCCGGGTTGCACCTATTGCCAACCCGAAGTAGCAAGCGTGGGCTTTACAGAAAAGAAAGCCAAAGAAGCAGGTTATCAGATTAAAGTGGGCAAATTTCCGTTTACTGCATCGGGCAAGGCAAAAGCCGCAGGTGCGCCTGACGGTTTTATTAAATTAATTTTTGATGCCAAATACGGTGAGTTATTGGGCGCACACATGATTGGCGCAAACGTAACCGAAATGATAGCTGAATGTGTTGCCTTGAGAAAATTAGAAACCACAGGACACGAGCTCATCAAAACCGTGCACCCGCACCCAACCATGAGCGAAGCCATTATGGAAGCGGCAGCAGCGGCGTATGGCGAAGTGATACATTTGTAAACTGATTTTTTCTTTTAAACGTAAATGCTCCGCAAGTGTAAACCTCGCGGAGCGTTTTATTTTTTCACCGTTTCCATTATAGCCTCGTAATAGCTTTTTGCAACACTCACCACACGCGCATTGGTTTGAATGCCGTATAAATTCACATCATTTTTCATCAGTTGTTCCGCTTCGTTTTCATTGTCCTGATACAAACTTTCGCCGTAAACCAGCACCGAATTTATTTTTCGGCACAAAGCCAAATTGCGGCAAAACACGCCCGCGCTTTTTGTTGCAACACAACTTTTGTTTAAATAGCTTGCTGAAGTTTTTTCGGCAACAGGAATATTTAAATTTTTATGAAAGGCTGAAACCGTTGAAGCGGAAATGTTTTCAGAACGTTCTAACTGATTGGTTAAAAGCAAACGGATAAAATTTATTTTGGTTTCGCTTTTGTCAAACTGATTGCTTGTGAAACCACCGCCAATAAACGCCATAGTAAAATTTTTTGGTGTGGTTTTTATCCAGTCCACATTTTTTTCGTCCACGTTGTAATGAATAATTACCGTTGCGTGCGGATTAAATTGGTTAATCAATTTAGCACGGTTAATTAAATCATGGTCTTTAAAAAAGTCCAAATACATGGCACGCGCGTTTGCTTTTTTCAGTTTGTTATATTTTTCAGGCGGCATTTTTCCTGCGGCTTTCATGCTGTCAAGCGTTCTCTGTTTGTGCTTTTCAAGCCAATCGGTAAATGTGCAGTTAAACGAGGTGTAATTATTTTGAGCGCGGGTGAGAAAAATTTCCGCGCCCTGTTCTTCCAACATTTTTTTGAGAATAAGCGCGGTGTTAAAGGTTAAAACGCTTTCAAATAATTTTACCGTGTCGCCATTTGCTTTGGCAAAATACAAATACTTTTTTTCGGCTTCGGCTTCGCGTAAATCTGTGCCGAAGTGCCCTGCATCAATGGCTATGCGTATTCCCTGCAAGGGCAATTTATTATGTGTTGCAGAAATTTTGCGTGTGTTGTTTATGGCGAGCAAACTGTCAAGTATCTTTTTACTTAAATGCTTCACGCCTTTTTGTTTTATAAAACTTTCCTGTTGTTTGTATGTTGAGTTTTCAAAAAAATGTGCAAGTGCAACAATTTCATCGGCATAAAAAGCAAACTCTTTTTTGCCTTGCAGGTTAAATATGTAAATGGCTTCGCTTTCAAACTTTACAACATTGTTTAAAGAGCGGTTAAAGTTTAAATAAGTGTCAAAACGCTGGCGGCATTGCTGTATGGTTTGCCCAAACGTAAGCTGCGCCAACAAAATAAAACAGAGAAAAAAGGTTTTCATTTGCATAAATGTAGCGCAAAGCGGTTTCAGAAATTCGTAACTTCAAAACCTGTTATTAAAGCCATGATGTTAGCAGAAGAACAAGCCATTAAAATTTTAAAAAACGAAATTTCCTTTCACACCTCGCGTTCGGGTGGCAAAGGCGGGCAAAACGTAAACAAGGTAGAAACCAAAGTGGAATTGAATTTTGATGTAGCCGCTTCCGAGATTTTAACCGAAGAGCAAAAGCACATCATTCTGCAAGGAAACACCTATTTGGTTGGCGATTACATGATAAAAACCGTGGGCAACGAACACCGCACACAATTACAAAACAAAGAAGAAGCACGGAAAAAATTAATTTTGCTGCTGAAAAAATTGCTGAAACCCGTAAAAAAACGCAAAGCCACCAAACCGAGCAAAGCCTCAAAACAAAAGAAAACAAAAAACAAAAAAATTCAGAGTGAGAAAAAATTACTGCGAAAAAAAATTAACTGAACCATTAAGGAATTAAGAAAGAAATTGTCTAAAGTCCCCCTGTCACTTCGAGTAGCCCGAAGAATGAGGGCGTATCGAGAAGTGATTTTGCGACTTCAGTTCTCGATATGGTTTGCAAAGAGGCCGCAAACCTACTCGAACTGACAATTCGTTATTGGACTTTAGACAACTTCAAAATTAAGATGTAGGGAAGGTTACTTAATAATCTTAATCTCTTACCGGTTTTCTCAAACAATAAAAAACGTACCATTCCGTTAATAAACTCAAATTTTTGCTTTAAATTCATTCGCTCATTATGCGCCACATTTTATTATCGTTTTTATTAATCCTCTCTTTTGTTTCAAAGGCTCAATTAGTGCGCAAATACAGCAATGAGTTTTTAAACATTGGCGTTGGCGCACGCGCTTTGGGCATGGGTAATACCAATGTGGTTTCTGCCGAGGGGGTTGATGCAGGGTATTGGAATCCCGCAGGATTATTACAGCAAAAAAACGATATAGAAGTGGGTTTAATGCACGCCGAATATTTTGCAGGCATTGCCAAATACGATTACATCGGTGTTTCCAAACGCATTGACAGCAACAGCGTGGCAGGCATTTCGGTTTTGCGTTTTGGTGTGGATAATATTCCCAACACCTTAGATTTGGTTGATGCGCTCGGCAATATTAATTACGACAGAATTACATCGTTTAACGCAGTTGATTTTGCTGCCTTGTTAAGTTACGCCCGAAAAATTCCGCAGTTAAAAGGTGTGGAGTTGGGCGGGAATTTTAAAATTATTCGGCGCAAATTTGGCGATTTTGGCGGTGCTTGGGGCTTTGGTTTAGATGCAGGTGCAAAATACACTTACCGTAATTGGAAATTTGCGGCAATGGTGCGCGATGTTACAAGCACATTTAATGCGTGGAGTTTTAACATGAACCCCGAAGACATTCAAACATTAATTGCCACAGGAAACGAAGTGCCTGAATCATCGTTGGAATTAACTTTACCGAAACTTATTTTGGGCGTATCTCGCGGCGAAAAATTTTGGAAAGACCGCATTTCGGTATTGGGCGAAATTAATTTGATAAACACATTTGACGGTATGAGAAACACCGTCATTAAAAGCGATGTGTGGAGCTTAGAACCTGCGTTTGGCGTAGAAATTGGCTATAAGGGTTTGGTTTATTTGCGCGGCGGTTTGGGTAATATTCAAAAACAATTAAACGACAATGGCTCTTACTTGATTACTACCGTGCAACCCAATTTTGGTGTGGGCATTCATTATAAACTATTTACGTTGGATTACGCCCTTACCGATATTGGCGACCGTTCGGCAGCCCTGTACTCAAATATTTTCTCGTTAAAAATAGCGTTGAATCCTAAAAGTTCGCGGTAATGTATTGATTTGTTTAAAGTCCCCTGTCACTTCGAGTAGCCCGAAGAATGAGGGCGTATCCTTTGTCATTTCGAGTAGCCGACGATAGGAGGCGTATCGAGAAATGATTTTACGACTTCAGTTCTCTTTCCCACAAGCTCGCTCAATAATG